>JBEKNJ010000037.1:0-66973 GCA_049522955.1 Acidobacteriaceae bacterium
TTGTCGTGATAACCACCGCGAAGATTCGTAAGTGCATTTCTCGCATTGCGGAATCCTACACTACGCTCCGATCGTGGCGCAGTAGAACAGCGCATTCGGCTGGTTTGGGCC
Organism: Acidobacteriaceae bacterium; assembly: GCA_049522955.1. GTDB lineage: Bacteria > Acidobacteriota > Terriglobia > Terriglobales > Acidobacteriaceae > PALSA-350. The sequence continues at coordinate 112 of JBEKNJ010000037.1, forward strand.
GTATGGTCGCCTACCCGCCAGTTATTGAACAGTAACTGATGAATTGGCGGTCATTCGCCCAGGACTAGAATTTCGCACTTGACGACGAAACGCGGGGCGGGGCCTATCGTTTGTAAATCCGCTTGACAAGTAATCGCTCTATGGCGGTTACCAAATAATTCTTCTCACGCTCTCGACGCCATCCGAAAACCGTACTACTGTGGGAGTAAGAACCACACGTCAGCGCCGTCTTTACCATGACGGCCCTGTTTGGCCTTGCACCCATGCGCTCTACCTGTGCATCCGCCGCCCACCACCGCGAAAGCATCAGCGCTTGCCAGCCTGATGTCCGGTGTAGCAAGCCGTAATGTGACATCGAAGTAACGGATTACGTCTATCCGCAGCATTCCTGCGCCCTGCGAGGGCGCGCCTGCGGGGAGCAAGAATCACAGTGTCCAAACAGGGTGCGCCCAGTGCGTCCTCTTGACGAAGCAGTTTTGACAATTCGGGAAACACCATCCCACCGGACACCAGCCCGAGGCTATCCCCAGCCAGAGGACACGGACGCCGGATGACATACGGGACGTTCGCTAACACGTACCTGGTAGGCAGAAGACCGTCCCGTTCGTCACCGCACCGGCGATCCAGCACATGGGAAGGGGACCTATAGCGCTTACGGCGCATTGCGCGCACTTTTATTTGACCCACCGTCCCCTCCAAACGAGCCGCACCAGACCAACTTCGTCTCTGCAGCCCGATAACCAGCCGCCCACGGAGGCAAGATGCTCAAATTAATTAATTGGCCATCTTGGCCATCTTCGTGAAACAAACGACTTATTTGGCCATCTTGCCCTTATTTGGCCATCTTGCCCTTATTTGGCCATCTTGCCCGATCGCTCCCCCGCGTCAGAGAAACTCCAAAAAGACGAAACGTAACCTCTTCTGTGCGACGCCGCTTCGCTCAAGGGGGACTTAGTTCGCTTACTTCGCTTTCTTCGCACTTCTTCTACAGGCGACACAACCCCGGCGAATCCTCAACTCCGACGACCTGGGGGGACAGACCACCCGTAACGTTGGGCGGAGGCTGCCTGGATTAGGCTCCGTAACTACGGGTGCCCCACATTTCGATTTTTGCTTTGTATCAGGGCACGACTTTAGTCGTGCCGTAAAGGCGCAAAAAGAGAGGGGCTTCAGCCCCTGCGCTTTATTCCCTTGGAATTTCAGGCAGATTTTACCGTGGCAGGGGCTAAAGCCCCGATCATTTTTGCCGGGAAGTGGCACGACTAAAGTCGTGCCCTGATACAAAGCAAAACTTTGGGATGTGGGATACCCGTAATTTGGTTGCGGAGGTTAGTTTGGACACCGCGTGTGACTACCGTGCAGAAGCAAGGGCAATCACACGCGGCTGGTGTACACAACGAAAGAACTCAATTGTGACAGTCAGACAACTTAAGGTGTATCCAACAGAGTGACGACGAAGGCATCAAGGTTGCTGACGTTCGTCGTATCTGAGTTCGGAATATAGCGATCGCCCGCGGTGTAGATCGTTGCGCCAGCCGTTGAATAGGTGCCCGTAGTGCTTACAGGGTCGGAGACATCGATCCCGTACACGTCCGCTCCCAGGAATGTGGTGTACGCCATGGTCATCAGCTTGGGATGCAGTTTACTCAAGAAGCCCGCCGACGGTTTCACAGTCGTGCCCGTAACACCGGGGAATAGGCCAGTCGTGGTCGTACCTCCGACAAAAGTATCTCCCAGGTGATCGAACCCGATGCTGAAGCCCTGCGTCGAGCCCTCCGCGCCCCCGAGGTAGGTCGAGTAAAGCAGAGTTCCGGTGCTGTTAAGTTTCGCGACAAAGGCGCTTTGATAGTCATCGCCTTCGGGCTTCGGTATGCATGCCGACGGAGGCGACGCCTGGAACGCCTGGGCGGTGGTCGGGAAATCCGCAGAGCATGCATATCCCGTTACGTACGCCGTCCCCGTCGCATCCACCGCAATGGCGAGCCCCCCGTCCAACGGGTAGGTGCCCTGGAACGTCTTCGTGCCGCCTAGCAAGACGGAGTAGAGAGACTTGGATCCGTCCATGGAGAGTTCGGTGATGAATGCAACCGAGCCGTTCGTGTTCGGTGCCCCGTGGGACACCGCCCCGTTGGTTGGGAAATCCGAAGAAGAGGTCGTGCCGGTTACGTAAGCGTGGCCCACGCTGTCGACGGCAATGCCGGAGGCGAAGTCTAAACCTGACCCGCCTAAGTAAGTGGAATAGCCCGAGTTCAAATACCCATCGGCACCCACCTTGACAACAAATGCGTCATACCCTCCGCCCGCGAAAGCCTGCTGTTTCGGTTGCAGTGTAGTAGACGTGTAAAGCGACGTGGGAAAATCAACCGAACCGGTCAGACCCGTCACATAGGCAGCGTGGTTCGGATCGACCGCAATCGCGTAGGCTCCTTGATAAATTGTTTCGTCACCAACCCCGCCAAAGGTGACACACCAATCCAGCGTGCTGAGATCTGGAGTGAGCTTGGCGACGAAGCCATTCCAGAAACCGTGCCCAAATTGCGTGCGGGTCGAAAAATTCAGAGAATTTGTCATGCCACTGACCCAGACGCCGGTTTCATCCACCGCTATGGTGCCGACGTCGTCGTAATCACTGCCACCGATGAGCGTGGAATTCAGAACCGTACCGTGGGGAGAGAGCTTAGTCACAAAAATGTACGCCGGGCAGATGCCACCGGAGCAATTCTTGGCCACCGGCGCCGCTGTGGTGACCGGGAAGTTGGTCGAGAAGGTTTGCCCCGTAACATAGGAATTGCCGGCGGTATCGACTGCGACGGAGTAAGCATCATCCTGAGCATTGCCTTCGAGGAATGTTGTGAATGCCACAGTCGGGTCAACGACGAGAGTATTCCGACGGTCATAAGCCGCTAACCGGAAGGCCGCCTGACCGTTCTCGAGGATTTGATAACCACCGGCGACCTCCACCTTCTGGCCTCCCACCTGTTGATAGACTCTGGGTCGGACGTGGCGCATCTCGGACCCTGTCCTGGTCTTGATCACCAGGTCACCGGTCTTGCGATCGACGCGCATCGAGCCCACACCGTCGAAGGCAAGGCGAATCTGGTTGGCATCGCCGCCCGGCTCGACAACAAAGTCATATTCCAGGTCGCGCCGATGACCGTAGAAGACCAGGTCGATTCCATCGTAAACACCTTTCACGCGGACTCGACCGTATTGAGGAATGCCCTTGTGCCAATCCTTTGGGTCTTTGCCTAGCAGGTAGTTGCTGACCCCGCCAGTGGGTTCCAGCCCCTCAACAGCATCCCACGTGTGACCTCCGCCTAACTTCATTCCGACCACACTGACCTTGGCCCGGACCCCACCCAGTCGCCTGCCAGGGAAGGAAAAAGAAGGATCCGCCGCAGATGGCGGCAGAGGCTCAGCCGTCACGATCGAAGCGCCGGAAGAAGTTAAGAACAGCTGGTATCCGGACGCCCGAGCGGTCCAGGAAACCTGCGCCGGCGCCTGGCCAAGATTCGGTTCAAACACCAGCGGCGGATCAAAGTGAACAGGGTTGGAGGCTGCGGCCATCACGGCTGGGCTCAGTAGGGCTGAGCACAATAGGGTTGAGTGCAAGATAGCTTTGAACATGAGATCACTCCCCTCAATTTTTCTTGGCCGGAGAAGCAGAGAGCGGATCTCTTTTTCACGGCTCACCCTGATAAGAAAAAAGAAGAAAAACATTTCATGGCCGTTTTCACTTTTCAACAAAAAGGCCGCAACGCCCACGCCTGCTGCAGGGTGGACATTGCGGCTCTGGTGAGAATGCCCGGCGGTTCTCCCTATGGCTCCATCGGAGGAAAATACCCAACCGAGACCACGAAAGCGTCAAGGTACTTCCCGGCGAGTGAGGGAGAGCCCGGTCGATATCGGTATCCCGCCGTCAAGATCGTTGGAACGGTTTGCGGTAGAGTATCGCTGGTTGCGACCAGGGCCAGTTCCGGCTCGAATTCAGCGATACTCGTGATGATTTCTCCCAGGAAAATGGTGGAATCAATGGTGTAGAGTTTGGGATGAAATTTTGTCAGAAAGCCCGCACTGGGATTCAGCGTGATTTGCGGGGCACCCGGGAAGGCGCTCGTGGTAGTCAGACCGGCAACATAAATATTCTGCGTGCTGTCGATCGCAATCGCGTTGCCCGCGACCCCTCCGCTCGTGCCCCCGAGATAGGTTGAGTATAAGAGTGAGCCCGAGTTGCTTAGCTTGGCTACGAACGCGCTCGTCAAGTACTGCCCTGGGGTCAACGGTAGACACTCAGAAGCGGGCGTTTTTTGGAAAGAGTTGGCGTTCGTGGGAAAGTCCGAAGTGCAGGAAGTGCCAGTAATATAAGCTTCGTTCTGCGCATCCAACACAATCGCTGCAGCCTGATCCAGGGGATACGGGTACTGAACGGACTTCGTGCCTCCTAACATGACCGAGTAGAGAGAGGACGATCCGTCTTTCGACAGCTCGGTGACGAATGCAACGGTGCCTCCATTGGCTATCGAGCCGTGAGAGGGCGCTCCGTTGATTGGAAAATTCTTCGACCCTGTGTAGCCGGTGATATAAGCATGTCCCGCGCTATCGACCGCAATGCCAAAGGCCGCGTCGTCACTCGCCCCACCGAGATAGGTGGAATATCCCGAGTTCAGATTTCCGTTGGAGCCCACTTTGGCGACGAACACGTCCATAGCGCCGCCAAATGTTTTTTGTTTCGATGAGTGGGCCGGTGAAAGCGACTCGGATGTCGGAAAACTGTTAGACGCGGTATATCCAGCTAGATAAGCGTTATCGTTCGCATCCAACGCAATCGCAGTGGCGTTTTGATAGGTATATTGGTCTCCATATCCGCCCAATGTAGCGCACCACGTAAGCTGGCCAAGATCCGGGCTTAACCTGGCGACGAAACCATTCCAGTAGCCGTGCCCAAAATCACTATCGGTTGCGAAATCTGGCGAATCCGTTGAACCGGAGATCCAGACTCCATTGGAGTCAACGGCAATTCCAGTGGATGTGTCTGTTTGACTGCCGCCAATCAGCGTGGAATTAAGCACCTTGCCTTGAGGAGTGAGTTCTGTGACAAAAATGTATGCTGGGCACACATTGTTAGGACAAAACTTCGACACGTGGGCCTCGTCCGTCAGGGGAAAGTCGGTCGAGTAGGTCTGCCCCGTCACATAGGTATAGCCGGCGCCCAGGGCGGCGACACCCGTCGTAATATCCTCACCGTTGCCTTCGAGAAAGGTGGTAAATTCGACCGTCGGATCCACCACCAGGGAGCTGTGACGGTCATACGGTGCCAGCCGGAAGGCCGCCTGACCATCGTCCAGAATCTGATAGCTGCCTGCGACCTCCACCTTCTGGTCACCCAGTTGTTGATAAACCCTCGGCCGGACGTGCCGCATCTCCGAGCCCGCCCTGGTCTTGATCAGCAGGTCCCCGGTCTTACTGTCGACGGCCATCGAGCCCACGCCATCGAATCCCAGCCGAATCTGGTTAGGATCGCCTCCCGCCCGGATCACAAAGTCATACTCCAGATCGTGCCCATGTCCGTAGAAGATCAGGTCGATGCCATCGTAAACACCGTTCACCCGGACACGACCGTATTGCGGGATGCCCCTGTGCCAGTCCTTTGGGTCTTTGCCGGCCAGATAGTTGCTGGTCCCGCCCGTGGGCTCCAGACCCTCAACGGCGTCCCAGGAGTGACTTCCGCCCAGGTTCATTCCGACCACACTCACCCGGGCCTTGAGCAGCCCTTTCTTTTGGAGACCGGGCCGGTCTGCTCCGAAGGAGGGGCGGTCGCCGGACGGGTGCGCCACGGGTTCAGCCAGCACGATCGAAGCTCCCGACGCTGTCAGGTAAAGCTGGTAGCCCTGGCCTCGGGCGGTCCACGAAACTTGCGCCGGCGCCTGCCCAAGATTCGGTTCAAACACCAGTGGCCGGTCAAAGGGAACAGAGTCTGGGGCCGCGGCCAGCAGAGCCGGACCCGGAATGGCCACGCAGCATACCATCGCGCGCAAGATAGCTTTGAACATGAGATCACTCCTCTTGAATTTGGATCAGCCAAAGAACAGACAGCGGGAAGGGGTTGCTGCTACTCTGACCACTGACTGAATAACCTGCTGCTGTTTTCTGCCCCTCACTCCCCTAAGACAAAGGCAGGAAAAACATTTCACGGCGCGGAAACTGCTGAGAGATTCAGGACGCTCGCAAGATGGTCTTGAGTACCCAGCGGCTGCCCGCCGGGAGGTCAGCATCGCAAACGGTCGCACAAACCGGGACTCGGCGAGCACCGCCGACACCTTCCGTCAGTTTCTGAACTGGCTGGACGAGGGTGTAGATTCGAACGGCGAGAAATACCTGGAAATGCGCCGCCGGCTGGTGGCTTATTTTGACCGCAAGAATTGTCTTGGCCCCGATGAACTGGCAGACGAAACGCTGAACCGGGTGGCCCGGAGACTGGAAGAATTGGGTGCCATTACCGGCACCGCTCCGGCGCAGTACTGCTACGTAACCGCCAAATTTGTCTTTCTCGAATATCTCCGCAGCCATGCCCACGCCGACACCAGCCTGGAAGAGATGTCGCCGGCAAGGGTGGATTCCATCCTGGGAACACCGTCTCTCCAGGACGATGACTCCAGGGAAAAAGAACAGCTCTCGGACTGCCTGGAGGAGTGCCTGGCCAAACTGGCCACGCCGGACCGTGACCTGATTCTTGGGTATTATTGCGGGGAACAGCGAACGAAAATCGAAAACCGCCGAGGCCTGGCGGCAACCCTGCGCCTCAGCGTAAACGCGCTGAGCATCCGGGCCTGCCGCATCCGCAATAAACTCGAGTTGTGCGTCCGGCAATGTTCGAGCGCACCATGAAATTGTTTTTGGATTTTGTCTTATAGAGATAGGATGATGCTCTTCTCACGCCAGCAACGAGTGGACGACGATACCCTGAAGGGCTATCTTTTCGGCCAATTGCCTCCGGAGGAAACCGAGCGGCTCGATGAGTTGAGTGTTGTCGATGACGAGTTTGCCGCACGTCTCGACACCGTCGAGAGTGACCTGGTCGACTCGTACGTTCGCGGGAAGCTTTCCGGAGACACTTTGGAGAAGTTCCAGAACATATACTTGTCTTCCAGCAAACGGCGGGAGAGAGTGGCATTTGCCGAGAGCCTCGCTTCCTTCGAGGATCGGCAGGCGCTGGACAGGCCAGCTCCAGCAAAACCGGCAAATTCGCCATGGCTGGGGTTGTTTGCGTTTCCCCGGTTAGCGTTGGCCGGCGGGTTAGCAATGCTGCTGGCCATCAGTCTCCTGTTAGTCGAGAACCTGCATCTTCGCGACCACATAAGCCAGGCAGCGGCTGACCGTGCGGCATTGCAGCAACGGGAGCGCGATCTGCAGGCCCAGCTCAACGCTGAGCACGCATCGAACGCGAAAGCAGCAAGCGAATTGGACCAGGTAAAGAAGTCTCTGGCCCAACAAGAAGACAATTCTGCCGCCGCACGCTTCGCTTCGCGTTTGCCTACTCTTCCGGTGAGCGTTACCTCCTTTGTTCTCGCGCCTCAGATGAGGGGCGGCCCTCAGGTACCCAACCTCGTGCTCCCCTCGGGGACCAGCCGGGCAGATTTTCGCCTCGATCTCGAGACCAACGATTTCCCCCACTATCGCGTAACGTTCAAGAGCCTCAAAGCAGATACTTCCTTATGGCATAGCAGCAACCTGGCTGCTGTAACAAGGGATCAAAACAGTGCACTATCAGTTAGCATCCCGGCAAAGCTCCTGACGCAAGGAATGTATCAGTTAGAGGTCACGGGAATACCGCCCGCCGGTGAACCCGAGTTCGTCAGCAGTTATGTCTTTAAAATTGTGACGCAATAGGGCCCTCGAAACAGCAACCTTGGGGGGAAAAGCATGCTGGTGAAGATCAGGATGCCGAACGCCTGTTCTCGCCGCCAAACACCGGCCGCGTTTAAGGTGGCGTGCGCAGTACTTCTTGTCGCCGGCGCACTCGCTGTCCCCCGGCAGGCAAGAGGTTCCGGCCTGGGCGATTGTCAGCCTCCTATAGCCAGGGAAGCCTCGCTTGCAGCGGACAAAGTGATCGAGTGCCCGCTGACTGGCGGACAAAGCCACACCTACCGCCTTCCGCTTGCGGCAGGTCAATTTGCCGATCTGAAGGTAGAGCAGAAAGGCATCAACGTAATCGTGCGGGTGTTGGATCCAGCCTCCCATCCATTGGCCGACTATGACAGCGAGAGCCGGCCAATGGGCGAGGAACATATTGGCCTGGTTGCTGATTCGGCCGGAGCTTATCAGATACAAGTGCAAGCTAAATATGCCCACGATCCTGTTGCGGCATACTCCATCGAACTGCTCACCATCCGTCCGATGACGCACCAGGAACAGCTTCAATTCAAGGCGCGCGCATTGAGCACGCAATCGCAGATGCAGAGCGATGCTGGACACTACGAGCAGGCACTCGACCTCTCCCAAACAGCGCTGACCGAAGCCGAGGAGGCGCTGGGGCCAAATGCATCGTATGTCGGCGAGTTGTCCGGGAAACTCGGCGCCATCGCGTTGATCGCGGGGGATCGCGAGAAGGCCGCGGCAGCGTTCCAGCGCGCGATCCTCATCGATCAGGCGGCGAAGGACGCAAACAATCAACCGCTCGCCTTCGCGCTTCTCGGGGTCGGCAGTGTCTATATCGCGGCCAGTGACTATGCAAAAGCAGAAGAGGCGTTGCAACGAGCCGTGCACATCACCGAAGAGAACCAGGGCCGGGAAAGCCCGGACCTCGCGAGCTGCCTCGTGGTCTTGTCCCTGTTGCACCAGCGCCGGGGAGATTTCCCGCGCGCACTGGCCGAAATTCAGCACGCACTCGCGATCGATCAACAGAGGCTGGAGCCTGACGACCGGGCGACCCTCAAGGCACTGGACAGCCTCGGAGACGTGTACTTTGAACTCCACGATCTGGACCATGCTGTGCCTGTTCTTCAACAAACCCTGCGGCTAACCGAACAGAAACTCGGCCCCAACCATCCCCTGGTCGCCCATCCTCTACAAAACCTCGGGATCATTGCCCGCGATCAAAAGCAATTTTCGCTTTCTCTTGAGTATCTGTGGCGCGCGGAGAGAGTTCGCGAGCAAGCCCTGGGTAGCCAGCACCCCTTAACAGCAACGTTGTTGGTGAATATAGGAAACGTCTATAGCCAGCAGGGGGATTACCGCCGGAGCACTGAAACCTACCTCCGCGCCCTTTCGGTCCTGGAAAGAGCAGCCGGCCCCTATCACGAATGGACCATGATGACCCTGGGCAATCTTGCCCGGTCCTACGCCGCGCAAAACGATCCGTCCGATGCCGTTCGCTACATGGCCCGCATGAACGCGGCTGCTGAGACCAACCTTTCACTCAACCTTGCGATCGGCTCTGAGCACGACCGGCTGGATTATGCGGATAAGTTTGCCTTCCAGACTTCCCGCACTATTTCGCTCAACCTCTCCGAGGCACCCAACGACCCCGCTGCAGCCAACCTGGCAGCGGAGATCATCCTGCAGCGCAAAGGGAGGGTGCTGGATGCAGTCTCTGACAGCATGAGAAATCTACGGAGAAGATTGCAACCGGAAGACCAGGAGTTGCTCAATGAGCTCAGCGACACCCTCGCGGAATTGGCCAAAGCCGCCCTCCACGGTCCCGGGCAGACAACCCCCGAGGTTTACCAGGCAAAGCTCGTAGCGCTGCAACGTCACAAGGAAGAGCTCGAAACCGAGATCAGCCGTCGCAGTGCCGGCTACTATCAGCGAACCGACGCGGTCACTCTTGCCGCTGTTCGCAAAGCAATCCCTGCAGACAGCGTGTTGATAGAGTTTTGTGTCCATCGACCTTATGACTTCCGCCAGCTTAGCCACGCCGAGGACAACACTCCCCTTCGCTATGTCGTCTATCTGATTCCGCCGCAAGGCGATGTGCGCTGGAAAGATCTCGGGGACGCAAAGGAAATCGACAATCAGATTGACGCCTACCGGCAGACCTTACGCGACCCCAAGCGTGCCGACGCACGGCAACTTGCGCGCGCGCTCGATGCAAAACTAATGCAGCCGATGCGAGCCCTGGGGATCGAAGGGAAACACCTGATCATCTCGCCCGATGGCGAATTGAACCTTTTGTCTTTTGAATCTCTGCTGGATGAACAGGGCCGCTACCTGATCGAAGACTACCCGATCAGCTATGTCACCACCGGCCGCGACCTGTTACGGATGGAGGTTGCCCGCACCGGCCGCAGCGAACCCGTGGTTGTTGCCAATCCATCTTTTGGAGATCCGGAGGCAGCGCAGCTGCCGCAGACAGTTCCTGCCAGATTGAAACCGGCCAGTGCAGTTAGAGTCGGTCGCGGGCCGGGCAGTGGAGATAAAGATCTTTACTTTGCGCCTCTTGCCGGCACAGCCCTGGAGGCTCGTGAACTCAAATCATTATTTCCTGAGGCAAAGATTCTCACTGGTACGCAGGCCAGCAAGGCGGAGCTTGAGCAGATAGAGTCGCCAAGCATTCTCCACATCGCTACGCACGGTTTTTTCCTTCAGAACGCGGCAGACGAGGCGGAAAAAAGAGCGGCGGACAAAATCCGCCCTTCCCTCAGCGGCCCGAGCCCCAGGGGCGTTGAGTCTGTTTTAGACGTCGAAAACCCATTGCTCCGGTCTGGACTGGCGCTGGCAGGCGCGAACTTCGGGGAAGGCGGCAACGAAAAGGGAATACTAACCGCGCTCGAGGCCTCAAATCTTAATCTTTGGGGAACAAAATTAGTGACACTTTCCGCCTGCGACACGGGCGTTGGTGAGGTGAGAAACGGCGAGGGAGTCTACGGCCTGCGTCGCGCCTTCTTCATTGCCGGCGCGGAAACTGTAGTGATGAGCCTGTGGCCGGTCAGCGATTCGGTCACTCGAGAGCTGATGACCTCCTACTACCGCGGGCTCAAGGCCGGGTTAGGCCGGGGCGATGCCTTGCGGCAGGCGCAGCTGGCTATGCTCCATCGGAACGGACGCGAGCATCCCTTCTATTGGGCAAGCTTTATACAGGTAGGAGAATGGGCCAACCTGGAAGAAAACCGCTAACTGCATAGCAGCGAACAAGGAAACCGCAGATCTCTCCACTCGAGATGACAATTTTGTTTGGGAACGCGAACGCTTGTTCCCAAGAAGAATTGTCATCTCGAGTGGAGAGATCTGCGGTTTCTTTGTTCGCTCTTGCAATCGACTCAGCTATTGCGCAAAGCGATCATCGGGTTGATCCGCGACGCTCGTCGTGCCGGTATGTACCCGGCAAGCAGGGCCACCGTCAACAGCAATAAAATCATGCTCAGAAACGTAACTCGATCGGTTGCGGGCGTCCCGAATAGAAGTGTGGCAATCAAATGAACGCTGAGGAAAGACGCAACCGTTCCGGTTGCGATCCCAATCAGCGCCAGGCGCATCGTTTTCCAGATCACCACCAACTGTACCCGCGCCTGGCTTGCGCCCAGCGCCATGCGAATACCAAGCTCCTGTGTCTGCTGCGTCACCGAATACGAGATAACTCCATAAATCCCCAGCGAAGCCAGAATCAACCCCAGCACAGCAAACACACTTACCAGCAGAACGAAGAACCGGCGCGGCGAGACCGCATGATCCACCAGTCGCTGAACGGGACGAAACTCTGTCGCCGGCTGCGCGGGATTGATTTCCCGCAGGGTCTTCATGACATCAGCAGCAAGCGTTTCCGGGGGCAAGTTGGTACGCACAACCAACTGAGCGCCATCTGGGGAAAAATTCGGCGAAACCCCACACGTATACATTTGCCAACCCGGATTGCCCTCGACGCTACTCTCGTGGACATCAGCCACGACCCCAATCACACGAGCATCCATACCGCTCGCACTCGCCAGGCGGCCGATGGGGTCTTGCCCCGGCCAGAGCCGGCGCGCGACGGTTTCATTGACAATGATCGCCGCTATCTTTTTGTCGTTGTCATCCCAACGAAAGTCGCGGCCCCGGACCAGGCGCATGCCAATCGCGTTCAGGTAACCTGGCGAGACAACGTACAAAAAGGTGTCCTCTAAATCCCCTTTGCCCGGATTTGTACCTTTTGCCCGAATGTCAAAACTTCGATTCCGGCTCATCGGCAGGTTATCGGTGATGCCCGCCGTTTCGACGCCCGGAATGGCCTTCACCCGGCGCAGAACCTCCTGCCAGATCACGCTTCTCCTGGCCGCATCGCCCGCATCGTGATAGTCCACGCTGATCGAGACGGCCCGGCTGGGTTCGAAGCCCAGATCCACATCGAGGATGTGGAGAAAACTCCGCAGGAGCAGTCCCGCTCCCACCAGCAGTACACAAGCCAGCGCAATCTCCGAAATGATCAACACCGAGCGCAGAGCCTCATGCTTTTTACCTTCACTGGTTCCGTGGCCGGAGTCTTTGAGTGCCTCCTGCAATTCGCCACTGGACATCCTGAGGCCCGGAGCAAGGCCGAACAAAACCGCCGCAGCCATGGCTACCAACAGCGTCCAGGTGAGTGCGGCCCCATCGATGCGCACGCTGCTCAGCAGCGGCAATGCGATCGATCCCTGGTGGGCGAGATAGGCAACAATGGCAAAAGCAATCCCCAGACCAAGCGCTGCGCCGGCGAACGAAAGGACCAGACTCTCAGTCAGCAACTGGCGAAGCAGCCTTCCGCGGTCGGCACCGAGAGCCGTACGCATGGCAAACTCCTTGCTACGCGCTGCCCCTCGTGCCAGCAGCAGATTCGACAGGTTCACACACACTATGAGCAGGATCAGGCCCACCGCACACCACAGGACAATCAGCGACCGCCGCAATTTGCCGCTTACGTAGTCCTTCAAGACCAACAGTCTGGCGGTGTAATCCCTGTCGTATTCCGGATGCCTGAGGTTCTGAGGCAAGGTGGGAAAGATAAGGTCGGCTTCCGCCTGCGCCTGTGCCAGGCTTACTTCCGGCTTCAAGCGGCCAATCAGTGCCAGGGTATTCCCATCGTCCTGGATCTCCTGGTTGATCACTGGACCGTATACATCGATCTTCGAGCCGGGAGCAAAAACCGCACCGAAGTCAAAGCTTTCAGGCAGCACGCCAATTACGGTGACGGGCGTTCCATTCAAGTCGATAGCCTGGCCCACAATATCGGGATGAGCGAAATAACGCCGCTTCCAGAATGCATGGCTGAGCAGCACTACGGGCCGGCTGTTGTGCAGACATTCTTCGGTGGTGAAGAGCCTTCCCAGCGATGGCTCCACGCCCAGGGTCTGAAAGAAATTTCCGGCGACTAACAAGCCAGTAACCGGAATGGGCTGTCCGTCGCCCATCAGCTTGAGGTTGTCGGGCGAGGAAAAGGCGTAGTAACCAGAAACGGTTTGGAACGAACGGTTTCGCCGTTGAAACGCTTCCGTGGCATCGACCGAATAAGTCGTGCTGGATTCGCCGCCGGTAGTCTTTTTCGACAGGATTCGAACCAGTTGCTGCGGTTTCTGAAATGGCAGCGGTCGCAGAAGGATGGTATTCACCACGCTGAATACCGCAATGTTGGCCCCAATGCCCAACCCGAGAATGATCACCGCGATCACGGTAAACGAGCGGTCCCGCCCCAACGTGCGGAAGGTGAACCGCATATCCTGCATCAGCACATCGAGCCACGGCAAGCCCCGCGCGTCGCGCTGCTGCTCCTTCGCCTGCGACACACCGCCAAAGCGAATCAACGCCTGGCGCCGGGCCTCTTCCCGCGACATGCCACGGCTCATATTCTCTTCCATCGCGAACTCCAGATGCGCTGCCACTTCCGCATCAAGCTCCGTATCACGCCGCCGCTTTTGAAAGAAGGAGCCCACCCGCCGTAGCCCTTCTCGCAGAACACTCATCACAGTTCTCCCTCGGTCGGCATGGCCAATACGCGCCCCATCACGCGAGTCAATCTTTGCCAGTGCGCTGCATCTTCGGCCAGCTGTTTGCGGCCGCTCCTGGTGATGGAGTAGTACTTCGCCTTGCGGTTGTTATCTGACGTGCCCCACTCCGCTGCGATCCAGCCTCGCTGCTGCAGTCGCACCAGGGAAGCGTAAATCGTCCCCTGGTTGAGCAGGATTTCATCGCCGCTTACCTGCTCGATACGGCGAGCGATACCGTATCCGTGCATCGCTCCCATGGTCACCAGCGTCTGCAGGACCATTACGTCTAGCGTGCCCTGCAATAGATCAAGCTTCGATTCCGTCAAGCCGCGCTCCTGTGTTGATACCACATAAGCATGCCACACCTCCTGTGGCCCTGTCACAGGAAAACATGCGGTCTGCCTGTAATCATGTAGGACTACAATCATCTCGGGCAGAAAGCGACTGGCATCATCGTGCCGGCCAGCCCATCCGTTGCTACCCAATTGTCCAGTGAAATCGTTTCGAGTCACCTTATGAGGAGACTGTTACAAAAGGTCGAGTGGCTATTCGCTGCGATCCTCATACTGACACTTGGCATGCGTGGACCAGCGGCCAGAGCGTCGCCTCCCGGCGCGGCGAACTTCCATCACACCATGTGGACGTCCGAGAATGGCCTCGGAGCAGTCCTTGATATCCAGCAGGCAGGCGATGGATACCTGTGGCTCACCACCTCGACCGGGGTTTTCCGCTTTGATGGGGTGCGCTTCCAATCCGTGGAAGAAGCGACCAATGGGGCCGCACCTAACAGCGAGATTCACGCCGTTTTTCTTTCCTCTTCCGGAGGCATCTGGCTCAAGACGCGCGCGGCCGGGCTTCTCTTCTGGAAAGATGGACGCCTGACCACTTATTCCGACCGGCGCTGTACCCCGGTGCTGCAAATGGGAGGAATAGCCGAGGACGCGGATGGTGGGTTGTGGCTGCAAACGTCGGGTGGCCTATTCCACATGCACGGATCGAACTGTGAGCAGATTGGACCGGAACATGGATACCCCGGCGGATTTCCCGCGGCCATCCTGGTGGATCGAGAAGGAACGGTTTGGGTGCGCACGCTCGACGGCGCGCTTCTCTTTATGTCTCGCGGTCAGTCCCGATTCCAACGCCTGGAATACGACGCCGGCTCAACCTCCGCCGCCTTTGTTCTGGCTACAGCCACCCATAACACTTTTCTTCATGAGGCACCGGATGGCTCCATCTGGCTTTCAGACGATCACGGACTGCGCCGTGTGACCACTAAAGAAGGCACTCGCGAGCTTCCCGCTCCTCCGGTCAAAGGAAAGGACGAGAATATTGAATTCGGAGACTTTACCTTCGCCGCCGACGGTTCCATGTGGGCAGTCAGCGACAAGGGACTACGCAGGTTTGACCACATTGACCAGTGGACCACAACCCACGCGGTAGAAAGTTCCCCCGGCGAAAGCTTTACCACCCGCCAGGGACTTAGCTCCGATGCCGTGTGGAAGGTGCTGATCGATCGCGAGGGCAGCATCTGGGTGGGAACCAATTCCGGGCTGGACCGCTTGCGACTCACGGCACTCTCTACCGTGCCGCTTCCTCCGGCTCAGGAGCATGACTTCAGCATCGCGGCTGGAGACCAGGGCTCCATTTGGACTGGAAACAGGGGCTTGCCGCTGACCCAGGTAGCAGCCGATGGCCGCATCACCACCTACCCCAAGATTCGCGGAACCATCTGTCTTCGCATCCTTCGCGATGGAACCATCTGGTCCACTGGCGGGAGTGACGCCCTCCTGTGGCGATCCTCAGGGGCGGGATGGAAAGCCATGCGTTATCCCGAGGAGGAAGTGGGCCCGGTGATTTCTCTCGCGGTGGATCGCAACCAGGACTTGTGGATCGCGACCGCAACCGGTGGAAACTACCATTTCTTCCAGGGAGCCTGGCGTAAGCAGAACGACGCTCTCGGGAAAAAGCCTGGCATCCTCGGAATCATGGCCGGGGATGACGAGGGAAACGTCTGGTTTGGCTACTCCAACAACCTGGTCGAATGGGATGGAAGCAGCTACCACAGATTCTCCTTCCCCAACGGCACGCGAGGTGTCTCGGAAACGACCATGTCGGTCCGGGGGGACCACGTCTGGCTGGGCGGATCAGGCGGGGTCGAATTGTTTACCAAGGGTCATTTTGAGGTTCTCCGGTGGAAGAATCAGGACCTGCCGGGCAGAGTTTCCGGCGTGCTGGAAACGGAATCGGGTGACCTTTGGATGAACGGATTCTCCGGGATCACGCATGTTTCTGCCGGCGAGTTATCGCAGTGGCTGCGCGACCGGTCCTACGCAGTTTCCGGCGAGCGTCTGGATGCGCTGGATGGACTTCCAGGGCTCTCGGCGGAGAGGATCCCCGAGCCATCGCTGACGGAATCGCGCGATGGCCGGCTGTGGTTTGCTACCACCCGAGGTATCGCGTGGCTCGACCCGGCGGCGCTGCATCAGAATCTCAATCGATTGCCGCCCCCCGTGATCATTTCCTCCGTTCTCACCAATGGAAAAACCTACCCGGGAACAAGCGACCTCACGCTTCCTACCCACACCGAGAGGCTTGAGATCAATTACACCGCCCTCAGCCTGGCCATTCCGGAGCGCGTGATGTTTCGCTACAAACTGGAGGGCGTCGATCCCGATTGGCAGGACGTCGGAACCCGGCGGCAGGCGTTCTACACTCACCTGCCCCCGGGAAACTTTCGCTTTCGCGTGATCGCGTGTAACAACGATGGCGTATGGAATGAAACGGGCGCGACTCTGGGAATAGTGATCAAGCCGGCCTTCTACCAGACGTGGTGGTTCGTGGCCCTGGTGATATTGGCGGCTGTCGCACTGCTGGGGTGGGCGATTCGTCTGCGCATCCACAGCATCACGCATCAGCTGCAGGAGCGGCTGGCGGAACGGCTCGCCGAACGAGAACGTATCGCCAGGGAGCTGCACGACACGCTGTTACAAAGCCTGTTCGGGCTGACGCTGCGATTTCATACCGCAGCCAACCGCCTGCCCGTTGGCGACCCAGCGCGTGAGGCCCTGGACGACGCGTTGCAGCAATCGGACAAAGTGATGCAAGAGGGACGGGAGCGAGTTATGAATCTCCGGGCCAGGCACACCGAGAGTACCAGCCTGGCTGATTCGCTTTCGGAGATTGGTAATCAACTGCGGACCATTCATCCGGCAAACTTCCAGGTTACAGTGCTGGGCCGGCCACGGCCACTGGACCCAATCGTGCAGGAGGAAATATTGCTCATCGGGCGTGAGGCACTGACCAATGCCTTCCGCCACTCCGGTGCGCAGGACATCCTGGCAGAGGTGTCGTACCAATCCGGAGCGCTGCACCTGAGCGTAAGCGATGACGGTCGCGGTATCGATGAGGGCGTGCTGAAGGCGGGTTACCGCAGCGGCCATTGGGGCCTGCCGGGCATGCGAGAGCGCGCCGCCAAGATGCGTGGCGATCTGCGCGTCGGGCGTTGGAAGGATGGTGGAACGCGGATCGATCTGCAGGTGCCGGCAGCGATCGTCTACCGAGCTGAAAATCCGAAAGGCCCACGGCCATGGAATCCGTTTCGACGGAAAGGCGACTTTGCCGCGGACTGAATGATGTTTGCTTTCTGCGTGAGAACGAAGGAGAAGCCACAGCAGGTCCCTCCACTACGCTACGCTCCGGTCGGGATGACACCTCGTTGGGGTAACGAAAATAGTTTGTGCAACAGAGGTGTCATCCCGACCGGAGCGTAGCGTAGTGGAGGGACCTGCTGTGGCTTCTCCTTCGTTCTCACGCGTGCTCTTTACCCTGGCAATCGTCGAGGCGAAACTGTTCGCGCATTACATAGTGTGACCCTTTCGACCCGAGGATGCTTTCGTAAAGCACGAACACATCCGCGACGAAACCGGTAAATCTCGGCTCACGATGAATTTTCCTCTTCAGTTCACGCAAGCCATGAGCTCCTTTGCCTTTGCTGCGGGCAAGGGTGATATGAGGATGGTAGGGACGAGTCTCTGGAACAAAGCCGCACCCGCCGGTCGCATCTGTGACGCGCTGTTGCAATGCTTCCAGTTCAGACGTAAGGCCCACACCGGCAAAGAAAACTCCTGCGCGCTCGAAGAAGCCCAGACCTTCCAGCTGGATGGCAACGGGCGCCGAGCGCAGCTCGCGCAGCCGCGCTACGATGCAGTCGTATTGCGGAGTATTGCCTAGAAATTGCAACGTGATGTGCCAGGATTCCGGAGCTGACCAGCGCAGGCCGTCTCCGTTCGATTGAAGCCGTACCGAAATCGCCGAGAGTTCCTCAACCACGGCAGGCGCGAGTGGAATCCCAACAAAGAGCCGCATCCTACGCCTCCCGGTTCAGCAGCTGGGAGAGCCTATCAAGAAACGGCTCCTGAGCTTTCAAAATCCGTTCGCGTGCGACCTCTATGGAAAACCAGCCTCCGCGATCGACCTCAGGGATTTGGATCATGCGGCCGGAGCGCGGCGGCCACTCCACTTGACAGAGATTGCTGATCAGTTTGTCCGGGTCGCCATCGCCCTCAAAAGCCCAGGCAGTTACCATTTTGCCGCTTGCCTGCTGCACCACGCCGAGTTCGAGGAAGCTTCCTTGCGCGAGGAAGCCCGTTTCCTCCTGAAATTCGCGCTTCGCCGCTTCGAGAGGAAGCTCATTCTCCGCATACTCTCCTTTGCAAATGGACCATGCACCCATATCTTTCTTCGCCCAGAAAGGGCCGCCAGGGTGCACCAGGAAGACCTCCAGCTGGCCATTGCGTAGTCGGTACATCAACAGACCCGCGCTGCGTTTTGCCATGATCATTCGTAACGCAACGTCGAAAGCGGATCAACGGCGCTGGCTCGTCGCGCGGGCACGAAGCTTGCCACCAGGGCTACCCCGGTGAGAAGAATCATCACTGCGACATACGTCCACGCGTCCATGGCTTGCACCCCGAATAACTGCGCAGCCACTAACCGGCTTAGCGCGAGCGAGCAGCCAATCCCGGCAATCAACCCCACGCCAAGCATCCCCAGCGCCTCGCGCATCACCATCCAGACGACAGACCCAGGTGTTTCGCCCAGGGCCATGCGTAAGCCAATCTCCGTGTTGCGGCGGGAGACGGTGTACGCCATGATGCCATAGATGCCAATGCTGGCAAGCAGCAAAGCCAGAAGGCCAAACCCCGCAGTCAAATTGGCAAAGATGCGTTCCGAGGAAAGGCTGGCAGCAACCTGATCGGCCATGGTGCGCACATCGATCATGGGAAGATCGCGATCCTGCGACTCGATCGCGGCACGCACCTGGCTCAGGATGCTGCCCGGTTCGGCCGCGGCACGCACCTCAACCACCATGTGACCGCCCCGGGGCTCCTGCTGATAAGGAACATAAAAGAGAGGTGGGGTCTCGTCACGCA
Source organism: Acidobacteriaceae bacterium (assembly GCA_049522955.1). Classification (GTDB taxonomy): domain Bacteria; phylum Acidobacteriota; class Terriglobia; order Terriglobales; family Acidobacteriaceae; genus PALSA-350. Next base: position 19,472 of record JBEKNJ010000037.1, read on the forward strand.
GATCGGCGTACCGGGTATCGGCCGCAACACCCACGATCTGAATCGGCCCGTTCGCATCATCGGCGTCCGCTTCGAAGGTCGCGCCAATCGGATTCTGGTTGAGGAAATACTTCCGCGCAAGAGCCTGATTGATCACGGCCACCGTGGGTGAGGTAGCCGTATCCCGCACGTTGAAGACGCGGCCGTATAACAACGGGATGCCCATCGTCGAAAAGTACTCGGTACCGACGCTATTGATCTGCACCCGTTCCTCTTTCGCGGCCACCGGGCGTCCTGACAAATGAAAGGTCGTACCCGAATGGCCATCGCCAATGATGGCGATATTGCTCATGGAAACTGCGCGGACGCCGGGGATAGCAGAGATCTGAGCCTCCAGTGAGTGGTAAAGCATAGCCATCTGTGCATCGGAGTAGCGGGTACGCGGCGGATTGAGTTCGAACAGAAGCATGTGGTCCGTGCGGAACCCGAGTGGGGTTTTGCTGAGGTTAACCAGCGTGCGCACAAACAGCCCGGCGCCTACCAGCAGGATCGTGGATAGTGCGATTTGCGTGACCACCAGCCCTTTGCCCAGCCAAACCTTGTTACGCCCCACGGTGGTGTTGCCGGAACTTTTCAACGAACCGTTGACGTTGATGTGCATGGCCTGCCACGCAGGAAAAATACCAAACACCAGGCCAGTTGCAATCGAGATGCCCGCGGCGAAGGCCAGGACCTGCCAGTCGAAGCGAGCCGTGATGGCCGATCCGCCCGAGGAGTGGCCGAGCAGACTGGGGATAGCGTTGCGTCCCAAAAATCCCAGGCCCACTCCGGCCGCACCCCCGAGGCTCGAGAGCAGTAAGCTCTCGGTGAGCACCTGGCGTAGTATCTGCGCTCTCCCCGCGCCGAGCGCCAGGCGGGTACTCATTTCGCGCTGGCGGCTTTCGCCCCGCGCAAGCAATAGGTTGGCGAGATTCACGCAGGCCAAAAGCAGCACCAGACCGGCCAGCGCCAGCAATACATAGGAGGGATTGGCAAACCTCTCCCGAAGATCATCCAATCCACGATCTCCCGGCTCCAGTTGCAGATGAAACTGATCTATCCCTTTTGCTTTTGGCAGCCCATCCATCGCCGTTGCGCGCAAGACGAGATTGAGCGCAACCTGGGTGCGCGCCTCCGGTACGTCCGGCCGCATGCGGGCGAGGATTTGTATCCACCACGACTGCGCATTGGTGAGCAGAGACGCGTCACCCGAGCCTACAAGCTGCGCTCGCGGCGCAACCACTGGCTGCATGGTGAGCGGCACAAAAACCTGCGCCGCACTGCTCATCTGCAAGCCGGTGAATTGCGCTGGGGCCACTCCCACGATGGAGAAAGGGACTCCGTTAAGAGCGATCGACTTGCCCAGCACCGACGGCGACCGGCCAAATCGCGTGGACCAATACCCTTCGCTAATGACGGCGACTGGACCCTTGCCCGGCCCGGCATCGTCAACGGAGTTCAAAGGCCGGCCGAGGACCGGTTTTATCCCAAGGGCATCGAAGGCGGACCCACTGAGCATCTCCCCGCCAACCAGTTCGGGGTGGCCGTCGACACTCGCGGTGATCTTGATGTCTTTGAAGGCGATGAGATCGCGAAAGACCCCTGTCTGCTTACGCATCGCGTCGAACACCGGGTAGGAGAAAGCGTTGCTGGCCAAGCCGCCGCCATCGGTCGACCACACATCACCCCAAACCGGGGGCACGGGTTGCTCGTGACCGCTGACCCAGGTCAACATGCGTAGCTCACTGGGATTGCTTACCGGCAAGGTATCGAGCAGCACCCGTTTCGCTGCGCTGAAGATTGCCGTATTTGCACCGATTCCCATCGCCAGGGAGCAGACGGCGATCGCCGTAAACAGTGGGTTGCGTGCCAGTTGTCTCGCCCCAAATCGCACATCTCGGGGCCAGGCAGTCAGCGAAAGGAAGGTGCGCGCCTCTCTTATCTGCTCTTCCAACAATGAGAAATTGCCAAATTGACGGCGTGCTGCCTGGCGAGCCTGTTCCGGGGGCAGGCCCTGGCGGAGATAGCGTTCCGTAAGCATTTGCAGGTGTGTCTGCAACTCAGCGTCGAACTCTTGATTCCGCTTGCCTTGCGAGAACAACGCCCGTAGTTTCGCAACGAAAATCCGCACGGCACCCCTCGCGCTCATCCTTGCCTTTCGAGCCGCAGGACACGGCCAATCACACCTGAAATGCGCTCCCAGTTCTCGCTTTCAAGCGCCAATTGCTTCAACCCACGTTTGGTAATGGAGTAGAACCTCGCCTTGCGGTTGTTCTCCGAAGTTCCCCATTGGGAGACGATCCAACCCCGTTGCTGCAGGCGAAGCAGCGAGGTATACACCGTGCCTTCGTTCAGCTGCAGCACATCTTCGCTCAACTGCTCGATACGGCGGGCGATCCCAAACCCATGTAAGGGCCCAAGGGCATGCAGGGTCTTGAGAATCAGCAGGTCCAACGTTCCCTGCAATACTTCGGATTTCTTGGTGTCCAAGGCCACTCCTTTGGATACACCAAAGAAGCTAACATGCACTCCTTTGCGATGTCCATAGGAGAACACTCACCGGTCGATGGATACCGGAGCCAATCTAAGGGTGGAGGCGCCCCATAGGAAGCGCAACGTAGGATAATCGCCACATGCATCAACAGGCAAAGCAGGAACGGCGGCAGCTTGGTCTGCCGGCGGCCGTCGCTGTGGTGACGGGAGAAGCAATCGCGCTGGGGATTTTTCTTACCCCTGCCGCCATGGCCAAGTCGCTGGGATCGCCTTTGCTGCTCGGCCTCGTCTGGCTGGGCATCGCACTGATGGCCATGTGCGGCGCCCTTTCCTACTCCGAGCTTGCCATTCGCTTCCCCGAGTCGGGAGGCGAGTATGTCTATCTTCGGGCCGGCTATGGCGAGCAGGTCGCCTTCCTGTATGGCTGGACGAGCTCTATCGTGATGTACCCGGGCGTGGCGGCCGCGCTGGCGGTGGGCTCCGCACCTTATGTGGCCCAGCTCCTGCCATCGGGCACGCCGGGACTGGCTTTCGTTCCCGCTCTCCTGCTTTGTATTTTCGGCGCCATTAACCTCATCGGCACGCGCTTCAGTGCTGCGGTCATGTCGTTCGTCAACGGATTCAAACTCCTCATCCTGTTTTCGCTGGTTGGCTGGGCCGTCGCTTCCGGCCACGCTCATGTTGCCAACCTGCTGCCCTTTACTGTGCGCCGGCCCGGCTCGGACCCACTTTTCCCTGCGATCGCCGGGGGTGCGATGAGCGCCTTCTTCAGCTTCGGCGGCTGGTGGGAGGCGAGCAAGATTGCCGGGGAAATCCGTAATCCGGAGCGCACTCTGCCCCTCGCATTTGTTGGCGGCGTGGCCATCGTGACTGTTATCTATCTGCTCATCAGCGCTACCTTCCTCGCGGTTTTGCCCATTGACCGGGTCACGTCGAATACCGCTTTCGTCGCTCAATTCGGCGGAGTGCTGTTTGGCGCGGCGGGTGCTCGCGTTCTATCCGCCTGCGTCCTGGTGTGCGTCTGCGGAGGGATCGCGGCCATTACCATGGCTGCACCCCGGGTCTGCTATGCCATGGCACAAACCGGCGCTTTCTTTCCCGCATTCGGGAAGCTGCATCCCCGCTTCGGTACACCGGCAAACGCCGTGCTCTTGCAGACCGCGCTGGCGCTTGCCGTGCTTCTTCTCGGGGCCTTCGACCGGGTGTTGTCGTACATCATCTTTTCGGCAGTCCTCTTTTTGGCGCTGGCCGCTTCGACGCTTTTCCGGCTGCGCGAGCCGGTGCGAGGCTGGTGGTTTCCGATCGCGCCTGTAAGCTTTATTGTCTTGTCGGTGTTGGTGGCTCTGCTCATTCTTATGCACGATCCCTTGCCCGCCCTGATTGGGGTGGCCATTGTGCTCTGCGGCTTGCCCTTCCGCAGGTTTCTTCTTCCCCGGCAAGCGGCACTGTCCACGATTCAAGCCCCATAAACCAGCAGCAGACCTTACCATGGGTAACATGGCAAAAATCACCCGGTTGTTGATGCTGGGGCTGTTTACCTGTCGGTTGGTAGCGCAATCAGGCGACAATCTCGCGTTGCGCGGCACCCTGGTCACGCCCGACGGCATCGTTCAGGACGGCACCGTCCTTATCCGTCAAGGCAAGATCGTCGCCGTCGGGGCCAAAGTAAAACTCCCGGCGCATGTAACCGCCATCGATACACATGGGGTGATCGCACCCGGATTCATCGACCTGCACAACCATCTCACTTACAATGTGTTCCCTCGCTGGCATCCTTACGAAGAGTTTGGCAATCGCTACGACTGGCAGCAGAAACCGATTTACCAGACGCTGATTGAGGCTCCTCATGCGGGGATGGCAGCCGACGGCCTCGGATGCGAGATGGAGCGCTATGCCGAAGTCAAAGCGCTGACCCAGGGCGAGACCTCCGCCGTCGGCAGCGAGCCCGACGCTTGCGACACTGGGCTTGTCCACAATCTCGACACCGAAGACGAGTGGCATGTCGCCTACAACGTCTTTCCCCTGCAGATGCCGGAGAGCGATCTCGTCCCCATCCGCCAGAAGCTACAAAACCACCAGCTCCACGCCTTTCTGATCCATCTCAGCGAGGGCGGTCACCATGACGCATCGGCAGCCCGGGAGTTCACCATGCTGAAGGGACGCGGCCTGCTGATTCCCGGGGTCGCTCTCATTCACGGCGTTGCCCTGCAACCGGCTGACTTCGCCGAGATGGCGAGCCATGGAGTTGGCCTGATCTGGTCACCGCGCAGCAATCTTGAACTTTACGGCAGTACGGCCGATGTGGCCGCTGCCAAAGCTGCGCACGTCAAGATAGCGTTGGCACCCGACTGGAGCCCCACCGGCAGCGATGGCCTGCTGGCCGAGTTGAACTACGCCACCGCCTGGAACAACACGCAAAAGCCCCCGCCCTTCACTGATCGCGAACTGGTTGCCATGGCCACTTCAACCCCTGCCGAGCTGATTGGAGCAACCGATCGTCTGGGCTCGCTCGCGGTTGGCCGCGACGCCGACCTGCTGGTTGTTCGTCCGGAGACCGATGCGGCAAAGCACGACGCCTACTGGACACTAACGCATGCCATCGCTGCCCAGGTGATGCTGGTGATGGTCGAGGGAGAGCCCCTCTACGGCGATCCTGAATTCCTGGAAAAGTTGACGGGCCAGCGCCCTTCAGAGCGGCTCGCGATTTGTGGCGCCAGCAAAACTCTCCTCTTCACCGGCCTGCACGGGCATGTGGATGCAGCAGATGAAACCTGGGCGCACACCGTGGCCACGCTCGAAGCTGCGCTACGGCACTATGGCCGTAACCTTGCACCCCTGGTGGAATGCGGTCAGTAGGGCTATTTGCTGAGTGAGACAGAAACAGCAGGTCCCTCCACTACGCTACGCTCCGGTCGGGATGACAATTCTGTTTGAGGTTGGGACGTTGGTACCAAAACAGAGGTGTCATCCCGACCGGAGCGTAGCGTAGTGGAGGGACCTGCTGTTTCTCGAGGGATTAACTTACACCCGCGTCCCGATCACTTCCAGATACTCATTATGAATCGAGGTTTTTCCCGGGCCGGCTTCGTTATATTCCGACCATAGCTTTTCAAGATCGTCGCGATAGGCAATCTGGTCAGCCTCGTTCAAGCGAGCGAATGTCATCTTGACAGGTCCGAAATGTTCACGAAACAACTGCACCACGTCTTTGGGCGGAAACGCGTATTCAAACAGAATGCTCCGCCGCCTGGTTTCGATCTTGACTCCGACGGCCTTCAGTCTCAGCCGAGCCACTGCTTCATCCCCCCAAAGAGTGGGTCCGGGGATTTCAACCGGCGGCGCCACATAGCGGCTGGTGAGCCGGAACATCTTTCCGGTAAAACCATCCGGAGTCCAGTTGGCCATGGCAATTTTGCCCCCGTGACGACAGACGCGGGCAAGCTCCGCCGCAACCAGTTCCGGGTCCGGAGCAAACATCGCGCCAAACATGCTCATCACTACATCGAAACTGGCCTCAGGGAAAGGCAGCTGTTCCGCATCGCCTTCCTCAAACAATATTTCCAAACCTTCAGCGGTAGCTCTGTGACGCGCTTGACGCAGCAGGTTGGGGGCAATATCGACGCCCGTGACCTCGGCCCCCTTGCGGGCGGCTGGTATAGCCAGGTTGCCGGTCCCGCAGGCCACATCAAGCACCTGCATTCCAGGGGTCATATCAAGCGAGTCGACAAATGCTTCAGCGTCCTTAACGGAATACTCAGCAATCTTGCCGAAGTCGCCGGCCATCCAGGTGGCGCGCATTTTTTCTTTGGGCTGTTCCATGCCTGAGTTTACGCCCGCGCGGGTCAGGCTTCGCCGATGCACTCTTTCCACAAATCCGGGCGAAGCCGCTGAAACCCGGCGATCAGGTCAATGCATTCCTGTGAGTGCAGATCGAGGATGTCGATTCCCTGCTCGCGAAGCCAGTGCATGCCACCCTGGGCGTTGACGCTATCGCCGACGATCACCTGACGGAAGCGGAACTGATAAATCAAACCGCTACAGTACCAGCATGGAGCCAGCGTGGTAACCAGGATGGTGTCATGCCAGGTCGGGCGGCGCCCGGCAGCCCGAAAGGCGTCGGTCTCTCCATGCAGCGAGCCATTGCCTTCCTGCACCAGGCGGTTGCGCCCCACGCCCAAGAGCGTGCCGTCACTGCGAAAGATGGCTCCGCCCACGGGCACGCCACCCTCGTCGAAGCCTATGCGCGCTTGTTCCAGCGCGACTGCCAACATGCCATTTGCATCCATGCTCGCAGCCTATCTCAACATCATTTAGTGGGCAACGACCTTCTCGCCCCCGCGCGGATCATTCCCTTTCAGCACAAACGTCATGCAGAACATCGCGCCGGCGGCCAACGTAAGCAGCCAGAAGGTGTCGATGTAAGACAGCGTGGACGCCTGTAACTGCAGATTTTGATAGAAGCGTCCGTAGGCGTGATTGAGCGCGTCGTGCGGACTCATGCCGCCGTTCTGCAGTTGTTGCGCCATCCCGTTGACGGCGCCGCGGAACACCAGGTTGCCGGGGGTGAGATTGCTGCCCAGCCGCTCCTGGTGAAACTGGTCGCGCCGGGCAAGCACCGTAGTCACCACGGACGTTCCCACACTGGCGCCAATGTTGCGCATGAAGTTCACCAGGCCGGCGACCGCGTTGTTCTTGTCCTTGGGCATGCCGTAATAAGCCGCGGCGGTGGTGGGAATGAAAACCAGACCCAGGGGCGCGTATTGGGCAATCCGCAGCCAGGTAGCCGAGCTGAAACTGATCAGCAGGTCGATGCGCCGCGTCGACAGAAACATACTGCAAGTCAGAAGCAGCCATCCCGTCGCGATCAGATAGCGCCCCTGGAACCGGCCGGCAAGCATCCCGATAAAAGGCAATGCCCCCAGCAAGACAAAGCCCGCAGCGGAAAGAACCATACCTGCCGACTCCGCTGTGTAGCCCATGTTCGCTTGCAGAAACTGCGGCACCAGCACCGTGGTCGCAAACGACATACCGCCGACCACGAACATCATCACGCTGGAAGTAGCGAAATTAAAGTTCCCGAACAGCCTGACGTCGACGATGGGATGCTTCTGATAGAGCTCCCATATGACCAGACCGGTCAGGCATACACTGGCAATCACAATCAAGGTGACGATGAAGTTGGAGCCAAACCAGTCGTCTTCCTGGCCCTTATCGAGCAGAATTTGGAGCGCCCCCACTCCCAGGGCCAACAACGAGAAGCCAACGTAATCCAATTGAGGACGCTTGCCCGAAGTCCGTGCTCTGGCCATGTAGGGTGGATCCTCCACCAGCTGGTAGACCAGGATGAGCGCCAGAATGCCGACCGGGAGATTCATCAGGAAAATCCAGCGCCAGGTGTAATTGTCGGTAATCCAACCGCCCAGCGTAGGGCCAATCGAGGGAGCGAAGATTGCCGTCACCCCGTACAAAGAAAAGGCGAGGCCACGCAGCCGCGGGGGAAACGTATCCGCCAGAATAGCTTGCGCCATGGGCTGCAAACCGCCTCCGCCAGCCCCCTGCACTACGCGCGCGACCAACAGAATCCCCAGGCCCGGCGCGATGCCGCAGGCCAGGGAGCTGATGGTGAAGATGACAATGCAGGTCATGAAGAAGCGCTTGCGCCCGAAGAGGTTCACCAGCCAGCCGCTGATTGGCAAAACGATGGCATTGGAAACCAGGTAAGACGTCAATACCCACGTGCTCTGGTCCTGGCTGGCGCCTAGGTTCCCGGCAATATGGGGAAGGGCTACGTTGGCAATGCTGGTATCGAGCACTTCCATGAACGCCGCCAGCGAAACCACGAAGGCGATCAGCCACGGGTTGGCTTTGGGCTTCCAGTCATGGTCTGCCTGTGTCAGTGTGCCGGCGCCGGCGCTCATTCAATCCCTTATCTTCAATGTTGCCTGTGCGAGCGCAGTGAAAATCGCAGTTCCGGAATACGAGGGTAAGCTCCGCTGATAGGGATGCGCAGAGCGGCAGGGTTGATTCTGATTCTGCTTTACTTCGTTCCTGCCCTTACAGCCGCTGGAATTGACATTGACAGAGTCTCCTTTTTACGATGTTGTTGTTGTTCGCACCGCTTGTACGTGTTCCAGCGGATGCCGTCGAATCGCTTGCCATCGATGATCATAGTCAAAGACGTCACAAAAAGGTACGCTCGCGCAGTTGCCGTTGATCAAATTTCCTTCTCTGTTGCCAAAGGCCAGATCGTTGGATTTCTCGGCCCCAATGGCGCCGGAAAAACGACGACCATGCGGATCCTCACCTGCTTCCTTTCCCCATCCTCCGGTACTGCCTCGGTTGCGGGCTTCGATGTTCTCGAGCAGCCTTTCGAGGTAAAGAAACGAATCGGATATCTTCCTGAGACTCCACCGCTCTATCCCGAAATGGAGACCGCCGAATATTTGCGATTCGTGGGCAAGCTCAAGGGTCTTTCCGGTCCTGATCTTGAAAAGCGCATCGACTATGTGTGCGACCGTTGCTTTGTGGCCGATGTCAAAACCAAGCTTCTGGGCAGACTCTCCAAAGGCTATCGCCAAAGAGTGGGGCTGGCACAGGCGATCATTCACAACCCCGACGTGTTGATTCTTGACGAACCGACCGCGGGTCTCGATCCCAAACAGATCAACGAAACACGCGACCTGATCAAGAGCCTGGCCGGCGACCACACCATTCTTCTGAGCACTCATATTCTGCCCGAGGTCGAACAGACCTGCGAGCAGGTGCTGATCATCAGCAAAGGCAAGCTGGTTGCGACCGATTCGGTGCGCAATCTGCAAGCGCGGACGCGCGACGCGGAATCACTTTTACTTGAGATCGCCGCCCGCGACGGCCAGCCCGATCCTGCCATTGTCCAGCAGAAGCTCGAATCGATCCCCGGCGTCAGCCATGTCGCGTGTACCGAGCGCAGAGATACGGGGCTGCTCTTTGAGGTGCAAAGCCAAAGGGGGCAGTTGGTCCGCGGAGACCTGGCGCGCGCTGTCGTGGCTGCGGGCTGGGACCTCACGGAACTCCGTCCGGCGGGCAGAAGCCTGGAAGAGATCTTCCTCCAGCTCACCGGCAGCCAGCCCGCTTCCGAAGTTGAGGAAGTGCAGCCATGAGGAATACCTGGACCATTTGCGCCAAGGAGCTGAGGAGTTATTTCGTATCCCCCATCGCCTATCTCCTGTTGACTATGTTTGCCCTCATCTTCGGCTTCTTCTTCTGGAACGCGCTCGGTTATTTCGTAATCGAGGGGATGGAGATGCAGCTGCGCGGCCAGAGTATCCCCATGAATATCAACGAGCAGATCATCCGGCCACTCCTGTCAAACGTCAGCGTGGTGGGACTGTTTTTTATCCCCATGATCACCATGCGCCTCTTTGCCGAGGAGAAGCGGTCCGGCACCATTGAATTGCTGGCTACCTCCCCGGTCCGCGACATGGAAATCATCCTGGGCAAATGGCTGGCGGCAATGATCCTCTACGCCTGCCTGTTGCTCTTCACCGCGCTCAATTTTGCTTTCCTTTTTCACTATGGCAACCCGGATTGGAAGCCGTTGGCAGTCGGGTACCTGGGCCTGCTGTTGCAGGCGGGGACGTTGCTTGCTTTAGGAACTTTCATTTCGACCCTCACCAAGAATCAGATCATTGCCGGGGCCGCCACCTTCGGCGTTTGCCTTCTGCTGTGGGTGCTGGAGTGGACCAGCGGATATGAATCGGCAACCTGGGCTCGAGTGCTTGCCTATTTCTCAGTCATTACCCACTTCGACTCCTTCGCCAAAGGAGTGATCGAAGCGAAGGACGTCATCTTCTATCTCAGCGGGATCTTCCTGGGGCTTTTCTTTACTGCACGCTCCATGGAATCCATGCGCTGGAGGTCCTAGATGGCAAGTCAATGGCTAAGAGCAAGACAGACAAAATATGGTGCGTACGCAGCCATTTATATACTGGTGATGCTCGCCATCGTGGTCGTGGCAAATGTTCTCGCCGACCGCTTTAACAAGTCTTACGACACCACTTCGAACAAACGCTATAGCCTGTCGGACCAGACCAAAAAGATCGTAACCGGGCTCAAGCAGAATGCGAACATCACCTACTTCAACCAAAGCACGCGGTTCCAGCAAGGGAAAGATCTCCTCGACCAATATGCGAACCTTTCCCCTAAAGTGCACGTCGTCTACGTGGATCCGGATAAGAATCCGGAATTAGCGCGAGCGGCTGGGATTCGCGAGTTCGGCACCGCCGTGGTGCAGATCGGCGACAAAAAAGAGACCGCGAAAAGTGTGACGGAAGAAGGGATTACCGGGGCCTTCATCCGCGATCTCAAAGGCACCACCCGCACTGTCTGTTTTGTAGGCGGCAGTGGGGAGCATGCCATTGACGACAGCGAGCGCGACGGGTTCTCGCAATTCAAGGATCTGGTATCCAAGGATGAGTACCAGGCCAGGGCCATCGACCTACTGCAAAAGGCAGAGGTGCCTGCCGACTGCACGACGGTCGTGATTGCCGGCCCGACCCACGATTACCTGCAGCCGCAAGTGGACGCGATCAAGTCCTATGTCGAAAACGGTGGGCGCGCGTTCTTCATGCTCGATCCGCCTGTGCAGTTCGGACGTTCTCAAGTTGCCACAAATGATGCACTGACCACTCTTCTGCAGAGCTGGGGCGTGACCTTAGACAAGGACATGATCCTCGATCTGAACCCGATGGGGCAGTTGGCGGGGCTTGGCCCCCAGGTTGCGTTGGTAACTACTTATAGTGGACAGCCCATCGTGGCGCAGATGCGCGGCAGCGCCGTCGGCTTTCCTCTCTCCCGCTCGATGCAGATCAAGAATGCGGATAAGACGAATGTCGAAAAGTTGTTCGACTCGTCGAGCAGCAGCCTGGCGACGTCCAACCTCAGTTCACCCGAGGTTAGCGTCGCCGACCCGAACAATCGCAAGGGACCGCTCACCATTGCGGCAGCAGGCACCTACAACACCGGCAAGCAAAACTCGCAGGGCCGTTTCGTGGTCACCGGTAGTTCGTCCTGGGCTGCTAACCGGTTCTTGGGCTTCAACGGCAACAGCGATCTGGCATTGAATGCGCTGAACTGGCTGGCGTCGGACGAGGATCTGATCTCGATACGGCCCAAGCAGCAGGAGGATCGCCGCGTGACCATGACCCGGGCCCAGTTGATCCTGGTGCGGGCGATCAGTCAGTTCGTTCTTCCGTTGATGGTGGTGATCGCCGGAACTCTGGTGTGGTGGAAGAGACGATGAATGTTCGTGGCCTCACCGTTGCGGTGGTGGTTCTCGCCGCGTTGGCCGGCGTTCTCTATTGGTCTGAGCATCGTAAAGCGCCGGACGAGAATGCCGGCGTTCCCACTACCCCCGCTCCGGTGATTCTCAAAATCGATCCGGCAAACATTACGCAGCTGGTCATCAAGCAGAAGGGATCCGACCCGGTCACGCTCGAAAAGTCGGGAGGAACGTGGCAGATTACCGGACCTAAACCCTATCCAGCCGATCAGAATGCGGTTGCCGGCATGCTTTCGACCCTATCGGCGCTGAATGCGGATCGCCTGGTGGAAGATAAGGGCGCCAATCCCCAGCAATACGGGTTGGCGGCGCCGGCGGTCGAGTTAGACATCACGGACAAAGGCCACACGACGCAGCTGCTGCTGGGCGACGATACCCCTGCGGGATCGGACGTGTACGCTGCGCTCGCCGCGGATCCCAGAGTCTTCACCGTCGCCAGCTACAACAAGAGCAGTCTGAATAAAAATCTGAACGATCTGCGAGATAAGAGCCTAATCACTCTGAACGCCGACAAGGTGAGCCGGGTTGAGCTGCTCAAGAAAGGCGAGGATATAGAGTTCGACCGCACCAAAGACGGCTGGCAGATCCTGAAGCCCAAGGCATCGCCTGCGGAGAGTTCTGCGGTCAACGACCTCGTCCGCATCCTGACCGATGCCAGGATGGACCTCAGCGCAAGCGGCAATCCTTCGACAGAATTCGCCCATGCCACCGGAGTAGCGACGGCTAAGTTGACTGGCGATAGTGGAGTCCAGACCCTCGAAGTGCGCAAGAACAAGGACGACTACTACGCGAAATCGAGCGCCGCCGAAGGAGCCTACAAAGTGGACCCCGCGCTAGGGCAAGCACTGGACAAGAAACTCGACGACTTCATCAGCAAGAAAAAGACATAGAGCGTCGCGGCCTGCCTTCGACACAGAGCACTTTAGCTCCAGAATGTGGGAAGTCCGAGGGGCGCACCGCAGATCCCTCCACTACGCTACGCTCCGTTCGGGATGACAAAGGGGAGGGTATCTCTTCCATTTGCATTGGACGGATCGGATGGACAAGGACGACCTTCCCATCCCCATCGCGAAATTCAACGAACTAACGAACCCTCTCCTTTGTCATCCCGACCGGAGCGTAGCGTAGTGGAGGGATCTGCGGTGCGCCCCTCGGACTTCCCACATTCTGGAGCGCTCACCCAATTTTTGCCCGCAAGCAAAAGACACAAAAACGCATCTAGTCTTCCACCTTCACCCGCAAATCACCGCCCGTCATGCGCGCGGGCTTTTCCAGCCCCAGCATGCCCAGCAGCGTAGGAGAAATATCGCGCAGCGATCCGCCTTCGCGCAGTCGATACTTGCCCGCATCATCGCTGACCAGAATCACAGGTACCGGGTTGGTGGTGTGCGAAGTGTGCGGTCCCCCCGACACCGGATCAATCATCAACTCGGCATTGCCGTGGTCGGCGGTGATCAGCATCGATCCGCCCCGCTGCTTCAGCGTCTGGTAGATACGCCCCAGGCAGGTATCAATCGTCTCCACCCCCTGAATGGTTGGCTCGATTTTGCCTGAATGCCCTACCATGTCCGCATTGGCAAAATTCACCACCACCAGATCAAACGCGGGATCACCGATTGCCGTGATCACCGCATCCGCAATCCCCGACGCGCTCATCTCAGGAGCCAGATCGTAGGTCGCCACCTTCTGCGAAGGCACCAGCATGCGGTCCTCGCCGGCAAACGGCTTCTCGACACCGCCGTTGAAGAAGTAGGTCACGTGGGCGTACTTCTCCGTTTCCGCGATCCGCAGATTGCGCAGATTGGCCTGCGCCAGCATATCCGCCAGCAGATTCTCCATCGACTCCGGCAGAATCACCATGGGCAGCGTGAACTGCTTGTCGTACTGCGTCATGCACACGTAGTGCAGTTGCCTGGGCACTTCGGCCGGAGGAATCATCTGGTCCAGGTCCTCTGCCCCGGGCAGATCCTTCCCATCCGCTTTCGTCAGACCGCTGTTCCGTGCCAACACGCGGGTAATCTGCCGCACCCGGTCGGCGCGATAGTTAAAACAGATGCAGGCATCGCCGTCGCTCACCGTACCTACTGGCTTTCCAGCGGCGTCCACCACGACAAACGGTTCCACAAACTCATCCGTAATCCCGTTGTGGTAGGACTCCTTAACCCGCGCCACCGGATCGGTGTACGCGCCGCCCACAGTTTTGCCGAGCATGGCGTCGAACGCTTTCTTCGCCCGCTCCCATCGCCGGTCCCGGTCCATGGCAAAGTAGCGGCCGCCCACACTGGCAATCTTGCCTACGCCAATCTCATTGATCTTGCGCTGCAGCTTTTCCAGGTACCCCACGCCGCTGGTGGGCAGGGTGTCGCGGCCATCGAGAAAGGCGTGGACGAATACCCGCTCTACTCCATGCTCTTTTGCCGCCCGCAACAGGGCGTAGAGATGCTTTTGCTGGGAGTGCACCCCGCCGTCTGAGAGCAGGCCCAGCAGGTGAAGGGCGCGTCCCTTCTCGCCCGCATGCTTTAGCGCCGCAACGATGACTGGATGGCGGAAGAATTCACCCGATCGAATGAGATCGTCGATGCGGGTGATGTCCATGTGCACCACGCGGCCCGAGCCGATGTTCAGATGGCCCACTTCGCTATTGCCCATCTGCCCGTCGGGCAAGCCTACGAAATGATCCGAAGCATGAAGCAAACTATGAGGGAACTCCGCTAACAGCTTGTCGTAAGTAGGCTTGCGTGCAAGAGCGATCGCATTGGCAAACTGCTCCGCGCGATAGCCCCAACCATCGAGAATCGTAAGTACCACCGGTTTTTTCAGGGCCACGTCTACTCCCCAGCGTTCACGGCTGCTCGGCCGAGGAACTCCGCGCCCTGCCCCAGTTCCTCCTCGATACGGAGCAACTGGTTGTACTTGGCAATGCGATCGGTGCGCGAGGCGGAGCCGGTTTTGATCTGGCCTGCGCCTGTCGCCACCGCCAGGTCGGCGATAAAGCTGTCTTCGGTTTCACCACTGCGGTGAGAAATGACAGAAGTGTAGCCGTAGCGCCGGGCCAGAGAGATCGCCTCGAACGTCTCGCTAATCGTCCCAATCTGGTTCACTTTGATCAGGATCGAATTGCCCACACCCTCTTCAATCCCTCGCTGCAGCCGTTCCGTGTTGGTCACGAACAGATCGTCCCCCACCAACTGCACTTTGTCGCCCAGTTCTTTGGTCAGGAACTTCCAGCCATCCCAATCGTCTTCGGCTAGACCGTCTTCCAGAGAAATGATGGGGTACTGCCGTATCCAGCTCTCCCAGAAACGGGTCAGCTCTTCGCTGGTCTTCTCGCTCTTGTCGCTTTTCTTGAAAACGTAGCGCCCCTTTTCCTTATCGAAGAACTCGCTGGCGGCCGGATCGAGCGCAATTGCAATCTCCTCGCCTGCCTTGTAACCCGCCAGCTCGATGGCTTCGAGGATCACCTCGATGGCTTCCACATTCGATTTCAAAGAAGGAGCAAAGCCACCCTCGTCGCCTACCGAGGTACTGTATCCGCGCTTCTTCAGCACTCCCTTCAGGGTGTGGAAGACTTCGACTCCCCAGCGCAGCGCATCGCCGAATCGCTCCGCGCCTACGGGCATCACCATGAATTCCTGAAAGTCCACATTGTTGTCGGCATGCGCGCCGCCGTTGATGATGTTCATCATGGGCACCGGCAGGACGGACGCATTCACCCCGCCCAGGTAACGGTAGAGAGGGATCTGGAGTGCGTTGGCGGCGGCCCGGGCGCAGGCCATGGAAACCGCCAGGATCGCGTTGGCGCCCAACTTTCCTTTGTTCTCCGTGCCGTCCAACGCAATCATGGTGGCATCGATCAGGCGTTGATTGGCCGCATCCATGCCAGCCAACTCGGGGGCCAGCACGCTCTCGACATTTTCTACCGCGTGCAGCACGCCTTTGCCCAGGTAATGTGCCTTGTCGCCGTCGCGCAGCTCCACCGCCTCGTGCTCGCCGGTCGAAGCTCCACTCGGTACAGCCGCTCGGCCCATGGCACCCCCCGAGAGAAGCACATCGGCTTCCACAGTGGGATTCCCCCGGGAATCCAGAATCTCGCGCGCGTGAATGGCAACAATCTCGGTCATATCACTCCTTGTAATGTGGTGTTGTAAACGATTTTTCAATGGGGCCCGGCGATCGACGGCAATCGCTTGTCCGTCTGCCCCGCCGATTGTGCTGATGAAATTTCCCATCTTCGCGCCAAGTCGAATTCTAACAAAGCGTGTTTAAGCGTCGGTGCATGTTACCGCCGTGGTTCTTTCTTTCTCTTGTTAGGCTTGCGGATGTAAGCTTGGACTAATCTGTAAGTGCAGTGTTACTGCGCTTAGCATCAGGTTAGGACAGCTATGACAAAGACACACTTTTCCCTGGCCGCTGCGGCCACCCCGGTTCTGAGTTTAGTTCTGAGTACACCGTTTCTCCTGGCGCAAGCCAAGCCAAGTCCTTATGAAGGTGTCTCCGTCCCGCCCGCGAGCGATGCGATCAACACCACTGAGCAAGCGCCTGCGGCACCCGTGACGCCGCCGCCTCCGGCCGCAGCCGCGCCGGCTCCCGCTGCGCCTGCGACCCAGCCGGCAGCGAAAACGAATCCCGACGAAGGGATTATCGAAACGCCACTGCCGCCCTCAGCTGACGAGTACAGGCCCCACAGCGCGGCTCTGCACGGCCGCGATGCTTCGACTGATAATCGGGATGACGGCATCGTCACCTACGTTCCCGCGCCGGCCAACGCCCTGCCTTCAGGAACCGTCTTCAAGGTTCGTATGCTGCAGGATATCGACGCCGGCTCCACCAAGCCGAACACCCCTTTTAAAGCGACCGTCACCCAGGACATCATGCGCGACGGCAAAGTCGTGGTGCCGGTTGGTTCTGAGTTGCACGGCCGGGTGGTATACGCCACTGCGGGCAATCGCATGAACGGCGGGTCTGTAATCCATCTGCGCCCGGATGATTTCGTTCTGCCCGACGGCACTCGCTACCATCTGCACGCTCAGGTCATCGATACCTTCGGGTCTGACACCAAGACCAAGGGTGAAGGGAACATCGTCGCCAACGAGCACGGAAAACGCACCCTCGCTGAGTTGGGCCTGGGCGTCGGCAGCGGAGCGATTGTGGGCGCGGCTGTCGGCGGAGGAGTCGGGGCGGTCGTGGGTACGGCTGTCGGCGCGGGCGTTGTCACCGCGCATTGGCTGCGAACGAATTGGTCAGCCAATCTTCCGGAGTCCTCCACGGTTGTTTTCAGCCTCACGGATCCAATGTTTCTAACCCCAGCGCAAGACCAGAAGACGGAACTGCTACCTCAAACCTTCTGAGAGGTTGAAGGAAACAGCAGGTCCCTCCACTACGCTACGCTCCGGTCGGGATGACACTTCTGTTGGGGGTTAAGGTGTCGGTGCCTAAACATCTGTTTGGGCACCGACACCTCAATCCCCAACATCTGTTTAGGCACACACACCTCAATCCCCAACATCTGTCTAGGCATCGACATCCAAACTGCAAAACAGAAGTGTCATCCCGACCGGAGCGCAGCGTAGTGGAGGGACCTGCTGTTTCCTTCAGCCTCTAGCCGAGCTCCCTGAAAGCGGTCGCCGTCGTCATTCCGAGCCGAGCCGAGGGATCTGCAGTACCGCGGACCCTAACCCATCTTCTCCACAGGAACCCGCTCCAACAACCGCCGCCACGTTTTCTGATTAATCCTGTGGCTCTTCTTCAAATCATCCAAAATCCGCTCGAAGTCCACATGCCCATGCAGTCGGTTCCACGCTGGGTTCTTCGAGAACCACGGATAATTCTCATTCCCCAAATAAATCGCACGCCGCAGCCAATGCAGCGCCTCGCTCTCATCCCCCTCGACCGCAAAGTACGTCGCCAGCCGATAAGCCATCTCACTATCCGCCTCCGCGGCAGAAAGCGAATCTTCTTCGATCAACGATGCCGCGCGCTCCCTCTCCCCCACCTGCACATAGCACAACGCCAACGTAGGAAAAGCAATCCGCATACTCTCATCGTCGCGAATCACCGATTCCAGAATCGAGATAGCCTGTTGCATGTCTCCCTGGCGCATTCTTTGGTAGGCAATCGAAGTTCGCAGCAACGGATGCCTGGGTTCCAGGGTCAATCCTTTTTGCAGCTCTTCTTCTGCCAGCTCCAACTGGTTCTGATACTGATAAACCCGTGCACGGTGGTTATAAATAATCGGGGCGTTGGAAGGATTCAGTTGCAGGGACCGGTTGAACTGCTGCAGCGCTTCTTCATACATCCCGTCCAGCCGCAGGGTCTGGCCCGCCACCAGGTGGACGTTCCAGTTGTTATCCGCGGTTAGCAACAAGTGCTCGATGCCGTGGCGCGCGCTCTCCTTCTCTCCCCGCGACAACAGCATGTACACACGGTAGAGGTTGGCCTCGATCGACCCGGGATCGATTTCCAGGGCGCGGTCGAAGCTGCGTCGCGCGGCCATCAAGTACATCTGGCCGCCCAATCCGTGGCGGACGTATTGCAATTGGGTAATGCCGAGCCCGCTCCACCCCGGAGGAAACTGCGCGTCCCGCGCCACCACGCTTTCAAACAGCTCCCGCGCCTTGTCCAGATCGCTGCGAGCGCCGGAGCGTGACATGAACGACGACAGCAATGCCCGGGCCTGCAGGTATTCCTCCGACAACGCCTCCGCCATGGGCGCGCTGCGCGTGGCCTCGCCGTTGTGCTGCAGTTTACCCAGCCCCTGCAGGGTGGCGAACACCTCGTTGCAAATCTCTGTCTGCACGGCGATCAGATCGAAGGAAGGCACGCTGATGGTTCCACCAGCCCGCACGCTCTGCCCGGGGACGTCCAGCAGTTGCCAGTTGAGATCGAAGCCCTTTTCCGAACGCATGAAGTTGCCGGCAAGCACCCATTGCACCAGCAGCTTCTTCCCCACCGACAACGGATCCATGTGCTGCATGGGAACAGGCAACTGCATCAGCGAACTGGAGGGCCGCACTACCAGCGTCGACATCCGGGCCAGCCGTGCTGCGATGGCATCCGCCAGCGCATAACCGTACAAAGGAGACTCGTCCGACTGTCCGAAGTTCTGGAACGGAAGGACGATGATTGTATTCTGCTTCTGCTGCTCATCCGCAGACTCGCGAAAACGCTCTGCCAGCATAGAAAGAAATCCCGTGGTCCGTTTCTCTCGCTCGGCAGCCGGCACCTGCAGGTTGGTGGCCGTCTCGCCGGGCAGGATGCCGGTTTCGAACTGCATGGTCTTCATGATGGTTCGCAAGGCTTCCCGCAAGTCAGCGGCCGAGGAGTAGCGCCCGCTGGGGGTCTTCTGCAGGCAGGTGGCGATCACACTGGCCAGTTCGGGAGGGACTTGAGGACAGCACTCGGTCAACGGCTGAGGTTCGGCGAACTGAATTGCACGTACGCTTTGAAACTCTTCCGTTTCAGGCCGCACGAAGGGATGGCGGCCGCTCAGCAGCTCATAGAGGGTTACGCCCACCGCGAAGATATCGCTCTGCACGCTGGTCTGCCCGGTGACGAATTGCTCCGGCGCCATGTAGGCGATGGTGCCACCCTTCGCGGTGTAGGTGGTCCGAGACTTGCGCTTCGATGCATCCTGCGCGCGACGCGGTTTGGTTGGATCGAATTCAGCTTCAGCGGCGGAGATTCTCCTGGCCAATCCAAAATCCAGGATCTTGACCACGCCGCCGTCGGTCAGCATCACGTTTGCCGGCTTTAGATCACGATGGAAAATCCCCAGCCGGTGCGCCGCGCTCAGGCCGTCAGCAATCTGAATTCCCACAGAGAGCCCCAGCTGTACGCTGGCCGCACCGTTGGCGATGATCTTGTCCAGCGACTCTCCCGGTACGTACTGCATAACGATGTAGGCTTCGTTTTCTGAATCGCCCACCTCGTAGATGGCGCACACATTCGGATGCTCGATGGCCGAAGCCAGCCGCGCCTCGCGGAGAACCGTACTCCGCATCTGTTCGATCGACAGTGCGCCTCGCTTCAATATCTTCAGCACTACCGGTCGCATCAACAGCGTGTCGTTGGCCAGATACACCACTCCACTGCCGCCGGCGCCCAACTTGCGAATGACTTCGTAGTGCTCGATGAGTCGGCGCTTCATATGTTCAGTCTATAATTCTTCCCATGGCCTACACGGGCAGCAAGAAGCGCAACGCCCGCTGGAACTGGCTTCTCATCCTTCCTGCGCTCGGGCTGCTCTTTCCCGCTATTTATGCGCGCGCCACACCGGCGCTCTTCGGCTTCCCGTTCTTTTACTGGTATCAGTTCGCGTGGGTGTTTCTGACTGCCGCTATCACCGGCCTGGTCTATCTGCTGGTAAAGGACTGATGCTTGGGTTGGAGCTGGAGCAGTCGCTGGAGAGACTTCGAGGAGTTCGCCTTTTTGCTTTTGTTGTGACTAAGGCGCACAACGACGATGGGCTTTCAGGCCGTTGAAGGGGACGGCCTTCAGGCCGTCCGTTATCATCGCAAAACGATTGCGGCTTTAGCCCCTGAGGACGCTTTTTTTCCCGGAGAGAATCCCTCAGAGGCTAAAGCCCATTGAGGGCGTGAGGGTCATGTACGAGCTGAAGCTCGTACCCTTCATTACAGGCCCTTTACTGACCGGACCACTTGACGTCGTTGCGCCTCACATCGTCGAGGGTGGAGGGCGTCCAGGTCTTTCCTCGGTCCAGGCTGACCCAATGCAATGCAGTTGTGCTCTTCAACAGCGCAGCGGCGTACATGACTTGATCAGCGTCTGACCTCGGGGCTTGGCCGCTTCCAGGAGCGGCCGTCAAGGCGGGGATTCCTAACAGCTCAACTGCTTTGCCATCCCATTGCTGTTTGACCTGGTGCCAATGCTTCCCCTTGTCGTCAGAACGAAAAAGCGTGCCATTGCTATCGAGGGCTAACTGGGACCCTTCCACCACCAGCTGACTTATGGGAGAAAGCCCACTTGGCAGCGCCGGAGCCTGCGGGCTCGAGTTAGCCGCCGCCGCAGAGACCTGCGCGTACGATGAATGGACACTGGTTGTGGCCAGGGTGCCGAGTGTCAGCAAGGCAACCTGTAGAGACCGCGATCTCCGAAGAGTACCGATCAGGGGAGTCATGGGTAGAGCTTACCTTTCAAGTTAGAACCCCGAAATGCCCCTTCAGTGGCGGTAAATCGACGCTTTAAATCACACGAACGTAAGGCTCCGCGGCGACATACAGTAAGCTGCCCCCGACATGGCTAAGACCAACGTGCTCAGGTACTTCGATCGCTGTTTGCAGGCGAAAACCATGCTTTTCGAAAAGTGCCCGGGCGGCCAAGTTGTCTTTCCACACGTTCGCACTGACCCGGGAGAAGCCGCCTGCCTTGGCGTGCTCCATCGCCCATTCCATAAGTCGCTTCCCTACCCCTTGCCGCCGATGTTGGGGACGAACCGCGACTCCGTTAATCAGAAAGCTCTCCCAATCCTGCGCCTGGTCAATCGGATCCAGGATTCGCACCCGATCCGGCGGAAGATTGTCCTGCTCCTGCTCCCTCAGCCAGGCGGCGGGGTAGGCGTTGATCATTGCCACCACGCCCTTGTCGTCCGCAACAAAACAATTGCGCCAGCCGAAACCAGCCTTGTCATCCTTCATGCTGCGTGCCATCAGGCCGGCCATCATCTCTCTCGGTGCCATCTCTTCCAGCAGGAACTCATACATGCCGTCACCGGCCATGATCGAGAGTTCGGCAAGCGCATAGGCATCGGAAGGCAGCGCGGCGCGAAAGACGATTCCTGCCGGCATCATGCGTTCGACGACACCCCGACTTTCGGTCGGGGCGTGAATTTCTTCTTGTAGTAAGCGGTGGTCAACGCAATCGCCGGACTCCCAATGATTGTCGGTATCACCCAGATCAACCACCCGCCATGAACAAAGCGACCGATCGTCGTCACGGTGAAGGCCGTCCATGCGGCGATATAGCTGACCAGCATGTTACCCAGGTGCTCGTACCACCAGAACATCTTCTCCTTGGGCGGATGGAGGAACCGCCACATCGACTTGGCCGCCAGCCACATCCCGAGAAAGCCAAAGACGATCGCCGGAATCCTCAGGTTGTGCCCCAGCCTCACCATGCCCAGCAGCACTAAAGAGAAGCTCGATGCGAACGTGAACACGGCTGCGCCCCAGTCCGGCCAAGCCACCTTTTGCCCATTTGGCAGGTTCTTATGAAACAAAACCCGGTATGCGGAAAAGGCAGCATAAAAGCTAAATACCGCGACTAATGCCAAAAAGAATATCGGGCGGTACAGGGCAAGCACCAGCGCGGTTGAGGCGACCACCGCCATGGACCAGAAATAGATCTTCCCCCAACGCCGGTGTGCTTTGCCCCCCTTCGCCGCGGCCAGAGCAAGCGGAGCCATCAGAAAAGCCGTCGCGCCAGCGGCAATGTGCACGCCGAGCAAAGACTTTATCCAGAGGGGATCCTGCATGCATTCACAATACATCGCTTTTGCGCGCATCAGGATAGACCCAGGATTGAGAAATCCGCTCCGCAGAACGGATTCCCAAAAGTGCTCTAAACTGGAGATCGCATGATACCGACCCTTGAATGGACCACTGACGGAGTCCGCTTCCTCGACCAGACTCGTTTACCGCTGGAAGAAACCTACGTGCTCGCCACCACCAGCGATCAGGTGGCAACCGTAATCACCACCATGGTGGTCCGCGGGGCGCCGGCAATCGGCGTCGCGGCCGCGATGGGCGTCGCCCTGGGAATCAAGAACAGCTCAGCGACCACGATTCCAGCGCTTACAAGCGATCTGGACAGCATCTCCAAGACCCTCGCCGCAACCCGCCCAACGGCAGTGAATCTCTTCTGGGCCATCGAGCGCATGCGCGGCCGTTTCTTCTCCCTCGCCGCCCAGCCCGGCATCACCATTGCCGCCATTCAGGAAGGCTTGATCGCCGAGGCACGCACCATGTACGACGAGGACATCGCAGCTTGTAAAACCATGGGTGCTCACGGAGCAGAGCTGATGCCTGCTTCGGGTGGAGTCCTGACCCACTGTAACGCCGGGGCTCTTGCCTCCTGTGGCTACGGCATGGCGCTGGGCGTGATTCGCGCTGCCGTCGAGCACGGCCACCAACTTCACGTCTACGCCGACGAAACACGGCCCTTCTTGCAGGGCGCGCGTCTTACCGCGTGGGAGATGATGCACGACGGCATTCCCACCACCGTGTTGTGCGATAACATGGCTGCCAGCCTGATGCGCCAGGGCAAGATCCAGGCCGTGATCGTCGGCTCCGACCGGGTCGCCGCCAATGGCGACGTGGCCAACAAGATCGGCACGTACGGCGTCGCTATCCTGGCGAAGGAGCATGGCATCCCCTTTTACGTCGCCTGCCCGTGGTCGACCATCGATCTCAAAACCGCGACCGGCGATGACATCCCGATCGAACAAAGGGCCGCGCGCGAAGTCACCCACCATGGCGGCAAGCAGATGACCCCGCACGGAGTGGGGATCGAGAACCCCGCCTTCGACGTGACCCCAGCCCGGTATGTCACTGCCATCATTACCGAGCGCGGCGTTCTCCGCGCGCCCTATGGAGAGGCCCTGCGGGGGCTGGAGGTAGCGACCGCCTCCGCTCGTTAGGCGGGCTCATCCCATGCTTTTCAGCGCTCTGAACCCGCGCAAGCGTTCGCTACCGCGAGGCATCGCGCTGGTTCTTGGCAGCCTGGTGTTGGCCTTCCTGCTCGCGGGCTTCCCTGATGATCGCCCCTCGCTGAAGCTGCTCATTCCTACGTTTGCAGCGGCCCTGGGAACCTGGGACACCATACGCTGTCTGCGTCATCGCTGGAGCTTCTATCACGGCGCAGTGGTGGTGCTGATTTACATGGACATCATGGCCCTGTGCATGATCCTGTTTCTCTTCCTGTACCCCTACGGCCGATGGCTGTTGTAGACGAGAAAAAACAGTTTCATCGCGCGCAGGCTCGCAAACATTAGGGTATGAGTGCACGCTTGTGGTGCAGTAGAATCGTCGGGCAGACCGGCCAAACACATTTTCCTGATCAGGAGAACCAATGCTTAAAGGATTTCGCGACTTTATCCTGCGCGGCAACGTGGTCGATCTTGCCGTAGCGGTCGTCATCGGCGCCGCATTCGGTGCCATTGTCAACGCTCTCGTCACCGATGTCATCAACCCACTGATTGCAGCTATCGTCAGCAAGCCTGATTTCTCATTCTTGACGCTGCATCTCCACGGCGGCATTATCAAGTACGGCGACTTTCTCAACGCCCTGATTTCTTTTCTGATCATCGCCGCGACCATTTACTTCCTGGTCGTGCTCCCGGTCAACACCCTGCTGAACAAGTTTCGTCCCAAGGTGGTTGCAGCGCCTACCACCAAGCCGTGCCCGGAATGCCTGAGCGATATTCCGATTGGCGCCAAGCGCTGCTCGCACTGCGCTCAACTAGTGGCCTAGATGAGTGGCCTGAACCGGCCGCGCAAAGGGACTGCCGGCAGCAGTCCCTTTGCCGTCATATAAACTTTTGATATCACCTGCTCACTCCCAAAACGATTTGCATTCTCCCTCCTGGCTCTAGCGCACCTCTCCGTCGCGGCCCAGGTGTCGCCTTTCCCTGATCATGTTTTGGGGTATCGGGACTTCAGCCGCCAGGCCAAGCTTGACCAGGATTTCCTGGCGATTCCCGATGCCAGGCTGGCCAAGGAAGAACTCAAAACGCTGACTGCCACCCCCCACGTCGCGGCCAGCAAAGAGGACTACGATACAGCCGTCTACGTGGCAGGCAAATTCAAAGCCGCTGGCCTCGACACCCAGATTGTCCCCTACAAGGCGTGGCTGAACCTGCCCCAGGAAGTCTTTCTCGAGGCCACAAACGCCGAAGGTAAGGTCCTGATGCGGGGACCCACCCGCGAACATGTCGACAACGATCCATACCAGGATGATCCCCGCGTTCTGCCCGCATTCAATGGTGGGTCTCCGTCCTGTGACGTGACCGCCGAAGCCGTCTATGTCAATTACGGGCGCCCGGAAGACTTTAAGAAACTGGACGATATGCACATCAGCGTTGCGGGAAAAATAGTTCTCGTTCGCTATGGCATGAATTTCCGTGGGGTTAAAGTTTATCTGGCACAGCAGAGAGGAGCGGCAGGAGTCATCATCTATTCCGATCCCGCGGATGATGGCTACTTCCAGGGGGACAAGTATCCGCATGGCCCGTGGCGCCCGGACACCGGCGTACAGCGGGGCTCGGTGCAGTACATGTTCAAGTATCCAGGGGACGCCACGACGCCGGACGTCGCGTCGACTCCGGGGCTGCCCGCGTCGCGGCGTCTGCCGCTTTCCCAGGTGAGCAGCTTGCCCACGATCCCTTCGATGCCGATCTCTTATCACGATGCGGCACCCATACTGGAAAATATGGGCGGCCCGGTTGCGCCCAGGGAGTGGCAGGGAGCCCTGCCCTTCAGCTACCACGTGGGTGGTCTAGTCAAGGTGCATATGCGGCTCAAGATGGACTATGCCCAGCGCACCGTTTGGGATGTGATTGGGAAAATCCCGGGCTCCGACCTACCCGATGACTGGGTGGTCGCTGGGAATCACCGCGATGCCTGGGTGTTTGGCGCCGTCGATCCCAGCAGTGGGACGGTGGCCATGCTGGAGGCGGTTCATGGCATCGGTGCGCTGCTGGCGCAAGGATGGAGGCCGCGCCGCACCATTTTGTTTTGCAGCTGGGATGCTGAAGAAGAAGGGCTGATCGGGTCCACTGAGTGGGCCGAGGAACATGCCAAACAACTGGCTCACGCGGTGGTCTACATCAATACCGATGCCAGCGTTTCGGGCATCCACTTTGAAGCATCCGCCGTGCCCTCGCTCAAGCAGTTCATCCGCGAAGTGACGATGGAGGTGGTCAGCCCGAAAGGCGGTTCCGTCTACGACGAGTGGAAAAAGGACCTAGGCGATGCTGCGGCGCGGCGTCACCCAGGCAAGGAGTTCAACGATGCCCCTGCGGTCCCGTTAGTAGGCGGCGAGGTGAGGGTCGGAGATCTGGGCAGCGGTTCGGACTACACGCCTTTTATCCAGCACCTTGGTGTGCCTTCGACCGATATCGGGTCGACTGGTGCTTACGGCGTTTATCATTCTGCCTTTGACAACTACGCCTGGTTTGTCATGAATGCGGATCCAACCTTCGTTTATGAGCAGCAGATGGCCCGTGTTTTCGGTCTCGAGGCGCTGCACATGGCGGATACCGATGTGCTGCCGTACGACTACGTCACCTACGCCCGGCAGATACAAGCCTACTTGTTCGCCGCGCAGGCGCGTGCACGGGATGCCGGGATAACGAGCCTGGACTTTAATGCTGCCCTCGCGGCGGCGAATCGTTTTGCAGCTGAGGCGACAATGGTCTTTGCCAAACAGCTCGCCGCAAAAGGCAACACGACACTGCTCAATGAATCTTTGCGGGCTGTGGAAGGGGATCTGCTTGCTCCGGACGGGCTTCCTGGGCGGCCCTGGTTCCGCCACACTATCTTTGCTCCGGGAGAATACACCGGCTATGCCGCAGTCGTGATCCCCGGGGTCAACGAAGCCATCGACGCCCGTGATCCGGCAAGAGCCCAAGCGCAAATGGCGGCTGTTACAGCCGCGCTAGTGCGCGCCACCGCCACCCTGGAAGAAGTGCCGTAAACAGCAGGTCCCTCCACTACGCTTCGCTCCGGTCGGGATGACAATTCTTTTTGGGTATCGGGACCTTGGTACCTAAACAGAAGTGTCATCCCGACCGGAGCGAAGCGCAGTGGAGGGACCTGCTGTTTACTCAACCATTATCCGATCTTGATAGGAACTCCGTTCCCTATCCCCGGCTGGCCAGCGTCTCTGCCTGCAGCGTTACCAGCTCGGTCAGATCCTTCTTCTCCAGGCCATGGACTTCCTTGTTGAACGCATCCACCTTGCTCGACCAGTTCATGGAGCAGAACTTCGGCCCACACATCGAGCAGAAGGCTGCTTCTTTGTAATAGTCGTCGGGCAGCGTTTCGTCATGCATGGATCGAGCCGTTTCCGGGTCCAGGGAGAGCGCGAATTGTTTATTCCAATCGAAGGTATAGCGCGCGTAGCTGATGGCGTCGTCCCGGTCCTGTGCCCCCGGACGATGCCGGGCGATATCGGCCGCGTGTGCGGCAATCCGGTAGGCAATCATGCCGTCCTTTACGTCTTTTTCATTCGGCAGTCCCAGGTGTTCCTTAGGCGTGACATAGCACAGCATCGAGGCACCATGCCAGCCGATCATGGCTGCACCGATTGCACTGGTGATGTGGTCGTACCCTGGCGCAATATCGGTCACTAAGGGTCCCAAGGTGTAGAACGGAGCTCCATCGCAAAGCTCAACTTCCTTCTCCACCTGTTCCTTGATCTTGTCCAGAGGCACGTGGCCAGGGCCTTCGATCATCACCTGCACGTCGCTCTTCCACGCCGATCGAGTCAGCTCACCTAATGTCTTCAACTCAGCAAACTGCGCTTCGTCGCTGGCATCCGCGATACTGCCGGGCCGCAAACCGTCTCCCAGGGAGAAGCTCACGTCATATTTCGCCATCACCTTAACGATCCGGTCGAAGTGTTCATAGAGAAAATTCTGGCGATGGTGATGAGTCATCCACTGGGCCAGAATCGCCCCGCCTCGGCTGACAATCCCGGTAATTCGTTTGGCCACCATGGGCACATACTGAATGAGCACGCCGGCATGTACGGTGAAGTAGTCCACCCCCTGCTGCGCCTGCTCTTCAATCACTTCCAGGTATACGTCGATATTCAGGTCTTCCAGCTTCTTCACCCGGTTCAGCGCTTCATAAATCGGCACCGTGCCGATGGGCACCGGGCTGTGGCGCAGAATGGCCTCGCGGATCTCCGGGATATTGCCGCCGGTCGAAAGATCCATCACGGTGTCGGCTCCGAAATTGACCGCCATATGCAGTTTGTCCAGCTCTTCGCGGATATTCGATGTCACTGCGGAATTGCCGATATTGGCGTTGATCTTGCACTTGGTCGCGATCCCGATCCCCATCGGTTCCAATTCGGGATGGTTGATGTTGGCAGGTATGATTAGCCTGCCAACGGCAATCTCATCCCGGATCA
Organism: Acidobacteriaceae bacterium; assembly: GCA_049522955.1. Taxonomy (GTDB): domain Bacteria; phylum Acidobacteriota; class Terriglobia; order Terriglobales; family Acidobacteriaceae; genus PALSA-350. The sequence continues at coordinate 47,454 of JBEKNJ010000037.1, forward strand.
ACCCCACAGGAATCTTTTCCCGCTCGGCGACAAAGGCCATCTCTTCGGTGATTTTGCCTTGGCGAGCGAAATGCATCTGCGACATGTTGTTATCGCCGGTCCGCGCTGCTTCCAGTTTCCGCTTTACGATCCACTCAGCCCGCGGCTTCAGAATCTCTTGCGTGCCGTTCCCATTGGTGCTCATCGTCGAATCGCCTCGTTGAAGAATTATACGGTTAGATGCCGTGCTTGACGGAACTGAACCACGCGCCTACCCTTTAACGAGGGCGATGAAAATCCCAGGGCACACACTCCGCATCGGCGCCGCAGTCGTCATCATCCTGGGCACCATTACCTATCTTGCCGTCACCGCGGTGCAAGCAAACAAAAGCTACTACGTCACCATCAGCGAACTCCACGCCATGGGCAACAAGGCCTACACCCGCCATCTTCGCGTGGCCGGCGATGTGGCGCCCAATTCCATCCAGCGCAACGGCACGAATGCACATTTTGTCCTGCTGGAACAAGGTCACACCCTGCCGGTTGTCTATCAGGGCATTGAGCCGCCACCCGATACCTTTAAAGACGGTTCCCAGGCGCTGGCCATGGGCACTTACGGCCGGGATGGTGTCTTCCATGCCACCGAGCTGCAAGCCAAATGCGCTTCCAAATACGCGGCCGCAAAGCCTGCCCCCAACACCGCTTCCCTCAAAGCGCCGGTAGCGACGACACCTAAATAGCGTAAAAGCCTTCCCGCTCTATACTCCAATGGGATGGCACCGGTCATAGTTCAACTCCAGGACGTATCGCGCATCTTTGGCCGCTTCCCTGCCTTGCGCAAGGTTTCTATCAGCCTCACTAGCGGCCGCTGTTACGTTCTGTTGGGAGAAAATGGCGCTGGTAAATCCACCCTGCTGCGCATCCTCGCCGGGCTGCTTGAGCCAACCCTGGGCACGGCGCGCATCTTTACTAACGGCAAAGCGGAAAAGATTGCCGCGCAGCGAGCGCGCGTCGGTTACATGAGCCACGCCCCCATGCTCTACGATGAGCTTTCCGCTATGGAAAACCTGCGCTACTTTGCTGGTCTCTACCGTACCTGCGCGTGTCTGACTCCCGCCGAGGCGCTGCTGGCCGTGGGTCTCGATCCTGCGCTTACCCGTCCGGTCGGCCAGTTCTCCCAGGGCATGCGGCAGCGTACGTCTCTTGCCCGGGTGCTGCTGCCCCAGCCCGAGTTGCTATTGCTGGACGAGCCGTTCTCCAACATGGATGCAGCCAGCGCGGGCAAAATGGTCGCTCTCCTGGGTGGCCTTCGCGCCGCCAATCGCACCGTCGTTCTCACCACTCATCAGAGATCGCTCGCCGAGCCACTGGCGGACTATCTCCTGACCATGGAGGCAGGACAACTGATTTCGACCGTGGAGGTACCGGGGCGATGAAGACCAACGCGGCTCGTATCCTCGAAGGCCTGGGCATCCCCTACACGCTGCAGGAGTACGAAGTTGACCCCGAAGACCTCTCTGCCATCAACGTGGCGCGGAAGATCGGTCTGCCCGTCGAACAGGTCTTCAAGACCCTGGTCATCATTACCGGCCCGGACCAATACGCCTTTGCCGTGATTCCCGGCAATGCGGAACTGGATTTCAAGAAGCTGGCCCGCGCCGCCGGAGCGCGCAAGACGGAGATGGTCTCACTGAAGGACGTGCAGCCGCTCACCGGCTATATCCGCGGAGGCGTCACTGTCTTCGGGGCCAAGAAGGATTTCCCTGTTTTCGCCGACGAGACGATCGAGTTGTTCGATTTGATTTCCGTCTCCGCCGGCCAGCGCGGTACTCAGATCCTTCTCGCTCCTCAGGACTACCTGCGCGCTGCGAATGCCACCGTCGCCGATTTGACCAAGGAGCAGGCTCGCTCGTGAGTTTTCTCCTCATTCACCTGGCAAAAGACCTACGCCTGGAGTGGCGTTCGAAAGACGCAATCAACGGTATGCTTTTTTTTGCTTTGATGGTGGTAGTGCTTTTCAGCCTGGCTTTTGACCCTACCGCCGCCATCTCGCGGCAAATTGCCGGCGGCATCCTTTGCGTCGCCACCTTATTCGCTTCCGTGACCGCGCTCAATCAAGCCTGGACCCGCGAACTGCGTCATCAGGTACTCGATGCACAACGCATGGCGCCGGCGCCGCCGGCTGCGCTCTTCCTGGCCAAGGTGATCGCCAACTTCCTTTTTGTGACCGTGGTGCAGATCATTCTGGCGCCGCTGTTTGCTATCTTCTACAACCTGCATCCGCTGGGAGAAAAATGGCTGCTACTACTGGTTCTGCCGCTGGGCACGTGGGCGCTGGTGGTGAACGGAACCTTCTTTGCGGCGCTCTCCGTCCGCACCCGCAATCGTGAGCTGCTGCTTCCTCTACTGCTCTTCCCCATCTTCATTCCGGCGCTGCTCGGCTTGGTCGAGGCGACCACGGCGATCCTGCTGGGCGATTCGGAACCTGCTCTCTGGATCAAGCTTCTCGCCGGCTACGATGTGATTTTCACTACCGTGAGCTTGTTGCTTTTTTCGACGGTCCTGAACGCTGAGTGACTCAGCTGTGATGAAGAACAATCCGGCCCACTGCGGTGGCCATCAACAGCAGGCCCGCGAGAAAAAGCACCAACCTGCCGAGTACCCGCCAGATGCGGGTCTTTGGGGGTAGCACACCCCGCTTGGTCTTAAGACTGTAAGCCTGCCCTAGTATCCCGGACAACAGCAGAAAGACACCTAATGTAAGCATTAACCAGGTCATGTAGTCCTCACTACAAGCTTAATCTTTCGTCTCTGCGCGACCTGGTCCAAATGATCTAAACTGTTTTTGTTCGCAGGAGTCGTGTGATGAAGATCTTCCGCTGGATATGGCTTGCATTCACCCTCTGCTTGCTTGGTTATGCCTTTTACCAGGGCATGTACGTCGCGCCAACCGAAGCTACCATGGGCGACATCCAGCGTATCTTCTACTACCACTTTCCGTCGGCGATGATGACGTTCCTTTTCTTCTTCGTGAGCTTCGTCGCTTCTATCGTTTATCTCGCCTCCCGCCGCAATCATCCGCAGCGAGCGCTGAACGCCGATGCCGCGGCCCTCGCCTCTGCAGAAATGGGAATGGTCTTTTGTACTCTGGTTCTGATCCAGGGCCCCCTGTGGGCCCGACCGGTCTGGGGGATCTGGTGGACCTGGGATGCACGGCTGACTTCCACCCTGGTGCTTTGGCTTATCTACGCCAGCTACCTCTTGCTGCGCAAATTTGCCGACGGTCCGCAGATGCAGACCCTGGCCGCGGTGCTGGCCATTTTTGGCTACGTCGACGTTCCCATTGTCTATTATTCGACCACCTGGTGGCGCACCCAGCATCCTTCGCCTGTGATCGGAGGCGGCGCCAACTCGGGACTCGATCCGGCGATGTGGCCGGCAGTCTTGTGGAATCTGGCTGCATGGCTGGCCTGGGGGATTTTGCTTGCCGGCTGGAGATACAGCATCGAACGGCGCCGGCAAGTCGCGGAACAACACGCGGCGCTGCATGCTTTAGAAGCCAGTCTTGAAGTAACACTTTAATTTTGGCCGGCTAAACCAGTTTAAGGTCAGTAGATAACGGCGGCAGCTTTGAGCCGCCGGGAAAAAAGGAACTATGGCTCACCGGCACCTCGTTCTCGCCTATGTCATTACTATCCTCGGACAGCTGGGGTATGCCGGCTGGATCGGCTTGAAATACCGGGCGGTACGCAAACTGGAGCGCGAGTTTCCTCCTTACCCCTCCATCACGAAATAGGCGTTTAAGGCACGCGCGAAGTGGGCGGAGCTTCTCTTACTTCCTCGCCCATCAACTCGCCCGGATGCGTGCCTCCCAGAAGCTCCTCTTCCGGCTCGATGTGCACCAGGACCTCGGCAATTTTTTCCACCTGCTCTCGCACCTGGTCCGCGACTGCATGGGCGATAAGGTGTCCCTGGCGCACAGTCAGGTCTCCCCGCACCACCACATGCAGATCCACGTAGTAGCGGAAGCCCACCTTTCTCACAAAGCACTTTTCCACGCCAAACACGTCCGGTACGGCGGCGGCTACGCGGCGCACGTGATCTTCGATCTCCGGCGCGGGAGCCGTATCCAGCAACTCCGCCACTGGCCTGCGCAGCTGTTGCCAACCGCCCAGGAGGATCACAGGCGCGGCACAAAGGGCTGCCCAGTCATCTGCTGTAGGATTGCCGGTCCAGAGCGCTGCTGAGATGCCCACAAAGGCAAACGCGGAGACGATCGCATCGCTGAGATGATGCCACGCGTCCCCTCGTAAAGCGGAACTCTCAATTTTCTGGCCCAGGCCGCCGACGTACCTGGACAGCAAAGCTTTGATCGGCACCACGCAGATTAAAACCAGGAGGGTGTAGGCGTGGGGAAGCTTATGCGGCGTGCGGATCAGGTTGATGCTTTCCGCGGCGATGCCTAGCGCGGCTGCGATCATGGCTACGCCCACGACCGCAGCCGCGATGGGGTCCGCCTTGCCATGCCCATAGGGATGGTCCTTATCCGGCGGCTTAATGGCTAACCGCAGCCCGTAATAAACGACCGACGAACTGATCACATCCAGAAACGATTCGATTCCGTCAGCCAGAAGGGCAAAGGAATGGCCTATCAGCCCGGTCAGGCATTTGACCATCGCCAGGGTCAGGTTGATGACGATTCCGACCAGGGAGGAGCGCAGACCGCCTTTGACCATCTGCTCCGTTGTCGGGGAAGCCGTCATGACTGAATTCTCTCTTATTCGAAGGGGACGCGCGGGGTAACCCACCCGATGGTTTTCTTTTTTTGGAATCCGTCTTGCCCCATTGAGAGGATCCTTACTAAACTTGTCGTGGAACAAGTGTTTTTACGATGTCGGTGCCCGGTCTCGCCTCAAAGCTAGCTGGGGCTTTTCCCGGGGAGGGGCCTCGCGCGGGCATTCCCACCGGCTGTGTCTGTCGTGAAACCTCTTCCGGCCCTGGAGGCGTCCGTTGCTGCGCTTTTTGAAGATCGCACTCATCTTCGAACTATCTACTGTACTCGGGCTCTCGGTACTCACGGGTCAGTTCTTTTATCGCGCGTATAACAATTCCAGTCGCGAGCATCTCCCGGTTAGCTTTCTGGCTGCGCTGGTTATGCTGGTTCTGGGCACTCAGCAGACGGCGATGTCGTTTCGCCGGGAAAAGATTCGGTTGGCTTTTGGCCGCCCCTCGGTCAAGGAGAAGCTTCGCCTGAGGGTGGCCTACAGTACGCTGACGCTGCTGCTCTTCATCGCCGCCGGAGTTCTACTCGTAATCCTCAGGAACCATCTCCAATAGGAGAGCTGGTTCCAGCCTTCAGTCCCCCAGGGGAATGGAGACTGGATCTGCTTTTGCCACGCGAAGTCTGCTAGCGGCCGGCGCCTACGGCTCTTTTCTGGCGGGGAGCAACCGATTGCGGTTTTTTGGGCTGGTGCACATCGGGGAGTGAATCTGCTTTGCGCGGCTGTGCTCCCTGAGAGGACTGTTGATCCATCCATTCATCCAGGCGCGAGCGCTTAAAGCGCCAGCGATTGCCGAGCTTGAACGCCGGCACAAAACCTTCTGAAGCATATTTGTAAAGAGTGTCAGGACTGATGCCGAGATAGTCGGAAGCCATGCGGATGTCCATGACCTCGCGAACCTCTTCTCTCGCCGGTGTGGTTCTCATCGAAGTGCTCTCCTCTGGGAACTGCGGGACCGGGCGAGTACATACCCGCCGTTGTGCTTATACCGCGTTTTCACCCTGTAATACAAGAAATTATCGCGTATTGCTAGAGTCTCTTGGGTTTTTGCGGTTTTCTTTAGTTCCGTCAGGAGCGTAGCAGAAATGAAGAGACTGCGAAGCATTACCTGCGGTGTGTTTGCGGTTACCAAGGACATCGTATCCAAAATGATCCCCGCAACAGGATCGTTAATCCTCAAGTTTCTATATCGCGATCATGCCATTCATTCTTCGGGGTTAACTGAGCAACGCTGCTCCGCTTTGGAACACACAAATTTCTAAAATTCGGGTTGCAATCCAGCGGCGAGGGCAATCAAGTCGTCACCTATCGTTCGTGTTTTTGCGATCGCATCTTCCAGCGGAATGTCGGTAATTTCCGTTCCCCGGAGCACGACCAACCGCCCGAATTTGCCTTGGTGCACCAAATCAATAGCAGCTGACCCGTAGCGGGTAGCGAGCATACGGTCATAGGCTGTCGGCGTGCCTCCGCGCTGGGTATGGCCGAGATTCACCGAGCGCGTTTCATATCCGGTTTTCTCTTCGATCATTTCTGCGACGATTTGGCCGATACCGCTGAGCCGGGCGTGACCAAAGGCGTCGACCTTGGCTCCTTGCGTGGCATTTTTATCGGTGCCAGGTAGTTTCGCTCCCTCGGCGACCACCACGATGGAGAAAAGTTTGCCCCGATCATGACGCTCCTTGAGGATCTTCACGGCCTGATCGATATCGATCGGCTTTTCCGGCACCAGGATCACGTCGGCGCCGCCTGCGATGCCGGAGGTGATTGCGATCCAGCCGGCATCGCGTCCCATCACTTCGCACACGATTACTCGATTGTGGGCTTCGGCTGTCGAGTGTAGCCGGTCGACTGCTTCGGTGGCGATAGAGACCGCGGTATCAAAACCGAAGCATGCATCGGTTCCGCTGAGGTCGTTATCGATGGTCTTGGGGACGCCCACCACCTTGACTCCCTTTTGCACCAGCGCATTCGCCACACCCTGGGTGTCGTCCCCTCCAATGGTGATCAGCGCGTCGAGCCGGTTTGCCTTGATGCTGGCGAGGCATTTGTCGATGCCGCCCTCCATCTTGCGCGGATTGGTGCGCGAGGTGCGTAGGATCGTCCCGCCGAGTTGCAGAATTCCGGACACCGTGTCGATTGTCAGGGGCATGGTCTTGTTCTCCACCACGCCGCGCCAGCCTTCGATGAAGCCGACAAACTCATCGTTGTGATGAAAGATTCCCTTGCGTACAGCAGCGCGGATCACCGCGTTCAATCCGGGGCAGTCACCACCGCCGGTCAGTATTCCAACTCGCATGTGTTTCTTCTCCTAAGAGGAACGCCTTGTGCATCATAAACGCACCAACGACAGGAAGGAAATGCAAGTGTATTGGACCATCAAGTTGCGACAAAAGTGCGGGTCCCCACAGTCTGGTTGGGAGCCCCCTTGCTTAAGCAGGAGGAGCTGGACCTCAGTCCAGCGGAAAAGCGTTTCATTTCAAAAGGGATGGGCTTTAGCCCTGGATTTTGAGGCCAGCGCTAAAGCGCGATCAAAGGCAGACTCTTTCCGCAACGCTGAAGCGTTGCTTCCCTCTGCTGAAGCAGAGGGCTCCCACCCAGAATTGTCTTGCCTCGGAGCCTGGAGTTAACTTCTTCCGCGATATACGCTTAGGCCTAGCGAGCTCTAGTGACAGAAGAAGAGTTCAGCGGTGAGCAGTCGATTCGTCATGATAGATAGCGGCGATCTCTTCGGCATATCGCTCGACCACTACGCGCCGCCTTAATTTCATGGTGGGTGTCAGCTCACCGGACGCCATCGACCACTCGTCGGGAACGAGATGAAAGCGCTTGATGGTCTCAAAGTTCGCCAAGGTTTGGTTCACATTGTGGACCAGAGCGTGGTACTCCGCTTTTACCGCCGGATTGCTGATCAGATCGATACGCGAGGAGAAGGCAATTCCCTGCTGCCGCGCAAGATCCTCGAGCGCAGGAAAATTGGGCGCGATAAGCGCGCAGAGAAATTTGTGGCGATCGCCAAGCACCACGGCATTGGCCACGAGTACGCTGTTGGTCAGCTTGCCCTCGATTGGCTGGGGAGCGATCATCTTTCCCCCGGAAGTCTTGAGCAGCTCTTTCTTGCGGTCTGTGATGTACAAAAACCCATCTTCGTCGACCCGCCCGATATCGCCGGTGTGGAACCAGCCATCGGCTTCGATGGCTTCGCGTGTAGCCTCTGGCTTGTGCCAGTAACCGGCAAAAACAAATGGGCCCCGCACCAGCAATTCACCATCGGGAGCAAAACGGTATTCCACCGATCCGATCGGCTTGCCCACCGAACCGATGCGGTGATCCTGCGCATTGTTCAGGGCCAGCACGGGCGAGGTTTCGGTGAGACCGTAACCTTCGAAGATGCGAATGCCGACATCGGCAAACCAGCCGGCTGTGTCTACACCCAGAGGCGCTCCCCCAGCGATATAGTCGTGGGCCTTGCCGCCAAACGCCTGCTTGACCTTCTTGAAAACCAAACGATCGGCCAGACGCCAGGACAAGGAAGAGGGCGTCTGCCCTAGCAGAATCTCTTCTCGATGCCGGCGGCCAGTGGCCAGGGCCCAGGCGAAAAGTTTTTTGAGCGCTGGTTTGCTGCCTGCGCGCTGCTGAACCACATCGCGAATCTTCTCGTAGACCCGAGGCACAGCGACGAATACCGTCGGCTGGATGGCAGTGAGGGCCGCGGGCAGCCGGTTGAAGTCCGCGCAATACGCCAGGGTCGCGCCATAGCAGAAGAGCGCGTAGTCAAGATGACGGGCGGTGATGTGGGAGAGGGGTAGAAAGGAGATGCAGGAAGAGTTCGCGTTCCACTTGAAGTCTCGGGTGGAGTAGTTCAGGTTCGAAGCGATGTTGCCGTGGGTGAGCATAACGCCCTTAGGCTCCCCGGTGGTACCCGACGTATAGATCAGGGTAGCGAGATCCTCCGGCTTGACGTCGAAACTGCGCAGCCACGGTTGCATATCAACCGCGGAAGCATCGGCGCCCTGAAGCAGCGAGGACAGGGTGGTCACCCCAGGCGTGCTCTCCAGGTCCGCGACGTGGTCCATGACGAGGATGCGCTCCAACGGCGTCTGGCTGCGAATGGAAGCAATCTTCCGGTATTGTGCCTCGGTCGAAACCACCGCGACCCGAGCACCGGAATCGACTAGCAGCGCGGCGACTTGCTCGGCAATGAGGGTGGGATAGATGGGAACATCCACAGCACCAAGGACCAGGGTGGCGAAGTCGACCACCGGCCACTCCCAGCGATTCTCCGCCAGCAACGCGATACGATCGCCCTTGACGATGCCCCACGAGCGGAACGCATTGGCCAAGGTGTAGACGCGAGCCAATAGCTCGGCACTCGTTAGGGGATGCCAGTTCCCCGACTCATCCTGCCACAGCACAGCGCGTTCGCGCTTGCTTGCCGCGACCAGCGCGACGACGTCCACTAAAGTATCAAGGTTGAACATGAGCAGAGATCACAAACGCCTGTCGATTGTAACCCGCGGTCAATGGACAGGTGATGAAGGGGGGGTTGGAAGAGAAACAGCCTCGACTTCGCTACGCGCTGGATTGCTCGATTTTTCTTTGTATCAGGGCACGACTTCAGTCGTGCCACATTGGGCACAAAGAGATCTGGGCTTTAGCCCCTGTTTAATGGTTTGAAAGGGCGCAGGGGCTGAAGCCCCAATCTTGTTTTATGTCTTTACGGCACGACTGAAGTCATGCCCTGATACAAAGCAAGAAAGCTAAATCGAGCTTTCCTCCTTACGCCTGGGGAATTGGCGTCAGGCGCACGAAGCGAGAGGAAAGGTTGGACCAATCGGAAAGAATCCACTGAGCCCGCGTGCTGGCGGTCTTTTCCGCGTGCAACTGTATGAGCTGACGCAGCTCTTCTACCGCGACATCGTCCAGCTGAGACACGGGTTCCGGGGTGAGAAAGCTGGTGTGATAGCGCGTCTGAGAAACAAAGGTGCCGTCTTCGTCGAAGACCCAGGCCAGACCGCCCGTCATGCCCGCGCCAAAGTTCTGCCCCGTGGAACCAAGCACCGCCACCAACCCACCCGTCATATATTCGCAGCCGTGGTCTCCAATCCCCTCGACCACCGCCAGCGCCCCGGAGTTGCGCACCGCGAAGCGTTCCCCCGCCCGGCCGGCGGCAAAGAGCGAGCCGCTGGTAGCTCCATAGAGGGCGACGTTGCCGAGAATGACGTGCAACTCGCTTTCGCGCGCCGCCCGTCCCTGCCCGCGAAGAATCAGTTCCCCTCCGCAAAGTCCCTTGCCCACGAAATCGTTGGCCATACCCTCGAGCAAAAGCTGCATGCCCGGGACGGCGAAGGCTCCGAACGATTGGCCGGCAACACCCTTCATCTTGAAGTTGAGCGGAGTGACGGTCTGATGGAGTCCATGCCACACCAGTTCCCCAGCCAGCCGCGCGCCGAGAGTGCGATGCTTGTTGGAGATGGTCTCCTCGACGGCAAAAGGTAACCCGGCAGCGCGGGCTGCCAGTGCCGGCTGCACCCAGGCGTTATCAATGTTGGCGTGATCGCTGGGGCGACGGTTACGCTGCCCCTGCCAACGAACGTGTCCATCACTTGGCTGGGCCAGCAACGCGCTGAGGTCGAGTCCGCCGGCGGCGCTCACTTGCTCCAACAGATCGACCCGGCCGATGGCAGCGTCCAGCGACGGCAGGCCGAGCGAGGCCAGCAGCATTTGGATGTCGCGCGTCAGTTCCTCGAAAAAGCGGATGACATTCGCCGGTTTGCCACGGAACTTGGCACGCAGATCGGGCCTTTGGGTCGCGATCCCGGTGGGACATGTGTTGAGGTGACATTGTCGGGCCATATCGCAGCCCAGCGCGACCAGCACCGCAGTGCCAAAGGCGAATTCGTCGGCTCCCAACAACGCCGCAATGAGCACATCGCGGCCGGTGCGCAAACCACCATCGCAACGCAGCCGTACCCGCCCGCGCAGACCGTTCTGCATCAGCACCTGTTGCGCTTCCGCAAGCCCGATCTCCCACGGGTTGCCGGCATACTTGATGCTGGAAAGAGGCGAAGCGCCAGTCCCCCCGGCATGGCCTGCAATGACAATGTAGTCCGCATAGGCCTTCGCCACTCCAGCAGCGACCGTGCCCACACCACACTCGGAAACCAGTTTGACGCCGATGGCCGCGCGAGGATTGACCCGCTTGAGATCGAAGATCAGCTGAGCCAGATCTTCAATGGAGTAAATGTCGTGGTGCGGAGGAGGGCTGATCAGCGCGACGCCGGGCTGGGCGTGGCGCAGGCGGGCGATCAGCTCGGTAACCTTGTGGCTGGGGAGCTGGCCGCCTTCGCCGGGCTTGGAGCCCTGGGCGATCTTGATTTCGATTTCCTCGGCATGGGCGAGATATTCAGCAGTCACGCCAAAGCGAGCGGAGGCCACCTGCTTCACCTTATTGTTCAGGATGGCCGGCGCCCCCGGATAGTCCGGATAATGGGCCGGATCTTCCCCGCCCTCGCCGGTATTGGAACGCGCCCCGAGGATATTCATAGCCTCGGTGATGGTCTGGTGCGCTTCCGGGCTCAGCGAACCGAGCGACATGGCGGACGCAATGAATCGGGTCACGATGGCGGAGGAGGGCTCCACCTGGTCCAGCGTCAGCTGAGCCGCGGCCGGGCGAATCTCTAACAGGTCGCGCAGCACGGTGGGCTTGTTCTCGGCTGCCAAGGTGCCAAAGGCGTTCCAGGCTTGAATCGGCGACAGCCCGGCTCCGGCCGCGCCGCGGGCGGTCCCCGTCACCACCTGCAAGGCCTTTACCGTTTGCGGCTGCCAGCCGTGGGGCTCGGCACGATCGTCTTTGCGGAAGCGAACCCACCCGTAGTCAGGAAGAGCTTTGGCTTCCCGCGGCGCAAGCTGGGCGGCGGTAGCTGTGGGCGTTTGCGACTCCTGGTGAGCCGCATTGACTAGCGCAGGTTGGTCATCCTCTTCTTGCGCCGTGGACCAAAGGTCGCGCAATGCGGCTTCCAGTTGGGCAAAGCCGATGCCGGAGATAGGCGACGGAGTTCCGGCGAAACAGAGGTTGATCACTTCCTGGTCAAGGCCAAGCGCGTCAAAAAGATGCGCGCTGCGATAGCTGTCGACGACGGAGATACCCATCTTCGACATGATCTTCGCCAGGCCCAAATCAAAGGCGTGAAGCATGTTGCCTTCGCCCTGTTCCGCATCAAGGTTGCGTGCCGTCTCGAGCGCCAGCCATGGGCAGACCGCGCCCGCTCCATAGCCGATGAGGACAGCCGCGTGGTGCAGGTCGCGACAATCGCCCGCTTCGACTGCCAAGCCGGCGAAGGTGCGAACCCCGGCATTCACCAGGGCGTGATGCACTGCCCCCGTAGCCAGCGCCATGGGGATCGGGAGGAGCTCAGCCCGGGCTCCGGGTTGAGCGATGGCACGGTCGCTAAGCAGCAAAATGGCCGCCCCACCCTGCACCAGCTCAATGGCGCGCGCACAGAGATCGTCGATCGCCCGGCGCAGGTTGCACGAGGGGGCGAAGACACAATCCAGGACCGCCAGCGGCATCTCGTCCGCTAAGGCATGCTCTCGATTGCGCAGGGCGTGCATCTGGCCCAGAGACAGAAAGGGCGACTCCAGTGAAAGCCCGGGAATACGCGCCTTGGTATCGAGGATGTGCGGCCACGGTCCTAAACGGGTGTGTAACTGGATGACAATGGATTCGCGCACCGGGTCGATCGCTGGGTTGGTGACCTGGGCAAACCTCTGCCGGAAGAAGGCGTACACCGGCCGCGGCGCATGCGCCAGCGGGGCCAGAGGGGTATCGTCTCCCATGGACCAAACCGCGTCCTTGCCGTCGCTGGCCATGGGGGCCAGCACCATACGGACATCTTCCCGGGTGTAGCCAAACACCTGTTGGAGCTGGTTCAACTCCTCAACTGCAGAGGTGTACGCGACCGGTTCCAGGGGGATATCCTCCACCAGTTTGCCGTAAGTGGTGAAGCGGTCGAATTCCTTCAGCAGCAAATCGTCTTCGAGGAGCTGGTGTGCGTCCAGATCGGCGACCAGCATCTCGCCCGGACCGAGACGGCCGCTATGGATGATTCTTTCCGGATCAAGGTCCACCAGGCCGGCTTCGGAACCGGCAACCACCAGCGCATCTTCGGTTAGGAAGAAGCGACAAGGGCGCAGGCCGTTGCGGTCCAGGGCTACGCCGACCAGATGGCCGTCGGCAAAAGCCAGAGCCGCGGGCCCATCCCAGGGCTCTACGCAGTCTGCGTGGTAGCGAAGAAAGGCCGATTCCTTCTGCCGGCCAGCCGGGGGCAGTAACATTCTGACCGCTTCTGCGACACTTCGGCCGTTGCGAGCCAGCAACTCGACTACCTCGTCAAGGCTGGTGGAATCGGAGCCATCCTCTGACAGGATGGGGTGACATTCCGCGGGAATGGTCGCCGCCCGGGCGTCCATACGGCCCCGGTTGCCCCACACGGTATTGATCTCGCCGTTATGCGCCAGGGTCCGCAGCGGCTGCGCGCGGTCCCACGAGGGCAAAACATTGGTGGCATACCGCTGGTGGAAAATGGCGAACGGCGTCACATAATTCGGGTCCGCAAGGTCGGGGTAAAACTCAGCTAGTAGTCGCCCGGCACACATGGCCTTGTAGACCAGAGTGGAGGAAGAGAGCGAGCAGACATAGCCGGAAGCGTGGGTGTCGCGCTCGAACTGTTTGCGCACTAGATACAGGCGGCGCTCGAAATGTGCCGGATCGCCGGCCGTCACCAGCACCTGGCGGATGACCGGAATGCTGGAAAGCGCGATCTCGCCCAGAACCTCTTCACGAGTGGGCACTACTCGCCACGCGAGCACCTCAAGATTTTGCGCGGCCAGCGCCCGTTCCAACGCCTCCTGGCCGGGCCCGGATTCGCTGGGGAAAAAGACCACGCCAACGCCCAACGGCTGGCCGGCGTCGAGTGAAAGCCCAGTCGAATCGAGCAAAAACTGCCGCGGCACCGCGGTCATGATGCCGACCCCGTCGCTGCTCTTGCCGTCGGCAGCAATCGCTCCGCGATGCGCCAGGCGAGCCAGCGCAGTCAGGGCCTGAGTCAGGATTTCATGGGTGGGCTGGTTGCGCAGGGTAGCCACAAAACCGACACCGCAGGAGTCGTGGTCGAAACGGGGATCGAGCAGGTTGGGGGTAAGGCTGCGCTCCAGCGAATTTGAGGCAAAGGAACCCATACGTAACTATAATCCCCGTTTCTATGACAAGCAGCTGGTGATGAAAATTTCTTTTGTACCACAAGGGGCAATAGCCGCCCGCGGGAGGCCAAGCGCCCGTGACTTTTTATTCAAAAATTTGGCATCCATTCGTTGACAAAGGGACTCTGTATATTTATACATTGGATTGTATTTTTATGCACACCCAGAGCGCGGCCCTGAGCCGCGCTCTGACTTTGGTGGCGATTTGGTCAGAAGACCGGTTGGAAGGATAGGAAGATCGCGATGAAGCAGGATCGGCATATGGCAATTCGGGAACTCGTCGCGGGCGCGCTGATCGGCAGCCAGGATGAGTTGCGCCGCCGGCTGGTCAAGCGTGGCTTCGAAGTGACGCAGGCGACGCTCTCGCGAGATATCCATGAGCTGCATCTGTACAAAGGTCCCAACGGCTACGCGGTACCCAATGGCGTGGCGCTCGAAGAAGAAGATGACATGCCGGGAACGCCGGAGATGCTACGCAGCTTCGGGCTGCGCGTGAAGCAGGCGATGAACCAGCTGGTGCTGATTACGACTAGTGGAAGTGCGCAGCCGGTCGCTTTGGCGATCGACGGCGAAGACTGGCCAGAGGTCGTCGGGACCATCGCCGGAGATGACACTGTCCTTATCATTTGTCCGGACCAGAAGCGGGCGACCCAGTTGCGGGATCGCCTGGAAGAAATGATCGGTTGATGCACAGGGATCCCATACAAACCGCAGTGGCCGGAGTGAGTGGATATGCCGGCCTGGAGCTGGCGCGCCTGCTGTTGCACCACCCCGCCCTGAAGGGCCGGCCGCCGGTGTTTGTTGGCCGGGATGCAGAACCCGTCCGCCTGACTGAGATGCATCCACAGCTGGCCGATAACAACGGCAGCTCGGGGCTGCTGGTCGAGCCTTTCTCCTGGGAGCTGTTGAAGGCGCGCGGTGTGAAGCTGCTCTTCCTGGCCACGCCGCATGAGCAATCGCGGAGCTGGGTGCCGGAAGCGCTGGCGCACGGATTGAGAGTGGTGGACCTGAGCGGAGCCTGGCGCTTGCGGGCGCATGAGAATCGCGCCATCTATAAATTTCACGACGAGGATGCCGCGCAGGCCGAGCGCATCCAGACCGCGAGCGTCTATGGGTTGCCGGAGTTGCATCGCGGCTGCATCCGTAATGCGCAGCTGGTGGCTAACCCCGGATGCTACGCCACGTCCATCATTCTGGCGCTGAAGCCCCTGGTGGCGGCCGGCTGGGTCGATCTTGATCGGGGCATCATCTGCGATTCAAAATCGGGCGTCTCGGGTGCGGGCAAGGCGCCGACCGCGTCCACTCACTTCATGTATGCCGCGGACAATCTTTCCGCCTATGCGGTCTTTGGTCACCGCCACATGGGGGAAATGCTGGAGCAGCTGAACCTCAAAGAGTCGCAAATTACTTTTACCCCGCATCTGCTACCAATTCCGCGGGGCATTCTCTCCACCACCTACGTGACCTTTCGCGAGAAGAAGGATGCGGCCGAGGTGGAAGCGTGTTTCCGTGAGTTTTACGCATCAAGCCCGATGGTGCGCGTGTTCAATAATTTGCCGCAGATACAGTACTCGGTGCGTACCAACTACTGCGACATCGGCTTCAAGCTGGCAAAGGACGGACGACGATGTATCGTGATTTCCTGTTTGGACAACCTGCTGAAGGGCGCGGCCGGGCAGGCGGTAGAAAACATGAACCTGATGTGCGGATGGGACGAAGCGGAGGGGCTGGCATGAAATTCGTAGTCAAACTCGGTGGTTCCGCGCTTGAGGATCACACCCTACTCCATGGCTGTGCGCGGGCGATCGCCGTGCTCGCGCGGGACGGCAACCAGGTAGCGGTGGTGCACGGCGGCGGCGCGGCGCTCACCCGCACCCTGAAGCAAATGGGCAAGCAAAGCGAGTTTATTGCCGGCTTGCGCATCACAGATGCGGAAACCCGCGATGCTGCGCTCATGGTTTTGGGCGGACGCGTAAACAAGGAACTGGTCGCCGCCCTCGGCGGCCACGGCCAGGCGGGTGTTGGTCTTTCTGGCGGGGATGGTTTGATCTTCCGGGCGCGCAAGAAGCGCACCACGCCCGACCTGGGCTTTGTGGGCGAGATTGTGGCGTCGGATACGCGTTGGCTCGATGCCATCTGGAAGATGGGGGCAGTGCCGGTCATCTCGAGCCTGGCCCTGGGCTTTGACGGCGAGTACTACAACATTAATGCGGACGAGATGGCAGCGGCGTGCGCGGTTGCCTGCAAAGCCGACGCACTGGTGTTTCTCACCGATGTGCCCGGTGTCCGCGGATCGAACGGCGAAGTAATGCGCTGGTTGAGTGTGGATCAAATTGCCGGGCTTACCCAGGATGCGGTGATTAGCGGAGGTATGCTGCCCAAACTGAGCGCCTGCCGAGAGGCGCTGCTGGCGGGCGTGAAGCGGGTGCGTATTCTCCCTGCGGATGCGGCGGCGGTCCTACCCGACCTGTGCTCGACGCGGGTCCTTCAAGGAACTGAGGTGATGGTGGCATGAAGCTCCAAGCGATACAGGCAGCAGAGGCCAAACTGCTGCTGCCTACCTATGAACGCAATCCGATTCTTTTTGTTGACGGCGCAGGAATGTACCTGATCGACGAAAACGGAGAGAAGTATCTCGATCTGCTCAGCGGAATTGGCGTCAACGCGCTGGGCTATGGGCACCCTGCAGTGGTGCAGACCATCGAACAGCAGAGCCGCAAGCTGGTGCACCTCTCTAACCTTTACTTCCACCAGGGGCAGGCGGAACTCGCCATGCGGCTGACGGAGAGGACCGGACTCGACCGCGCATTTTTCTGTAACAGCGGCACCGAGGCATGGGAAGCCGCGATGAAGCTGGCGCGCGCCTACTCGACCCTGAAGCGGAGCGAAGGCCACGCCATCGGGACCAGGTTCCTGGCGCTGGAAAACAGCTTTCACGGGCGCACCATGGGCGCGGTTTCGACCACCCATAAGGATAAGTACCGCGAGCCCTTCCAACCGCTGGTACCCGGGGTGGATTTTGTGCGCTTCAACGATGTGGACCACTTGCGGGCATCCTTCTCCAACGAGGTCTGCGCTGTATTGATAGAAGCGGTCCAGGGCGAGGGCGGCATCCGGCCCGTTTCGCAGGAGTTCTTCGCCGCCGCGCGCGAGCTCACGCAGTCGACAGGCGCGTTGCTTATTGCGGATGAGATTCAGGCCGGCCTGGGACGTACCGGTAAGTGGTGTGCTTACCAGCAATTCGGCATTCAGCCCGATGTAACCACGTTGGCCAAGCCACTGGCCGGCGGGCTGCCATTGGGTGCGATGCTCTGCACCGAGGAGGCGTCACGCGGCATCCATCCCGGACTGCATGGAACCACGTTCGGCGGAGGACCGCTGGCTTGTGCCGTGGCCATCGCCGTGATCGACGCCATTGAGAAGGAAGGCTTGCTCGCCAACATCCAGCAGACCGGCACCTACTTCAAGCACCAGCTGCACGACCTGGCGGCGAAACACGAGAGCGTGGTTGACGTGCGCGGCATGGGGCTGATGCTGGCGATGGAGATGAACTCCGCGGACCTGGCCAAGAAGATCGTGGCCAGGATGCTCGAGCGGAAGATTCTTATCAACCGCACCAGCGAGACCGTGCTGCGTTTTCTTCCGCCCTACATCATCGGCCGGGAGCACGTGGATCTGGCGGTCTCTGCGCTCAACGAAATTTTGACAGAAGAAGGCGCATCCAAACAGAAGGGGGCCACGGAATGGCTGGCAAAACTTTAGTAGTCGAAGAAAAAGGATTAAACCGGGAGGGCAATACGCTTGCTCTAGCCACCGCTTCCCTTGCCGGACGCGACCTCTGCTCCATTGCCGATCTCTCCCAGTTGGAGATCGCCGCCATCCTCGAACTGGCACACGCGATCAAGGCGTCGCCCTCTGATTACCGCTTTTCGCTCGATGCTCGCCAGATGGTGATGTTCTTCGAAAAGGCCTCGCTGCGTACCCGCCTGACGTTTGAAGCCGGCATGAACACCCTGGGCGGTTCGGCCATGTTCGTGGACCAGACGCAATCGCCGCTCGGTGAGCGCGAGTCGCTCGCCGACATGGCGCGCAACGTCGAGCGTTGGGTCAGCCTGATTGTCCTGCGCACCTATGCTCACGAGACCATCACCGAGATGGCGGAGTACGCCCGCTGCCCAGTGATCAATGCGCTCAGCGACCTGGAGCATCCCTGCCAGGCGCTGGCCGATTTCATGACCATTGAAGAGCGCTTCGGCACGGCGCGCGGGGTTAAGTTCACCTATGTGGGCGACGGTAACAATGTCTGTCACTCATTGATGCTGACGTCCGCCCTGCTGGGCGCCCACTGCACGGTAGCTTCGCCGAAGGGTTATTACCCCAAGCCGGAGATCGTTGCCAAGGCGCAGGAAATCGGAGCCGAGTCAGGAGCCACGCTGACCCTCACCCACGATGTCGTCGCTGCAGTACGCGGCGCGGATGCGGTGTACACCGACGTTTGCACCAGTATGGGCTTCGAGCATGAGGTGACCAAGCGGGCGCCCATTTTCAAGCCTTACCAGGTCAACGAGGCATTGATGGGCCATGCCGAACCTAACGCCGTGTTCATGCACTGCCTGCCTGCGCATCGCAATGCGGAAGTTACGGACGCGGTGCTCGACGGTCCGCAATCCGTAGTCTTCGACCAGGCGGAGAACCGTTTGCACGCGCAAAAGGCGCTGATGGTTCTGCTGCTGGGCGGCGGCCACAGCGGACGGCGTGATACGGCGACAAATTAACCAACACCCAACATTCAAGCCGGCACGCCTGGTCTCTCATATTTTGTAAGGAGTTTCGCATGTCAAAAAAAGTTGTTCTTGCATATTCAGGTGGTCTCGACACCTCGATCATTATTCCCTGGCTCAACGAGAACTACGGTATGGATGTAATCGCCATGATTGCTGATGTAGGTCAGGGCGAGGATCTGGATGCAGTGGTCGCGAAAGCCTATGCCACGGGCGCCAAAAAGGCGGTGGTGCTCGACCTGCGCGATGAGTTCGTGCGCGATTACGTCTATCCGACGGTACGTGCCGGGGCAATCTATGAGCACAAGTACCTGCTGGGCACTTCGATTGCACGGCCGGTGATCGCCAAACACCAGGTGGAAGTGGCGCTCAAGGAAGGTGCGGAAGCCGTTGCCCATGGATGCACGGGCAAAGGCAACGACCAGGTCCGTTTCGAGCATGCCTACCAGGCACTAGCTCCGGATTTGAAGGTGATCGCTCCCTGGCGTGAGTGGACGCTGAAGTCGCGCGAAGATTGTCTGGACTATGCCCAGGCACATGGCATCCCGGTGGCGGCGAGCCGGGAAAAGATTCATTCCCGCGACCGCAACCTGTGGCACATCAGCCATGAAGGCGGCGAGTTGGAGAATGCCGGCAATGCACCGCTGCCCACGACCTGGGTGATGACCCGTTCCCCCCAAGAGGCACCCGACCGCGAGGAAGTGGTGGAGATTGGATTTGT
>JBEKNJ010000038.1:0-114405 GCA_049522955.1 Acidobacteriaceae bacterium
TTCTCCCAATCCGGACGAAAAGGCAGGCGCTCGCGATGAATCGGCCCGTACTGGCCTGGGCCGTCGAAGGCCAGGACATTCCAGCCACGCTCGACACCAGCCCGTGCGCCTTCACCGTGCATTTCTTCTGCGGACCCATCGAAGCCCGTGTGGAGAATAAGCAGCGGACGCTTGGTGTCCGATTCGTCGACCCGATGGAAGTAGCCGGGTAGCGTCGTGTTCTCGTAAGGAATCTCCACCGGAAGAATGGGCGGGTCAAAGAGGCTGGCGCTGAGCTTATATGCGCGGATTGACTTCTTGTAGGCGCTATAAATTCGCGGGTCTTCGTGGTTGCCGTGCAGGAAGAATTCGGAGGTGCGGAAGTAATTTGCCGCGCGCAGGTAGCCGTCGCGTGCGCTTACGCGATGCCCGGCAGCCAGTTGCGCATCCGCTTCAGCGGAAATCCGTTCGGCTGTGGCATTCCACTCGTTATACCAGCCTTCGTAGTCGCTGGATGTGATGCGATTGAGGCTGGCCATGACTTCGCCGAACTCGCTGGCCCCGTAGCTGGCGGCGCCGAAGGCACGTTTGGCCTCGAACCAGAACTCTATATTGTCGGGGAAGAAAGGATATTTCTCTGCTGCGGAAGCAGTTGCTGTAGCTTTGCTCACTGCTGGCGATGTAGTTAAGGTTTCTGACATTGGACTGTTTCCTCTCGTTGAACTTTTTGAAGTGAATGACCTTTCTTGAAGCGAAAAGTGGACCCTCTACTAAAGCGCAGGGTCGACAAGCGCACCGTAGGTGATGGCGCGCGATATTCCGCACACATTCGGCACTGGATAAGGACGCCCAGTCATCGGATTCCCCCCGTCTTGCTGCTGGAGCATTCCAACAACGACGATGTCATAGGTGGGATCGACCCAAAACCACGTTCCGTGCACGCCGCCCCAGTAGAAAGTGCCCGCGCCGTTCGCGCCGCCGTTGAAGTTCGCGTGCGACGGATCCAGCACGATGCCAACGTTCATGCCATAGCCAATCCCCTCGAACGGCTGAAGAAAGTGCAGGGGCACGCCTGCGGGGAGCAGGTTGCTAGTCATCAGCTTGACCGAGTTTGGCGACAGTATGCGGACGCCGTCGAGCGTGCCGCGATTGCCCAGCATCTGCGCAAAACGCATGTAGTCCTGCGTCGTGGAGTAAAGCCCGGCGATCGACAGCAGGTATTTCGGCTTCACGCCTGGGGGCGTTCCGGCTACGGCCGGAAATGGCGACTGGTCCGGCGCAAGAACGAGCTTCAGGTTTTGGTCCAGCGCGTAGCGTGGCGCGATGCGGTCGCGCTGATCAGGCGCTACCTCAAAGCCGGTGTCTTTCATGCCCAGCGGTGCGAAGATGCGCCGTTCGAGGAGGGTATCGAGTTGCTCGCCGGAGATGCGCCGGAGAATTGCCCCCTGCACCTCCTGTTGAAGGCCGTAACGGAACTCGGTACCGGGCTGCGATTCCAGAGGGAGCTTGGCCAGTTTGGGAATGATGTCGTCGTTCGTGCCGCTCCAAAGATCGGCCTTGGAGTACATCTCGTCCGCCTTCAGATTGGTGCTGCCGAACGCGGGACCGAAGGCGAAGCCTGCCGAAGACGCCATGAGATGACGCATCGTCATCGGGCGATCCAGCGGCACGAGCGCGCCATCCTTTAACACCTTCAGATCCGCGAACTCGGGGATGAACTTCGTGACCGGATCGTCGAGTTCCCACTTGCCCTCTTCGTAAAGAAGAAGCATGGCGACGGCGATGATCGGTTTGGTCATCGAGGCAATCCGGTAGATGGCGTCTTCGCGCAACGGCTCACGCCCTTCAAGCGTTTGGTAGCCATAGAAGCCGGACTTTACCAGCCTGCCGTGGCGGGCGACCATCACACTGATCCCGGCATAATGACCAGCTTCAATCTCGGCCCGCATGGCGGGGTCAATGCGGTTGAGCCGCTCGGCGGAGAAACCCACAGAGGACGCTGAAGCGATCGGCAGCGGCGTTGCCCGTTTTGGATCTGGATGGATCGGATATTCGTTTGACATGCGATTAGCTCCCTGTGGGTACTCGCCGATTTTGAGTGGGTACAAAAATATCACTCACTCGCTTTCTCAAGCTATAAATAAAGCGAATACTCCTTCTTTTTAGTAAGATTATTAAAAGTGAGCTTGGATGCCAAAAATTTCTGAGGAAAAGCGACAGGCCCGTCGCGACCAGATTCTAGCCGCTACCTGGAGGTGCTTCGCCCGGCGAGGAATTCATTCCACTTCGATGGAAGACATCATTCGCGAGTCGAATCTATCATCCGGAGCGGTTTACCTCTACTACGGAAGCAAAGATGAACTCTGTCTTGCCGCTTTTTCCTCTGCGTTTCAGGAAATGCGGCAGCTTCTCGTGCCCATACTGACGAGAGAAGAGCCATACCCGCCCTCTGCTTTGGTCCGTGAGATCGCTAAGGTCATCACCTTCCACGCTCAGCGAGACAAGCGCAATTTTGGGGTGGCTTTCCTTATGGGGTGGGGAGAAGCTCCATTCAATCCGAAAGTGATGGAGCTGGTGGGCGGCGGTCAGAGAATGTATCGCGAAGCGCTCACCGCAATCGTGCACAAATGGCAGAAACGTGGCGACATTCGTCCGGAAGCCAAACCAGCAAATGTCGCCAAGGTGATGCTCTCGTTTTTCCTGGGTTACATCGTTCAATCAGCAATGATAGGCGACATTGATCCGGAAACGGCCGCAAAGGGCTTTGAGGGCATAACCTCAAGTCAACTCACCTCACGTCGCTGATACCCAACGACTTTTTAGTCTTCGTCATGTGCGAAACGGCGTCGTCTCTTCAGTGCAGAGGCTGTCTATATATGCGCAGTAGCCAGGGGCAGCTTTGGCCAACATGTTTCTCTCTTTCATCCAATAAGCCCGCAGCCCTGGCTCCTTGAGCCTATTGCGGAAAGTCTCGCTGCCTCTGGAGAAGTGTTCGGCGCTTAGAAGCCCCAGTTCATGCTGGCTGAAGTAATCCTCCATCGCAATCATCGCGATGCCGCACTGGTTGTGGAACTGATGCTCTCGTATTAGCTCGGGCGTGGGTGTACCGCCATTGCCCTCAATCCAGATCGCAACCGCTTCGGCGCTCATTCGTCCCAGCAGGATGTTTGTGGTTCGAGCAGTGGTTCCTTGCTGGATCGAAGCCCTTGTATGGCGGATGCTCAGCCGAATCTGAATTCCGACATAAATCAGCGATACTGTCGCGGTCAACGAGCTAACAGCACTGGCAATGGATGCAATCTCTGAAGGCAACACTATACCTCCTCTATCGGCTCATAGTTTGGCAGCCTGGCACCGTCGATTGCCATGCTGCGTCCAGTCATCGGCTATCGGTTTGTTCGTCGGCGGTGGTCATATGATGTTTCGTCAAGCGCTCACCTCAGTCGTGATCAAATGGCACAGACGCGCGGCATTTCTGCACATCGCAAACCGGCACACGTCGCCAAAGCGATTCTCTCGTTTTGTCGGCTTTATCGTCCAGTAAACAATCATCGGCGAAATTGATCCGGACACAGCTGCGAAAGCTATTGAGAGCTCGATTGGCCGTTCGGCACTGACGCCAAATTCCCTCCAAAACGGACTATGCGTAACGTCATCCGGTGAGCAGGTTCCGGGCGTAGGGGCTGATCCGCGCTGGCCCGCGGGCTCAGTCAGAAGCCGTCGCATATCAGAGGAGCGATAAGAGAGGGCTATTCCCGCGGCTGGACACCAGCCGTCCGAAAACTTGCGGGCACGTCACTGGAAAAAGCGATTGCCGGCATTTTACGAGAAAATGGTTAGATTCGACACGTACCGGTGTCCAGCCGATCTGCTCCCTACGCCATATGTAAAGGAACTTTGCTTGACCGATCGGCCATTCTGCTGAACCCGGATTAGAAAGCGAGTCATTCCTCGCTCCCTCGCTCCTGGCCATTCCGCAGGTTTCATGAGTTTCGGGTCAATCCGGATGGCAACACGATGAGGGCGAACCTGATCGGCTTTCCCCATAAGACAAACTGAGAGGCTGGGACAATACCTTATCCCTCCAGAATGGTCGCAATCGGCAAGCTGTCCCTCTATCTCCTGATTCGGTCCACACGTTTGGCGGAATGGGCGAGAGCCTGAACCGCGTGATCTATTTGCCTTGAGGGCGGAAGAAAATCGCGGAAGCGGGCTCTGTAGCGCAGATCCTGCAGGATGGTCTGGGGCAGGATCATCAGATCAATCTCACTCATGTGCTCTCGCCAGACGGAGGGATTGCCAAAGGGTCGCCGGGCGGGACAGGAGCGACAACCTATCCCCCGGCAAACGTCGGATAGTCTGTGTACCCAACGGGCCCAGGCGTGTAGAACGTCGATATATGCGCCGGGTTGAGCGGCGTCCGCTTTGCCAACCGCGCCGGCAAATCGGGATTGGCCAGAAAAGTCCGGCCAAATGTAATGGCATCGGCTTCGCCCGCGCGCAGCGCCTCCGCCGCATCGTCGAGCAGATAGTCCGAATTCAGGATCAGCGTACCCTTGAACGCCCGGCGAATGGCGGGAACGAGCTGTCGCGTCGCCTTATGGAAGGTGCTTTCGGGGCGCGAAGCGCGCATCTCTAAGAACGCGATGCCGAGCCCGTTCAAGGCTTCCGCCGCCTTGGTGAACAGCAGCTCCGATTCGCTGTCACCACACCCCTGTGGATCATCGTTGGGAGAAAGCCTCACACCCGTCCGAGCGGCGCCGGCGACGCTGATGAGCGTCTCGGTCGCCTCGATCAACAGCCGTATGCGATTTTCGACCGCGCCGCCGTAGCGATCGGTGCGCCGGTTCGTTCCGTCGCGCAGAAACTGATCGAGCAGATACCCGTTCGCCGAGTGTAGCTGCACGCCATCGAAGCCGGCCGCCATCGCATGCTCGGCCGCCACCTTATAGTCGCCAACGATCCCTTGGATTTCGTATGTCTCCAGCGCTCGTGATTCGACGTAAGGCTTGCGACCTTCATAGGTGTAAGCTTCCCCCGGAGCGGTTGTCGCCGACGCCGACACCGGTCGGGCGCCCCCCAGATAGTCCGGGTGCACGATCCGGCCCATATGCCATAGCTGCGCAACGATGCGGCCGCCCGCCTCATGAACCGCCCGCACGATCGGCCTCCACGCAGTGACCTGCTCCTCGGACCAGAGCCCCGGAGCGCCAGGCCAGCCCAGGCCTTGCTGGCTGATGCCGGTCGCCTCCGAGATGATCAATCCCGCCGATGCACGCTGACTGTAGTACTCGGCCATCAATGGCGTCGGAACATGGCTACGCGTCGCCCGCCCACGGGTGAGCGGGGCCATCATGATTCGATTGGGCGCGTCAATCGCACCGAATGTAATCGGGTCAAACAGGCTCGTCATTCAGAAGACTCCTCGATCTGCGGGGGCAAGGGGCATGACACCCATCGCCATCTATCCTTCATCCGCAATCCTACAGGAGTACCCCAATTTTTCCGTAGCACTGCTCTCGAGCGAGATCCTCAGCCCTTAGCTCTGTCGCGGTGGCATTCACTGCAGTTTTTCGCATGTTGCTGCATGACATAGGCCATCTGAGCTTGCCCGATTTGACGCTTTGCGGACCTTCCCTGGCGCCTTTCAGACCCGGCAACAACTGTTTTAGAACGACGCTCGTCATATCTCGCGCAGCTCGCTTCAAGTTCCTTCATTTGCATACAAGGCATTTGACTTCTCCAAAAAAACAATAAGCTGTGCCGCTATTTCAATGTCCATCTTTTGGACGGCTTGACTTGCTCCACTAAGGTGCGCATGGGGAGTCGGTTGTGACCGCCAGCTGCTCATAGTGCAACCGCTTGGCCGAATACATCCTCTTGTCGGCTTCGGCCAAAAGTCGTTCTGCATCCAACCCATCATGCGGAAAGAACACAGTTCCCACGCTCAGCGATAACAACTCCTCACCGCATACCTCACGGCTGGCCCGTTTGGCCAAAGCGTTCAACTCGCGTGCTCTGAGACGCGCCGAACTACGCGTCATATGGGGCGCCACAATAACAAACTCATCCCCGCCCATCCGCGCAAGATAGTCAGACTCGCGGCAGGCTCCACGCATCAGATTGGCGAAGACTTTGAGAACATGGTCCCCCGTTAGGTGGCCGAGGGAATCATTGATTCGTTTGAACCCGTCCAAATCGCAGACGATGATTGCCGTGGTGGAAGCTTCACGCCGGCAGCGGGAAAGCTCCATCCCCAAATGCGTGGAAAGCGCTCGCGCATTCGCCAATCCTGTCAGGTAATCAATCGCGGCCGAGCTCTCTGCTGCGCGGTACTTCAACGCATTCTCAATAAAGTACGCGACCTTGCCTGTGATCACCTGCAGGATGCGCAGGTGGTCGTTGGTGAATGCATCCGCTGCGGTTTGATAGACCGCCAAAACACCTATCGGGCCGGATACACCCTCGAGAGGAACCGCAAGCGCAGAGCGAAGTTGCGTCCTGCCGTTCGACTCATCGGCAAGTCCAGCCTCCACCGCGGGATTTCCGTTTACGATCGGCCTCGAATTCTGTGCGACCCACCCGCAGAGCCCCTTGCCCATGGGTACTGCCAGGTCACCGAGAAGCTGAGAGTCGTGTCCGCTGACAAATTCCGGGACTAACAAGTCCTCCCTGCGAATGAAGACGGCAATGGAGTCGTACGGCACCATTTTCCCAAGCCTCAGCGCAACCAGAGAGAGAGTTTCGTCCAGCCTGAGCGAACTGCCCAGATCCTGGCTGAGTTCGAATAACGTATGCGCCTCTTGCCGGGCCAACGCAATCGAGGTGAGAAAGTCGGTGGAGCCGCCGCCCACGCTATTGAACTCGAAGCCCGCATCCGGCTGCAGCCCGCGCTCCACATTCCGGCCGATGCTGAGCGAACCTGATCCGCTGTCGCCGGAAGCCTTAGCCACCATCTGTTCCAGTTCGAGATAACGCCGCCCAAGAATCGCGACCACGTTAGGATCGAAGGATGTGCCGGCCTCGCGCGCAACATGCTTCATCGCCTCATCCAGAGGCAGAGCCCTGCGATACTGCCGGTCTGAGGCCAACGCATCCAGACAATCGACGGCCGCGAGGATGCGTGCACCTATCGGAATTTCCTCTCCTTTCAGACCGTCCGGATAGCCCTCCCCATTCCACTTTTCATGATGGGCCCTGACGATCGGAGCCACGGGATAAGGAAACGCCACTCTGTCCAGGATCTCGGTGCCCACGACAGGATGAATCTTCATCTTCTCGAATTCTTCAGGCGTCAGACGGCCAGGCTTGTTAATAATGTGATCCGGCACCGCCAGTTTGCCTATATCGTGCAGCAGGGACGCGGCTCGTAAGGCATCGAGCTCCGCGGCTCCCAGGTTGAGCTCCTTTCCTATCTCCACTGCGTACGTCCCCACCCGGCGCAAATGAGAGTGCGTGGTATGGTCCTTCGCTTCAATCGCGAGAATAAGCCCCTCGATCGTACGCAGATGCAGCGCAGAGACTTCTTCCACATGCCGCCTTTCGGTTTCCACTTGCGCTGCCTCAACCTCGACACGCGTCTTCTCATCCTCCAGGCGACCCAGGTAAAGATGATAGGAGCGATAGATCAGGTACATGATCGGTAAGATCATCAGTCCGTTTTCCCATCCGACGGAATGGTTGACGCGATGGATGATCCCCACAACGGCCGCGCCTACCAGGTAATAGGGAAGCGACCAGAAGAAGGTTTCCGACCAGATCTTACGAACGGATATCCTGCCGCAAAGCGCGATCACAATAGCAACCGGAATCGTGTTCGTAAAGAAGTACGTAAGGGCAGTCACCAGCAAAAGCAGAGGTGCCTTGTGCCGGAACAGCATTTCCGCTGACTGGTAAGCGACGTAAGTGAGGAAGACGGCCGGGGCGGTCATGCTGACGACGTTAAACAGAACCTTCACGCCCTCCGGCCGATCCTGGGTCTTCCACAGACTCTGCACCAAAGCAGCCGCGCAACCGATCGCGAGTGTTTCCGGCAGCGAGAGTTCTAAAACCCCAAGCAACACGAAAAGGAAGTGCACCGACATCGTGCTTTCGATGCCTGGCAACCGAACCTTCATGGTGGCAGCCAGCATCGCAATCGCAAGGTAGCATGCGAACTTGACAGGATCAGCGGATTGCCAATGCAGGAAAGCAGCCACCCACACCGCAAGTCCGGCAGCAGTCGTTATCGCGATGAATATCTTCGCTCGTATCGGCAAGGGACGATCCTCTCGCTGTCGCATCCTATTTACGTTTACGGGTGAGTCGCAGCGGCGCCTGCTGGTGGGGAGATGTCTCGAGACCCCCGGGGGTGGGGGCTCATCTGGGCAGGCAATGGTCCCGTTTACTGCTGATATCTATTCAATAATTGTCCGTTGAGCAGCATTCTAGGTTCCAGGTCCCGCGCGGGCTGTACTCCAATAGGATGAGCCGCGCGAACGAGAGCGTTACCTGACGCCCTGGCCGGGTAAGGTGCTCCAGATCTTCAGTACTACGGTCACGAAAAACCGTCATGCCAAGGAAGGTGTATCTCCATCGGCTCCGGCCTACGCTATTCTTTGCATGTTTCCAGTTAAGAAACCACCAGGCTCTCCCCCGTTAAGGTCACGTCCGAACTCTTCGAAGTTGCATCTTCGGCGACGTAAACCTGTTGAACGATTTGGAGAGAGAGCGATGAAAGTTAAAATCACTAACAGCGCCATGTGGGGAAGAAGGATCCTCGCATGCTGCGCACTGCTTTTCGAGGTCAGCTCCGCGTTTGCCAGCCAAACCGGAAAAATATCCAGCGATCTGCAAGCGATGAACACCAGCGGCCAGGTCAACGTCATTGTGCAGTACCAACAGGCGCCGGCCACGCTCCAACTCCAGCAGGTGCTGAACCTCGGAGGCCAGCTCAAGCTGGTACTGGGGCTGGTCAAGGCCGTGGCTTACACAATCCCGGTTTCGGCGATCACGCAACTGGCGGCCGATCCCAACGTTATTTACATTTCGCCCGATCGATCCCTGAGCAGCACAAACAACGGGAATCCCAATGCCGTTCTGGACTACCACAAGGAAACGATCAACCTGGCCGCGGCCCAGGGGGCCGGCCTCAACGGCGCCGGCGTCGGCGTGGCGATCATCGACAGTGGGATGATTGTTTCTCCTGAGTTCAACAACGTCGGCAACCTCTTGTTCAGCCAAAGCTTCGTCAGCGGCAGTTCCAGCGCCATCGACCAGTTCGGGCATGGCACGCACGTGGCCGGCATCATCGCCGGAAACGGCAGCCAATCTGCCGGTTCCAACTACAGCTACCACTTCATCGGCATCGCCCCCTTGGCCACCACCATCAATCTGCGGGTGCTCGACCAAAACGGCATGGGCACCGACAGCCAGGTGATCCAGGCCATACAGACGGCGATCAACCTGAAGACCCTCTATAACATTCGCGTGATCAACCTTTCCCTGGGAAGAGGGGTCTACGAGAGCTACCAGCTTGATCCCCTTTGTCAGGCCGTAGAACAGGCCTGGAAAGCAGGCATCGTCGTGGTGGTTGCGGCGGGCAATGGCGGACGCGACAACGACGCAGGGACCAACGGTTACGGCACCATCACCTCTCCGGGTAACGACCCTTACGTGATCACCGTAGGCGCGATGAACACTCTGGGTACGTCGAGTCGCACCGACGACGTGCCCGCCAGCTACAGCTCCAAAGGCCCGACACTTTGGGACCAGGTTGCGAAGCCGGATCTAGTAGCTCCGGGCAACTTGATCATCTCGGTTTACACCCCCGGGCTCACCCTGAGTCAGGAACTCCCGGGCAATGAAATTCCGACATCGCTTTATCAGGTGAAGGGCACCAGCACCGCATCGAACACCTACTTCATCCTGAGCGGGAGCAGCATGGCCGCGCCCATGGTGACCGGGACTGCGGCTCTGATGCTGCAAAAAACTCCATGGCTGACGCCCGACCAGGTGAAAGCGCGGCTGATGTTGACCGCGTTCAAGGGTCTGCAGACGGCGAGCACAACCAAGGATTTGACCACAGGCCAGGTCTTTAACATGCAGGCGGACTTGTTTACCGTGGGTGCCGGCTACCTGGACATCCAGGCAGCGCTGGCGAGTACGGCTCTGCCCGCCAACACAGCCGGCAACGCCATGTCACCGGCCGTCATGGTGGACAGCCATGGAAACGTGGTGCTCGCGCCCAGCAGCTCCCTTATCTGGGGTGGATCGACCACCTGGGCCAACACTGCGGTGTGGGGCAACTCGGTCCTTTCGGGTACCAACGCGCAGGGGCAGTCCATGGTGTGGGGCACAAGCTCGATCAGCGGCAACAGCGTGCTCTGGGGCAACAGTGTGAACCCTGCAAGCGTGGTCTCGGGCACGAGCGTTCTGTGGGGCAGAAGCGCCGGCAGTTCCGACGCCGAAGCCGGTTCCACAGCTGACCAGCCCTAAGCGGAAAGGCCCAGGGAGCCCGGATTGCGAGGGTTTGGTGGGAGCCCTCTGCCCTGCACTTAGTCCCTACGGAGTTCTGTGTCACAGCATCGTCGTAGGGAATCGACGGGTGCCCCACGTTCGCCCCAGCGTACGTGGGACGAAAATGATGGGCGCAGCCCAACGATCGCTTTCGCGGTATTGAGTAGCAGATCCATATCGGTAGTTATAGATTCAAGCGACTAAGTGCAGAGATCTCACGCAGACACTTAAAGCCCCCACTCTTGTCGCGGCAAACCCGGCAATCCGGTGCACCCTCTACTCCGCGGTAAATTGCGGAGTAACCGGCAGAGCAGATATCAGTTTGCGAGTGTATGGGTGATTGGGGCTGGTGAAAAGGCCGGCTGTGTCGCGGCACTCTACAATCTCACCCCTCTCCATCACCGCGACGCGATGGCTGATGGTGGCAACAGACAGAAGATCGTGGGAGATGTAGAGGATACTCATCCCCAATTTCCGGTTCAGCGCCGAAAACAGCTGGAGAATCTCCGCCTGGGTGATGACATCCAGAGCACTGGTTGGCTCGTCGGCAATCAGGAGCTGAGGCCTATGCAGTACTGCCATAGCAATCAGTACCCTCTGCGCCTGTCCGACGCTCAGCTCCGCGGGATAGCGCCGCAGAAATCCGGCATCTGCCGGGAGGCTTACATTTTCCAGACTATCGAACAGAGCACTGGCAGTTTCCTGGCGCGTGGGGCGCTGGTGGATGTTCCAGGCTTCCTCCAGTTGCGTTCCGATCCGCAGCGCCGGGTTCAACGACGACATCGGGCTCTGCAGAACCAGCGCGATTTCCTTGCCCCGCAACGAGCGCATCTCGCGCTCTTTCAGTGGCATCAGGTCACGGCCGTTGAAGAGGATGGATCCGTTGGCCGTTCCCCGCTTAAGATGGAGCAGCTTCAGGATGCTGAGAGCCAGCGTGCTCTTGCCGCAACCGCTCTGTCCCACCAGGCCCAGTATTTCTCCCCGGCGCAACGCAAGGCTCAGATTTCTGAGTACCTCGGATTTTCCCGGGTAAGCGGCCGAAATCCGCAATTCCAGGAGGCACGCCGGCTCCATCAATGTCTTCCTGACCCTGCGCTGCTCTTGGTGAACTGCTCGATATTCCAATAAACCTGCGGCCGAAGCGCCACCGGATGCACATTGTGCAGGTTCGTCGACACTGCTGACATCGCGTCTTTGTTCACCAGGTAAATGAACGGCTCCTGCTGCCAGACAATCTCCTGCACCCGGTCGACGGCCTCCTTCCGCTTCTTGACATCCATGGAAGAGGCCTGCGCGCGCATAAGGCGATCGATCTCTGCTTCCCACGCAGTAGCAGGCGATTTCTGTGCCGGGTTCCAGCTGTGATTCTCTCCCGAGCTCAGCCAGACCGTCATCTGTGAGTCTGGGTCCAGGTCGTTGTTGACAAACCCCAGCAGGCACGCCTCGTAATTGAAGGAACGCGTAATACGGTCGATCAGGGAAGCGAAATCCAGTGTGACCACGTTTAGGCGGATACCGATTCCAGCGAGGTCTTGCTGCATCATCGTCGCCATGCGCTCACGATACTTGTTTCCGGCGTTGGTGATGATGGAAAACTCTACTAAGTGTCCGTCACGGTCGTGAAGCGCGCCGTTCTGGAGACGGAACCCGTCCTGCGCCAGTGTTTTGATCGCGGCCTTTGGGTCAAAGGGATGCGGCGTCAGCCTGGCATTGAACCAGAACTTGTTAGCGGGAGAAAGCCAACTGACGGCCGGCCTGGCGTGACCGTGAAACACCACCCGCGCCAGATCGTCGCGATTGATGGATGAGGAGATGGCGCGACGGAAATTCGTCGAGGTAAACCAAGCCTTCTTGTACGCCGGCAAAGGCGAACCAGGATCCTGGTTGAACCACATCTGTTCTGCATCCAGCGAAACGCCCGCGTCGAATACCATTTTGGGTGCTTGCGCTGCCAGTTTGTCGTAGTACTCCGCGTCCAGTGAGTCAATGAAATCGATCTCTCCTCGCACCAGGCGAAGCAACTCGATATCCCGATTCTGCTGGATGTCGAGACGGACGGAATCGATGTAGGGCAACGAACGGCCGGTAGCGTCGTGCTTCCAGTAATTGGGATTGCGCTTCAAAAGCAGCGAGAACCCGGCTCTATTTTCCGCGAGATAGTAGGGGCCCAGCACCGCCGCCTCTTTTTGCGTCGAGTGGGCCGACATGATGGCCACCTGGTCAAATAGCTTGTCCAGGCCTGCGATGGGGGCGGGAAACGTCACCGTGATCTGGTCTTTTCCCATGACCTTCGTGGTGACTCTTCCCGGGCCCGAACGGAAGGCATCTCCCGTGGGCGAGTGCAGGGAAGGATCCATCAGCTGCTCCATGGTGTAGGCAACGTCCCCGGGTGAAAATGGAGTACCGTCGGAAAAGCGTACGTTGGGGCGCACCGTGAAGCTGATACTTTTGCCGTCGCTGCTGACCCTCCACGCGGTGGCGAGTTCCGGTTCCAACTCTTGCGTCGAGCGGTTCAGGCGCATCAGCACACCTCCCGTGAGATAACGCACGGTATCGGATGCATCATCGTCTACCAGCAGCGGGTTCAGGGTTTTAGGATCACTCCCTATACAGAAACGCAACTGGCTTCCAGTTTGCGCGTTTACCATCGCGCCCATGAGCACCGTCAACAAAAGAAGGCGCCGCAGCATCAGGCTTCGTTCGTTGCCCAAAGCTCCTCCCTTTGCAAAATAAGGTGAAAGCAGCTCACGGTGATGATCAGCACGACTAAGGGCACAAAACGCCAGGGTTGTGCCGTAATCGACGAGAGGCCCTCTAGTTCCTGCAGCAGAGTGCCCCAGGAAGGAAGCGGTTCGGCCACGCCCAGGCCGAGAATGCCGAGGTTGGCCTCGGTAAGGATAAAGACGGGAATGGAAATCCAGAACTGGGCGAAGAGAACGGGCTTCAGGTTAGGAATCACATGGCGCCAGAGCAGCCTGAACCCGCTGCTTCCGGTGGAGCGGGCCATAAGAATGAATTCTGAGCTCCTGAGTGCCTGGGCTTCGGCGCAAATCACTCGAGCGGCTCCGGCCCAGCCCAGGCATCCTAACAGGCCGAACGTGATCACCACAGACACCAGGGGAGAAACGTTCAGCGGCAAAAGCGCGCGGACGGTGATAAGCAGGAATAGCCACGGCAGCGAGAGGAAAAGGTCGGTTGCCGCCATGACAAAGCTTCTGTACCAGCCGCCGAAAAAACCGGCAGTTCCGCCAATCAGCCCTGCGAGGCTGGCGGAGAGCAGCGCGGCCAGGGGCGCCAGTATGAGTGAGACGCGTGTGCCATAGAGCAATCGGGCCAATCGGTCCCGCCCTAGTTCGTCGGTGCCGAGAAGATGCTGGCTGGAAGGGGCTGCGTCTGGTAGATCCCGAAACTGGTGCGCGTAAGATGCCGGGGCGATCAAATTGGCCAGGAGCGCCGTCGCGATGATAGCCGTCAGAATCAAAATGGATGCCAGCCGGACGGTCTTCATCTCTCACCTGCTTATACGGGATGGCCTGCAAACTCGGCGGCGGAATTGAGAATGATTGTAATTAAAGTGACAATCATCGTGACATTTACAAGCAATACCAGGTCGCGGCTGAGCGCTGCCTTCCATGCCAACTGGCCGATACCGGGTAAATCGCACAGAACTTCGACAGGGATAGTTGCGGCAAACGCCAGGCTGACCGAAACTCCGGCCAGCGCAAGCAATTGCGGCCCAGCGACTGGCAGAACATGCCGGAACATGACTCGAATCTCATCGAGCCCTTTCGCTCTGGCTGTCAGCACGTGTGGAAGCGATGCGCTCTTTGCCAGTAGATTGCGGCAATAGCTGAATATCTTTGGAAACAATATCAACCCGAGAGCGAAGCGGCTCGGCGCCTGGACGATTACGAACAAAAGCGCCAGCGCCGCCGCGGGTACGCAGAGAAGTATGCTGGCTACCAGGCTTGTTACGAAATCAACCAACCACCATCGAGACATGACCGCGATCATGGCCAACGCCAACCCGGCGCTCCATGCGAAGGCCAATCCCAGGCCAATCGACTTCATCGTCTCGGGAAATCGCTCAGCCAGAAGCTGTCGGACTGGTTGGTGCAGAGACAGCGAGACCCCCAGGTCGCCATGGAAGAGCCCGCTCAAATAGTGAAGGTAGAATCGCGGCACACTCTGGTCTGCAGAGTGTGCTCGCCGTAGCGCTTCGATGCTCTCCTTGTTCAAGCGGCTATCCAGTTCCTCTTCGTCAACTCCAAACCCGGGAGCCACGCGGACCAGCGTGGCTCCGAGGAAACCACCAAGGATCACCACAATAGCGGCTCTTACGATGAGCCTGCTCAACGGACGTGCGGAATTTCTAAGAAACCGATTCATAGCCAACACGCCAGTGCAGGCTCTCCAGAGCGAGAGTCTACCAGCTCTTCGACCTTCTGGATGATTACTAGAATTGGCCCTTCCGGCGAATATCAGGGTCGAAGACCGCGCCCGGCCATTACTTGGGCAGGTCCCGGTCGAATGGGATCCTTGCACCATTGCCATCCTGACGGAATTCTGACCCTGGTAGAAACCTTGGTCTGCATGGTAAGACAACCTTACCCTTACCGTGTTCGGAGTTGAAGGGACAGCATCCCTATTGCTGCGACTCTCGGGGATACGTATGCTGTCCCTTGAGTTCCCCCTGCATGACGCTCGAGAAGTTCCGCCACAGCGTTGGGAGCCGGGGCGGACTCCGGAGGGCGCGCGGTGCTCGATGCGATAGTGAGCTCGGAGTAGCAAATGAACCTGCTGCACTCACATATTGGACGTGACGGGTTTCGGCTTCGCGGGGTCGCGATGTCGCGGATCGATGCCTTCAGCGATGCAGTGTTTGCCTTTGCCCTGACTCTGTTGGTGGTCTCGCTCGAGGTGCCGAAGGGATTCGCGCAGCTGCAAGAGACGCTGGCAGGATTTGTGCCGTTTGCGATCTGCTTTGGACTTCTGCTGATGATCTGGTACGAGCACTACAAGTTCTTCCGCAGATACGGGCTGCATGATCTTCCGACGATCGTGCTGAACGCCGTGCTGTTATTTCTTCTTCTGTTTTATGTGTATCCCTTGAAGTTTCTATGCAACCTGGTGATTGCGCAGCTGATGGGCAACGCAGACGCGGGGCGGTTTTCGAACCCGGGCCAGCCGGTTGAGCTGATGCTGCTCTACGGCGGAGGCTTTGCTGCGATCTACCTGATGATCGCAGCCCTGTACTGGAATGGGTGGAGGCGGCGGGAGGAGCTGGACTTGAACCCGCTGGAGCGAACGCTTGCGAAGAACTACATAGTGGATGCGGCGGGAATGGCAGCGATCGGCCTGCTCTCGTGTGCGCTGGCACTGGCCCTGCCGGTGAGGCTGCTGGCTCTATCGGGCTGGGCATATCTTTTGATCGGCGTCTTCAAGACGGTCCATGGCCGCCGTGAGAGGCGCCAGGCGGCGGAGAGCCGGGCCCGGATGCCCGAGGAGGATTTCGAGGCGCGAGGAGTTTCGGACGGCGTCTAGGCCCACGCCAGCCTTTCCTCCCCGAGATTTGTGGTCATCCATGATAGGTAATGACGGAAGTGACTCTCGGAAATCAGGACAGACGGAAGTGATCCTAAAGCGAGCGCGTCTGTCTGGGATGCTCATTCGTGATTCTCATCGATAGCCTACTAATGTTCGTTCAGTATCTCGCGCATGACGATCATCAAAACTTCAACTTCTTATTTCGGCTGCGCTAGCCCGGCAACAACTGCAGCAAATTTATCGAGTATCTGGTTCCAGCCCTCTACTTCGCTATTTTTTGCGTTCTCCCTGGTTTCATTTCCTACCAAGGTGAGTTTCGTCTGGCCGTTTCCAAAATCCTCAAAAGTAATCACGTCGTACACACCGTCTATGTCCTCATGTTTCTATTCCATATTGCGCAGGGTCAACCTTGTTTCCCTCCGGGTCGGAAAAGTACATGGAGGAAACGATCTTCTCGTGCAGAACAATCTCGTCCGCGGTTCCAACTCTTCAGCTCGACAAGGACCGAGGCACAGTCGTCTTGACGATAAGCATTGACGAGGGCCCCCAGTTCACTTTCGGGCGACTGATCCTGGCGGGTCAGGGAACGCGGGCGGGAGAAGCCGATACCCTGCGTGGCGCTTGGCGCCCCTCTCAGGGAGACGATACGACTCGTCACTCTTGCGTAGGTGGCTAACTCAAAACGCAACCTTCCTTCCCAACGACGGGCAACCTCTTCGACACGTGGAAACGCATCTGGACGCAAGCACTCATCAGGCAGATCTCAAGCTCACGTTTCCTTAGTCTCAAGCCTGCTGCCAGCGCGCATATCGATCGCGAGTAACCTTCGGTCGAGTACCCCAGTGCAAAAAATCGCGTCTCGTGCAGTCTCTTGTCAGTGGCACGTTTCCCCTGTCCCGGCCCCCCGGTCGCCCACAAAGCGTGGGGTGCGTGCCCCATATCTCGCTCGTTTTTCGCGAGATGTCGGAGACCACGGCGCTCCACGTGCCTCTTTCTCACGGCGCTCCACGTGCCTCTTTCTAAGGTCGGAAAAGAGGTTGAGGTTCACGGAGGGCCTGAGTCGAGGAGTGATTTGATCTTTACTTTGATCAAGGAGCGGAGCCAAGCTCACCATCCCAATACCGCGAGACGTTCGTCGGTCTGCGCGACTCCAGAGACCGGTCCGGGGATGAGCGGATTGGTCTGACCAGGACGAGCGGTAATGCGCTAAGCCGGTGTCCCAATCGAGTCATGGGAAGTTCGAGCAGGTAGCGGCTTAGACAGGCACACACCAGAATCGCCAGGACATTCCACGGCCAGTACTGAAGGGAGCGAAAGGCTCCTTGCGCCTTCTCGGATGCGACCTGGGGCAAGAAAAGTTCTTGCCAAAGGTAAAGGCTGTAGGAGATCGCGCCGATCCAGCGCAGCGGCTGCCATTCCAGAATACGACCCAGGAAGCTGCCGGGTTGGATGACTGTGCTCAGGACCAGAAGCGGAAGCAGAACCGCCCGCAATAAGATCAGCCCCGGGGGTTGGAACTTCTCGATGACCAGCCATGTTGCCAGAAGCGGAAGCCATAGCTGCGAGAAACGAATGCGCCCACCATACCGCACGATGGCCGGAAAGTAGATGGCCGCGAGACATCCCCATAACAACGCGTCCAACCTGGCGTCGGTGCGGGAAAGAAGATTCGCCGGCAGCAGTATATCGGGGAGCCATCGAAAGTGGCTCTCGGCACTCCGCCAGGCCAAAACTACCATGGCAAAGCCGAATGCAACTTTACCGGCTCGCTTCGGCTTCGCTGCGATCAGCAGAATAGGCCAGATCAGGTAAAAGTGTTCCTCGACCGCGAGTGACCAAAAATGCGCAGTGTAAAAGCCGCCCTGGTAGTCCATCCCGAGTGGCTTGTAATTCCTGAAGAACAGCAAGCAGCTTGGCAAATACGAGTAATTCAGGTGGATCGTGCCGAAGAGCGAGATCGTACAAAGGACTGCCAGGACAGCATAGTACGGAGGAAGGATACGAAAACAACGTCTTATATAGAAACGACGCAGGTTGATTCCACCGTGGCGGTGATACTCCTGCAGCAGCAGTCCGCAAATAAGAAAACCGCTGATGACGAAAAAGATGTCAACGCCGACGTCGCCATGGGCTGACAGCCTGGTGAGCAGCGAACCGCCCCGGAAGAAGCCGGATCGTCCGTGGTAAAGAATGACTGCAATTACAGACAGTGCACGCCAGCCATCCAGGGTGGGGAAATAGGTTTTCTCAGGATGCATTTGTCCCTCGCATTCACGGGTCGTGGCAAAATTCGCGCGCACAGATTAAAAGAACGCGTAGCGGGACCGTCAGGGGATACGGCCGCATCATACCCAGAGAACGAAGAGCTAACCGGCTTGACTTGCTGCGGTTGGGATCGTCTTCGTTAAGTACTACTTAATTTTAGTATAGTTCCACTGGACAAGTAGGCTATCTTTCGATAGGTCGGCAGAGGGTCTCAGGTTCTCAGGGAGAGAAACGATCCCTCCCTCCGGACGGGTGCCCCATGTTTGCACCGGCATGCCGGGGCACTACATGGGTTGAACAAGACTGGGCGAAGCCCATTCCATTGTTTCCTGCTACTCATCACTCGACTGCTTAAAGTTGAAAGCCTTTGGAAGCTTTGACCTTTGAGCAGAGTGACATGGCCGGCCAGCCTCAGCGGCCGCTGGACAAGGAATGTCAGGATTCAGGCGCTTTATTACGTGCAGATGCCAAGACCATTAAACGTCGATCACGCCATGCGCGACGGGCAGCCAACGCATCCTGGCTAAGCACCGATCTGCGTTCAGTCTCCACCTTCCCCACCAGCTCCGGCGGCCAAGGCGCATCATGCGTGCGCGATCGAGCGATTTCCTGCCACGGAGCGGCGAAGCGGTTGGCATAGTCGGCCACCCCGCCTGGGGCGTTGAGGTCGATTGTTTCGAAGGGCCCCATGAACGACCATCGCCAGCCCAGGCCGTCGCGCACGGTTCGATCGATGTCTTCGCAGCTGGCAACACCGTCTTCCACCAGAGACCAGGCTTCCCGTAGCAGGACCGCCTGCAGTCGATTCAGCACAAAGCCCTGAATCTCTTTGCGTACGTGGACAACGCTGCGCTTCAAACCTCGCATGAGCGCGTCCGCAAATTCAATCGTGGTGCGCGAGGTTTCTGGCGATGGGACAAGTTCAACGACGGGCACCAGGTAGGGAGGGTTAACAGGATGGACGATCAACACCCGCGATGCAATGTTCAGGCCGCCGGTGAACACAGATGCCGGAATGCCGGAGCTTGAACTCCCAACCACCAGGTCCGGCGGCGCAACCAGCTCAAGATCCTGCATGAGACGGCGCTTCAAGCCTACCTGTTCCAGCACAGACTCTTGGGCATAGGAGGCTCCATCCACGGCCTCAGCCAATTGATAGGCTGGCCTGAGACGAGCCGCGATCTCAACCGGATCGTCCACCAGGCCGAACGACCTTAATTCTTTCAATTGTGTCGCAATCAGAGTGAGGGCCGATTCGGTCGCATGCGGGTCCGCATCGTAGATGCGAACATTCAAGCCCGCCTGTGCAAACACGATGGCCCATCCCGCGCCGACCAGACCTGCACCGATGACAGCCACCGGTCGCCCTTTAAGCAAATCATTCGGTCGAATGCCATCAACGTTTTGACGATCGCTCATCTGAAACCTCGCTCGATGGAGTTATGTCGCGGGCAAATCAGACTTATATCTTGCCGATTTCGCTGTTGCTCGAAGTCCCGAAGATGCGCGGATCCGTTCTGCCTGCCGACTTCCATTGAAAAAAGAGGTAGCACACGTAGCAGACCTGGAAGACCCAGACAACGCAATAGGCCATGATTAAGTGACGATGGCCCAGGTGAGTGTCGATCCTGGAGTCGTATGGAAAAAGCGAAAACAACAAAATCGGTAACAGGTTCATCATGCTCCTCTACGCGATGAATTCAAGAGCCTGTGCAGCCTCGGCTTGCGCGGTCAACTGGCGACGGCGTTCGATTGCAATACGCAGACCGGCCAACAGCACCGCCCAGGCAAGCCACGCATAGATGTTCCACGAAACGGCGGGCTGCATGTTCGGGTCAATGCCGGCATTGGGTCCACCAAAGAAAACCGGCGCGGGATGTTGTGTGCGCCACCACCGCGTTGACATATAGACGATTGGAACATCGCAGTAAGCAAAGATGGCAAGCACCGCAGCCAGCGTCCTGCTCTGGCCTCCGGTCGAAACTTTTCGCAGGACGAGGTAGGCGACATAGATCAGCCAGAGAACGAGCGTTGCGGTTAAGCGTGCGTCCCAGGTCCACCAGATGCCCCACACCGCCCTGCCCCAGATGGAACCGGTGATCAGCCCAAGGGAACAAAACAGCAAGCCAATCTCTGCTGTCGAGACTGCGACGGCATCCGCCATGAGAGCAAGGTTCGCATTGCGATTTCGGCTGGCAAGATAGGTGATGGACGCTATCAGATTGGTAAGAAAGCAACACAACGTCGCCACCCAATTGGGCAAGTGATAGTAGAGGATGCGTCCTACATTGCCTTGATCAGCATCTGCCGGGACAACGCTTAGCGCTATGTATGTAGCGATTGCAATCAGGACAAGGGTAAGACACAACCAGAGGCAGGCAAGCCGTTTTGTCATCGCAGACACGAGTACCCTCAGTAAATTCTCACAGGTTAGTGTCTCATTCCGACGATTGACCGGGGCCCGTCTAGCGGAACAAAACCTTGGCCATCATGCCCTTGTCCTCGTGTTTCAAAAGGTGGCAGTGAAACACTGAGACACCACGGATGACTGGGTCAGTGAAATCCATGATCGTCTCAATGGATCCATTGGCAGGAACGTTGGCCGTGTCCAGCCACTCAGCAGGGGCGAGCTTTTGCCCGTTCTGCTGATAGAGAAGAAAGTGAACCTGGTGTATGTGGAAAGGGTGAACCTCCCGCGTCTTATTCACCACCCGCCAGCGATGATAGCCACCTATGTCAACGGTCACCATTGGGTCAACCTTGGGACCGTACTTCTTGCCATTGATATAAAAGCCATGGTCATCCTCGGTAAACACGGCAACGAATTGGGCGGGATCCCTCTCAAGGCGGCTCAGTTCTGCTTTTGAGAGCCCCTTGTGAATTGCAGGTTTATTGTCGAGTGGAATCCTGGGCAGTGGCGTTGCGGGCGGGGGTCCCGCAACCAGGTCTGCCAATACCATTGCGGGATTCGGATCCCCGTCGATTCCCGTGTCGAAGCAGAGACTCCTCAGCGAAACATGTGCTCCAGCTGCGGGTCCTGTAACAATCGCTTCTACTCTGCCTGCAGGCGGTAACAGTACATGGTCCAGAACTTCTGACCTGCGATTCGGAGCATGAAAGTTCAGGGGCATGCCGTCCAATGCAATCACTTCCATCCGCGTTTGGTCCACCTTCAAGTCCGCATAGAGATCGGGCGAGGCGTTCACAATACGCCAGAGTTGCCGTTCGCCCGGCGCAATCGCGATCTCCGGCCGGAACCATCCGTTGACAGTAAAGAGCCGGGCCGGATCCCCTGATGCGCTACCGCACCGCTCTCGCGGTATCTCCACCCGCTTTCTCAACACAGCAGCCTGCGGAGTAGCGTCTAACACCTTGTCGCGCAGTACCAGGATCCGTTCCGGAAGTTGCGCCACGCTCGGATAATAGCGGCTGATCCCTTCAATCACGATCGCGCCGGACATGCCGTCCAACGATTGTTGATAGCTTTCGCCATGAGGATGCGTGTGGTACCAATAGAGGCCCGGCGCCTGATCGAGCGGGACGTCCACGACGTAGTTGAGCGATTCTCCCGGCATCGTCATCATCGTGATGACGTCATCCTGGGGAGAGTTCGGTGAGACGTGGAGACCATGAAAGTGAAGATTCGACATGTTGCTGCACGGGCCATCGACGCATATCTCGCTGGAATGGGTAGACATCGCATTCCGATACGCGACGGTGAGGGATTCTCCAGGGGCGGTATAGATTACCGGAGGATCCTCTTCACCGTCGTATCGGAACGAGCCGAGACCGTCCCGGGCGTCGTTGATCGCGGAGAGTGTGAGTGGAGACCTTGCTGTGCGCGGGTTAGCGAGTGTCTGGGCCGGCGGGCTTTGTGCTGACAGATTACCGGCGAACAGGAGAGACCATACGATGGCCGCAACTTTGGAGCGGACGCCGCCCAGCGTGTGTGGTGTCATGGGAAAACCCCTTCTGTCTGGACAACAGGGCACTCCTACTTCGGAAGCCGGCTCAGCTAAGGCTATTTCGGCATCCACTGTTCGTCGGCCGAGGGGCCGTAGAGCCCGGGAACCGCGATGTCGTTCAAGCGAAGATACACGCCCAGTTGCGCCGTGTGATGCACCAGGTGGTCGAAGCACATGGTGCGAAAGGTCATGGATCGCGGGTTGTGCGCGATCAGTTGCTCGCCAAAACTGAATTTCCAAAGTGCAGAAAGATGCTCATCGCTGGCGGCCGCGATGGCGGCACGGCACTTGGCGGAAGATTCCTCGAGGCGCTGCAGGCAGGCTTCTCTCGTGGTGAAGGTAAAGTCGGTTCTGGGCCGCTTGCTGGTTGCCATATCCATGCCGTCATCTTCCATGATGTAGTAGCCAAAGAGCGGCAAGGATGCGCAATGCACCGCGAGTTTGCCCAACTTCATCGACTTCGGGTGCGGCACCCATTCCGGCTTGTCTTCCGGCACACGTTCGAGCGTGCGGCGGGTGTTCGATATCTCAACGTCATAGTCCTGCAGCAGGATTTCAGCGATGGTCATGGACGGTATCCTTTCGGGGGCGATTGCGTTGCAGTAAGATTCTAGCCAAGCGTGATGGCCGACTTCCAGACACGGCCATTCTAAGGACATTCTGGCGGATTAGCGAGGGAGGTCGATATGGAACGGCGTAGTTTCCTGAAGCAGGGTGCGGCGGCTTTGGCCGGAATGAAAACTCTGTCCGGCCTGGAACTTGGCGCGCAGATGAAACTTGAAGGCGCGGCGGCGCATACTCCCGTGCCGGTGGTGACGACGGTGAATGGGATTGGCCGTCGCAAGCTGGGCCGGGCTGATGTCGAAGTGTCGATCCTCGGCATCGGGGGCTATCATATCGGCCTCTCCGAGGTTTCGGAAGGGGATGGGATTCGCATCATCCGAAGAGCGCTGGATGAAGGCATCAACTTTCTCGACAACTGTTGGGACTACAACGACGGCGCGAGCGAAGAGCGTATGGGCAAGGCGCTCGCCGACGGCTATCGGCAGAAAGCCTTTTTGATGACCAAGATCGATGGCCGGACGGGTGCGTCGGCACGCCAGCAGATCGAAGAATCTTTGCGGCGGCTCAAGACTGACCACATCGATTTGCTGCAGCTCCATGAAGTCATTCGCATGGGCGATCCGGAGCAGGCATTCCAACCAGGGAATGTGATGGACGTGTTGCAGCAGGCGCGAAAAGAAGGGAAGATTCGCTTCATTGGATTTACCGGGCACAAGAGCCCGGAGATCCATCTGCACATGATTGAAACGGCCGACAAGCAGGGGTTCACGTTCGATACGGTGCAGATGCCGGTGAACGCGCTGGATGAGCACTATGACAGTTTCCAACAGAAGGTGATCCCGGTGGCGCAAAAGCACGGCATGGCGGTGTTGGGTATGAAGCCGCTGGCCAACGGTGCGATCCCGAAAACAAAAACCATCACTGCTGTGGAAGGCCTGCATTATGCCATGAGCGTGCCGGTTACGGTTACGATTACCGGCTGCGACTCGATGTCTGTCCTGGAGCAGGCCCTGAGCGTGGCGCGAAACTTCAAGCCCCTGGATGAGCAGCAGAAAATTGCCATTTTGCAAAAGACTGCGCCGATTGCCATGGCAGGGAAGTTTGAGGCGTACAAGTCGTCACAGATTTACGACGGCACGGCCAACAATCCTCAGTGGCTGGGTTGACGGTTAGTCGAGCAGATCGGGCTGCTCCCGAACAATCAAATCCCAAAGCGGTTGATATTGGAACCAGGCCACCCGGGGATTGCCGACCTGCTTCCGCGCTATCAGGGCAGCCTCGTGGGCGATCGGGATTGGCTTGCCGGCAGCCTCGGCCAGCAATTGCGACTGGCAGCTGCGATCCATCGTGATATAGAACCAGGCCGCCTCATCCACCGTGCTGCCGACGGTTAGATTCCCGTGGTTCTGAAGGATCACTGCTTTGCGATGGCCCAAAGTCTCCGCGATACGGTCGCCCTCCGAGCTATCGTAGACAACGCCGGTGTAATCCGCGAACAGGCTATGGTCTTCGTAAAAGGCGCAGGCGTCCTGGGTGAGTGGATCGAGCAGGCGGCCGAGAGAAGACCACGTCTTTCCATAAAGGGAGTGGGCATGGGCCGCTGCCACTACATCCGGCCTGGCCATGTGCACTCGCGAGTGAATCGCGAACGCTGACTCGTTGACCGGGCGATTGCCTTCCACCACCTCGCCCTTCTCATCCACCAGGACGAGGTCGGACACGCGGATGTGCGCGAAGTGCATGCCAAAGGGGTTTACCCAGAAGTGATCTGCCAATTCAGGATCGCGGACGGTGATATGCCCGGCTACGCCTTCGCTGAAGCCGAATTTCGCGAACAGCCGGAACGCTGAAGCCAGACGCTGCTTGCGATGCAACCTCTCCTCGCCGGCCGTCTGGAAGGTGGGAATGGAGGGCGTTTTGGCGATCTTTACATCAGGGGAAACAGTGCTAGCCGTCATGCTCTCGGGCCTCTCTCAAGGGAATCGAACCCACAGCTATTTTACTCTTTGCCCTGGGTTGTCATCTGGAGCTGGTTGCGGGCACTGGTTTGGCGACGGAGCTCAGCGGAATCTCCAGCGTCCCGGCAAGGTTGGCATTCAAGTCGTACACGCCGCCGCGCAGCGTGACACCCTCGTCAGGGGCATCGATCTCCAGATAGACATTGACACCGTTGGCCTGCACAATCGCGTAGTGCGCGGCATCCAGATTAAGGTTGATCTGCCGCAGCAGCCAGTTGAGCGGCTTGCCCTCCCGGCTGTAGATCACCAGCGCGGCTTCGACTTTGTAATGGCGATTTCCGTCCGGGGCCGGGTCCCACTGTAAGCTATGTGACGCGATCATCAAATCCACTTTATAGCGGGCGAGGGTGCCTTTCAGGTTGGGATTGTCCCCGCCTTGACCCGAATTGACCGTGGTTTGGCTCCCGCTCACCAAACCAGCGCCTGCCCTGGCTGGGGCACTCCCGCGCAGCACATGCAGCACAAAGGGAATCTGTGTCGATTCCGGCAGGCCAGGGCGCAGGAATGGAGAGAGCAGGTCTGCGGCTGG
This sequence comes from Acidobacteriaceae bacterium, assembly GCA_049522955.1. GTDB lineage: Bacteria > Acidobacteriota > Terriglobia > Terriglobales > Acidobacteriaceae > PALSA-350. Next base: position 25,365 of record JBEKNJ010000038.1, read on the forward strand.
AGTGGCAGGCTTAGGTGCCGCTGCCTGGACGGGGTTCGCGTTGTCTGCGTAGTAGCCGCCGCGGTAGGCAAGCCGATAGCCGGGGAGGTTGGCCAGCTGCACCTGGATCTTTCGGAATTGTCCGTCGGTGGCCGGGTTAGTGGAGGTATAGGTCAGCGTATAGAAATACGAACCATGGGCGGTGACGCGATCCAGTGCATCGGCCAGATTGTTGGTGCTGTAGAAGGCCGCGCCGCCGGTATCTTTCGCGATCTCGTCCATGGCCGCGTGGTTGGCGTTGCGCTGCTGAGCTTCTCCCCAGCCGGGCCTGGATAATTGCTGTTGGGTCAGCCGGGAGTCTGCGCCGGCGCTGTAGAGCGTGTCAGCGCCGACGCCCTCGGCGCCGATGGGATAGATGGCCACCTGGGCGGAGGCGAGCAGGGCATCCGTTTTGTGGACCTGCTGCTGATCATCCCGTTGTGCGCCAAACGCGTTTGGCAAGTCCGGATTCGGCAGGAGCACGATGGGAAACCCACCTGAAAACCAGGCCACATTTTTTCGGCCCGGCATTCCGCTGAGATACTGCGCAAGCTGCTGAAGGGCCTGGAGCGTCAGCTTGAGCCGCACCTCGCTCCGGGTGGAGTTTTCTTCGGCGGAAAACTGTTGCATGGCCGTGGCCGCCTCGGCGGCATGGGCCATCAGGGCGTCGACCGTCTCCTGGGTTGCGGCGGCTTCCGCAGTTGACTGCAGCAGCGGCGAGAGCTGTTTCCCGGCTCCGTTTTTTCGGGTGTTGAGGGCCGCGGTCAGCAGAGCTGGATCGTCCGTGAACCCCTGCAGCAAACGCAGCTGCGTTCCCAGCATGAAGATCGCCATTCTGCGGCCCGGTGGAAGCTTCTTCAGGTACTTGAGCATTTGCGCCCGAACATGGCTTTGGTCGTCGAGCGGGGTGTTCAGCGAGTCGAGCACGAGGACGGTTAACGAGTCGCTCGGCTGGATGCGCGGGATATTGGTGTAGATGTTGGGCTGGAGAACGGGTGGATTTGCCTGGGGTGGCTGGGCTCCGTTGTGCACCTCGAAGTAGGTAATCGTTTGCGGATGTCCATCTTCCGATACCTGGAAGTCTTTCTGGTTGAGACCAGTGAGTGGGCGGCTGTTTCTTCCGCTGACCACTACGTCGAGAACGACGATGCGCGCATTTGCTTTGAAGACTTGCCGGCCGTTGTCTGTCGAGGTCTGGCTGTGGAGAGGGGCCGACAGGAGGCTGGCCAACCCGAGTAGAAACCCCAACCGGTAGGCTGGGCAGAAGTGGTGCAGCATAGGGTTCTCTTAGATCCGACCTCCGTAGGCTACAGAACAGAGGAAGCCATGGTCTATCTCAAACTGCTCCGGGAGTCACTGCTGAATTGTCCGCTGTTTTTGACCACAATCTGCGCCACCCCGTGGTAGTAGTTAATCGTCCCGGAAACGCACACGTGCGCCCCGGTGCGAGGGAGCGGTCCTACGTGCGGTCGATCATCGTCCCACACCACGATGGTGAAGATCTGATCCGGAAAGGCGGAGTCGAGATCGAGGAAGGTCGGCTTGCCTTTGCTGTTGAGTGCGGAATGTTCGTTTTGGATCTTCCCGCAGACGGTGGCATTCTCGCCATCATGGGCTCTGGCTTGAGGAACGCTCATTGTTTGAGACTGCCCGATGAAAGTCCAGAGCAGCAACGCAGCTGCAAACCCGGTTGATTTCATGGCTCCTCTTTAGGCAAGAAAATGATTTAGGAAACATTTTAGAACCTCTGAGAAGGCTTGAGGGGGACCCGACTGTTAAGACTTGATCGCCGGTACCGTAAGCGCTAAGGGAGCGAGGGAGCGAAGTCTGGACGATGGCGGGCGGCGCCGGCGGAAAGCAATGGAAACAATTGACTTTCGGGCCGCTGGACGGCGGTTCTGTTTCTCATCAGCCCTTCGGGGCAGAAAGCATATGGGCGTGAGAAAGACAGAAACAGCAGGTCCCTCCACTACGCTACGCTCCGGTCGGGATGGCACCTCTGTTTGGCCACCGATATTCCAAAGCCAAACAGAAGGGTCATCCCGACCGGAGCGTAGCGTAGTGGAGGGACCTGCTGTTTCTGTCTCCGCCTCGCTATTTACCTCGGCTTTGTGCCCGCGGGTGGTGCGAGGCCATCCCGCAGAAGGTCGTCGAGGTCGCAGAGTTTGTCGGTTACCAGGTTTAGTTTGCGGGAGAGGTTCTGAATCTCCGCTTCGGCGCGCCGGTTCACGTCGAAGTCCAACTCGCTCCGCAGCCGGTCCTTTTTGTCCTGCCGGTTCTGGCTCATCATGATCACTGGAGCCTGAATGGCGGCCAACATCGACAGAAACAGATTCAGCAGGATGAAAGGATACGGATCCCACGCCCTGGTTCTCAGGCCAACGTTAATGCAGGTGTAGACAACTAACACCACTCCGAAGGTGATGATAAACGTCCAGGAACCTCCGAAGCTGGCAACCGAGTCAGCGATGTGTTCACCGAAGGTGTATTTCTCTTCAATGACTTCATTCGGATTGCGGGTGGCGCGAATCCGCACCAGTTGCTGTGACGCATGGAATTGATGGCCAAGTACGGTCAACATATCCATGCCTGCCATTGGTTTGCGTTGCAGCAGGACAGCAATGTCGTCGCGCCCGATTTCAACGCACGTCGTTTGTTCCATAGCCAGGGCGCTGGTTTGGTGCGGTGTCTGCTCCAGCATCGAGGCAAAGCCGAAAAATTCCCCGTGACCGGGTTGATCGACCACCACTTCCTGGTGATCGTCGTCCACGACGCTGACCTGAACGCTGCCTGACAGCAGGATGTAAGCGTGCATGCCCGGATCGCCAATTTTGTAGATACGCTGCCGGGCAGCGAAGACTTTGAGGTCGACCTGACCAGCCAACACTGCAATTTCATCATCATCAAGCAGGGCAAAAAGCGGAACGTGTTTAAGCTCCGCTGGGTCGCACGGCATAGTTCACCTCATTCGTTCTGGATGGGTTCTCAAAGGAACTGCGAGAGACGATAACATAATCGCCATGAACATCGTTCGCAGCCTGCAGCTTGTGGCGTTAGCGACCATCTGTGTGGCCGCCTCAGCACAAAATCTCGAATCCAGGCCCCTGCCTCGGCTTCCGGAGAGCACCGCCGAGCTGATCAAAGTCTCTTCCGAATTAAAGCGCCTGGAAAAGCTTTCCACCAGCACGGCGCCGGCGGACCGGTGGCAAATCCTCTGGCTGCATCAGCACATCTCCGAACAAGTGATGGCTGCCTCCCTGCAGGTCGACGCCACCATAGCCCAAATTGACAATGAGATCGCGCGCGCCAACGAAGTCCGCGGATATTTGGCCGACCGGCGCGACCGAGCCGTAAGCCGGACAAATCTCCTCAGCGTCCTGGTGGGAGGAGCGGTGGGCGCGACTAGTTCCGGGCTTCAACTTTCCTCCGCCCTCACCAAGCCCGCAGCCGGCGTCGGCATCGGCGCCGGCACTCTTTCCGCCGGGCTTGCATTGGCTGGAATTCACCAGGAGAAAGGGAAGAGCAGTCCCTTCGATTTCGAATCAAATATGCTGGCAGAGTTTTTCGACCGGCCCACTCTGCCGATCAGCCAATATCCGGCGACGATATGGGTCTTCTTGAACGAAGTCTACGGGCCCACCGGGCTCACCCGCAAAGAGCAATTGTTGCAGACCTGGGTCCAGGTGAAGCGAATCGACTCGTTGTCGAGCACAGAGAAAATCGATCGTTTGACCAGCCAGCCGTCGCAAGGCTTGAAACTCACCATCGATGACTTTGAAGACCGCGGGGCCATGCTGCAAGACGTTCGCGCGCGGATTTCTTACTTCAAACGAGACCTGGGACTCCTGCTTGCGTCACTGCCGGCAGTGAGCGATGAACCCTAGTGCTAGGGTGCGAACACACGCAGAACCACCAGGGTCATGTCGTCGTGCTGCGGAGCGGTGTCAGCGAATTGGGTGGCGGCGGCGAAGGTGCATTCCATAAGTTCCTTCGCCGAGGAGGCCGTTGTTCCACAGATCGATGCGCGAACGGAGTCCATTAGGCGGTCCTCACCCCATTCGTCGTCCGCAGGGTTCATGGCCTCGCTGATGCCGTCGGTGAAAGCCACCAGGATGTCGCCGGGGTTGATCTGCACCGAACCCTGCTCGTAGCGAGCCTCTTCCAGAAGCCCAACCACCGTGCCCCCGGGTTGCAGGCGGATGACTTCACCGTGTCCGTTGGCTTGACGAAAGAGCATGGGAGGATTGTGGCCCGCGTTCACATAGTCGAATTTGCCCTGCGCCGGGTCATATTGGCCGTAGAAGAAGGTCGCATAGCGATTCGAAGACGAGGCTTCGTACACCAGGCGATTGACGTTGGCGACAGCTGCAGCCAAATTCTCAGGAGCACGCGTTGCCTCGCTGCGCAGAGACGCCTGCAGGCTGGCCATCATCAGGGCCGCAGCAATCCCTTTGCCCGAAACATCTCCGATGGCCACTCCGAGTCTTCCCTGGGGAAGGGCGAGGAAGTCGTAATAATCGCCGCCAACACCCAGCGCCGGCCGGCAATGACCCGCGTAATCGAGGCCGGCGATAAGCGGCAGCTTTTGGGGGAATAGCCGCTCCTGCACTTCGCGCGCGATCTCTACTTCGCGGTTCAGGCGCTCGCGGTGGGCAACTTCATCCGCGATGGTTATCATCAGGTTGGCATTCTCGAGCGCCAGCCCCGTCTGCGCGGCGACCGACTTGAGCAAGCGCAGGTCGGAGCCGGTGTAGGCTTCTTCTGACCGTTTGGGGCCGAGAGAAATGAAGCCGAGAAGTTTGTCTCGCACCGCGAGCGGAAGCAACAGTTCCGATTGCAGCGTGGCCAGCTTGCTTCGCTCGTCGTCGCCGATGCCCTCCTCGCGATAGAGCCAGGAATCGCGATCATTCAGGAACACCCGGGCCGGCTCCTTCTGGTTCTTCAGTACCATCGCTGTCCCGGTCTTGCTGGGAAAGGCGACGTTGGGCAAGCCGCCATAGCCGGTTGCGAACGAGGGCCGGTAGAACCCACTACCTCCCAAAAGGACCGCCACTTGCGGTACGTGCAGGGTTTCGGATATCCGCCCGGCAACGGTTTCAAGCAGCGACCTGGGCTCTACGATCGATCGCACCTGTTCGCTTAATTCTGTCAATACATTCTCCGCGTTGTAATTTTCGCGGAAAAAGCGGCGATCGACCCAGGTGCGCAAGCGATCCCCAACCCTGCGGATCGTGAAGTAAGCCGTGATGCCTATCAGGATGACGATGGTCTTTTGCGCGCGATCGTGGTTGGCGTTCCCAGCCATGGTTGTCGCGGCAACGATGACCGCCCCGATGGCAATCATCTGGAGCACTCGTATCCCGCTCCGGGCAAGCGTGTATTGCAGCCCCTGGCGCAGGGCAACGCCGACACCCATTGCCTTCTGCACCACGATGACGTAGGTCAGAGTGAGGGGGAAGAGGATGAGCGGTGTGAACAAGACTGCCATAAACCACTCGGGAAAGATTTCATTCGGGGACTTGCCCTGGAGCCGGGCATACAACGTCGGCACAAGGGCTGGGGTGAAAGCGGCAACCGCGCCCCAAAGGAGGAAACTGAGTCTTCTCTTGGCATCCGGAGATTTGCTTAGGCCGAGTTTGATTCCCATGGCGGAGAAGAAGCTTCCAACCAGGGTGTACCCGAAGATCTGAGCCGCTATGTCCAAACGGTTGAGAACTGTGGCGAGGGGGGCAACCGATCGGTAGTTGCCTAGTGAGCCGACGCTGACCGCAACTGCGGACAGAGCCAGGATGGCGAAGGGAAGCGCGCATAACCACTGCAAGGCTCGCCACACCTTGTCGTAGTTACTCCCCGGCGCAAAAGGCTCAGGAAAGAACCGGCCAAACAGGAAAATGATGATGGGGAAGACAGCCCCGAGCGTTAATTCATAGAGCAAGCCCGCTTCGCGCCAGCCGGGTGGCCAACCCTCCACAACAGACGTTGCCAGAATGTGCGGAAAGCTCATCATGAGGCCCAGCAACAGCCATGCCATCGGGTCGCGAGGACGGCGGAATGCGACCCAGAAGCCGAGCAGCAAGGACACTGCAGGGAGCAGCAACTCGATTACAAAGTCGCTCGACGCATCCCAGAAAGTCCACCGAGTCGAGGTGACCGGGATCGAGATGTTGCGCTGCCCGCCGGCCGGGGCATTTTTCGGAACGATCGTGATCACCAGCGGGACGCCCGGTTGAGCTGCTGCAAAAGCGTGGCCCAGCAAGCCTATCCCGGTGAAAGGCACTCCATTGACGGCGAGCAACTGGTCTCCCGTTTGAATTCCCAAGGCCGCGGACTCGCGGGTCACAAACGTCAGGCGGTTGCTTCCGGGATCGACAGAAAAGAAGGGGATGTGGGTTTGCTCGCGGCGGATAAGGTCCGGAACATAACGGATCTGGTAGAGCAGAGTGATCGCAAATAGAACGGCCAGCAGGCTATAGAGGAAAACGGGACGCTTGATGGGCACGGGCTGAGCTTCTCCTGGACGTTCAGTCGCACTCGGGAAAGCTGATTCTATCTGGTTCGGGAAGGATCCTGAAGCGAATCCGCTGAAGCCCTATAGTGTCTGCGTGAGACCTCTGCAATAGTCCCGTAGAGCCTGCCCTGAGCTTGTCGAACGGGGACGTCTGAAAGTAGCCCAGGACGATAGTCCTGGGTAATGACAAGCAAGGTTGGACAGTCCCGTGAGGGACGGCTGAACACCGGGACAGAGTTTTCAGCCGTCCCTTCGGGACTGCTCGATGACGCATTCCCGACCCAGGACCACGTCCTGGGCTACTTTCAGACGTCCCCGTTCGACAAGCTCAGGGCAGGCTCTACGGGACTATTGCAGAGGTCCTGATGAGGTTCCGGAAACGAATCCACCCACTTACTTACCCTTCGCGGCACTCACTGGATTGGGCTCCAGAACGAAGGCATGGATGTATCCGTGATAATACCCGCGGCCTAAAATTTCGCCCTTGTCGTTGATGCGCGACGCGACCAGCAAGAGCCAGCCGGTATGCGGCGCGATGCATTGGTTCAGATTGATCATCTTGCCCTTCTCCCAGAGAAATGCACGCAAATGATCCGATGTGGCTTCTGAGGTCCCAACCACTTGTACGTTGGCATTGATGTCCAGTGCTGTGCTGGGCGCATCCTCATCGCCCAGCGTGCCCAGGTCCTCAATCGAACCGTTCCTCCACAGCACCGCGTGCCTGGTGGAGCTGGGGAGATCGCACGATCCCGTGATGGCGCCGGCATTGTTGATTGCCTGGGCGCTGCAGTTGGTCCCCCCGGGGAGGTTTGGCAGCTGCTGTATCTTGCTCCCACGCCAGAGAAAAGCCTGCGGCTGGCCATTGCGCACAACGTTCGCTTCTCCGACTACTTCGCTCTTGTCATTCAGGTCTCGTGCGCTACTGTAGTCTCCCTGGCCAAGCACGCCGAGATCACGCGGCTGGTTTGCTTGCCATAACACCGCGTGTCGCGTCCCATCTTTGAGCTGTGCGCTGCCCACGACCACGCCTGCCGCGTTCACCGCAGCGGCGGTGGAGTACGGGCCTCCCAGCGACTCCAGTATTTCCAGATGGTGATTGGACCACTTGAAGGCGTGGGTGAATCGTAGATCCTGCGGCTGCTGCAGCGTACCCACCACCGTGAGCTGGTCGTTGAGGTCCGCGGGAAAGACCAGGGAGAAGTCTTTCTCCCCATCGATGGAAATGGTCTCCTTCCCGTGTACCACCAGTCCGGGCATCAGACTTGCGGTTACCGAGTGCCATAGAGCGATGTCGCCTTGATTATTCAGCCCCGGAGTATCGGTAAGTGTGCGTACCAGGGATAGTCCCTGATCTACCACCGTGTAGCGTGGTTGGATCCCTTGGGCGGAGGCCAGGCGGGCCAGGATAATTACTGTCGTGAGAAAAACCGTGGCCGCTTTCACAAGTGTGCAAGGCTCCGTTAGCGCAGACGTGCACTCACTACCAGCATACCGCCAGGTGATCATTGCTGAACGTGAAGGCCGGCGCCCAATGCTTATGGCGTCATATTGAGGGTAAGGACCACCGTCTGACTGGTGACCGCCGTGCCCGACGTTCCTGTGGCCACGACAGTGACCTGGGCGGTGGAGGCGGCGATCGATTTGGGGTTGACCACATAGCCGCTCATACCGCAGCCTGACAGGCCGAGACCGAAGGCCAACGTGCATACGAACAACAGGCAAACCTGCCCCAGGCGCGCGATCTGTTTCCGTTTACGCGCGAAGACCGCAAGCCCGGTCAGACCCCCCGGCCACCAGAAGGCCAGGGCAAGCAGCGCCGGATTGAGGGGTGGGGCGTTCGACGGAGTTTGCCTGGCTGACTGTAGCGCAGCCATCTGGATGCTCAGGCCCAGGCCAACACTTTGGTTGTTCCCGCTCAGCGTGACCTGATCCTGGGTAAACGTGCACGCAGCGTTGCTGGGCAAATTAGAGCAACTAAACACCACGGTTCCGTTATAACCGCCGGTGGGTGTAAGGGTGAGGGTGGTGCTTCCTGTCGCTCCCGGCTTTATGGTCAGCGAGCTTGGGTTCGCCACCACGCTGTAATTAGATGTCGTACCCCCTGCCGCAGCGATGTTAATCGTCACTATCGGCGAGGCGCTGCCGGCAAAGTTGCCTGCGGCCGCGTAAACCGCGGTGGTGGAGTCCGTGCCGGCGCGCAACGCGGTCGTGTTTAGCGTAGCCGTGCCGCTACCATTTAACGTGCCCGTGCCGAGGAGGGTGGATCCGGTATAGAAGGTGACGGTTCCCGCCGGTGTGCCGGAGGTTGAGGCTACCGTTGCTGTCAACGTCACTGCGGTGGCGGAAGCAGCGCTGCCCGGCGCGCTCAAGGTAGTCGTGGTCGGCGCTGCCGTCACCGTGAGTGCTCCGTTGATGATGGTGACGGTGTAGTTGGATTGCGGACCGGTCACTGCGGGGACGATCGGATAGCTGCCTACATTGCTGTCGGTGGTTGCGGCAGTGCTGAAGGTCTCAGTAAATGTATCGCCGCCTACAGCGCCGGTAACTGTTCCGCTAAAGACCGGGTTGGTGGTGCCGAAACTCCGGGTCGCATTGGTGGCGGTCACGGTCAAAACTGCAGGTGTTACTTGTAAGGTCTGTGCGCTCGAGCTGGCGGAGAAGTCACCCGCTGGCGCAAAGCTGGCGGTGACGGTGTCGAGGCCAGCAGGGAGCGTAGTCGTGCTGAGTTTGGCCACGCCTACGGCGTTCAGCGGGCTGGTTCCCAGAGTCTTTGTCCCGCTGGTGAAGGTGACGATTCCACCGGGCGTGCCCGAGGATGAGGTCACCGTCGCTGTCAGAGTTACATCGGCCCCGTACGCAGCGCTGCCTGACGTGCCCAATGTAGTCGTGGTCGCCGCTCCAGTCACTGTGAGTGTGCCGTTAACGATGGTGACGGTGTAGTTGGATTGGGGACCTGTCACTGTGGGGACGATCGGATAGCTGCCTACGTTGCTGCCGGTGGTTGCAGTGGTGCTGAAGGTCTCAGTAAAGCTGTCATTACCCACCGTGCCGGTGACGGTTCCGCTAAAGACGGGGTTGGCTGCGCCATACGTGCGGATTGCGTTGTTGGCGGTCACGGTCAAGGGCGCGGGCGTTACCTGGAAGCTCTGCGTGGCTGTAGCCGAGCCGTAGTTGCTATTGCCGGGCTGGGTAGCCTGGAGGACGACTGCCCCGGCGCCAGTCATCTTTACCATGCCACCGTTGATCACCGCCGGGCCCGACAGGACCGTGATGGTGACGGGATAACCACTGCCCAGGCTGGAAGTTGCCGTCACGGCAAAGGGTGCGCTGCCATAGGCCCGCGATGCGATGGGCGAAAAGGTGATGGTTTGCGATTGCGCGTTCACGGCGATGTTGGTTGAAGGCGAGGTACTGGCAGCAAAGTTGCCCGTTGCCGCATAGCTGGCGGTGACGCTATTGGTGCCCGCAGAAAGCGCCGTCGTGTTGAGTATGGCTACGCCGCCGGCGTTCAGTGAACTGGATCCGAGAATCCCCGATCCGCTGGTGAAGGTGACGATCCCGCCAGGCGTGCCCGAGGCCGAGGTCACGGTCGCTGTCAAAGTTACGCTCGAGCGGTAACCAGCGCTGCCTGGTGCGTTCAACGTAGTCGTGGTCGCCGCTCCAGTCACTGTAAGTGTGGCGTTTACGATGGTGACGGTGTAGTTGGATTGTGGGCCGCTCACCGTGGGGACGATCGGATAGCTGCCCACGTTGCTGCTCGTGGTTGCGGTGGTGCTAAAGGTCTCGGTGAAGCTGTCGCTGGCTACCGCGCCGCTGACTGTTCCGTTGAAGACCGGGTTGGCTGCACCATACACACGGGTCGCATTGTTGGCGGATACGGTTAAGGGCGCTGGTGTTACCTGGAAGCTCTGCGTGGCCGTGGCGGCGGTGGTGTCTGCATTGCCGGCTTGCGTCGCCAGCAACACCACGGTGCCCGCACCGGTGAGCGTGACCATCCCGCCATGGATCACCGCCGGCCCCGACTGTACTGTGATGGTGACAGGATAGTTGCTGCCGGCACTGGAAGCCGCCGTAACAGCAAAGGGCGCGCTACCGTAGACGTGCGATGCAATGGGTGAAAAATTGATGGTTTGCGATGTTGCGTTTACGGTGATGCCGGTTGCGGGTGAGCTACTGCCGGCAAAGTTACCTGTTGCTGCATAGTTCGCGAGGATGCTGTTGACGCCCACAGGGAGCGTAGTGGTGCTGACTGTGGCCACGCCGTTTCCGTTCAGCGTGCCTGTTCCAAGAGTCGTTCCTCCGCTGGTAAAGGTGACGATTCCGCCAGGCGTGCCCGAGGACGAGCTCACCGTCGCTGTCAGGATTACGTTCGTACCATAAGCGGCGCTGCCTGGTGCACTCAACGAGGTGGTGGTCGATGCTGCCGTCACCGTGAGTGCGCCGTTGACGATGGTGACGGTGTAGTTGGATTGCGGACCGGTCACCGCGGGCACGATCGGGTAGCTGCCCACGTTGCTGCTGGTGGTTGCGGTGGTGCTAAAGGTCTCGGTGAAGCTGTCGCTACCCACGGCACCCGTCACCGTTCCGCTAAAGGCCGGGTTGGCTGCGCCGTAGACACGGGTCGCGTTGTTGGCGGTCACGGTCAAGGGCGCTGGTGTTACCTGGAAGCTCTGCGTGGCCGTGGCAGCGCTATAGTCCGCGTTGCCCGCTTGCGTTGCCAGCAGCACTACGGTGCCCGCGCCAGTCAGGGTAACGGTGCCGCCGCTCATGACGGCAGGACCGGATTGAACCGTGATGGTCACCGGGTAGCCGCTGCCGGTGCTCGAAGTCGCCGACACGGCAAAGGAGCCGCTGCCATAGGGGCGGGATGCGATTGCCGGGAACGTGATCGTCTGCGAAGCCTGGTTGACCGTAACGGTAGTGGCCGTGGAGCTGCTGCCGGCAAAGTTCCCGGAGGCTGCATAGCCGGCGGTGATCGCGTCGGTGCCCACGGCAAGCGCGCTGGTGCTCAGTGTGGCGACTCCACTGCCGTTCAGAGTTCCTGTACCAAGAGCGTTCGAGCCGCTATAAAACGTTACTGTTCCTGCCGGTATACCCGCGCTGGATGCTACCGTTGCCGTCAGAGTGATGTTGGATCCGTAAGAGGAGCTGGCCGGCGCACTCACAGTTGTTGTCGTAGCTGCGGCCGTTACAGTTAACGTTCCATCGGCGATTACGACATTGTAGTTGTTCAAATTATTACCGCTGGCTGTAGGGACAATCGGATAGCTGCCTACATTGCTTGCCGTGTTTGCGGTGGTGCTGAAGCTTTCTGTGAAGGTGTCACCATTCTGCGCGCCGGTGATGCTTCCGGTAAAGGTTGGGTTGGCTGCACCATAGGTCCGGGTCGCGCTGTTCGCTGTAACCGTCAGCGTTTGGGTCGCCGAAGAGATGGTCAGTGTTCCTGCGTTCACGACCACCTGGTAGTTCGTGGCGGAGGATCCACTCACCGTGGCAGTGATGGGGTAAGTGCCGGCAGGCGAGCTGCTGGTCGCCGTCGTGCTGTACGTCACAATAATCTGGTTGCCCAAGGTATCGCCATTTTGCAGACCGCTCACCGTTCCGGTGAGTGGGGGCAGCGCGGCCCCGGCCTTCATGCTGGCGTTAGCCACATTGACGGTCAGAGTGGGATGCAGCAAGCCATACACCACCAGGGCTCCTGAGCCATTTTTCGTGCCTAAGGGGCCGAAGGTGTTCACGTAGACCTTACCGTTGGCCACCATGGGCGGCGAAAACTTGCCGAACATGCCGACTTCGTCGCGCGCATCATTGTTTTTATCGCTCCACAGGGGTTGGAGCGTGTCTGCATTGAAAGCGTACAAGACGCCCTGCACCGTTGTCTGCACGGCGTCGCCGTTATAGGGGGTCGAAGCCCATACAATGCCGTTGCTGTTACCGTTGGCCGAAATAGTGAGGAAGCCACCCGGCATAGCGCCATCGTTGTTGGTCACCGGTGCAGTCATGGTGCTGGTGGCAAACGGTGTGGTGTTTACCTTCCCGGTCGTTTGGTTGAAGAGAAAGCCACGCAGGACGTCATTCTCTCCCCAGACATAGGTCGTGGGGCCATTTTTATCGCTATCGAAATATACCGGGGTGCCATGGATGTGGCTGGTCCCCTTGCCGAAAACAGCCTGGAACTCCTGCTGCACCAGGTCGCCGGAGGCATTAAACTTCCCCATGTTATTGGTGTTCACCAGGTAAAGAACGCCTTGTTTGCCACCGCCCAGCAAATAGTTGGTATTGGGTATGAGCATCAGGCCAGCAGACCCTAGATCCATATCTCCCGAGTTCAAGGTGGCGGCGTTCGAAGGGGTGAAGTAGTCCAACAATTCGAGGCTGGGCGATAACTTGATGAAGCTGCTGCCCGCCTGCACATTGTTATTTGGAGTTGTGCCAACGGCCCCATTGCCGGTCGAGAAATAGAGGTTGCCGGCAGAGTCTACGACCGGAGGCTGTCCGGCATTCCAGATGCCACCCCATCCGTTCATCGGGGTATCGACATAGACTGCGACCTGCGCCAGGGTGGAGGCGCTGTAGGACATCACCCATCCATAGTAGGGCGTTTGATCCTGATGCGAGCCAAACTCGATATATACGTTTCCGTTCGCCAGGACGAGGCCCGGGCGTTGGTTCTGCATCTTGGCGTTAAAAACCACTGGAGAGACAAGGTCGGAGTTAGTGTAGGTAGCGCTTATCGTCACCGGGCTTCCATGCAGAGGGAGTCCGGTTCTGATGTCAAGGGCATTGAGTTTGTAAGAATATTGCTGGGCCCCGTTCTGCGGCTGATTGCCGTTGACAAAATACATGGTGTAGGTTGCCAGGTCGATCACAGGGGTACCAAGTATCCCTATTCCTGTATGCCAGTCGATGTTCTGATTATTCTGCACATCCTCGGCGATGATCGGGTAGCCATAGTTCTGCGTCCACAGTGTTGCCCCGGTGTCCGCGTCCAGGGCGTAGACGGTGTTGAACATCGTTGCTACGTAAATGACGTTATGCTGGCCGCCGGCGATTGAGAGGTTGGCCACATACAGCGGTTCGGCATAGATCTGGCCATCTGTGGGAACGGTGAACAGCTTGCCAAAGTTGGTTGGATTTACGTTGGCAGGCGTGAGCGTGGTCTCCTGCAGATTTGCCCCTGTGCTTGACGCGTCGTAGCCCCTGGTTAGAACATTCACCTGGGCCCTCGCATCCATGCTGGAGAATCCGAGAAGCAGGCAAAGCCAGGCGAGCGCACAATACTGCTTCAATCGTTCAGCAAGGCGCGAAGGAGAAGCTTGCTCAGGGGAAGCCAGGACGGCCCGCACCAGATTCCAGACACTAGATGAACGCTCGACCACGGGGCCCCCAACGAAACAAACACTATTTTCCGAAGACAATGACTCGTACGCCAGACGGACCGGCACCAGCGCTACCTCCTCGGCCCGATTTGAGACGAGGAAACAGCCAGGTTCCTGGAAAGGATCCGAACGTCGTTGCCGATCCAAAATGTCGTTGGGGGAAAGAACCAATACAGGGGGGAATCAAACGCCTAAAAAGGCCAAATGCCCTCAGCAAGCAGGGTCGTTTCGTACATCGTGAGTGTAACAATAAATGGCGGAAATGTAGCAGGCAAAATGGGAACGGAAGTTACCGTGATTAAGATTACCTTGGGTGGCTAACACTATGACAACAGGTCGACTATTCAGCAGAAATGCAATCCAGTTGAGGGTCGCGCGATGGGCGTAACCCGGAGAGATCTATTCATTGGCGCCGGCGGTCTGGCTACCTCATTGGCCCTGGGGCCATTTGTAACCAACGCAGTCGGTGAAGTGCCGTCTGCTTCTGGTGCGCCTTCAGAATCGAAGTTGCAACGCAAGTTGAAGGTACTGGTGGCGGGCGGGCACCCTGGTGATCCGGAATACGGCTGTGGTGGCACCATCGCCCGCTTGACCGATCTGGGCCACGAGGTGGCTCTTATCTATTTGAACGATGGAGGGTGGCCCCCGACTACCTCCGCTACGCGTATCGCAGAAGCGAAGAGGGCCTGCGAAATATTGAAGGCCCGGCCTGCGTACGCCGGGCAGGTGAACGGCAACGCCGTCGTAGACAATGCACACTACGAAGCCTACGCAAAGTTAATCAACGCTGAGAATCCGGACATGATATTTACTCAGTGGCCTATCGATAACCATCGCGATCATCGAGCCATTACCATGCTGACCTACGATGCATGGCGGCAATCGAAGAAGAGTTTCTCTTTGTACTACTACGAGGTTTCAGATGGGGAGGACACACTGCAGTTCTCTCCGACGCACTATGTTGACATCACCCAAACGGAATCGATCAAACGTTCCGCTTGTTATGCACACGCCAGCCAGACGCCTGACAGGTACTACGCATTGCAGGACCAGGTGGCCGCTTTTCGCGGAATCGAAGGCGGCTCGAAACGAGCAGAGGCGTTTGTGCTTCAACGGCAAAGCCCTGGCGATCCTTTGCGTGCCGTTGGACTCTGATAGGGAGAGATCCGGTAAGCTGGTGGGCCAGGGGAGATGAGACGTCCATGGACCTTTCTGAAGCGCATGCACCGGTCGGCCAATTTCTCGAGCACCCGAAAGATCAGGAAGCATGGCAGAAGTTCCGGCTCACCGAGAACCAGCTCGCTGGATTCAATGAGCAAGGGTATGTTGCTGGAATTCAGGTTCTTGATCAGCGGCAAGTAGACATCCTGTGCTCTGAGCTAGCCGGCTTGATGAAAAGTTCGCACCCCGGCAATCACCTGTTCCACGAGTATCACTCCAATGAGTCGCAGGACCCGAACTCGGTTCTGTTCCACGCATTGGGAGCCTGGCGAGCCGCGCCCGGATTCCACGATGTGCTTTGGAGTCCCGCATTCCTGGTACCCGCTTCGCAACTGCTGGGTGGGCCAGTCCGTTTTTGGCACGATCAGCTTTTCTGCAAACCCGCGCATCATGGAGGGGTGGTTGCCTGGCACCAGGACTACTCCTATTGGACGCGCACCGAACCGATGTCGCATCTCACCTGCTGGATCGCGCTCGATGACAGCGACCGCGACAATGGCTGCCTCTACTATGTTCCCGGCAGCCATCGATGGAAGCTGCTACCGGTTACCGGCCTAACCGGCAACATGGATGAAATCATGACCGTCTTATCGCCTGAACAGAAGCAGGCCTTCCGTCCGGTTCCCATTGAATTGAAGCGCGGACAATGCACCTTCCATCATCCGTTAATGGTCCATGGTTCCTACGCAAACCGGTCGCAGCGGCCGCGGCGGGCAACGTTGATCAACGCCTTCAGAGACGGAGTGCGATCCGCAGCCGATGAGCCACTGTTGGCAGGCGTCCCTTCTATTCCCAAGGGACACAAGATGGAGGGTCAGTTCTTCCCCCTGCTGTTTGATCAAAACGGCTGAGTTGCGAGCAGGCCTTCACGCGATATGTGGTGCCGCGAGAACGTCCACTCCCTGCAGATATTTCTCGACCTGTTCGCGTTCTTCGCGGGAGTAGGGCCGCAGCGGCAGGGTAAGGTCAGTGCTGCAAATTCCCAAAATGGACAACGCACATTTGAGTCCTCGAAGCGGATTCGCAGGATGATGCGCGGAGCGGTAGACAGCGTTGTCGAACTCCATCGTAAGCCGTTGCAGTGCAGCGGTGCGGTTCACGTCACGAGCCGCCGCGGCCTCATAGAGCGCGACGAAGAGCCGAGGCCACACGTTGGAGCCGCCCGCCATTCCCCCGTGAGCGCCCATGAGCACCGCTTCTGCCAACAGTTCGTCGGGTCCAACCAGCAGGGTGAAGTTGGGCCAGGCCCGCACTCCCTCTCTGATCGCGTGAAAATACGCCATATTCATGCCGCTATCCTTGAGCCCGACGATGTTGGGCTCGGCGGCCAGCTTGATCGCGGTGTCGATTTCAATCCAAAGGGGCACGTTGAGCGGGGCGTTGTAAAGATACAGCGGGAGCGGCGACTCCGACGCCATGCTCTTGAAATAATGAAGCAGGTCCGCCTGGTCCACCTGAAAGTAATAGGGCGGCGCAGCCACCACAGCAGAAGCGCCGCACTGATGCGACTTGGCCGCCAGCCGGAGAGCATCTTTGTACGACGTGTCGGTAATGCCGACGATCACCGGAACCCGCGGGCCCACCAGCCGGCAGGTTTGTTCGATCAGCTCTTCACGCACGCTGTAGGGCAGGTTCGGCGCCTCGCCCGTGGTGCCCAGAATGAAAATGCCCTGAACCCCGCCGCCAATCAGGTGTTCGATGAGCCGTTCTAAACCTTTTTGATCCAGAGTGAGATCCTGTTTGAGGGGTGTCACCATTGCAGTGATGACCCCACGCAGAGGTTGAGGCGGTTTCTGATTCAAGAGCGTCTCCTGATATGGCCCGGAGAATGATAGCATCAGGCCGTAACGGAATCCGATAGCGACAGGAGAGCGGCAGGCGCATGAGTAGCGAGCAAACGGTGTTGGTGTTGTCCCAGGAGGACGATGCGCAGTTAAGCATGTTGAAGGGTCTGCGACACATCGTGGGCCGCACCCCGGAAGCTTTCGCGAGTGCGGTGAACGATCCAGTGATCATCCTTGCCTGGTCGGCACCCAAGAAGTTGCTGCGCGATGTTTTCCTCATGTGCAAGAACGTGCTTTGGGTGCACTCGCGCTCTGCAGGACTCGACAGTGTGCTCTTTCCCGAGCTGGTCGCGAGCAACGTCCCGATGACGAATGGGAGCGGTGTGTTCAGCCAATCGCTGGGAGAATTCTCCCTGGCCGCGATCCTCTATTTTGCCAAGGATTTCCGGCGTATGCTGCGCAACCAGATGGCAGGCGTCTGGGAGCAGTTTGACGTAGAAGAGATCGACACCCAGACGGTGGGAATTGTGGGCTATGGCGATATCGGCCGGGCCGTCGCGAAGCGGGTACATCCTATGGGAATGACCGTACTGGCGCTCAAGAGACATCCTCCCGAAGAGGCTGATCCCCTGGTGGATCAGTTCTACAAGACGGAGGATCTCTTGGCGATGCTTCCGCGTTGCGATTACGTGGTCGTCTGCCTCCCGCTCACGGCGGAGACCCACCACATGATGAGCGACGCGCAGTTCGCAGCCATGAAGCCAACCGCGGTGATTGTCAACGTGGGGCGCGGACCGGTGATTGACCAGGCGGCAATGGTGCGTGCGCTCACCGGGAAACGGATCAAGGGCGCCGGCCTCGATGTGTTCGAGCATGAGCCGCTGCCGGCGGGAGATCCCATGTACCGCCTGGAGAATGTACTGTTGTCGCCCCACACCGCAGACCACACCAAGGACTGGCTCAACCAGGCGATGCGCTTCTTCATGGAGCAGTATGGCCGATTCACCAAGGGTGCATCGCTCGAGAACGTAGTCAACAAGACCCTGGGATACTAGATTCAATGGATGATCGAAAGCGACTGCGCAGCGAGAGCTGGTTCAATGACCCGACCGATCCGGGAGAAACTGCTGTCTACCTGGAGCGCTACAGCAATTACGGCATCACCCGGGGAGAGCTTCAATCCGGCAGGCCGATTATCGGCATTGCGCAAAGCGGGAGCGACCTGGTTCCCTGCAACCGAATTCACGTCGCTTTGGCGGAGCGAGTCAAAGCCGGCATACGCGATGCGGGCGGGTTACCTTTCGAATTTCCTACCTATCCGATTCAGGAGACAGGCCGCCGCCCCACCGCCGCTCTCGATCGCAACCTTGCCTACCTTGCCCTGGTCGAGCTGCTGCACGGATATCCGTTTGACGGCGTGGTGCTCACGACGGGATGCGACAAGACGACACCCTCAGCTTTGATGGCGGCTGCTACCGTGAACCTTCCCGCTATCGTGTTGTCTGGCGGTCCCATGCTCGACGGTTATGTCAACGGCAAGCTGGCCGGGACTGGCCTGGTACTGTGGGAAGCGCGCCGGCAGCTGGCCGAAGGCAGGATCACCGGGGAGCAATTGGTGGATCGAGTGCTAGCCGGAATCCCGAGCGCTGGACATTGCAACTCCATGGGGACGGCGCTCTCGATGAATTCGCTGGCCGAGGCCTTGGGCATGTCGTTGCCGGGATGTGCCACCATCCCCGCGCCCTATGCGGATCGGGGGCGGATGGCATACCTCACCGGCCGCAGAATTGTGGAAATGGTGAGGGAGGACCTTACCCCAAGTAAGGTTCTTACCCGGGAAGCCTTTGAGAATGCGATCGTGGTTAATTCCGCGATCGGCGGATCTACCAACTGTCCCCCGCATATCATCGCCATCGCGCGCCACATGGGAGTTGATCTGAACATTCGCGACTGGGAGCGGATCGGCCACCAGATCCACTTGCTGGCCAACGTGCAACCGGCGGGAGAGTTTCTCGGGGAGGCCTACCATCGTGCAGGCGGCGTGGGCGCAATCTTTGGGGAGTTGATGCAGGCGGGCAAAATCCGTACCAGCGCGTTCACCGTGACCGGGTCGACGGCTGGGGAAAACTACAAGGATGCGCGCAGCCTCGACACCAATGTCATCCGGCCCTACGACAATCCATTGAAGTTGAATGCGGGGCTGCTGGTGGTGTCGGGCAACCTGTTCAGCTCCGCGCTGGTCAAGACCTCAGTGATCAGCGACGAGTTCAGGCGGCGTTACCTTTCCGAGCCGGGAAGCGAAGACTGCTTTGTCGCGCGAGCCGTTGTTTTTGAAGGGCCTGAAGATTACCGCAAACGCATTGAGGATCCCTCGCTCGAAGTCGATGAGCATTCCATTCTCGTGGTGCGCGGAGCGGGGCCGGTGGGATATCCCGGTTCGGCTGAGGTGGTGAACATGACGCCGCCAGGCAGACTCGTCCGGCAGGGGATTCGCATGCTGCCGTGCATGGGCGATGGCCGGCAAAGCGGCACCTCCGACAGTCCTTCGATTCTGAATATCTCTCCCGAAGCGGCGATTGGTGGGAATCTTGCGATCCTGAAGACCGGCGACCAGATCAAGGTTGATCTGGCGAAGCGCCGGGTGGATGTGCTGCTGTCTGAAGAGGAGATTGCGAGCCGGCGCAAAGGGTTGAAGCCCGCGGAAATAGTCAATCACTCTCCCTGGGAAGAGTTTTACCGGAGTAATGTCGGCCAACTCGAAACCGGTGCCTGCCTGGAGTTTGCCGTGAAATATCACGATCTGCGCACGATCGCTCACCGGCATTCACACTAGCGGCCGTTCCGGATGGACGAAATACCAACATCCAGCGCCGGCGAGATAGAGAGCCGCGGTCAGGTAAAGGGGCGCTGCCCAGGAACCGCTGGTCCGGGTCAGGAGGGCAAATGCAATCGGGCTCAGGACGCCGCCGATTTGCCCCGAAGTGTTCATCGCTGCGCTGACGGTGGCAGCGTGATCTCCTGCTATATCCGCACACGCACCCCAGCTTGCTCCGAGCAGAAAATTTGACGAGGCAGCGGCCAGCGCGATCAGCACAGCGGAGAGCACTCCTGGGGTCAACGCGCCGCAAAAGAGGAAAATCCCAGCCGCTGCCAGCGAGCCAAATCCAACCAGGCAGCGGCCCAGCCGCAGGCCAAACGTCCGGCTGAGCCGGTCCGTGAGCATGCCGCCGAACAAATCAGCGGGAACACTGAGCAGCAGAGGCAAGCCGGCAAGAACGCCCAGCCTCACGCCGTGCAGCTGCCTTTCGTGCTGCAGATAGGTCGGTAACCAGGTCACATAGAGATTGAATCCGTAGGTCTGCGTGAAATACATCAGGCACAGGAACCAGATCCCCGGCGTTCTCAAAGCCATGCGAAATACGCTTCGCTGGACGCTCTGCGCCGGCATCGAGTGTCTGCCGGCCTCGATCCAGGTAAGCTCTTCCGCGGTCACGGAAGCATGATCGCGCGGTTCATCCCGAAACCAGCGGAACCAGAACGCAGCCCAAACAAATCCAAATACGGATAGCATGGGAAAGGTACTGCGCCATCCCAACCTGTGCGCGATCGCCGCGACCAAGAGTGGGGTGAGCCCACCGCCCAAGTGGGCGCCCATAAAGAAGATGCCTTGCGCCGTCCCTCTTTCCTGCGTGGGGAACCAGCGTGACAAAGCGCGCGCTACGGTTGGCCACGCTCCCGCTTCGCCCGCACCGAACAAGGCTCTCAAGGCGATCAGCGATGGAAAGTTCCAGGCCAGGGCGGTGAGGCCGGTGAAGATCGACCACCAGGTGACGATCCGGGTCAAAACGCGGCGGCTCCCTATACGGTCAGCCCACCATCCGGTCGGAATTTCAAACAATGCGTAGGCTGCGGTGAAGGAGCTGAAGACGAATCCCATCTGGATCGTCGTCAGTCGAAGGTCGCGAAGAATTGCTGGAGCGGTGACTGAAATGCAGACCCGGTCCATGTAGGTGAGGAAGGCCAGGGCAACCGTCATGGCCAATACGCGGGATCGCACACCGGAATAGAAGCTCACCTGCATTTGTTTCCCCATCGTCGCATGATATGCATTGGACCTGTGTTACAAGAAATACTTATGGAAAAGCCGGTTCGGGTTGGATTTGTCGGTTCGCGTTTTGCTGCGAAATTTCATTGGGAAGCCATTCGCCGTGTCCATGGAGTGGACGTCGACATTGTGGGCGTGACCTCCAAGACGCCGGAAGCGCGAGACGCCTTTGCCCGCGAAACGGGTATCCGCGCGTTTGATACGTTCGCCCAGCTTTGTGCTGCGGTGGACGTGGTGGATTTGTGCACTCCTCCATCCTCCCACGAAGAACTAGCAGTGCAGGCGCTGGGCCTGGGCAAGCACGTCATTATTGAGAAGCCGCTTACCGGATACTTCGGTGCCAGCACCTTCCCCAAAGAGCAGATGCTTGCCGAGGCCACGGCAAGTTGCGGGCGCATCGTGGCGGCAGCTAAGAGCAATGGCAAGCTCGTGTGCTATGCCGAGAACTGGGTGTATGCTCCAGCCATTCAGAAGGAACGGGAGATCGTTCAGAAGAGCGGCGGCCAGATTCTTCGCATTCTTGGAGAGGAGTCTCATAGCGGATCACACTCTCCTTACTATGGCCAGTGGAAGTTTTCCGGTGGTGGATCGTTGATGGGGAAGGGATGCCATCCGCTCAGCGCAGCGCTTTATCTGAAGCGGGTCGAGGGAGAATCACGGGATAAGCTGCCCATCCGTCCGGCCACGGTAAGCTGCCGCACGCATGAGATCACCCGGTTGCCGAAATACCGTGACGAGGGTTTTTTGCGCACCGGTTATGAAGATATCGAGGACTACGCGCAGATCCACATCACATTCTCCGATGGAACCGTCGCGGATATCTTTGCCTCGGAACTGGTCATGGGTGGGGTTTCGAACTGGCTGGAAGTGTTTTGCAACAATCACCGTACCCGATGCAATCTGAATCCGACCAATGCCCTGGAGACCTTCAATCCTCGAGAAGACATCTTGAAGGATGTTTACACGGTGGAGAAGATCAGCACCAAGCAGGGATGGAGTTGTCCCGCACCGGACGAGGGTTGGCAGCATGGATATCCGCAGGAGTTCCAGGACTTTATGGAGAGCATTTATCACGGGCGCGAGCCGCTTTCAGGAATAGAACTGGCGCGGGATACGATCGCTACGATATACGCGGGTTATTTGTCGGTGGAACGCGGCGGGGCAGAGATTGCCGTGCCGGATTAGTGTGCCAGCGCTAAAGCGCATAATCAAGGTCTAGCGCTCCTTCCCCCGCATAAATGGGGGGGCTCCCACCAGGCTCCTGGCTGCCGGCGTATGATTCGGTTTCAGCATGTTAGTTGCACCGCAAGGGGTACGTACTTTCTTCGCCTCGTTTGCGACTTTGGAGAGAAGATTCATACTGCAGTCCAATCCTCTGTGCGATCTGCTGCTGGACGTGATTCGTCAAAATCGGGCCAAACAGAGGATTCAAGTACATGAGTTCGTCTTCATGCGAAATCACGTTCACTTGATCCTCACGCCGGCTCCCTTGGTATCGCTTGAGAAAGCCGTGCAGTTCATCAAGGGGGGATTCTCCTATCGCGCAGCGAAGGAGAGGGACTTCAACCATGAGATTTGGCAAAAGGGGTACAACGAGCACAGGATCCGAGACGCCACTGAGTATGCACAACACGTCGAATACGTCTGGATGAATCCCGTCAAAGCGGGTTTGGTGCTACAACCTGAGGAGCATCTTTATTCCTCTGCCCGATTGAAAGCGGAAGTCGATCCGGCACCGCTTCAATTTCAAGTTAAATCGCGCGGCTAGCTCTGGGAATCATGGTGGGAGCCCTCTGCTTTAGCAGAGGGAAGCAACGCTTCAGCGTTGCGGGAAAGAGTCTCGACTATGATCTAGAGCGCTTTAGCGCTGGCCTCAGTCCGCGGAAACATGTTCCGCAGCCAGTGCTGCAGGTGCCCGCCACTGAAATGCGAACAGCGTGAGCAGATACGCAGACCCCGCCGCCAGGAAAATGAACAGCGCATAGTGGGTCCAAAGCACCCCCACCAAAAACGTGAATATTACGCTGCCAACGGCCCCAACGGCTCCTCCGATACCAACCACCGTGCCCACCGAGCTGGAAGGAAACATGTCTGACGGGGTGGAAAGAAGATTGGAAGACCATCCCTGGTGCGCGGCCGTCGCGGATGAACAAAGGGAACCAACGCCACCGGCACAGCACAAATCGCACACACCATCATGGCGAATCGTCGGCCCATTCGGACCGAGTGGCCGCGGCGGATATAGAATCCCGCGAGCCAGCCGCCCGCGATACTGCCGATCGTGGCGCCGATGTACACAATGATAAGCGGCAGCCCGAGGTTCTTCATGTCTACATGGAACCGCTCGTTGAAGTACTTGGGCAGCCAGAACAGGTAGAACCACCAAATCGAGTCGGTGGTTCCCTTGGAGAGGGCAAATCTCCACGTACCAGGGTTGAAGAGAAGAGCCTTGTAAGTTGCCGGTGTGGCCGCCAGCGAAGCCGCCGACACCGGAGTTCCAAACTTGGGATGAAGCCGGTCGTAAGGAAACAGCAACCAGATCAGAAGCCACAGCAGGCCAAGGCTTCCGGTGGTGTAGAAGGCCGATTGCCAGCCAAAGCGAATAGCTACCCAGGGAATAAGCAGTGGAGCAATCAGCGCTCCCGCGCTGGTTCCAGAATTGAATATTCCAGTGGCCAGCGCTCGTTCCTCAACCGGGAACCAGTCGGCAGTCGCTTTGAGTGCCGAAGGAAAGTTGCCCGACTCTCCTATACCCAGCGCAAAACGGGCGATCCCGAAACCGAGCGCGGTGCGCGCAAAGGTATGGCTGATCGACGCCAGCGCCCACAGCCCGATGGACAAGGCATATCCCTTTTTTACCCCGATGCGGTCGACCACCCGGCCGGCCACCAGGAACCCAACTCCATAGGCGAAGATGAAGCAGTTGACGATATCACTGTAACGCCGGTTGTAGAGAGCAAGGTCCTGATCGCCGCCGAGCAAGTGCTTGAGGATGGGTTCCACCAGGCTTAGCGCGGACCGATCCATGTAATTGATGGTCGTGGCCAGGAACAGCAGACCGCAAACCACCCAGCGCAAATTCGATCTATTGGTTGGTGAACTCATGCCATGGTTTCTACACGTCCATCATGTACGGCGCACGTTGGGGACGCGATAGCATGCAGTTCGCCTCATCGTCGTTTTTGAAATGCTCTTTGACCGGATCCCAATAGAGCCTGCGCTTGGTCTTCATCGCGATGTGATGAATCAAACAAGTGGAGCAAGCCCGGTGCCCTATCTCCGCCGGCGCAGTAGGCGCTTTTCTACTCTTGATACACTCCAGCCAATTGCCATGCTGGTCGTTGCTTTCATAGAGATGAACCTCGTCGGGACCGATGACGCTATCGAGAATTTTGGGATTGCTGGCCACCAGCGGTTGCGGGGCTGCCGTCGGCTTTCCACCTGGATCCGTCGGTGTGACCATTTCATCTCGAGTCACAAAAATCCAACCGTCACTGCCATAGAACTTGATCCCATTGGGAAAATCGCCGCTGATGTCCATGGTCACACCATTGGCATAGATGGCATGGGTCAGGAATTTACCATGAACATTCCATAGCCCGTGAGTAGGGAACTCAGCCGTACCCCAAATTTCGACTGGTCCGGTGTATTCCGTATTCATGCCCCAATGCGCGGTGTCCACGTGGTGTGCTCCCCAGCCGGTGATCATGCCCGCGCCGAACTGTTCGCAGCGCAGCCAACCCGGGCGGCTGAAATCATTTTGGGGATGCACACGGATCTCGGTGTAATAGGCCTCAGGCGTCGAGCCCAGCCATGCATCGTAGTGTAGGGTTGGTGGAATCGGCATGGCAGCGGCATCGGGTCCACTGGGATCGCCCGGTAAGCCGATTTCAACGTGCTTGACTTCGCCGATACGCCCGTTGCGTACCAGCTCGCAGGCGCGGTGGAACTGCTTCCACGATCTTTGCTGCGAACCAATTTGTAGGATCTGTCCCGACGCCATTACCGCATTGCTCATGGCGCGCCCCTCAGCAATCGTGAGTGAAGCCGGTTTCTGCAGGTACACGTCCTTCTTTGCATGCACTGCATCGACCGCAAGGATTGCATGCTGGTGGTCGGGCGTGCTGATCACGACCGCATCAATCTCTTTATTCGCCAGCAAGTCGTGGTAGTTGTGATATCCGGTGACGCCGTCGTAGGGTTTGCCCGTCTTCTTCGCGTAGTAGCCGTTGACCAGTGTTTTCCCCGACTCCACCCGCTTGGCATCCAGATCGCAAACAGCCATGATGCGCGCCTGGTCGAACTGCCAGATTCCCGGCAGGTCGTGGCCTCGCGAGATACGTCCCACCCCGATCGCGCCTACATTGATCCGGTTGCTGGGAGCATTTTCTCCGAAGACACTGGAGGGAACGATGGTGGGGAAACTGATGGCCGCCGCCGCTCCCATCTTCAGGAAATTCCTGCGCGTCTCTTTCATCGCTCCTCCTTGCTCTAGCTGGTAAAAGTCAAGACTTTGGCATCTCTTTGCGCCTTAAGCACCAGCTCCGTAGCCAGCAGTGCCTGTTCCTGGTTCTGCCCGGTATGGGTCCGATTTACGATATCGGAGACAAACTGCGGTCCGAAGGGCAGTTCCACCTTGCTGCAATCCATAAACGTTACTTGCTTCTGGTCCACCATGAACAGATGGTTGCCGCCGGGTCTACCGGCAATATCGATGTACTTGCGCAGCTCGATATAGCCGTCTGTTCCCAGGATGAACAGGCGTCCGTCGCCCCAGACACTCAGGCCATTGGGAGTGAACCAGTCCACCCGAACATAGCCGGCCCCGCCGTTCCCATGCATCATCATGTCGCCAAAATCCTGAAACTTGGGGTGCGTGGGGTGATTCACATTTGCGATTTGCGATGCCGTAACCTCGGCGGTGGTTGACCCGGTGTAGTAAACGAACTGGTCTGCCTGGTGGGCACCGATATCGCAGAGAATGCCGCCATACTCGACGGGATCCCAAAACCAATCGGGGCGGCTGATGTCATTGACCTTGTGGGGAGCGATGTTCACTGTCTGTACCACTTTGCCGATGGCCCCGGCCTTAATCAGGTAGCCAGCCTGCACCGCAGCCCGCACTTCCAGCCGTTCAGAATACATAATGGCGAACATCTTGCCCGTCTCGGCCGATACCTTGCGCACCTCGGCCAGCTGATCCAGGGTGGTCACGGCAGGCTTATCGCTGAGAAAGTCTTTGCCTCGTTTCATGGCGCGAATGCCAAGCGGAGCTCGTAGCCTGGGGATCGGCGCCCCGGCGATCAGCTTGAGCGAGGGATCGTCGAGGATCTCGTCCTCGCTCTTGGCCAGCTTGGCGTTGGGATATAGCTTTTGGAAATCCGCTACGGCTTTGGGCAGGTTGGAGTAGAAAGAGACCAGCTCTCCACCGCCGCGGATGACCGCAGCGGTAATCCCCATGATGTGATAGTGGTCGAGCCCGATCACCCCGAATTTGATGGAGTATTTTGGCTTGGCGCCCGCGTCGGGACCCGCTCCGGCAACCTGCTCCACCACTTGCCCGCTGGCGGGATGCAATCCGAGCGTAGATGACATGCCCACGGCACCCATGACCTTCAGAAAAGCACGCCGGTCCACATTCTCATCTTGCACCTGTCCCCGCTCTCCCCGTCCCGCTCCTCGGTACGGCTCCTCGTGATAATCTGCGGGATCATCCTAATTAATTCGCACCTTGGAGTAAACATTGGGTTCCGGCCGGTTCGATCTCGGAGGTAAGTGCGCGGTTGTCATTGGCGGTACGTCCGGGCTGGGCAAGGCGATCGCCCTGGCAATTGCAGAGGCTGGAGCGGATGTGGTGGCTGCCTCCCGCCGTAAGGAGGAAACCGAACAGGTCGCCGGCGAAATTGAGGCTTTGGGCCGCCACTCCCTGCGCGCGACGGTGGATGTGCGGGACCGGTCTTCCATCGAGTTACTCCAGCGGCAGGTACTGGACCGCTTCGGCAAGGTTGACATCCTGGTGAATGCGGCTGGAATCACCTTTAAGGTTCCTACGCTCGAATGTTCTGAGGAAGACTGGACCAGGGTCCTCGATATAAACCTGAACGGCACGTGGCGCTCGTGCCAGATCTTCGCCCGGACGATGGTCGAACAGGGCTTTGGCAAGATCCTGAATATCGCCTCGCTCTCTACCTTTGTCGCCTTCAACCAGGTTGCGGCTTACGGGGTCAGCAAAGCGGGGGTCGGCGCGCTGACCAAGTCGCTGGCAATTGAACTGGCGCCGCACAAGATCTGCGTGAATGCGATCGCTCCCGGGGTTTTTCCCACGGCTCTGAATGCCGAGCTGATTCTGCATACCGACCGCGGACGCGAGTTGAAGATGCGTACCCCGATGAAGCGCTTCGGCGCGATGGATGAACTGGCCGGAGGCGCCATCTACCTGGTTTCTGACGCTGCTTCTTTTGTCACGGGAGAAATCCTGGTCATCGATGGCGGATTTCTAGCCAGCGGGGTGAATCAATGAAGATTCTCAGTGCCAAGGTGATTGTCTGCAGTCCCGGCCGCAATTTCGTGACCCTCAAAATCGAGACGGACCAGGGCATTTACGGGCTCGGCGACGCCACCCTGAACGGCCGCGAGCTGGCGGTCGCCAGTTACCTGGAGGATCATTTGATCCCGTGCCTGATCGGGCGCGATCCTTTCCAGACCGAAGACATCTGGCACTATTTCTATCGTGGTGCTTACTGGCGGCGTGGGCCGGTGACCATGACCGCCATCGCAGCCATCGATATGGCGTTGTGGGATATCAAGGGCAAGGCGCTCGGTGTCCCGGTCTACAACCTGCTGGGAGGTAAGAGCCGCACGGGAATCATGGTCTATGCCCACGCGACTGGGCGCGATGTCGCGGAAACTGTGGATGAGGTGGAGAAGTATCGTGCGCTGGGGTATCTCGCGATTCGCGCCCAGAGCGGCGTACCTGGGCTTAAATCGACGTATGGTGTGTCGAAAGACGCGAAATACTACGAGCCGGCGGAACGCGGCCTGCCTTCCGAGAGCCTATGGTCGACGGAAAAATACCTGCGCCACGTTCCCAAGCTTTTCGAGGCCTTGCGCAACACCCTTGGTGACGATCTGCACCTGCTGCACGATGTTCACCACCGGCTCACTCCCATTGAGGCGGCGCGGCTGGGCAAGGAGCTCGAACCCTATCATTTGTTTTGGCTGGAAGACCCGGTTGCGGCCGAGTTGCAGGATGGTTTTCGCCTCATCCGGCAGCACACCACCACTCCCCTGGCTGTGGGCGAGGTGTTTAACAGCATTTGGGATGCGGAGCAGCTGGTACGGGAGCAATTGATCGACTATCTGCGCATGAGCGTGGTGCATGGCGGCGGCCTCACCGCGATGAAGAAGATAGCCGACTTCGCCGCTCTTTATCACGTGCAGACGGGCTCTCATGGGGCGAGCGACATGTCGCCGGTTTGCATGGCCGCGGCGCTCCATCTGGACATTGCCATCAATAATTTCGGTATCCAGGAGCACATGTTGCACAACGCCCAGACGGAGGAGACGTTTTCCCACGAGTATTTCTTCCGCGACGGCTCGATGTATCCCGGGGATGCTCCGGGTCTGGGGGTTGATATCAAGGAAGATGTAGCCGCCGGTTTTCCGTATCAACGGGCCTATCTGCCGGTCAATCGTAAGGAAGATGGAACGCTGTTTCACTGGTGAGCAAGCTACACTTTAATCAAGGGGATACCATGTCTGACGATCTTTCTCGGGTGCCGACGCGGCGCAGGTTTCTAGGCGTGAGTGGGGCCGCATTGGCTGCGGCCGCGATGGTGCCGTTGGCGCAAGGGCAACAGGTGCGGTCGGACGATCACAGCAAGCCGAACGAGGAACAGCCAGGGGAAAACAACAACCCGCTCGATGCGGAGAACCCCAGCTCAGTGTGGTCGCCGGAAACAGATAACGGCACTGTCGAACCATTCAAGTATTCCTTCGCACTGGCCCACAAACGAATCGAAGACGGCGGCTGGACGCGCCAGGTCACGGAAAGAGAGTTGCCCATATCGAAGACCCTGGCCGGAGTGGAGATGCGCTTGATCACGGGCGGCGTGCGCGAGCTGCACTGGCATACCAGCGCGGAATGGGCGTTCATGATCTACGGCAATGCGCGGATCACAGCGGTCGACGCGCAGGGACGCAGCTTCGTCAACGACGTGACCAAGGGCGATTTGTGGCTCTTTCCTGGAGGAATCCCTCATTCAATCCAGGGGTTGGGACCTGATGGAGCCATGTTCCTGCTGGTCTTCAACGACGGGGGCTTCAACGAGTTCGAGACATTCCTGTTGACGGATTGGTTCAAGCACACGCCGAAGGAGGTTTTAGCGAAAAACTTCAACGTTCCGGCGTCGACGTTCGACAACGTTCCCAAGAGGGAACTGTTCATCTTTGCCACCGAAACGCCGCGGCCTTTGGCTGAGGAGCAAAAGGCGGCAGCAGAGGGCACGGGGGCGATTGACGGAGATTATGTCTTTCGGGCGAGCACCATGCCCCCGACCAAGGTGACGGCGGGCGGCGAGGTGCGCATCGTGGACAAGAAAGCTTTTCCGGCAACTGATATTGCGGCCGCCATCGTGCGGGTAAAGCCGGGTGGTATGCGCGAGCTGCACTGGCATCCGCTCTCCGACGAGTGGCAGTACTACGTCAACGGCAAGGGGCGCATGACTGTATTCCAGGCGGGAGGGAAGGCCAGGACCTTCGACTTTCAGGCAGGGGACGTTGGCTACATCAGGATGTCGCGTCCCCACTACATCGAGAATACGGGGACTGAGGATCTGGTGTTTCTCGAGGTCTTTCCGATTGGCACGTACCAGGATATTTCAGCCGCGGAGTGGTTGGCGCACACGCCTTCCCGCTTGGTCGATCAGCACCTCAAAACCGGCGAGGATTTCCTCAACAAGATTCCTAAGAAGGAAACAGTCGTCACACCGATCTAACGGCATCCGAGGGAAGCGACGGGT
Organism: Acidobacteriaceae bacterium; assembly: GCA_049522955.1. GTDB lineage: Bacteria > Acidobacteriota > Terriglobia > Terriglobales > Acidobacteriaceae > PALSA-350. Next base: position 55,400 of record JBEKNJ010000038.1, read on the forward strand.
GCCCCACGTTCGCCAAAGCGTACGTGGGACGAAAATGATGGGCGCAGCCCAACGATCGTCTTCGCTCTATCGATTAGCAGATTTATATCTTGCCGTGCTAGATCCATCCACTTGGGCTACCACACAGCCCTCAAATGGTTAATGGGGTCTGTGGTCGATCAGCAAAACCGGTGGTGGGCTTCCGCCCATCTTTTTCGGCCCAGGTACGCTGGGGCGAACCTGGGGCACCCGTCCGTTTCCTTTGCTCCTGCTATGCCCTTCGATCACCCTGTTTTGGGAAGGCGGTCCTTAGTCGCCGGCGAGGGCTACTTCGCCGCGCAAGGTCTGTTCGAACGCCGCAAGCTGCGCTTCGATATCTCCCTCAATCCCGCGCCGCTTGATAATGTCTTCGCGATACCGGCGCAGGAAATAGTCGATGGTTTCCACCCGGATGCGAATGGATCCCGACGGCTTATTCTCATCCAAATCTTTAAATGAGAAATACGGTGTTCCCGACTGCTCGATAATCCCTTCGATCACACCGTAGATCGGAGCATCGTGCCCGCACTTGAAGCTGGAAACTTCGAGCGCCACCAGATTAGGATGGCGGGCTGTGAACTTCGCTGCCCAGACCTTGTGATTCGTGCTGGTCGAATACCTGTTCTTCCACACGTCCTGAATATCCAGAGGATGGGTGATACGTCCGGCTCGCACTTCCTCGCCAAACAGCCGATCCAGCATATCCTCGTCCAGAGGGAGCGTGCTCTGGGAGAAGACGGGATAGCCGAGCTTCTGGAACTCCTCCATAATCTCGTGGTTCAAACCGGGATCGTGGTGGTACACGCGGCCCAGCATGACAATGCCGATCCGGTCCTCGCGTTCCAACTGATCGAGCGTCTCCCGTGCCTGGCGGCGAATGTCAGCCTCGCAATCGTACAGCGCCTTGAATCCAGCATCGAGAGCACGTTCATTTTCTTCACGGGAAAGCCCCAGGATCGGCCCCCACGCTTTCAGCATCTGGTCGGCGCAGATTCTCCGGTCCTGCAGGTTGAGAATGGGATCGACATAAATCATCCCGTTCTCAGTGAAGATGTCGCTCTCCTTGGTGAACGCGGCCTTCACCACTTCCGGCGTAGCCGTCACGGTCGGGCAAGCGTTGGAGCCTGTCAGATTCACCAGCGGAGTATGCAGCACGTCGTACATGGGGAACCAGATGGCATTTAGCGGCTTCTTGTTATGCTTCGTCGCGATCAGGTTATACACGTGCGCGATGCCGATCTTTGAGGGATAGCAAGGATCAATCGCGCCCCGGCTCGCCCCAGCCCGATAAAGTTCCGGCGTGGTGTAGTCGGAATAAATTATGTTCTCCGACTTCAGGCCGAGACTCGCGAAGTATGAATTGAAAAGCGGAGCATACGTATAGGTGTTCAGCAGGCGGGGAATCCCAATGCGATAATCCTGCCGCTTCTGCATCAGGGCGGCGCGTTCCTTCACCGACTTCGAAATGAAAAGTCCTTTGGTGCTGGGAACAGCATCCGCAACGATTTCCACTTGCCGCTGGCGGAACACGTCGCGAGCCGCGATGTCGACGTAGTTCGGGTTTGCTTCTTTGATCTTGTCGATGTCGGCCTTGATGTCCTTCATGTCGGCGAGATCTTCGACCGTGCCTTTTTCGCAGGTGGCGATGATCAGCCTCTGTTCCCCAACGCGCAGAGGCACCTTGGTCTTTTTGATTTGGAAGTCAACCGGTTTCGGAAGCTCCACGACCTTGCTCGAACCGGGCGACATCTGGATTTGTATAAGCGGCTCTATCTTAGCTTTGAAGGATCCGCGCGAACTACCCGTACTGCAGGAAGAACCAGCGTCCGCATTCGCCTGAATCGTTTCCAGGCTCGGCAACTGGTTTACCACCTGAGCAGCGGCAACTGCCGGCTCGTGGGCATGGTCGTGATCATGGTGATCGTGACCATGAGAATCCTGGGCAGCGGTCACATCCACGTCGATAAAGGTACGCAGGCAATTGTTCTTGCAGAAATAGCACCGTGTATCTTCATTGCGCGTAGTGCGATAGCGAATGTTGCGCACCGCGTCCAGCCCGATGAACGTGGTCCGCTTGCCGTTGTTCCACAGACGCAATGCTTCTTGTGCAGCCCCAATGGCGCCGGATTCGCCACAATGTTCGTGCACGATGATTTCCGGCACCTTGCCCTTGGCACGGAAGCTGGACTTGATGAAATCCACCTCAGCCTTCACGACCGCCAAGTTGTTCTGCGTGCCGCCCTGCAGAACAAAACGCGATCCAAGCGAAGCCAGGTTGGGAATACTGGCCACGTAGAGAAAGACATTCTTGGGCAGCACGTCGGCAAGCCCGGCAAGGATTTCTTCCGAACGCCACCCCTGCCGTTGGAAGTTCACAATGTCAGACTGCATAAACACAGCGCAGCCGTAGCCGAAGGAGGGCATAGACTTGGCGGCGAACGCAATATCCGCAAATTCCTCCACCTTCTTGCCGAAGCCTTCCGCCGTCGATTGCAGGAAGTACCCATTTCCCGCTGAGCACTGGGTGTTGAGTTTGAAGTCCTTAACCCGGCCGTCCTTCAGGACGATGAGCTTGATGTCCTGACCGCCGACATCGATAATGACGTGCGGATCGTCGTAGAACTTAAGCGCAGACTCCGTATGCGCGACAGTCTCCACCAACGCCACGTCTGCGTTCATCACATCCTTCAGGATGTCTTTGGCGTATCCGGTCGTTCCTACACCCAGAACCTCCAGCGTCGCACCCTTGGTTTCAACCTGCTCCCGAAGCTTCTCGAACATCTCGATCCCGTCCTGGATCGGATTGCCATTCGAAAGCTGGTAGGTTTTGCAAAGAATTTCGCCGTCTTTGCCCAGCAGGACCGCCTTGGTGGAAGTAGAACCCCCATCGATGCCCACAAAACCAGAAACCGTCTGGCCAGGCTGGAAATCCGCGGGGATGAACTTCTTCTTGCGGTATTCCTCCTTGAAGGCTACAAGTTCGGAATCTTCTGCGACCAGGCCTTTGCCGCCGGCACTGGCTTTTTCTTCCGCACGGCCGTAGTCGATGTAATAGAGGAGCTTTTCCACGCCCAGATATTTGCCGATCGAGGGCTCTTCGTCTTTGCCGAATTCAACCGCGCCGAGGGCAGCAAAGTATTGCGCATTTTCCGGAACCTTGATCAGTTCTTCAGGCTTCATGCCTTCCGGAATTTCGACCTTGCGCTCCTTCCACATGATGGGAATATTTGCCTGCCACGCTTCCCGCATGCCCTTGATGAATCCATTGGGGCCGCCGAGCAGCAGAACATGCGGACGCAGAGTATGTCCGCGCGTGAGCACGCTTAAATTCTGCAGCACGATGGCTTCGAACAGCGAAGCCATCAACTCGTGGGAGGGCGTGCCGGTCTTCTGCAACCCATTGATATCTGTTTCTGCAAACACGCCGCATTTGCCTGCAACCTTATGCAGCTTGACGCCGTGATAGGCCTGGTTGGCCAACTCGGTCGCAGGGATCTTCAGTTTCGCGTTGATCTTGTCGATGACTGCGCCCGTGCCTCCGGCGCATTTGTCGTTCATGGAGGGGATCTTCTTCTTGCGTCCCGTCTCTTCATCATCTTTAAAGACAATGATCTTCGCGTCTTGTCCGCCCAGTTCGATCACCGAGTACACTTCGGGATGAAGCTTCTCCACGGCGAGCGAGACGGCGTGCACTTCCTGCACGAACTTGGCGCCCACCATCTCTGCGATGGTGCCGCCTCCCGATCCGGTAATAAAGATGCGGGTGTTTTGCGGGCTAATCCCGGTGTCGGCTTCCATGCGGCGCAGAAACTCAAGACACTTTTCCGGCTGCCGGGTTTCGTGGCGTTGATAGTCCTGCCAGATGGTTTTATCGGTCGCGGCGTCCACCACGATCGCTTTCACCGTCGTGGAGCCCACATCCAAACCAACAAAAAATTGCTGCATTTTTGTCTCCCGGAAGAAGCCGTCGAAGGGGACGGGCTTTAGCCCGTCCGTTACCCCAACAAAACTGGAGGGCTTTAGCCCCTGAGGGAACTCCAGTCGAAGAAAGGTGCAAAAACCTTCGTCAGGCTACATGCGCCTTGGCCATCGAGACCTGAGCGCGCCGGTTGTAGGCGCGATCTTTGTTCATCAGATCGCTCACATGCCAGGCAAACTGAGCGGCCGTCCCGGCCAGACCATGCCGGTGAGGGAATTTGTAGAGCGCGTGCCGCAGCTCGGGATGCTCCGCGACATACGCCCGAAGTTCTTCCAGCGTCTTTCCGGTCTCGCTCAGCACGCCGTCGAACTCCGCGCGAGCCTTGGCTTTGGCTTCTGCCAAAGCCATCTGCACCCGGCTGTGGGCATTGACTTCGCCTTCGCCCGAAGTTTCGACGGGCAGGAAAATCATGTCTTTGAACTTGTTCACCACCCTCGATTGCACGCCGTCCGATTGGGTCGAAGGCATGCAGCCGAACGGCTTGAGCGCCAACACCATGTGGCACAAATGGTTCACGGTGTAGTACACGTTCTTGCCTACTTCCATGAACCCTTCGCCACCGCGGGCGAGTTGATGGTAGAAGGGATGCGCCAACCGCGAGAGTTCCTTCTGGGGGATCAGGTGATGGGCGGTGTCGCCCATATGCCGGATGGTGCGGTGATAAAAGTGATTCCACATCACGCTTCCGGCGCTGAGTCCGCCCGTCTTCTTGAAGACCTTGAACTCATTGGCAAACCGCTTCTTCACTTCATACCACTTAGGATCCTGATACGGAGCCTCGGCGCTCGCACGAGCCTTGGCGCCTTCTTTCGCCACGTACATCATGTAGGCGATCCAGGTGGCGATGGGTTCCACCAGCACCTGGGCGCCTTCCTTTTCCAGGAAGGCAAACATGTTGAAGTTGCCGTCGCCCTCAGTGGTCTGGGCCCAGAATTCACCGGTAATCTTGATGACCGGCTTCACCCGCAGGCGATCCACCTCGATGGCGTTAAGGCTGTCACGGCACGCGTGCAGCGCGCCTACATATTCCTTTCCATAAAGATTGTGGGCGATCTTACCCAGGGTGCAGCCGAGCCCCTCGACCTTCTTGTTCTTGGCGATCCACGGCCGAGCCCACTCGGGCGACGCTTCCAGGATGTGCCAGCGTTTGCGGTCGCGCAGCGTATCCGTAAGAGTCTTGACCGACTCCTGGATCACACGGTCAGTTTCCCCCTTGTTCACTTCGAATGGACGAATCTGGTAGGCCAGCTCACTAATCACGTCCCCAAGGTTGAGTGCATTCAGCATGCCCATGCCGAAGTCGACCGAAAACTTCAGCCCCGGCTCGCCGCTCGCCGCCTTGATACCATCCGTCTGCTGGAAGAGCAGTACCCGGAATCCCTCAAAGCCGGCGTTCTGCAGCGCAAACCGGTACTCCGCCTCGTACATGCCAAAGCGGCACGGACCGCAGGAGCCTGCGGTGAAGTAGACATAGTTATCGATGATCTGCTGGCGCGTCTCTCCCTGTTGTTCCAGCTTCTGCAGGTAGCGGACAAGGTTGCCCACCGTAAAGTAGGTCGGGTTGCACTGGCCGTTGTTGCCGAACTCCTTGCCTGCCTGAAAATCATCCACCACAGGAGTAGGGATGTTCTGGCAGCGATACCCGCTGCCGTGGAACACAGCCTTGATCATCTCTTCGTGTTTCCAGGTGAGCCCTCCAAAGAGAATAGTCACGTAATCCCGTTCCGGGCCAGTGAAGGTGCGCTCGACCGGCTTCTTGAACTCGCGCATACGCGCCAGTCCGGCTTGCGCACGAAGGCGCGCACGTTCGGCATCGATGCGGGCTTGGATTTCTACTTCGAAATCGGTTTGCACAATCTCGTTCACGACTACCGGCATGGGGGGATCTCCTGTTCTCCGTCCAATATTGTTGTTTCTGCCTGTGTCCCGGTTGAGACGTCAGGAAATATCGCGCCTACATCTGGCCCGACATCCCCTGGAATCCATGTGCGAGTTGCTTGAAGAAATATTTGATGACCCGCTGGTCGTTGTAGCACCAGCCCAAAATATGGTTAAGGGTAGAAAAGCAATGCGTCTGGCAAGTTTCTTTTTGGTGGTCGAGCTGTTTGGTCTCGAATTTGTGGTTGCCGACTACCCCCCAGTCATAACTGGCGGTATACATCGGGAAGCACGGAGCGAGCGTTCCATCCACACGAATGATCATGGAATTCTGGCCGGCACGGCAGTTCCACGGGAAGTGATTGCCCTTCATAAATTCGACCATCTGCCAGAGACGAGTGTTCGAATTTACCATCTTATATCCGCTATCCTGCTTCTCAGTCAACCACTGAATTGTTTCTTCTACCGCCGGCCAGTCATCTTTTGTAATGTAGGTGACATTGTTGTCCGCGTGCTTGAAGTGTTCATCCTGTTCCAGTAGTGGCGACTCGTTGATGTGGTAGTCGGTGGCAATGCCACAGTCGTGGGCGATCTCGGTCAGCTGCCGCACGTCTTCCAGGTTGTTGCGGCAGATATTGATGTTGAGAAAGACGGAATAGCCGTACCCATATTGTTTACGGACCAGGTAGTCGAATTGTTTCCGGATGGGAGCCAAAGCTTTCGGCAGTCCCTGTTTGATATCTACCGCATCTACGGCAATATTGAAAGTGGAAATTCCTGCATCCGCGAGTTTGTCGATTACGTCGATACGAAGCAGGCGGGCATTGGTCGGAAGATAAATCCAGAAGTCTTTCTTGGCCGCGTAGTAGGTGATGCGCTGGATGAGGTCTGGCCGCAAGAGCGGTTCGCCGCCCATGTAGGCCAGCACTCGGCAGCCGGTTCCGTGAAGCCAGTCTATGGAGCGCTTGGCCGTGTCTTCGGTCATCCCTTTCACTTTGTTGTCGAAGGCCCAGCAATAATGGCAATCAAGATTGCATTTGAACTCGGTAAACAAATAGGCAATCAAGGGATGAAAGTCGCCCGCTGTGACGCGGGAACGAATGTAAGGAAATAGCCAGCCGCGCATCGCGTGATAAATCTGGCCGCCGGTCCAGTGGCGTTTTTCTGGTGGCTGCCAGGCAACGCCTTCCAGCGCCGGTCCCAGCAGTTCTGGCCGTTGAGGAAAGACTGGTTCGGGAAATCGTTGCGGATTCCCGATCGGCTGCAGTCCAGGGAGGGGAGCCGTGGGTTTGGTAAGGAGACTATGCAGCGGGACGTCAAGCCGGAAGCTCGGAGTCTGGGCGCTTTCTTCTTCTACTTGCATCTATACACCCCGGAAGGATCAAAGGAATCAGTATTGCGGACCATCCGGCCAGTGCAACTGAAGTGCCATAGCAACGGTGCATCGGCATACGGCTGCTAAATGGTTGATAGAAAAAGCACATCGATTTCGTGCAATCGATCCACTGAGGGGAGATGTGCCAATACCCTGACGTGCTGTCAACTATTTGGCAGGGCACAGAGGATACAAAACAGATTCTTGCCGGGTATTTCGGCAGCAAATGGCGCAATGCAATTACTGCTACCTCTCCGCCTACAGCGTCATCTATGAATCATCTGCTTGAGGGAGGTGTGTCCCGGACCATGCAGAGGTCCCACAGCCCGAACGGTCGATCCCCGTTGGCGACCGGGCATGTCGAAGAAGTCCTGCGCTTCGCACGCAAATTGGGGATGCACAGTGATCCGGATCAACTGTTGCGCGCGTTGCCCTCTGAGCTGTATGCCCTGCTCGATTGCACAGCCACCGCGGTGATCCATCTGCGCCAGGGTGAGCTCTCCTTTCATGTGGTCGATGGCGAGGGTTGCGTCCTCTCACAGGATCCTTCCGCCAGCGACTGGCCACAGGAAATCTGGTCTGCGGTTCCAGAGGAGGAAACACCTCTGGTCATTTCCTTACCCGAGGGCGAGGCTGCGCTTCCCGCCGCTGCCAGATTCTTCCGCGACTGTGGTTGTGAATCTCTTTGCGTGGTGGGGCTCACCACGAGTGTGAATCGGCTCGGAGCCCTTTGTGTCGGCCGCAGCCGGTCTGACGCCTTCTCTGAACAGGAATCAGCGCTGCTTTCGCTCGTCAGTCACTATGCGGCACTGGCCATCGAAGAGCGATTTAACTTTGCCCAATCCGAGTTGGTGCGCGCCCAGCTGGAAGAGGAAAGAACCAAGCTCAGGCTCGTCCTGGACCTAAATAACAGTGTGGTTTCAAACCTCGAATTGAAAGAAGTACTTCAAGCCATCTCTCCAGGTATGCGCAAGGCAATGCGCCTGGATGGAGTGGCTTTAATCTTGCCCGATGGGGAAGGCCGGGAGCTGCAACTCTACGCTCTGGATTTCCCGGAAGGGAGTTCGCCCACGCGGCAGGACTTGCCGCCTTCGCTCAACGGATCCATCTGCGGCCGAGTGTTTCGCACGGCAAAGCCCTGGAGTGGACATATTGGGCAATTGCAGAAGGCGGGCCTGGACTACAAAATCGCGTCCACGTCGGGGGTTGAGACCCTCTGTATGCTGCCATTGCTTCGCGGCAAACGCGTGCTTGGGGTTCTCTCCCTGGTGCGTACCGACAAAAATGACTTTACCGAGTCCGATCTCGAATTCTTCTCTCAGGTTGCCGGGCAAATCGCCATTGCCATCGATAATGCGTTTGCTTACCGCCAGATCAGTGAACTCAAGGACAAGCTTGCACAAGAAAAGCTCTATTTTGAAGACGAACTGCGCAGTGAGATGAATTTCCAGGAGATCGTCGGCAACAGCACCGTGCTGAGCCGAGTTTTGGGCCAGGTGGAAGCGGTAGCTCCCACCGGATCCACGGTCCTGATTCACGGCGAGACCGGCACGGGGAAGGAGCTGATCGCGCGCGCGGTACACAATCTGAGTCAGCGCCAGTCCAATCCGTTTGTCAAACTGAACTGCGCGGCCATCCCCACGGGCCTTCTGGAAAGCGAGCTCTTCGGTCACGAGAGGGGTGCGTTTACCGGCGCAGTGGCACAGCGAATCGGACGATTCGAGTTGGCCTCGCAAGGGACCATCTTTCTCGATGAAGTCGCTGAAATTCCCCTGGAGTTACAACCAAAATTGTTACGCGTCCTACAGGAGCGGGAATTCGAGCGTCTGGGTGGTTCGCGCACGCTTCGCACCAATGCCCGTCTCATTGCCGCGACCAATCGTGATTTGTGGACGATGGTAGAAGAGCAAAAATTCCGTTCCGATCTCTTCTATCGGCTGAACGTTTTTCCCATTCATGTTCCTCCGCTGCGCGAGCGAACCGAAGACATCCCGTTCCTGGTCCGGCATTTTGCGCAACATTTCGCCTTCAACATGGGCAGGCAGATCGACACCATCGCCTCTGAGACCATGAACGCGCTGGTGCGCTATCCGTGGCCGGGGAACATCCGCGAGTTGCAGAATGTGATCGAGCGCGCGGTGATTCTCTCTAAAGGTCCAATCCTCAAGGTGCCGCTGAGCGATTTGAAGACGCGTTCGGGGGAGGGGAACCATTCCAACGGATTCTCGACCCTTGAAGAGGTAGAGCGCAGGCACATCCTTTCGGTTCTGGAACAGACCAACTGGGTTTTTGCGGGCCCCAATGGAGCTGCTGCTCGATTGGGTATCAAGCGTCCTACGCTGCAGTTTCGCATGCAGAAACTGGGGATTTCCCGTCCCCCAAAACCCCTGACCCAAGCCTGATGGCGTCGTGCCAACCCGCTGGCATGATGCCAGCGCGTTGGCGTGGCCATGTTACTTATCTCTTCCTCTCCCTTGTACACTGGGACGCAAAACTCTTGTCTTGCTGATTTAAGACTCCTGCATCGCGCAGTCCGGAAATAGGCACGACAATTGCATTACGCCCTATTACATGCAAGTCCATGCAATCCAGGCCCAGTGTTGCTTGAGTTAGAGATCGGAGGATTCGCCGCCTGGGAAGGCTTGGCGCACACGGGAAGGAACATGCTACGAATCACAGTCACGGAAAACGCTTTGGAGGAAAGATGGATTCTCCAGGGCCGCCTGACCAAGCGGTCCATCGGCGAATTGATATCCAGTTGGCGAGCATCCATTGTCCAGCCCTCGGCGCGGCGTCGCATTGTGGATCTCAACGAGGTTATTTCTATCGATAAGAGCGGGGAAGAGGCGCTCTCGATGATGGTTCACGACGGAGCCACATTCGTGGCGTCAGGGGTTTACACCAAGCATTTGCTGGACCAACTAAAGGCGCGTCAGGCAAATCAATCCCAGCTCGATTGACGGTGTGCCCGAACTCGCTCCAGCACTGGCGACAATACTCGCCAATGCTGGAGAAAGCCCTCGAACGGCTCCCGGAGGATGAACGTAAGAGCCAGTTGGACGTCAGGTGTTGATCCAGCTAGAAGATGATCTTGGCAGCCAGCTGGGTGTTGTACGGCTCACCCACCCCGATACCCGGCGCGCCGGCATAGGCTCCAAACGTCGATCCGATGGTGCCGCCGGAATCGCTGGTTGACGGCTGTCCCGCGAACGCCAGGTTCGTGTGGTTGTAGATATTAAACATCTCGATCCGAAGCTGAAGGGTAAGCCGCTCATGGAGCTGGGTGTTCTTAAACACCGAGACGTCGACATCCTGGAATCCTGGATTGCGATACTGACCTCGCCCGCTGGTTCCGTAGGTGCCAAGTGCCGGATCTGCGAATGCAGCGGTATTAAACCATTGCACGGAACCATTGACGATGCTGTGGTTCACGCCCGCGAACGGGTTGCCGATCTGGTTGGCCCGGTCGGCGCTCTCCCCGTTGCCGCTGTTTTGATTGGTAGCGGTGACGCTGAAGGGCATTCCGCCGTGGAACGTCCACAGTGAATTCACTTGCCATCCGTTGGTCAGCCATTTTGGTCCGCGGGATCCGCCCGGCACGTCATATTGAGCGTAGGCGGAGAAACTGTTAGTCACGTCGAAGTCAGAATTGCCGTACTCACCCTTAAGGTTATAACTGTTCTGCGGCAGGTAAGGGATCAGTCCGGATTCTTCGTCCAGACTATGCGACCAGGTGTAAGTCATCTGCGTGCTTAGATGGTGCCAGCTGGTGGTCCGGAGCAATGTCTGCAAGGAATCGTAATTCGAAGTAGCCTCGCTCTCCACCTGGTTAATCACACCGTAGTTGGGGAACTGGTTGAAGTAAGGCCGTGTGGTCTGTTGATAGGTGTATTGATTGACGTCGACATCGACATTGCCGCTGCCCAGGGCGGCCTGGTTGATGTCGCGGACGTCAAGCAGATGGCGTGCGTTGGTTCCCACGTAACCAATTTGGAACATGACGTTCGGGCCGAAACTCTGCTGAATGTTCAGGTTGTAGCTGTAGGTATAAGACGGCCGGAAATTCTTATTGACTGAAAAAAGGTTAGTGACTCCGGCCCCTGCTATCGCCTCCGCCAACGGAGTGAAGATAAGCGTGCCGGGGCTCCAGATCGATACCTGGGCATTCGCACTGGCCACTGGGTTTACGCCAGCAGGATTATCCTGAACCCCAAATGGGCCGCCGTTCACTGTGCCGCGCAAATTCAGGAACGGGACCATGTACGGGGCATCGTAGAACATGCCGAAACCACCGCGGATGACCGTGTTGGTGCCGGCCGGCTGGTAAGCAAAACCTACACGCGGGCTGAAGCTGGTCCAGAACTGCTGATAGATGTTGGGACGATTGACCCCGGCTACCGCGATTCCGTTCGGCGCAGTCGGATCGAAGGAAGTTAGATCGTGATACTGGCTGTGGATCGGGCCGCTGTAGTCATAGCGAATTCCGTAGTTCAAATTCAGCCGGGGGGTAAACTGCCATGCATCCTGAGCGAAGAGGCTGAAGGTATTTTCGAAGACCTGGCGCTTGGGATCTCCTTCCACAATGTTGGTCGGTGAGGTGAAGCAGCCGGCCAGGAAATCTGCCAGGGAAAGAACGTTGCTGTCATACTTTGAGGTGGGCGTGTATCCGGGAGCGGTGGTACCCAGGTTTTTGGTGGCCAGGGCGTCGCACGAGGTTTGTCCTGGAGCAGAGCCGTTTGCGGTTTGTATACCGTATGTCCAGGGACCTTGCGAGCCATCAAACGTGAACGTTCCACGCTGGCCGCTTTGGTAGAAGTCATCTACCTGCGCCTGCCGGTACTCTCCACCGAAACGGAACTCATGCTTGCCCTTCGTCCAGGAGAGCGCATCGTCGATGTGGCCGGTGATGTCATTGCGCCCGGAGTCGACGGTTGGACCCGTAGGATCAAAGCCGCTATTGCTCGCGCTTAGGCCGGAACTCGCACCGGCCGCGGAAATATTGATCCGCGGGGCGCCGGACAAGCTTGCTTTGGTAACACCGGTGTTGAGACCCAGGGCCACCGGGTTGAAGCCATGGTCCGCGTCAGAAAATACCTGGTTGTAGTAGTTCACGCCGAGAAAAAGTTGATTCACGATCGAAGGCGAGATAACCCGGTTGTAGACGATCGAGTAGTTATACACGTGGATGGGCGCTTCTTCGTAGTAGGGGGCGAGGAAGGAAGTGGTGGGAGCGATCTGGTTTCCCTGTCCCATGAACGCCTTCACCGAAAGATGGTCTTTCTCGGTGAAATTCTGGTCGAACTTTACGATCCCGTTGAAGCTGTGCCCGGTGAGCGGGGATGTGTTGAAGTAGTTATTGGCAGTTGCCGCCCCGGTAAGCGCGTCTGCCGGCCAAAGGTTGGCGAGCAATGTCGTCGATAACGGATTGACCGGAATGCCGTAGTACGCCAGGACACTTTGAGATGCCGCCTGATAAGCGGCCGAGGGCTCGGTTGAGCGGCTTTGGTTGCCGATAACGAAGTTGTTGTGCTCGTAAGTCACAAAGAAGAAGGTCTTGTCCTTGAAAATGGGCCCACCCACCGAACCGCCATAGATAAGAAAGCGGTTTTTATTCTTGGGAGTACCATCGGCGAACGGTGTATTGGCGGCCAGGAACTCATTGCGATTGAAGTCGTAAAGCGTGCCGTGCCACTGATTCGTGCCTGATTTGATCACCAGGTTCGCCGTGCCTCCGGCATTGCGCCCGGTTTCTGGAGAGGATGCGGTCACAAAAGAAAACTGGTCGATCGCATCCAGCGGAAGCACGATACCCGCGATCCCGTTCACGCCACCTTGATTGACCGCCGGGATGTTCCACCACAGGTCATTATTGTCGGTGCCTTCAATCTGCCAGTTCACTGAGTTGGTGCGGGTTCCGTTGACCGAGGCAAAGCCGGCGCCGCCATTCTGTGCATAGCCCGCAAATCCAGGCGTGAGTCCCAGGAATTGTGTGAAGTCGCGGCCATTGATGGGCGTGTCCTGGATGGTCTTGGTGGGCAGCACCGTTGTCTGTGTGACGGATGTCGTATCGAGTGAAACGCCCGCTGCATTTACCTCAACCGTTGTTGCTTGCGATGCCACCGCGAGCTTCAATGGGAGGCTATAAGTAGAGCCTGCGGAAACCTGAACCTTTTGCACCTTGAGGGTTTCGAAGCCGGAGGATGTGGCTGAAACCGTATAAAGGCCGAGTGGAAGGTCGGGAAAGCTATATTCACCACCGCTGGAGGCGACTGAAGATTGCGTGACACCCGTACCATCGTTAGTGATCTCAACCTGCGCGCCCGGAATAGAGGCGCCGCCCTGGTCGGTTACTACTCCGTTAATGCCACCGCGAAAGTTTTGTGCTCCGGCGAGCGTCGCGCCCAGAGACACCATCAACAAGAAAGCGAGTAGGTGGAAAGATCGAGTGCGGATATCAGCCAGTGACATAGAACAACCTCCCAGAATTTTGCGTAAAAAACGGTATCTCCAAACCCTCAGAAACTTGGGGCGGATGAGTGATCGATCGACTTATCTTCGACTTGGAAGTGTGTTACGGGCCTGTTCGACTAGAAAGGCAAAACTGGTAGAAACCTGCGCTTCAACAGCGAAGGCGGTTCTCAATGACACCTGGTACCGAAATGGAAGGCGGCATCCATTTAAGGTAGCTGTATTACCGGTTCAGCGCAACTTAAAAATGAGACCCCTCGGCGGGATCTTTATTCATGCCCTGAAGCGAAATCAATGCAGTTAGGGATGGTTAAGTTTTGTTTAAACAGGCTCGTGACGCCGCCGGGTCAAGTGATAGTAGACGACCGGTGTAACCACCAGACTGAGCACAATAGAAATCGTGAGGCCCCCGATCACTGCGATGGCCAGCGGCTGCAGCATCTGCGAGCCGGCGCCGAGCGCCAGCGCCAACGGAAACATTCCACACACAGTGGCGATGGCGGTCATGAGGATAGGGCGCCGGCGCCGCTCAGCGGCGTGGAGCATGGCTTCCCGAGCATCCATTCCGCCGGCGCGCAGCTGCTCGTCCGCGTCAAGCAGCAGAATGCCATTCTTGGCCACAATTCCAATCACCATGATCAGGCCCATGAAGCTGGCCACATTAAAGTCCGTGCCCGTGATGAGCAAGGCAAACACCACCCCTGCAAGCGAGAGGACGGAACTGGTCAGGATAGAAACAGGAGCAGCGAAATTGCGAAACTCCGCCAGCAGAACGCCGAAAACCAGGGCCAGCGCTAGCACCAGAACCCGGGCCAGGTCAGCAAAAGAGCGTTGCTGCTCCTGGTAGGTGCCGCCGTATTCCACCCGAACCGACGCGGGAAGCTGAAGCCGGGTCACCGCTGTCTTAACAGCCGCCATGGCCCCGCCCAGATCGGAGCCTTCGAGGCGCCCGCTCACCAGGACCACCTGCTGCAGGTTCTCGCGGCGAATCTCATTCTGCGGTGGCAACTGGATCACTGTGGCCATGGCGCCCAGGGTCGCGGTGTGGCCGCTGCTGCTGTTGAAGACCGTATTCTCGATTGCTTCGAGCGAGGCGCGATTGGCGTCCGGCAGGCGTACGCGAATGGTGTAAGGCCTGCCCCCCGCAATGAGCGGATCGTTTGTGGGCAAACCGTCGAGGATCGAAGTGGCATCTTCCGCAACTTCAGTGGGCGTAAAGCCCAGTCGTCCGGCAACCACGGGGTCGATCTGGAAGTTCGTGGCTGGTCCGCTGATGGTGTTTTCGACCCCATTTTGCGTATCCACGACGCCGGGAATTTTGGCAATCGCTTCCTGCACGCGAGGGCCCAGCGTGAGCAGAAGGTTCCGGTCGTTGGAAAACAACTTGATCTGGATGGGCTCAGGCGAGTTGGATAAGTCGCCAATCATATCCTGGAGAATCTGGGTGAACTCAATATCGAGCGACGGCTCAGCCGCGTGGATCTGCTCCCGCGCGTCCGCCATCACTTCATCGATCGAGCGCGAACGATCCGTCTTCAAACGGACGGTGAAGTCCCCCCTGTTTGCCTCCGTGACGGCGGCGAGACCC
Source organism: Acidobacteriaceae bacterium (assembly GCA_049522955.1). Classification (GTDB taxonomy): domain Bacteria; phylum Acidobacteriota; class Terriglobia; order Terriglobales; family Acidobacteriaceae; genus PALSA-350. Next base: position 70,706 of record JBEKNJ010000038.1, read on the forward strand.
ATCTCCAGACCTGTCCTGCGGGAGGTGATCGACACCTCGGGGATGCGATGGAGAATTCTATCCACGTGGTCGAGAATTCGATTGCTTTCGGTCAACGACGACCCTGCAGGGGTGAAGTAATCCAGCACAAAAGCGCCCTCATCCATCTCCGGCAGCAGATCAGATCCCAGGCTGCGATAGCTGAAGTAGCCGGCGATGATCAGCACGGCACAGATCGTCACCAGCGCAAGCGGACGTCGAAACGACCACTCCAGCGCACGCTCGTGATACTGCAACAATCGGCGAAAAATGTTCCCACTCTTCTGCCGGACTGCACCGGGAAATCCCCCTCGTGGTTCGCTTTCGGGCACGAAAGCCTCCGGGCGAACTTTCCTCTCTAACCTAAGGGAGAGGGCCGGAGTGAAGGTAAGCGCGAGCAACAGGGAAGTGAGCAAAGCAACCGTCATGGTTACGGCAAGCGCGCGGAAGAAGCTTCCTGTGACCTGGGTAACAGAGACCAACGGAAGAAAGACGATCACCGGCGTGATGGTGGAAAAGACCAGCGGCCTGGTGATCTCGTGGATGGCTTTACGGACAGATCCAATCCGCGACTCGCCCGCTTCGCGGTGAACGGCAATGTTCTCCACGACCACGATCGCATCGTCGATCACCAACCCAATGGCCGCGGCCAAACCGCCCAGGGTCATGAGGTTGAAACTTTGCCCGGTGATGCGGAGAAAGAGAATGGTCACCGCGACGGTGACAGGGATGACTAGGCCGGCGACCAGAGAGGAAGTCCAGTCATGGAGAAACAGGAACAGGATGATGCACGCCAGCACCAGGCCGATCAGAATCGCGTCGCGGACGCTGAGAATACTTTCGCGCACCAGCTCCGACTGATCGTAGAAAGGTTCGACATGAACTCCGGGCGGCAACTTGGATTGCAGCTGGGCCATTTCCGCCGCGACCCCATTGACGACCGCAACTGTGTTGCCCGCGGGCTGACGAGTGATGTTGATGAGCACAGCAGGCTTGCCATTGGACCGAACCGCGGTGTAGACGGGCATGGTCGACGGTTCTACGGTTCCGATGTCGCCGACGCGAATGGCTGCGCCGTTGGGCGAGGTCTTCACAATCAGGTTGCTTAGCTCGGCTGCGCTGTGCGCCTGGGCTCCGATCAGGCCAAGAATCAGCTGATGGTTTGCCTCATAAAGTCCGGGCGAGTCAATGATGTTCGATTCCTGCACCGCGTTGACTAACTCGAGCAGAGTCACCCCGGCCGCCTGAAGCCGGGCGAGGTTCGGCACGATATGAAACTCGGGAATCTGGCCGCCCTGTATGAACACCGTGCTCACCCCATTTACACGGTTGAGGGGCGGCTTCAGATCGTAAGTCGCGATTTCCCACAGGCGGGTTTGAGGAACCGTGTCTTTCCCGCGATCGTCCGCAGTGAGCGCGTAACCCAAAATTGGAAAGGTAGCGAAGGTCAGACGGTTGGTCGTGATGCGGGCGGTCGACGGCAAAGACTGGGAAACCTTGGCGAGTGCTGAGTCCGTCAACTGCAGCGTATGAAACATATCCACGTTCCAGTCGAAAAAGAGGCTGATCTCTGCCGAGCCCCGGCTGGTGGTACTGCGCACGGTAACCAGTCCGGGAACGCTGTTAACGGCGTCTTCAATCGGCTTGGTGATGGTTACCTGCATCTGTTCAACCGGCATGACGCCGTTGTCCACGCCAATCACCACACGGGGAAAACTGGTCTCGGGAAAGACAGAGATCGGTACCTGGAACGCCATGTAAATGCCGGCAAGCGTCAAGAGTGCGAGGAAGAAAAAGATGGGTTTGGCCGCCGCTGCTAGCCAGAACGAGCTCTCGTCGTCGGTTGTGCCGGGTATCACTCCTTGTCTCCTCCGGCTTCCGCAGCGGCGGCGCCGACTTTGACTTTGGTTCCTTCATCGAGCCCGTAGCCGCCGGAGGTGATGACGGAATCGGCGGGAGTAAGTCCACTAACAACCTGGGCCGACTCCGTGGTACGGATGCCGAGAGTTACTGGGCGCTTGGCCGCGGCCCCGTCCTTGATGACCAGAACAAATTTGCTTTCGCCATCGGGTCCGGTCTGCACTGCTTCCATCGGGACCAACAACACATTCTTAGCCGTGCGGCCGGTAATAGTGGTATGCACCGGTGTACCCGCCTTCAAGGCACCTTTAGGATTCTCAACCCGAAGCCACACCTCCACCGTTGTGCTTCCCGGATCGAGTGCGGGGCTGATGAGCGAGACTTTGGCCGGCACTGGATCTGCGAGCCCGGCAACCGCGATGCTGGCTGCCGCCCCCAACGAAAGTTGTTGCGCCTGGATCTGGGAGAGATGGAGCTTGGCTAACAGCGCGGAGGTGTCCATGACCGTAATGACGGGAGCGCCGGCAGCCGCGGTCTCGCCCGCAAACAGAGGGCGGTCGGTCACCACGCCGGAGATGGGACTGCGGATCTCGGTGTAGCTCAGCTGGGCCTGGGCGCCCAAGTACTTACCCTTGGCGGAGGTGAGTTGTCCTTGCGCACTCTCGAGCGCTGCTTTGTGGCTGATTTTCTGCACTGCTTCGAAATGCTGTTTGGCTATCTCATGCGCGGCCTGGGCTTGAACCAGGGCAGCTTTGGCCGTATCGAGATCGCGGCCAGGAATCGCTCCCTGGGCAAACAGCTGGGCCCGGCTGTCCACAATGCTTTGCGCCAGGTTCAGGTTGGCAGTCGCCTGCGTCAGGTCCAACTGGGCCTTTACCGTGTCTTCGGGCACGGTGGACCCGGTGGCGATGTCGTAGGTGCCCTGGGCTGCGTTATAGGCCCCTTGGTTGTCCAGTGCCGCCGCCTCGAGGTCACGGTTCTCGAGGGTCGCCAAAAGCTGACCGGCCCGGACGCGAGAACCCCGTTGCACATAGAATTTCTTCACCGGCGCGGTGACCTTGGGCGAGATGGCGGCTTGGGCGAGGGGCGCGAGCGTGGCATCGGCGGTGATCTGCTCCGAGATCTCACCCCGCTCGGGGTGCGCGGCCTGCACGTTGACCTCGGTGGGTGCGGCCTCTTCGGTCTTGCTGCAAGCGATAGGCATCAGAGCGACGAGAGAAAGCAACAGGGCGGCAAGAACCCCGATAGAACGAGACGGGTGCCCCAGGTTCGCCGCGTACCTGGGACGAAAACGATCTGTTTCGAATGCTTTCAGCCGATTGCTTAGCGGGGCACCCGTCCAGCAGTCTGACTTCTTTTTTATCCTGGGGCGTCTCATGGCTCAGATCGCTCCCGTCAGCAGTTGCAGATTGGTGAAAGCCAATTGGTAGCGAATGGTGCCGTCCTCACGTGCGATCTCTGCCGAAGTTAACGAATTTTGCGCGTCCACCACTTCGAGTACCGTAGCCTCTCCCGCGCTATACCGAAGGCGCGTCAGGCGCAGGCTCTCGGTCGCGGTTTGCACGCTTTGGTCGAGCGACTGAAGCTGGTCCCGCGATGTACCCGCCTCAGCATACGTTTCGTCCAGCTGGGCGATCAGCCGGCGTTGGGCCGCAGTGAGCGCGGTGTGCGCGGCATCGCGCAGGATCTCGCTCTGGCGCACCTTGTGCTGGGTCGACAGCCAGTCCCACACCGGTATATCGAGTGTGGCGCCCACTGAGTAGCCCAGATTGCGTACTCCGTCGCGGCCATTGGCGGCGAACTGCACCGCGTCGATGCCGTAAGTGAAATTGAGAGCAAGATCGGGAACATACGCAGCACGCGCGGCGGTAACATCCAGGCTGCTCACGCGGAGCGAAGCCAGAGCTGAGTGCAGTTCCGGATTCAGCTTCATCGCGGCTGCGTCCACATCCGCCCGGGAGGGCAGCGGCACAACGTCTCCAGGCGCAAGCGTGTAACCAACTCGAGGATCGGGAAACAGCAGCACCCCCAGATCCAGGCGAGATTTCTGTTGCTGCAGCAGAGCATCGGCCAGGTCGCGATCGCGCTGCTGCTGCTGCAACTGCGCCTTAACTACGTCGGCATGGGCCGCTTCGCGGGCACCCTCCCGCTGCTGGGTCAGGTTGGTGAAACCTGCGGCTTCGCCCGCGGCGCGTTGCGCCACACCCACTTTGTGGTCAGCAGCCAGCGCTTGGTAGAAAAGGCTGGTGACTGTATTGACCAGTCCGCGGCGAGCAATCTCGAGCTCCGCTGTGGCGACCGCCTGTGCGGCCGAAGCTCGTGAAACCGCAGTCACCTGTTGCAGTCCCATCGTCTCCGTAATCACCCCCTGGCTGGCATATTCACGCACCGCATTGTTAGCGATGAAGCGCGGAGCAGCCTGGTCCCCGATCGGTCCGCCGCCGTTGTGGGAGCCGTTGGGTTGGGTATAGAGGACGGAATTGTGGTACGTGACACTCGGCAGGAGAGCGGCCTCGGCGATCGAGTGGTCAAGCCCGCTGACGCGCTGATTGGCCAGGGCTGCGGCGAAGCTGGGCTCGTTCGCGCGTGCCAAAACGATCGCCTGCTCCAACGTGATTGGAGAGGCCGGCGCCGGGCTTACTTGGCCCAACGCCGTGATCGCCATGGAGATGACAAGGGCAAAAAAGAAATTTCTTCGCATGACATGTGGAAGACGCGGAAGGGTAGGCAGCAGACTCACTTCTGCCCGACCACCAGTATCGTGAAGCTGCCAGGGACGATCGCCGGCCGCGGACGTGGGTTAGTCGCCGTCGGTGCCGGGCGTTCGCCGAGTTCCGCCGTGGCCAGATAGATGTGGCCCGTGGCCTCGTCCAGGGTCATGGTTCTCGCTCCCTTCTGGGTGGCCAGGTTCTGCAGCACCGGGTAGCTGCCTTTGCTGGCGTCGATGATCGTCAGCGTGCCCCCACCGTTCGAGGAGAAAGCCAGCTTACGCGCGGAATCATAGCGAGCTGCATCCGGGCCATCGCCGATTGCCGGGTTGGCGATGGTCTTGCCGGAGTTGGCGTCAACCACTGCCATCTTGCCGCCGTCGCACACAGCGAAAAGCTTGCGGCCTTTAGTGTCGATGGCCAGGCCGGAGGGCGAATCGCAGTTGTCCACTGGCCAGGTGGCGGTGATGGTTTTTGCCGCTGCATCGAAACGCACAATCTCATTCTTGCTCTCGATGTTTGCGAATACTGTGCCCCGGCCGTCCGCGACCGGGAATTCGGGTTTGCCGGAGAGTTCGATGGTGGCCACGACTTTGCGTTCAGCGGTATCAATCACAGTTGCATTATTACTCCGGCCATTGAAAGCCCACACCGTTTTGGTTACGGGTTCAAACACAATCCCATCCGGATTCGTGCCCGCGGGAATCGAAGCCACGCTAGCCAGCGTGGTACGGTCAAAGACCACCACTACATTCGCGCCCCCGTCGCTTACGTATCCAAACTTGCCCGCGTCATCGAGCGCCACCCCGTGGGTCCCTTTGAGTCCTGTGATGCTGCCCACCACTTTCCCTGAATCGCTGTCCAGCACTTCGACGCGCGGTCCGTGGGTCACGTAAAGACGGTGTGCCTTGGGATCGGAAGTAAGATAATCCCAGCCGCCCTCGCCTCCAATCTTCCATTGGGTCAGGACGCTGTACGGTTTTTGTGCGAACGCCATAGCCGGCGCGAGAAAGGCGCCGGCCACGGATGCGTAAACGGCCAGGCTGTGCAATGCGGTGCGAATGCGATGCGATGTCATACGATCTCCGATCAGGATCTAATCTCGCACAGCTACCTTAACGGAAGCTGAAGACGCCTGCGAAGCAGGGAAGCGCACGGTCACCTTGGTCCCGATCCCTAAGCTGCTCGATATATCGATCGTCCCCTGCCACCTGGAGGCGATAGCCTTGCAAATGGCCAGTCCCAGGCCGGTACCTCCCGTATTACGGCTGCGCGACGGATCACCGCGGTAGAAACGATCGAAGACGTGGGGCAGATCTTCGGCCGCAATCCCTTCGCCATCATCCTCGATAGCCAACTCCGCGTGTGTCCCATCTTGCTGCACCACGGCGCGTATCGCAGAGCCGGCAGGACTGTGCTGTAAGGCATTCAACAGCAGGTTTCCACAAAGCAGTTGCAACTGCTCCGGTTGCACGTCGACCATGACCGGGCCCTCAGCCAGAACCAGGATTTGCAGGCGCTTGAGTTCGGCCATGGAGTCAAACTGTTCGGTCACCTGGCGCAAAAGAGAAGTCAGGTCAGTGGCATCGCTTGCCGGGGCACTCTTCGTTTCTACCCGCGCCAGGGTCAGCATCTTGGCTACGGTTTCTTCTATGCGGTCGCAGTCCAGTTGGCAGCGCTCGATCCCGCGCTCATATTCAAGTGCTGTCCTTTGCTTCAGTGTGAGCAGTTGCAGCGAAGACTTTAAGACAGCGACAGCGGTTTTTAACTCATGCGCGGCATCGCTGACAAACCGGCGTTGCTGCATAAAGGCGTGCTCCAGACCGGTGATCACGGTCTCGAGCGCGATCGTGAGCGGCGCAAGCTCTTTGATCATGCGCGCCCGCTGCGGAGGAGCAAAATCCCAGGAGTCCACCGAGACCCCGGCTGCTTCCGCTGCCAGCTGGCGCAAAGGGGCCAAGCCGCGATTGAGAAGCCAAAAGATCAACAATCCCGAGATCGCCAGCAGGCATAAGCTGGTGGCCGCGTAGAAGCCGACCGCCTGCCAAATCTCTCGCCAAACGTGATCGACCGGCGAGCCGTAAAAGATGCTGACGCGGCGCGGAATGCCGCCGCCTTTATCGCCTGGATCGACGATCCTCAGGCCCTCGATCCTCAGCGCCCGATAATGCCTGCCGTCGACCGAGACTCTTAGATGTCTGTCGATTTTTGCCCCGACCATGGCTGCGTCGGGCCCTGTCCAATTTGCTGAGCGGCCCAGCACGCGGCCGCCGGCGTCCTGCACCTGGTAGATGTCCTCCGCTGGAAAATTTACCTGCGTCCCGTCCAGCATCACGTTGTCCTGGGTGTCTTCCGCGTCCTGCACTGCGCCCAGCAACGAATCCGCACGACCGCGAAGCATCACGTCAAAGGAACGAAAGCGCACGTGCCGCTCGTACAGCATGGCCGCTCCCGATATGGCGAGTGCCGCGAGCAGTTCCACCAGCAGAATGGTGATGATGAGGCGATGCGTAATGGAGTAGGACTTCACAGCAGGCGGTATCCTCGTCCGCGAAGGGTTTCGATGCTCGGTTCCTGCGTAGCCGCCTCGAGCTTTCGACGCAGATTCGAAATGTGCGCTTCGATGACGTTGGAGTGGTGCTCCCAGTTGTAGTCGTAGAGATGCTCCAGCAATTCGCGCTTGGACACGATGACGCGCGGCCGATGGATCAGGTACTCGAGAATCCGGTATTCGGTCGGTGAAAGATCGACCAGGGTGCCGGAACGGCTGACGCTCTGCTCGACGGTATTGACCTGAAGATCGGACAAACGAAGGATGGGATCGGCCACCCCCTTGCCCCGCCGGATGAGTGCTTTAGCCCGGGCGATTAACTCCCCCAGGTCGAATGGCTTGGTGAGATAGTCATCGGCCCCGGCATTGAGGAGCGCAATGATGGAGCTGGCCTCGCCCTTGGCGGTCAGGATGAGCACAGGTGTTCGATCGCCGCGGGCGCGCACATTTTTGAGCAGTCCCGGGCCGTCCAGTCCCGGTAGCATCAGGTCCAGGATAATCAGGTCATAGCAACGGTTCTCCGCAAGATGGAGACCTACCAGCCCATCTTCCGCACAGTCGACGGCGAAGTTGGGTCCTTCGCGCAGGGCGGAAGCTACGTTTTCCGCCAACCGCACCTCGTCTTCGACCACCAGTACCCGCATACCTGCAGTATCGCCCACTCAACGTTAAGCGAAGCTGAAGTCTGGCCGCTCCACTTGAGTCCCGAAGGGACGTCTGAAAGTAGCCCAGGACGACAGTCCTGGGTACACCGAAGAAAACGAATCAGTCCCGTCAGGGACGGCTGAAACTCAATCTGGTCCGAATTAGGTTTGGCAACAAGATTTTTGCTTTGTATCAGGGCACGACTTTAGTCGTGCCGCAAAAGTCCGAAACATGGTTGGGCTTTAGCCCCTGCCTGCTGCTATGGCACGGGCTAAAGCCCTGATCACCTGGGCGCGTGGTGGCACGACTAAAGTCGTGCCCTGATACAAAACAGAGCAGCGACCCGCTCCTTATCTTTCCCCAGGCGGAGGAGCATTCACGGGAGCGCCACTCTTAGGCGGCTGCCATCCATCATTGGACGGACCATTTTGGAAGAAGAACGAATCCTTGCTATACGGGCCGGTCGCATACATCGCGTTCGCCTGGCCGAAGATCTTCCCCGCCCGAAGCGTATCCGCACGAACCTTGTCCACCAGTTGGTGATAGCGTTCGTCCGTCTGCGCGAACCCGGAGAACCAGCTCAGGTCGTTATTTCCAATAATCACTACATCAATTCCCGGCACGGACGCGATGTCATAAGCATTGGCGACCCCGGTGGGCGTCTCGATCATGACCACCACCAGCATGTTGTCGTTAATTGTCTGGTGATAGTTCACGCCATTGATACCCCAGATGCTGGGCGCCTGGCCCTGCCCGCTGCTCCGCCGGGCAACCGGGGGATAGCGCGACCACTTTGCCGCCTCCCGCGCCCGATCAACGTCGTCGACGGTGGGAACAACGATCCCGAGCGCGCCAATATCAGTGGCATGCTGGATATGCCACTCCTGTGCGTCCGGTAACCGGACCATGGGCGTCGCCTTGACGTGCGGGCATGCGGCAATCATCTTCTCAATATCCGCAAACTCCAAAGTACTGTGTTGCATTTCAAACCACGTGAAATCGTAATGTTTCGCCCGCTCGCAATAGTCAGCGATATCCATCTTCGATTGGGTAAAGCTGAACACCTGCTTGCCGTCGAGAAGCTTCTGCTTGGTGGTGTTATAGAGGGTAGCCTTGGGGCTTTGCGCCACGATCGGGACGCTCGCCACGGCGAGAAATAAGCAGAAGCGCATAAGCATTGCGGACCAAATCTTCATGGGCATTGGGCTCCGATCAGCGGACACAGCCATCCTTTATAGACCAAGAACCGGCTCTATGGCGATGGGGTATAACTATCACCGTACTTCGATCAGGAGATCCACCGTGCAACGATCGCGTTTCGCCAGGACGCTCCTGGCTGCGAATCTGGCCCTTACCTCAGCTGCGCTGGGCCAGCAGGCCGCGACCCTGGCCATCGACCTGGCGCAGGTCAAGGCCAATGTGAGTCCTCAGCTATACGGCCTGATGACGGAAGAGATTAACTACTCCTACGACGGTGGCCTTTACGCTGAGTTGATAAGGAACCGCACCTTTCAGGACCGAGGCAAGATCCCGCCCAGCTGGTTTCTCTATGAATGGGGCTCCGCAGACGCATCGATGGAGATCGATCGCACCACCGGTCCAAGCGCCGCTTTGCCGCTCAGCTTGAAGCTGACCGTCAAGAAAGCCAGCGAGCACGATCAGGCCGGCATCCTCAATCTGGGCTACTGGGGCTTTCCCGTCAAACCGCAAACCACTTATCACGGATCGTTCTATGCCAAGGCCGTCGACCCGGCGATCGGGCCGGTGACCGTAAGCCTGGTGGAAGATGAAACCGGCAAGGCAATCAGCACTACCGTACCCTCTCTGACCTCCGCCTGGCAGCAGCATGATTTCACCCTTCACACCAACGCCGAAGCGAAATCTTCGCACTACCACCTGGTTCTGTCCGTCTCCAGGCCAGGGACCGTGTGGTTCACCCTGGTATCGCTCTTCCCCCCCACCTACCACGACCGGAACAACGGAAATCGCATCGACCTGATGGAGAAGCTGGCTGCGATGAAGCCCGCCTTCCTGCGTTTCCCTGGAGGGAATTATCTCGAGGGCGACCATATCAACGAGCGCTATGAATGGAAGAAGACCATCGGTCCCCTGGTGGACCGCCCCACGCATCCCAGCCCCTGGCACTATCGCTCCAGCGACGGTATGGGGCTGCTCGAGTTCCTGGAGTGGTGTGAGGACCTCAAAATGCAGCCGCTGCTGGCCGTGTATGCCGGTTATTCCATGCAGCAGGAATTTGTAAAACCCGGGCCCGATCTGGATCCCTACGTCCAGGATGCGCTGGACGAGATCGAGTACGTGACCGGCGACGCAAATACAAAATGGGGGGCGGAGCGGGTTAAGGATGGGCATCCAGCCCCATTCAAGCTCAGCTATGTCGAGATCGGCAACGAAGATTGGTTCGACAAATCCGGAACCTACGGCGATCGCTACGCCCAGTATTACAAGGCCATCAAGGCGAAGTACCCCGATCTGCAGCTGATTGCCACCACCCCCATCACCACCATGAAACCCGATGTGATCGACGATCACTACTACCGCCGCGCCCAGGAGTTTTATGACGACGTGCACCACTACGACCAGACCGATCGTAGCGGGCCAATGATCTTCGTTGGCGAGTGGGCGACTCGTGAGGGCGGGCCCACGCCCAATTTCGGCTCTGCGCTGGGAGATGCTGCCTGGATGACCGGAATGGAGCGGAACAGCGACATCATCATTATGGCCAGCTACGCGCCGCTGCTGGTCAATGTGAATCCGGGAGGGATGCAGTGGGAGTCTGATCTGATCGGCTACGACACACTCAGCAGCTACGGCTCCCCGAGTTATTACGCCCAGGTTATGTTCGCCAACCATTTAGGCGATCAAATATTGAATGCGAAACTTGAAGGTGTGGCGCCGAAGTTGTTCTATTCAGTCACCCGCAAGTCAAGCGATGGAACGGTATATCTGAAGCTGGTGAACGCCAGCTCCACGCCGCAGCCGCTGCGTATCGAGTTCAGCGGCGGCAAGGCGGTGGGCAGTGGAAAGCTCATCTCCCTGTCGGCCAGGACCACCGCAGCGACCAACAGTATCACCCAGCCTACGGCCATTGTGCCGGTAGAGAGTGGGCTGCGCGATCTGGCGTCGCACACCGTTCCCGGTTTCACCATTGAGGTCCTGGAGTTGAAAGCACAATGAGCCTGCGCTGGTGTCCCATCCTGTTTCTGTTGTTGAGCTATTGGTCAACCGCGCGAGCGGAAATCAACTACTACGCCGATCGCAAGGTCTGGGTGCTGCAAGCCGGCCCCGTCACCTACGCCATGGGAGTGAACGAGCGCGGTGAGCTGCAGCCGATCTATTGGGGGGCGCAGGTCAAATCCGGCGCGGATTTCCCCGCACCGCACAGCCAGCCGGAAGTGGCCTCGTTTGACCTCTCCTCCACCACCACCCCGCAGGAATATCCGGGATGGGGCGCGGAGTTTTACAACGAGCCGGCGCTGAAGGCGACCTACGCCGACGGAAATCGCGACGTGGTGTTGCATTTCGTGTCCTCGCACATCGATGGCGACACTCTTGAGATCCAGCTGAAAGATATCGCCTCATCGCTCCAGGTTCATCTCTATTACCGCACCTACGAGGATCTGGGCATTATCCAGAGGTGGTCGCGCATTGAGAATCAAACCAACCAGGCCATCACCTTGGAGAGTGCGCAATCGGCCACCTGGACTCTGCCGCAAGGGGAGGGCTACGGCTGGCGCTACCTCACCGGTCACTGGGGCTCGGAGTGGCAACTCCACACCGAGCCGCTCGAAACCGGAGAGCACGTCATCGAGAGCCGCCGTGGCAGCACCTCGCACCAGGCGAACCCGTGGTTTGCCATCGATCGGCCGGGGCAAACAACAGAGCAGAGCGGTCCAGTATGGTTTGGTGCGTTGGGCTGGAGCGGCAGTTGGCGCATCACCGTGGAGCAAACCGCCATGCAGCAGGTGCGGGTCACCGGAGGATTCAATCCCTTCGATTTCGGCTACCGCCTGAAGCCTGGTGAGCAGCTGGAAACGCCGCCATTCTATGCCGGCTTCACGGACCGGGGCATGGGTGAGGCCTCGCGTATCCTCCACCGCTTCGAGCGGCGATACATCCTGCCCGGAGGAGACAAAGCACCAGTGCGTCCCGTCCTTTACAACTCCTGGGAAGCGACGGAATTCAACGTCAGCGAAGAAGGCCAATTAGCCCTGGCGGAGAAAGCCAGTAAGCTGGGCGTGGAGCGCTTCGTCATCGACGATGGGTGGTTCGGCCAGCGCAAGGACGACCACGCGGGCTTGGGCGACTGGTACGTGAACAAAGAGAAGTTTCCTCACGGCCTCAAGCCGGTGATTGATCGCGTGCACGCGCTGGGCATGGACTTCGGTATCTGGGTAGAGCCGGAGATGGTGAACCCAAACAGCGACCTGTATCGCAAGCACCCTGACTGGGCGATGAATTTTCCCGGCCGGCCGCGCACCGAGGGCCGCAACCAGCTGCTGCTCAACCTGGCCCGTGAAGATGTGAAGGAATATGTCTTTCAGTGGCTCAACCAACTGGTCAGCGATAACGACATCGCCTTCCTGAAATGGGACTACAACCGCAACTGGTCAGAGCCCGGCTGGGACGCAGTTCCACCGGAAGAGCAGAAGAAGATCTACGTGGCGTATGTCCGCAATCTTTATGACATCCTCGATCGCCTGCGAGCCGCGCATCCCAAGCTTGAAATCGAATCCTGCTCGGGCGGTGGCGGCCGGGTCGATCTGGGCATTCTGCGCCGGACCGAAGAAGTTTGGCCCTCCGACAATACCGACGCGTTGGACCGCCTCACCTTACAGAATGGCTTCACCCAGGCTTACACCCCGGGGATCATGATGGCCTGGGTCACGGACGTTCCCAGTGGGATCGATCACCGTGTCGTCCCGCTCAAGTTCCGCTTTATGGTGGCCATGAGCGGCTCCCTGGCGCTCGGCGGAAATCTGAACAAATATTCTGCCGAAGATCTGCAGGCGTCCACCCGCTACGTTTCGTTCTACAAACGGATTCGGCCTACTGTGCAGCGGGGTGCTCTGTATCGTCTGATCGCACCCCAGGGCAGCGAGTATTCCGCCACCGAGTATGTATCCATCGATGGGCGCCAAGCGGTGCTCTTTGCGTATCTTCATTCGCAGCAATTGGGCAATCCTTTTCCCCCGGTCTTTTTGAACGGTCTAGACCCGGATGCCCGCTATAAGGTGGAAGCGATCGATTTCGGCCAGGTGCAGGAAACGGGAGTGTTAAGCGGGGCTTACCTCATGCACCACGGCATCCATCTGAATCTGCATAGCGACTACGACAGTACTTCGGTCATCTTGGAGAAGCAGTAACAAGTATTGTTCCACCTGCTCCCGCTCAAAGCACCCTTGAATCATCGATATACCGCAAATCTGCCCGCGTTGGGACCACTCTTTGTGGTCCCGGCCCATCTCAGAATGGGTCGAGCCGGGAACTTATCTGTTCCCGGGGGGTTAGCATCGAGGGGCGGACCTAAGGCCCAGAGGAAGCGGATAGATGATCAACACGGAAAAAGCGGGATTTGTACCAGTGGTTGTATTGGGAGTGTTGGCGGCGTTAGCCGGTTGCAAGAACGATGGCACGCAGCCAGTGGATGCTGCTGTTGCGAATGGAAACCTTGCGCCGGTCAGTGATAATGGCGGCGCTGCTCCAGTCAACGACAGCGTAGCCCCGGCATATTCTGCCCCGGCGCCCCAGTCGCCACCTGCCTACCCAGCCCAAAGTCAGCCGCAATACCCCGCTCCGCAACAGCAACAGTATTCCCAACCAGAGCCGCAGTATCAGGATCAGAGTCAGGACAATGGCGATCAGGACTTTCAGGATCTGGACCAGGTGGCACAGTACGCGCCCGAGCCTCCTCCGCCCTTGCCGGAATATCAACAGCCGCCGTGTCCCGAACCTAACTACATGTGGACTCCTGGCTACTGGTCCTACGCTCCCGCCGGCTACTATTGGGTTCCCGGAGTCTGGGCCGCGGCTCCCTATGTTGGAGCGTTATGGACTCCTGGGTATTGGGGCTATGACCAGAACCGCTATGGATGGCATCGTGGTTTTTGGGGACGTTATATCGGCTACTACGGCGGTGTGAATTACGGCAACGGTTACGTCGGTCGCGGTTATTACGGCGGATATTGGAATCACAACCAATTCGACTATAACCGCCAGGTCACCAATGTGAACAACACCGTGATCCACAACACATACATCACCAACGTGACCAACATTACGACTTACAACCGAGTGAGCTACAGCGGCGGCCGCGGGGGTGTGAATCTTCCCCCGACCGCTGCGGAATTAGCCGCCTTGCGGCAGCCGCGCCTGCCGGAGTTGCGGGTGCAGCAGCAAAACAGGGTGGTCGCCAGCACCAACCGCGCCCAGTTTGTGGCGGAGAACCGCGGACGCCCGCAAACGGTAGTGATGGCCAAGCCACTGGCCGCCGAGCGGCGAGAGCCGGTCGCGGTGGGGACGGTACAGCAGCGCCCGGCGCCGCGGCCGGTCCAGCCGGGGCAAGCGGAGAGACCGCAGCCACCAGCCAGGGTGGCCCAGCAAGTTCCACAACCGCGGCCGGCTGTCCAGGCCCCGCCCCAACCGGTCCGGCAAGCGCAGCCAGTGCGCCCGGCTCCGCAAGAGCGGCCTGCCCCGCAAGAACACCCAGCACCGCAGCCTAGACCCGCTCCGCCGGCGAGGCCGGTACAACAGGCACCGCCGCCGCACCCGGTCCAGCAAACAAGACCGGCCCCCGAACAACGGCCTGCGCCGCAAGCCAGGCCCGAACCACAGCGGCCGCAGGAGCCGAGGCAAGAGACTCCTCGACCCGAGCAACATCCGGAGCCCCCTCGCTAACTCTGTCCCTGCAACCAAGTGAGGGGTGCCCCATATCTCGCTCGTTTTTTGCGAGATGTGGGATACCGCGAACCTCGACTGACAGGTTTTTGGATCTTGGACGGGCCGAGGGACCTGAGAGGATCAGACGGGTGCCCCACGTTCGCCAAAGCGTACGTGGGACGAAAACGATGGGCGAAGCCCTACAATCGCTTCTGCTTTATCGACAAAGACAATCTATCGATACGTGACCGCTAAAAGTAAGTTCGATAAATGTCGAGCAGGTTATACGCGTCATCCACAACCGGAAGGATTCGCCACTTATCAAACGCGGTACAAGGATGCGATATTCCGCAGCAGACCTGCTCCCCAACCTTCAATTGCTCAATACCCGGACCGCGCAGGTGGGCATGCTGATCGTTGCAATTGACCACGGAAGCATTCGTCAAATCAACCCGCCGCTCCCCAGAATTAAAACTTTGTGCGAAAAGAGGAACAGGCAGCCCTAAATCGTACGCGCAATCTCTCTTGCCAAAGTTCACGATAGCCAACCCGTCTTCCGGCTTCGATTGAACGAGTGACCATAACTCCAGCGCAGGACGAAACGTCGGTAAATCAGCCCGGCCCTCGCCCCTATGCTGCGCGGCATCGAGCTTTTGTGCACAAAACCCATGGTCGTGCGTAACGTAGCATCCGCTCCGTATCAGGATCTGAAAATGCCCTTGCATTTGCCGGCCCACTTCCCAGACCGCATCCAGAAAGCTGCTTCCACCTACGGTCAGAAGAAGTGGCTCATTGCCCGCCGGCTGAACCTTTCGGACAGCCTCTCCCAAAGCCGCAACGTCTGCTAGAAATTGCTTAACCTGCCTGCCTTCCTCCGCGGGGTCGGATGCGTGCGCAGATCCCTCAAAGCCCTCAATACCCCGAAAGCGCAAGGTCTTCGGATGCTTCCGGACCTCCGCGCACAACCGGAGACCGGCCTCCAGAGACCTGGCGCCCGTCCGCCACCCTTCACGACCCATTTCCACGAGAACACCCAGGGGACGACGAACGCCCGCGGACTGCCACTCCGAATTCAAAAACTCGATTCCGCCTGCGCTGTCAACGAGGCAAAAAAGTTCCAACGCAGGATCGGCCTTCATCATCTCCGCCAGCGTTCGGATATTCGCGCGGCCTACGACCTGGTTTGCAATCAGGATTCGCCGGATGCCCGTCGCCGCGCAGATAACGGCTTGAGACGCGGTTGCCACAGTCATTGCCCACGCGCCGGCCTGGATCTGCCGCTCAAAAATACGCGGAGTCATCGTGGTCTTCCCATGCGGCGCGATGAGGAAGTTGTTTGCCGCGCACCACTCGGCCATCGCTCCGAGGTTGTAGGCAAGCGCGGATTCTTTGAGGATCAGCAGAGGAAAATGCAACGCTTCTTCCAGGATATTTATCCTTGATTTCGAAGCGATCGCTGGGTCGAACTGAAATCCAAAGGGGATCCCTTTGTCGAGCAGGGAAGCTCCACTTCTCTCGAGCCTTTCCCTCACACTTGTATCCGCCGGAATCTTCATCATTGAAGAATGATACGATCCCAGTCCGCAGATCAGTCTACAGGGTGCCTGGTCCCCTTCGTAGCCGCTCCCGGGTGGCTATAAACAACACTTTCGGGGGGCCCGAAGCGACGGTTCGACTACTAGACTAAGTGGATACGTTCGTGAACCGGGACGAACAAGAGGGGGTCACCGAATGAGCTTGGCTGGCACACGCAAGATTCGTGTTCTTTGCGTGGACGATCATCCCCTTATTCGCGACGGGATCTCCTTCGCGCTGCAGTTCCAAGAGGACATGGAACTGGTGGGGGAGGCCGCCAACGGCGACGAGGCAGTTACCGAGTTTCGCCGTTTACGTCCGGACGTCACACTGATGGATCTGCAGATGCCGGGTCTGAATGGCATCGCCGCCATCGAAACGATCCGTCGCGAGTTTCCCAAAGCCAGGATTATCGTGCTGACTACCTACTCCGGTGACGTGCAGGCCTCGCGAGCATTCAAAGCCGGCGCTGCGGGTTACCTGTTGAAAAGTATGCTTCGAACGGACCTGGTCAGTTCCATCCGCGACGTTCACATGGGACGCAGGCGCATCCCGCCTGAGATAGCCGAAAGTCTGGCAGAGCATTTCAGCCTCGACGATCTTTCCGAGCGCGAGATAGAAGTGCTTCGCTCGGTAGCAGCAGGACACTCCAACAAGATCGTGGCCGACGACCTTTCTATCTCCGAAGATACCGTAAAGGGCCACATGAAAAGCATCATGGCCAAGTTAGGCGCGAGTGATCGTACCCAGGCTGTGCTCATCGCAATGAAGCGTGGATACATTGAGGACTGACCTCGAACTCATTGCCGCGGCCCTGCCTGCCCGGTGGAATACATGGTGGTTCTGGATGGCGTATACCGCGCTGATTCTGCTCCTCGTGTGGTGTTTACACTGGTACCGGTTGCGTCAGGTTGCCCAGCAATACAATGCGTGGCTCGAGGAGCGCGTGAGAGAACGTACGCACGCCGCGAGCGAACTGAATGACGCGCTCCTTCAGTCGATTCACGGGTTAATGCTGCATTTTCACTATGCCTATGAAGCCCTCGCAGAAGATGATCCCGCAAGGCCGATGCTCAAAGCAGCATTGCAACGGGCTGACACCCTCATCGTCGAAGACCGCGATCGGGTTCAATCGCTTCTTGGTCCCAGGTCCGCGGATCTTTAGGGCGTCAGTTGTTCGCTCGGCATCTCGGTCACGTTTCCGGGAGTGTAAACGAGCATGCCGACGGCGCTCGCCAGCTCCCTCACCAATTCCTGCGCAGTCGTGTACGAATACGACGATGTAATGCAGGCGGTATTATCTGTGACGGTAATTCGGGGCTTGTTGATTTTCGAGAGGTGACGGGCGATCGTGAATCTCTTCGGGAGGCGAACCGGTGTACTTTCCGTGTTGGGGATAGCGGTCGTTTGACAAGGCAGGCAGACAGATGTGCTCACTTGAAACTCCTCAGTGGGAGAAATGTAATCGCTTCAGGCACATTAAAACCTGCGACCGGGTGATGCAATACAACTGATTTAGCACTGTTGTTACCGCAGGTCGCACTCCCGGGTGACTGAAGTTTGACTACACCGAAAGTGGTGTGGAGACAAAAATCTGCCCTCCCGGGATCACTCCGGGAGGGCAAACGGATCGTTGCATTGTTTTCTCCTGAAGGATAGTGCCGGATCGTGTGAGATCGTTTCAAGCTGCCCCACAAATCCAGGACTAAAGTGTCTTCGTGAGACCCTGCACTTAGCGTAAGAATTTGGGAAGGCCGAAAGGCGCACCGCAGATCCCTCCACTGCGGTCGGGATGACAATTCATCTTGGAAACTATACTTAGCGTTCCCAAACAAAATTGTCATCCCGACCGTAGTGGAGGGATCTGCGGTGCGCCTTTCGGCCTTCCCAAATTCTTGCGCTAAGTGCAGGGTCCAGCCCCCCTGCTGAAGCAGGGGGCCCACCACGAATTGCCGACGTTCAGGCGCTCTAAGCCTTGGATTGCTTCCTCGTCTCGATCAAAGTTTGATAGAGGGCGATCGTCTGATCGGCGATGCTGGTCCAGCTAAATTTCTCTTCCGCACGTTTCCTGCCCGCCTGCCCGAATCGCCTGCACTTTGCCGGATCGGCCAGCAGATCGTTCAGTTTTGCCGCCAGGTCCCGTGAGAACTTTTCCGGGTCGCGGGGAAAGCTGGTCACTGGGTCCTGATCGAAGGGAACCAGGTAGCCGGTTTCGCCGTCCACCACGACCTCCTTGATCCCGCCCGTCGCACTGGCGACAACCGCTGCCTGGCAAGCCATCGCTTCCAGATTGATAATCCCAAACGGCTCATAAACAGAGGGGCAACAGAAGACGGTCGCATGGCTGTAGAACTGGATGGCCTCCTGCTTGCTGAGCATCTTGTCGATCCAGATCACTCTGGGGTTGAAGGCACGTGCCTCCTGCACCTTGAGCTGCAGCTCCTGGGCAATTTCCGGAGTATCCGGGGCACCCGCGCAGAGCACCACCTGGATGCCGGGGGGCAGATGTTGAATCGCGTCCACCAGATGGGTCACACCCTTCTGCCGTGTGATCCGCCCCACAAAAAGCACGTAGGGGATGGCGGGATCGACTCCATGTTGCGTCAGCGCCGAGATCTCCGATGTTCGTTGATATTGCTGCAGGTCAATCCCGTTGTAAATGACATGAATCTTTTTCGGGTCCACAGGGTAAGCGCGCAGGATGTCCTCTTTGGTGCCACTGGAAACAGCAATCACCGCATCCGCATCGAGAATCGCGGTTCTCTCCATCCAGGAGCTCATGGCGTAACCCGTGCCTAGTTGCTCCGCCTTCCATGCGCGCAGCGGTTCCAGGCTATGGGTCGTGAGGACAAACGGGACGTCGTACAACTTTTTAGCCAGAAAACCAGCCATGGACACATACCACGTATGGGTATGGACCACGTCGATTCCAGTCAGGGCCTTGATCTGGGTCAGGTTCAGAGAGAAGGCTTCGAGGGCGCCCTTGAATTTCTCCTCCGTTCCCTTGGTAATCTCCTGCCATGGCTCCTGGCCCCGCACATGCAGGTTTCCCTCGTCAGCATGCTGGCGGCCCCAACAATGGACTTCCACCGAAACCTTGCGTGCCAACTCGCGGCTCAAGTACTCCACATGAACTCCAGCGCCGCCGTAGACGTGCGGCGGGTATTCCCGTGTGAAGAGTCCTACTCGCAATTTCAAGCCTCCTGGGATGAACCCGCGTTACCACTGAATCTCGTGCAAAAGGGTCGCCTTACAGTAGTATGGCGGGGATGCTTTATTCAAGCCGCCGTTCTTTTCTGGCGAAGCTCTCGGCGGTAGCCCTTGCTGCGCGCACTCGCTCCTGGGCCAATGAACCGGGCGGCCTGCTCTTTGCCGCCTCCTATGCAAAAGAAGAAGACGGCACCAACGGCGGAATCCATACCTTTCGCTGGGATGCGGACCAAGGCACCCTGGCATCGCTTGGACTCGCCGCCTCTACTCCCCAACCCGGCTTCCTGGCGTTCTCGCCGGATCGCCGCCACCTGTACGCGGTAAACCATGTTGATGACTACCACAAGGAAAAGAGCGGTTCGGTTACTTCGTTTGCGGTGGATGGGGCTTCCGGTAAGCTGAGGCGGATTAACACCGTTTCGTCTGGCGGGGCTTCACCCGCGAAAATCGCCGTCGACTTTACCGGACAAGCAGCCTTTGTCGCTAACTACGGAGGTGGCAGCGCCTCATCCTACCGTCTGCTGCGAAGCGGAGCACTCAGCCACGCCGTTTCCAGATTGCAATACACAGGCCACGGCGCAAACCCGGAACGCCAGGCAGTTCCCCATACGCACTGCACCACAGTATCCCCGGACAATCGGTACCTGCTGGTCAACGACCTGGGCCTGGATCGCATATACGTCTACCACTTCGACCCGCATACCGCGAAGCTGACATCCAACGATCCTCCCTTCTACGAAGCACTTCCTGGGTCGGGCCCGAGAAGTTTTGCCTTTCATCCCAGTGGAAAATGGGCATACTCCCTCAACGAAATTGCCAACACCATCGATGCGCTCGCATGGGACGGTGAGCGGGGGACTCTCACCAGGCTGCAGAATCTCTCCACCCTTCCCCCAGGCTTCACAGGATCGAATACGGCCGCCACGGTCGTGGCCGATTCTTCCGGCCGATTCCTGTACGCCTCCAATCGCGGCGATAACAGTGTCGCGGTTTTCTCCATTAACGATCGCAACGGAACGCTGAAATCAATACAGCACGTGGACAGCGGTGGTAAGACCCCCCGTCATTTCACTCTCGATCCCGGCAATCAATGGCTGCTGGTAGCAAATCAGGATTCGTCTAACCTTGTTGTCTTCGCCCGCAATGTGCGAACCGGCAAGCTGACTCCCACGGGAAGGCAGTATGCACTGGGTCTCCCTGTCTGTCTTGTCTTCGGCTAATGGGCCATTAAGGAAAGTTATGCAACGCAATCTCTCGTGTTTAAAAAAACTATTCCTGCCGGCGCTGATGTTGCCGCTGTGCCTTGGCGCATTCCACTCCACCCGGGCGCAGCAGCTGCCACGACTGACCCAACCGGTGGATGACCACGCCTTAGTCACCCTGCACGGTACCGTTCACCCGTTGGCCAATGCCGCCAATGATCGCGGCGCGGCAACGCTCGATATGCAACTGGAACGGTTGCAACTGGTGCTGAAGCGCAGTCCTCAACAAGAAGCCGCCCTGCAGCAGCTGCTGCATGATCTGCACACGCCAGGCACGGCGAATTTTCATAAATGGCTCACTCCCGACCAATTCGGCCAGCAATTCGGGCCCAGTGATCAGGATGTGCAGACCATCGAGAGCTGGCTCGAGACCCAGGGCTTCCAGGTATTGAAGGTGAACCCCGGCAAGCAGACGCTGGAGGTTTCCGGCACCGTGGGCGCTTTGCAGCAGGCTTTTCATACCGCGCTTCACAAATACGTGGTCAACGGCCGCCAGCATTACGCCAATGTGACTGACCCGCAAATACCCGTCGCTCTAGCCCCGGTACTTGGTGGCTTTGTTTCGCTGAACAACTTTCCTCTGCGCCACTACAGCCACTTTCTGGGCAGCGCGCAGTACGATCCCAAAACCCATCAGGCGATTCCCGAGTGGACTCTCCCAGGTGGAACCCTGGGCCATACCTACGCCGTTGCTCCGGAAGACTTTGCCACCCAGTACGACGTGACACCTCTCTACAACGCGGCCAAGCCGCTCAATGGCAGCGGCCAGACCATTGCCATCATCAACGAATCGAATATCAACATTAACTTCGTCAACAATTTTCGTACGCTCTTTGGGCTGCCCGCCTCATCTCCCCAGGTGATCATCGACGGCAACGATCCCGGGATCGACGGCAACAACAACCCGGATGGGGCAAACGGTGCCTCCGCCGAAGCTTATCTGGATGTGGAGTGGTCCGGAGCGGTGGCTCCCGGCGCCACCATCGATCTGGTCATTGCCGGCGATACCAGCGTCGAAGCAGGCTTGTTCTTAGCTGTCGAGCGCGCCGTGTACTCCAACATTGCGCCGGTCATCAGCATCAGCTTTGGGCAATGCGAGCAGACCCTCGGCGCGACCAATGCATCGCTCAATACTCTTTGGGAACAGGCGGCGGCGCAGGGAATCACGGTCATGGTTTCGACCGGTGACAGCGGATCGGCGGGCTGCGACAATCCCGACACAGAAATCTCGGCGACGCAGGGACTGGCAGTCAACGGATTTGCCTCGACCCCTTTCAACGTGGCAGTGGGGGGAACCGATTTTCATTACGCCAATGCGGCGGCCATCGCCACCTACTGGAATAGCACCAACGACAGCAAGAACGGTTCGCTCCAGAGCTATGTGCCGGAGCAGGTCTGGAATGACAGTCAATATGGCCTGAACCTGTTGGTGAATCCTGCAGGGTCCATCTCCGGCGGCAGCGGGGGACCGAGCACCTGCGGCAATCCAACCCTGGACTCGACCACCAACGCGGTAACGGCTTGCGCGCCCACGCCCAAGCCATCATGGCAGGTGGGTTCGGGTGTGCCCAATGACAGCGCCCGCGATTTGCCGGACATTTCGCTCTTCGCCGCCAACGGCATCAACGGCAGCTATTACGCGGTCTGCGCTGCGGATGGCGACTGCCAGGGCACCACCAACCCACAAATCAGCGGGTTCGGCGGAACGTCCGTCGCCTCTCCTGCGTTCGCCGGCATCATGGCGATCGTGAACCAGGCGTATGGGCCCCAGGGACAGGCGAACTATGAGCTCTACCCGCTGGCTGCCAGGCAGCCGACCGCGTTTCATGACGTCACTCTGGGCACCAACCAGGTGCCCTGCGTCTCCGGCTCGCCCAATTGCACCAACGGGGAACTTACCGGTTACGCCGCGACTTCGGGCTACGATCTGGCGACTGGCCTGGGCTCGATCGACGCAGATGTGCTGGTCACCAATTGGAACAGCCGCAGCAAGGGAACCGCGACCACAACGACCTTTACCCCGTCGGCCACCTCATTTGCTCACGGTACTTCCGTCACCCTCAAGACGTCGGTAAGCGGAAACGGGGGCACGCCCACCGGCGATGTCGCGCTCATGACCGACAGCCCCCTGATCAGCAACCAGGGCGAAACCGTGTTGACCCTCGCCAACGGTGCGGCTTCAGGCAGCCTTACGTATCTGCCCGGAGGTAGCTATAACATCTGGGGGAGTTATTCCGGCGACGGAACATTTGCCCCCAGCCTCTCCACTAAGACGCCGATTACCGTCACTCCGGAGGCCAGTACACTCTCGCTGCAGGTCACTACCAACGTTGGGGGGCAGACCAGTAGTTTGGCAGGACAACAAGTGGCGTACGGAGTCCCCGCCACCCTCACCGCAACTCCCGTGCCGACGAGTGACTACACTTGCACCTCCAATTGTCCTGCCGTTACCAGTGCCACGGGTACGGTGTCCTTTACCGACAATGGAAATGCGTTGAATACCGTAGTGGTGAATTCGGTGGGCGAGGCGGAATATACCACCGGCACCCTGCCCGTGGGAGCCCATTCGATTGCCGCCACGTATTCCGGCGACGCCAGCTACAACAAGTCGTCAAGCACGCCGGGAAACGTAATGGTTACGGTGGCTAAGGGCACGAGTCAGGTCCTGGTGTCTGCGGCCGTTGCTTCGATCAACGCCGGACAGTCAACCACGCTCACGGCCCTGGTGCAAACTTTGGGAGCGGGCGTAGCTCCCACGGGATCGGTGACTTTTATGGCCGGATCGACAACCCTGGGCACGGGCTCCCTCAGCGCGTTGGCTAACAGCTACGCGGTGGCGACCTATACCATCACCGGCGCGCAGAGCATGGCACTTCCGGCCGGGTCGGTGAGCTTGACTGGAACTTACGCAGGGGATGGCAACTATAGCAGTAGTATGACCGCATCGCCGGGAACCCTACTGGTATACGCTGCGCCCAGCTCGTTGCTGCCGTCGACCACCACGGCTACGGCAAGTAGTGCAACGGCCTCGCCGTCTGCCCGCATCAACCTGAGCATCACCGTAACTGGCAAAACTGGCTCGGCGGCGCCTACAGGCACGGTTGACATCCAGTCTGCTGGAGTTGACTTGACCCCGGGAGGCATCAAGCTCGGTCCGGCCAATCCCGTATCATCGAATCCCACTTCGACGGTGACCTACTATTTCGACAACTCCGCTGCTTCGCTGCTGCAAGGGAACAACTCTGTCGTGATTACATATTCCGGCGATGTGCTTTATCAGAGTTCTCAGTTCGGCTTGTCGCTTAACAATCCCTTGACCGATTTTTCGATGGTTGCGCAAACGCCTGTCGTGACCGTCACTGCAGGGGCGACCGGCACCGCGGTGCTGAACCTCGGCTCGATCAATGGCTTCAATGACTCCGTCGGGTTGACTTGCACGGCGCCCAGCGGATTGACCTGCAGTTTAAATCCTGCGTCGCTCACGGTGAATGGAAACACCACGGCCACGCTAACCATCAACGCGTCCACTCCGGCCAGCGCAGTCAGGGCCGCTGGTTCTTCTGCCCAACCAATGAGATGGCTTGCCGCGAGTGGCGGCCTAACGCTGGCTTGTGTTTTCCTGCTTGGTATCCCAGCACGGCGCCGGAAGTGGCAGCGTTTTCTGAGCCTGACTATCCTGGCCGTTCTTGCTGCCGGTATCGGGTGCGGTGGTGGTGGAGGCGGTTCCTCAACGTCGAACCCAGCGCCGCCCTCTCCGCCCACCTCTGGTTCTACTCCCACGGCCGCTGGCACCTACACGGTTCTAGTGACCGGTACGCAGGGGACTGTGATTTCCCACGCGATACCAGTCACCGTGATCGTAACGGCATCTTCGTAGAGTGGAGGCTCTGTAAAACCGCTGAACCGCAGATCCCGCGGCTTCGCTCGGGATGACAAAGGGTAGGGCAGCGCTTCCTCCCGCCGGATTCCCCGAATCTCCCCTATCAAACCTCAACCCCAAACAGAAGTGTCATCCCGACCGGAGCGAAGCGAAGTGGAGGGACCTGCTGTTCAAATCCCACCCTGCAGACCCCAAATGGAAGCGCCGCCCTCCCCTTTGTCATCCGGACAAAAGCGTATCGCAGTGGAGGGATCTGCACTGCGCCCCTCGGACTCCCCGAATCTCCCGCATCAAACCTCAACCCCAAAACAGAAGTGTCATTCCGACCGCAGCGGAGCGAAGTGGAGGGATCTGCAGTGCGCCCCTCGGACTCCCGAATCTCCCGTATCAAACCTCAACCCCAAACAGAAGTGTCATCCCGACCGGAGCGTAGCGAAGTGGAGGGACCTGCTGTTCACATCCCACGCTGCAAACCTCAAACGGAAGCGCCGCCCTCCCCTTTGTCATCCCGACCGGAGCGTACCCGGATTTCCTGCCACGCTGCGCTGGACAAGTCCACGTGTGCGCCCTTCCGTAAAGAAGGGCGCATGAAGTGCATCAACGCCACCAGGTTCCACAGGAAATCCGGAGCGGAGCGAAGTGGAGGGATCTGCAGTGCGCCCCTCGGACTCCCGAATCTCCCGTTTCAAACCTCAACCCCTCCCGTCCGGATCGTATTGCATGAGAAATCTGCCCACAGAAATGCCACGGGTCAGCGCCATGTGATACTCGCTGCTGACCTCAACCTGATCGAAACCATCGCTGGGGAAGTTTTCTATAAGTGAGCACATCCGCTTCAAATCCAGGACACGGCTGGCCAGAGGCGAACTCTGCAATCGCTCGACTTCGAGTGCCATCCTCCCCCGCACTGCCGCCAGGTTCTGCGGCCAGTCGGCGGACTGCCGGCCCCGCTGTGTCCGCTGAAGGGTACTCGGTGGCAGCCGCCCCGCCATGGCACGCCGGGCCAGGGAACGCAGTTGGCCGCCGCGAAGAAATTCTTCCAACGGGACGCTCAGGCAAAATTCGACGATGCCCCGATCGTAGGTGGGGTCACGGCTATCCATCTGCCAACCGCCCTGGGATGCAATATGGGTTTCGCTCGTGTCACCGTATGCAAGCATGTTACGCAGCGCGGTGCGCCCGTCGGGAACAGACGCGTTCATGTCGTGCAGAGCGGCGCGTTTCAAGTCAAGGCGCTCGGCAACCTCAGGTCGAAGCAAAGTGTAATTGAGAGAGAAGCCGCGCATGTTCGGATCGGTCGCGCGGCGTAGCCAGAACGGCAGCGAGGGCCACACAGCATGGCGAACGATCAAGCGCCCGGATGCGCTGCCCGCGTTGCGCAATTGCCACGCGACCCGGGCCAGCTTTCCCCACTCGCCGCGGCGAAACCACACCGACAACGCCGGCAGTCCCTCATAGCTCAGCGTCGAATTGCCGGAGTTTCCGCTGAGCAGCACAGTGATTCCGTTTTCACGCGCCCGCGTCATGATCGCGTTGGACCAAACCTCGTTGCTCGGACCGAAGCATGGGTGGTCATAGAGGTTGTTGTTCTGGTCCACAATGTCAAGAAAAGAAATCGCGCTTGAATCCACCAACACATGGCGCACGTTAGGGTAGAGCGCGGCTACCTCTGCGGCAGCGGGTCCTTCATTGTAGAAATGAGTGGAGCTGGCAAGGCTTTGAAAGTCGGGTCGCGGCACGGCGGTGAAACAAGTGAGCTCACGCCCTTGCGCGGCAAGCAACCGGGCCGCCGTGGCCGCTACTGCCGCACTATCCAGTCCACCACTCAGATGTGCGCCGGCGCCGCCACGCGTCCGCAAACGCACGCGCACTGCCCAATCAAACTTTTCCCTGAAGCAATCGAGGTACTCTTCCGGCGAGCTTAGCCGCAGCTCCGGAAGATGATCCGTTTGCCAATAGCGCCAGAGCTTTTTCTTATCCCTGTAAATGCTGAGGGCGCAACCCGGGGGAAGACTTTGAATATTGCGAAAGATGGTGCGATCGATTGCGATGTTGGCCAGCATGAGATAGCGGGCTACGTAATCCTCGTCTATCTCGGCGCCGACAAAGCTCAGCGGATGCAGCCCCTTCGGCATGGACGCGAAGGCGAAGCAATTGGCCGCAAAAGCATAACAGAGGGGACGCTCCCCGGTGTGATCGCGGGCAAGAAATAGATGTTGATCCTGCTGGTTCCATACGGCAAAGCTGAAGGCTCCGGAGAGATGATCGACGCATTGTTCCTGCCAACGTTGCCAGGCGGCCAGAAGCAAGGCGCTGTCCGCCATAACAGCGCATATCTCCTTGGACAGGCCTAGCGCCTGGCCGAGTTCGTCACGATTATCGAGACGTATATCCGCAACCAGCGAGGTGGCGCCGGCGGCTGCGAGCGGTTGTTCATCGAAGCAATCTTCGGGGAGGAGCCGGAGGAGACAGCGGCCCAGGGCCACGGACCGGCTCGAGTATTGCGCGGTGTCGTCCAGGCCATAGATGCGGAGCGCCTGAAGCATGGCTTGGCAGGCTGTGGAAACCGGGACTTCCTCGTCAAAGGACCAGATTCCAGCAATCGCGCTCATGGCTCAACACTACGCAAAAGTGGTTGGGCGGAGTATCTAATCTGAGTTTTTAATTGCTTGTAAACGATGGTGTGCAGAAGACGATCGACAGAAAAAAACATCTCCGAGGCTGTGCAGCGGAATGACTACGATCTGGACCGGGTGACACCCTTACCGAACCCGTCGTGAGCTCCCTTTTGGCCCCCGTTTTCCGCGCTCCTCAGGGCGATGATCTGCAGCGATGGAGTGATCCACGGCTTTTTCTCCTGAACGGTAAACCGTTCAGTTGCACCGCGATCTTGGTCGTTGTAGCTGTTCATCGAGAGCTCCCTGGAACCCGGTTTATTTAAAATAATGCCTCGCCACTCGCCACAGCTAGAGCGTAACGCAGGAGGGGGTCACCGTCAATGCGTTCCGTCAGGCGATAGTTACTAGAGTAGATACTAAACCTTATATTCCGGGTTTTCTACACTCTTAAGGTTAACTTGCTATAGTCGCGGCTGACACTTTTTGGGGATAGTGAATGAAAAAGGTAGCTGGAATATATCTAGTGGGCGGGATTACTCTTGTCTCTGAAATTGCGCTGCCTGAATTGCCCCTCATACAACAGCAGGACGCTACGCCGCATCCCGTCACTATCCGGTTAGGCGAAATCCCACGCCGGCTGCCGGATGCCGTCGAAGTCGATCCTGATTGTTTCGCGACCACTACGCAATATCTTTTGTGTGTTCGCGGAATCGCACGTTACCTGGTTACCGAGGGCCGCGAGATCGTCGTCGATCCCGATGCCAACGCCGTCCCGTTGGATGTACGAGCGTACCTGTTGGGTGCCATGTTCGTCGTTCTTTGCCAGCAGCGTGGATTGCTTCCGCTGCATGCCAGCGCGGTTGCCGGCAAATCGGGAGTGGTAGCGTTTCTGGCCAACTCCGGGCAAGGCAAATCGACTCTGGCTGCGCATCTTGTACAGCGAGGCTTTCGCGTGATCGCAGACGACATCTGCCTCATCGATGCTGCGCCTGCCGGTGCCGCGATGGTGATCCCTACCGCCCCATGGCTGAAGCTCTGGCGTAATTCTCTTGAGAACCTGGGAAGGCAAGCGGAAGGTTTGGATCGCGTCTTCAGTGACGACGACAAGTATCGGTTGCCGCTCGCCCCGGTGTTGCAACCGGAACCTATTTGCAAGGTGGTCTTTCTCGAGAGCAGGGAAGCTTCTGCTAATGCAACCGTGATTGAGGAGGTGCCTCGTGTGGAGGCGGTTCCCTTGCTGATGAGTCTTACCCATCACTCCTATGTGCTCGAGGCAACCGGCCAGCGTGAAGAAAATTTCCTCCGCTGCAGTCGAGTGTTATCCCAGGCGAGAGCGTATCGGCTGATTCGTCCCTGGGGTCTGATGCATCTGAAGTCAACGGTCGACGCGGTGGAGAATCTCTTGCTTGAGGCGTAATCGTCCCTGGGCAAATCTGCGAACCAACGTCCTCAAGGAAAAGTGTTGAGGACGGTGAATTGCGACTCCACCTCGCCGCCCACCACGGTGCGATCCCCCACCTTAACCCATGTATGAGCCGTGAGTTGATCGGCTTCGCGGGCGACGCCATAGAAAAGCTTGCTCGCGATGTGCCGTCGGCGAAGCATGAAGTAAGCAGCAAGGGACCGGGGAAAACATACAAACGTAAGCGGTGCGTGGCGTCCCACTGCGTCGATCGACCACTCCACCCGGCGAATGGTCTGGACGGTCATTGCCGGTGAAACGGAGGCCTCTCTCTGACCCTTGCTCATCCACGCCGTGAGCCGTTGAGTGGGGAGAAAGTTGAGCGCAGCGCGGAAGAAGGTAAGCATGCAAGCTGCTTCCACGGCCAGCGCAATATCGGCCGGCCCCACTTGCATCATGCGGCGGATGGGCACACGTGCTCCCGGTCTGGGGTGCGTGGTGGGTGCTGGCCGCAGAGCACGCCTGAGCATTTGTGAACGATGACGGAAATGAAAGCTCAACCATTCAAACGGACTAATCAGGGCGTAAAGAGGGAAGAGCGCGTCAGGCAAATCGATCCAGTTCCAGGCACGCGGGCGGAACAAAGATCGCTGCACCAGATCGAGCCGGTAGCGCCTTGAACCGTGAAGGCGGAACTCGTTTAAAAACCACCGCGTGGAGGGTATTTGCTCACGTATTGGGCGAAACTGGTTAGAGGTCATCAGCCGGTCGGCGAAACCCATAATGTGCGCGACTCTTCTGTCGTTCCGGTCGAGACATCCCGGCGGTGGTGGTCCGGTCCCGAGTAGATCCTGGCAAAGAAACGCAGCGGCGCTGAGTTGCGGCAGCGCCTGCTGTTCAGCCGCCAACCTCGCGGTCGAAGCCAGTTCCTCCGGAGTCATGGTGCGCAACAGAGCGCCGATATCGGTCAGCCATTTCAGACGCAGCCAGCCGTCAAGTGCTCCGTGCACGCAGAGATAAAGCAACAACCGGGGAGCGGGCAAGGTCGCGATACGCTCGGAACCAAGGGGCAGCCATTCCTCGCCAACCTCCGCTAACCCAGCGTTGGCGGGTAGAAATGAATTCCGAAAAAGGCGCCAATGCAGGTCGATGACGATGCCGTCGCCGGGGTGTTCATAGGAAAAATCCTTCTGATGCGCGATGTAGGAGTGCAGGCGGCGTGGGGTCAGCCGCGCTTGTGGTTCAAATCGAACGTAGCCCTCACCACTCAGAACCTCGCCCGCCCGGTAGAGGTCTTTCTCCGCGATCAGCAGATCGATGTCACCGGCATCGCGCAAGGTCGCAGCCTGAAAGGCAGTGATCGCCAGAGGAATGCCCTTGAAAATCCGCACATCGATCTCTCGCTCGCGAAAGAGGCGATTGAGCAGGAGGAGATGAGAGATGCGCTGCAGGCAGGTGTGCGCGTTGGCCACCGCGCCTGCGCGCAGCACTGCTGCCGGTTCGGCGGGAATGTAGCCGGGCGCGAACCCTTCGAGGTTGCGGAAGAAGAGCGGGACCACCTTATGGTGGTGGACAATCTCCAGCAGATAAGGCCAACGAATAGGACCCCGGACCAGGGACTGGATGCGCTCGCCGTCGATTCTTTCCTGAGGCCAGCGAAGGCAGGCCAGGACAAGATCAAATTCAGGAGAATCTTCGCGCGCGCCCGGCTTCATTGGCTCTTCCCATAAAGATTATGGTGTATGTACATGCCAACGCCAAGTCTCAACCTTTGGTAGCACGGCTCAGCAGACTCACCGGCTGCCGGCGGGCGCTCGGGGTACCTCCGGCGGCAGCACCGTGGCGCCCTTGCCCAGCCTCTGAAAGCACACCGCGACCGTGACCGGGGCGGATTGCGATCCATAGTACGTAGCGGTCTTTTGCTGGCACTGCTGAGAGCCGCCTGCGAACCCGGCGAAGACATTCTTGTATTTCCCGACCGGGCCGAAGGTTGAGCCGCTTACCTGCAAGCTAAAGACTCCGCCTGGCGAGCATGGTTGGGTAGCCGTGCCAAGAACGGTGTTTCCAGAGTAGAAAGTCACGGTACCTCCCATGACCGGCATATTGTCCTGGTCCGTTACGGTGGCCAGCAAGGTGACGCTCTCGGTCGAAAGGATGTTGGTACTGCCGGGCGACAGGGCGACGTTGGTCTTCAGACCGCCGCCGGCCCACTGCGGGGCGTTCACCAGGCTGTAAACGTTGGGGCTGCCGAGGCCGGTGGCAAGATCGTAACCCGGGCCCGCCGCCCAGGCTGGCGACGTGGCGTTGTCCGCGAAAGAGAGGATCCCGTAATAGTCAGGCGTGGTGGTGAGCGTGCTTCCGTTTGCCGTCACGGTGATTTGGTAACCGTAACAGTTCTGACTATTCGAAGCGGGATTCGTGCTGGTATCGGTGAAGATTCCGGCGGCCGTCGCCGTACCGGTGCAGGGAACGGACGTATTGCCGGTGATAAATGGGGCGGCTGGCGAGGCTGCCGTGTTTGGCGTGGCGCTGACGTCATGAAAATAGCATCCGCTCAGCGTCTGGGTGCCGAGGTAGGCGGCACAATTTGCCAGGCTGGGCTGGGTCGAACTGCCATAGCTCACGTACTGCTCCGCAGCAAGCGGGTAGAGCACATAGTTGGCCTGCCCTTGGCGGTCCCCACTCTTCTGGTTAATCAGGGCCATGATTCCGGCGAAGGCGGGAGCGACAAAGGACGTGCCGCCATTCGTATTGGCATAGACATCGTCAGCGTTGGAAAAATCGCAAGCGGTTCCAGCGGGCATGTTGGCCAGTCCAGAGTCGCAAAGGATCAGTGTTTGGTTCCACGTAAGGCCACTGGAAGCAAACATGGAAATGTCAGGGAGGGCGCGGCCACCCTGGGTGGGAAGCCCGGGGACGCCGATCTGCCACGCAGGCCGAGCCGACACGGTACTCAAGCCGCCGCTGCCCGCAAAAGCATTGAAATAGGGCGAGAAGTCGGTGTTTGGGTCAACCGGCAGTTGAGCAGCGTAGATACAAAATCCAGTGGCCCCAGAGCTGCTGGTGAAATTCGGACCAAAGCGCGCCAACACCAGGGGGCTTCCGCAACTATCGTTCCAGGCCATCTCAGGGATATACGACAGCGCGCTTAGAAAGTTGGCGCCGTTGGTCGCCGACCAATAGGTGGCGGTTGTTCCACTGAAAACATCGCTGAAATCCGTTCCACCAGCAGCAATGTTATAGGGGGTGGAGGCCTCGTTTCCGACGGAGATGCCATCCGTGGCATCCACGTAAGCGTCGCACCCGTTGGCCCCGGTATCTCCAGCCGCGACCACCACCGTGATGCCTTCCACCGCGGCTTGTTGCCACAGCGAGACATAGAACTGGTTCGCTTCACTATCCGGAATGGCTTCGCAATAGCCGTAACTGTTGCTGAGTACCGAGACCTTTTGCACATGGGCCGGGTCCCCAATGATGTAGGCCGCAGCCAGGTCAGAACCAGAGGTTACGCCCTGCTGTCCGCAGGCCACATAATCCACGGTCGCGTTGGGCGCCATGGCGCCGGCCCACTCAGCATCGGCATAGCCCTCCGAGTCGTTGAAAGAAGGGGCAGGCGCGGAACAAGTGGTGGATGGAGGATTCTCCATCTCCACCGAGCCGTTGGGCCCGAGTGCGGTGATGCCGAATTGATCGCGAAAACTCTGGATGTCAGCGCTGACCAGGTCGGTGTCTCCGACCACCGCAATGGTCTCGCCGGTTCCATCGATTCCTTGCTTCCAGACCTGGTTGACCCCGTAGATGGCGGCGTAGTCCTGAGGTCCGGTGACATAGAGGGCGTTTGCCGTCGAGGTCAGGTGCGAATTCTGTGCATTCGCTCGCGACCACTTCCCGGTCGTCCTATCCCAATGAGCAATAGCCGGCTTTCGCATCTGCGATTGTGGATGGAAATCATTCAGGGCGCGAAAGCCGGAGACCAGCGAGGACAGAGCTGTGGGGATGTAAGGATCGCTCGTATTGGCGTAGTGATCCTGCCCGTTGACGAGATAGCGATGGATTTCGGTGTGGAACGCCTGCGCCACCTGGCCTGCGGTTCCGCTGAAATCCACGAATAGGCCCCCGGCTGGGACGCCGTTGATCGTAAATCCATGTTGCGTTAACCATTGCGTGACTTTGCGGATGTCCTGGGTGGAGGGTCCGAACCGCGCGCCGAACTCCTGCGGCAAGAGCCATCGGTGGAAGTCAGCCGAGTGAGGATCGTACTGCCGGGCAATGAATTGTTCGAGCTCCTGTCGCTGCGACTCACTGCCCCGCAACATCATAAGGATGTGTTCCTGGGGCAGGCTGTCGGGCACACGGCCGCGGTCAAGCTCCGGCCGCGCCAGGCGGCTGGTGTTGCCGGCAAGCCTGGTCACGCTGTTGTCATCCACTTTGATAGAAGTTCGTTGCGCTGGCGCTAAGATGCACGCCCCGCAGAATAGAGCCGCCAGAACCGGCTTACGAATGAATCCCGTGCTTGGAAAATATCCCACGCCTTAGAAGTTTATTGTAACGGTCGGAGCGTGGGTCGATCTTTGGTTACGGGTAACGATGAAGATAACGCTTGACCCGTGCCTGCTATCCTGCCCATATGTTCGATCCGGCGGCAGGCAATAACTCAGCACTTCTTATCACAGAGCAGGTGCTGGTATTCGCCGTGTTCGTCGGTTCGGTAGCGGCTTTGCCGGCGTTCATCGAGTTCATCACCGAGATGCGCAAGCGCAAGGAGCGCATCGATCTGAGCCTGGAAGACGAGGTAGCGAGCACGCTGCGGCCGAGGGTCGCCGGCATGGACGAGTTGCTCAGCAGCATCGCAGACCTGATCGATCGCGCTCGAAATCCTGCTGCCTATCAGGACCTGAAGATCGGTAACGAAGTGCTGATTATCGGTCCCAACCAGACCGGCAAGAAGAGCCTGGCGCAGAAGATCGCACAACTGGCCGGGATGGACAGGGTGGTCACCGTTTTCAATCCGCGCGATAGTGATGCACTGGCCAAGGCGAAGAGCCTGGTGCGTGGCTACAAGTGGCAGAAGGTGATGCTTCTGCTGCCCCGTATTGACCTTGCCTACCAGCAGGGTGATCCGGAGGTTCTTACCGAACTCGACGCGCTGATTGAAACCACTTCCGAGCGGCAGAATGTACTGGTTGCTGCCACCACGGTCTCCTTTGAAGCCAACAGCGATCTGGACAATATTTTCGGCATCAAGCTGGTGCTCCCGGGGGCTAAAGTCGGCAAAGCCCATCGTGAAGAGATCCCGGAAGATGCTCAGCGAATGCTTGCCGAAGTGACCACGTTTTATCTGAAAGAAGCGAAACGCCGGGGTTTCGTTCTGCAAGGTATCAACGAGCAGATTTTTTGTGAGCGCATTCTCGAAAACGTGATCAACCCGGCAGAGGTCGAAGACATTGTGGCCCTCTGTGAGACCACGGCCCTTTACCGGAAGCGCAGCAAGCACACACCAGACCTTGTCATTACAGAAGAGATCCTGGATCTGGCAATGGCCCGCGTGGTCGTTGGCTGAGTGAATACCCGCTCGCCACAGCGAGTTATCGAAAGCGCTTTTATTGCCACCACTTAAGGCGCTTAAGTTCGCGTTTTGGATGATGGATTGTAACTTCAGCGAGCGATTGCTCCCCCCTACAAATCGCAGCTTGTCAGGGTTCCACGCCCGACTGCCCCTGTGGTAACTTGGGTTGCTGATCCGCCCGCGTACGTGACGGACCACAGACACTGGCGGGAGCACATACTTCATGGTTCAAGCGGCTGTAACCAAGACCTCAGTCAGCAGCGATTCCAACCCCAGCAACTACCGCGCCATGGCGATGGTGACGACCCTGTTTTTTATGTGGGGTTTTCTCACCGCGTTGAACGACATTCTGGTTCCCCATCTCAAATCGATTTTCGATCTGAACTACACCCGGGTGATGTTGATCAACTCCGCCTTCTTCGGGTCCTACTTTGTGTTTGCGATTCCGTCGGGTTTGGTGATCGAGAAAATCGGGTACAAGAAAACCATGGTAGTCGGGCTGCTGATCATGGCGGTTGGGGCATTACTTTTTGTGCCGGCCGCCAATGCCCCTTCGTTTGAGCTATTTCTGGCTGCGCTGATCGTCCTGGCTGCGGGCGTGACGGCGCTGCAGGTGGCTGCCAACCCCTATGTCACCGTGCTTGGACCGGCCCGTACCGCTTCCAGCCGCCTGAATCTCACGCAGGCCTTCAATTCGCTGGGCACCACCATCGCTCCTTATGTCGGGGGGATGCTTATCCTGGCTGCGGCTCCGTTATCGTCCGTCGATCTGGATAAACTGTCTGCCTCGGCGCGGCAGGCTTACCGTTTGCAGGAAGCCTCCACGGTGAAGATTCCCTATATCGGGATTGCTCTTGCGCTGACTGCCCTGGCTCTGGCGATTGCCATGTTCAACCTGCCCAAGATCGAAACCACTCGCGAATTCCGGCCCATGGGAGAGACCGACGCTGCGGCCAGAGACTTGTGGAAGCAGCGCCAATTGGTGCTGGGTGCGTTGGCGATCTTCCTATATGTCGGCGCCGAGGTTTCGATTGGGAGTTTTCTGATCAACTACTTCACTCAGCCCAATATCGGAAACATGACCGTCAAGGCTGCTGCCGGACTGGTTT
Organism: Acidobacteriaceae bacterium; assembly: GCA_049522955.1. GTDB lineage: Bacteria > Acidobacteriota > Terriglobia > Terriglobales > Acidobacteriaceae > PALSA-350. The sequence continues at coordinate 106,007 of JBEKNJ010000038.1, forward strand.
CACTCTATTGGTTCAGCGCCATGATCGGCCGCTTCATCGGCGCGGCTGGGCTGCAAAAGCTGTCGACCCGGGCGGTCCTAGGGACGGTTGCGGTGGTGGCTTGCCTTTTGGTGGTGACTTCCATCCTGAGCCATGGGTGGCTGGCGATGGTCACCATTATTCTCGTAGGGCTCTTCAACTCTGTGATGTTCCCCAGCATCTTTACGCTAGGCGTTGAGGGGCTGGGACCGCTCACGGCAAAGGGTTCCGGCCTGATGGTGCAGGCAATTGTTGGCGGGGCCATTATCCCGGTAGCAGAAGGTGCGTTGGCGGATCACATCGGGATACATCACGCCTTCTTCTTGCCCGCGCTGTGCTACATCTACATCGCGTACTACGGGTTCAAAGGCTCCGTGCACAAAACCGCGTAAGTCGAGACCAGCTCGCTACCAAGGGGCTGAAAAACTGCGTCTGCTCATTCGTTTGTCCGTTCCCAACAGAAGTATCATCCCGACCGAAGCGTACCCGGATTTCCTGCCACGCTGCACAGAACACGACCGCGTGTACGCCCTTCCGTAAAGAAGGGCGCATGAAGTGCACCAGCGCCATCAGTTTCACAGGAAATCCGGGGTAGCGCAGTGAAGGGACCTGCTGTGCCGCTACCAAGGGGCCGAAAAACTGCGTCTGCTCGTTCTTTGTCCGTTCCTAACAGAAGTGTCATCCCGACCGAAGCGTAGCGAAGTGGAGGGATCTGCAGTTCCGCGGACCCGTCCTGGAAATGTTTTCAAGGAAAAAGTTCCTCACAGCAACCCGGCCTCAAGGTAGGGAAGCATAGCTGCTCCGAGCAGCCCGGCATCCGGCCCAGTCGCAGCCGGAACGACATAAGTCTTACCTGCTGTAAAAGCCTGATCGACACCAGGTTCAGTAAGCCCATAGATATAACTCAGACGTCGCAATTCCTCGAACATCCGCGGCGCAAATAGATCCCAACCGCTCACCACACCGCCACCAATGACATACAACGGTAGATTGAAAACATTCACCAGCATCGCCAGTGCCATGCCCAGGTACTTGCCCGCGTCGGCAAAAATCTGGCGGGCAACTTCGTCACCGTCCCGGGCCAGGCCGGCGAGATCGCGGGCAGTAAATTCACCCTGATCCTGAATCCTGCGGGCGATCAGACGCGCGATGCGGGGAGCGCTCCCGCGCGCAGCCGAAAGAGTTGCGGCCCGGCCGATGGCGGTTGCCGAGGCATATTGCTCCAGGCATCCGCGCCCGCCGCAGCCGCATGGGAAGCCATCCTCAACCAGCGGAATATGGCCACCCTCTCCGCCCATGCCATTCATCCCGTGCCAGATTTTCCGGTCCAGAATGATGCCCGCTCCCACACCCGTCCCGAGGGTCAGCATGCACATGGAGTCAACCGGCATCTCCCGGCCCACGCCGCTCTTCCATTCCGCGAGCGCAGCTGCGTTGGCATCGCACTCCACAATGACCGGGGCCTGCAGTTTCGACTCCATTTCATCCTTCAGCATGAAGGCATCGAAGCCAGGGAGGTTGGGAGGGCGGTGGAATCTACCCGAAGGCAACTCCAGCGGCCCGGGTGCACCGATGCCTACGCCGAACAGTTCGTGCTTTGGTCCGCACTGTTCGAGCACACGCTCGATCGCCTCGCGCATATCGTCGACCACCGCCCCGGGGCCGTCGCTCACGCGCGTGGGCACACTAATCGAAGCCAGGCGCGTCCACTGCTGATCGAAGGCGGCGATGCGCAGATTCGTGCCCCCCAGGTCGATGCCGATCGTAAGCCGGCCTTTCTTTTCGTTCGGCGCTGGTGGTGCGGGGTCCTGGCTGATCAAGTCGTACCGCCTCTTCAGTGGAATACTGCATCCCTACGTTAACAAGCCGTAGGGATGCAGGCTACTCCATCTGTTGGGCGCAGCGTGTTACCATCAGTTTGAGTTGGGCGGCTAGCTCAGTTGGTTAGAGCGCCTGCCTTACAAGCAGGATGTCGGGGGTTCGAGTCCCTCGCTGCCCACCAACCTCCCATCCAAGACAGTCCAAACTCCAATTACATCATGGGGCCACAATGGGGGCCGGATTACCGGCGCCTCACCGACCCGGACTGCGAACGGACATGATTGCAAGTCATTACGGCAACAGGACCGTCAAGGCGGCCGGTCGGAGGGAATCGATGGGTGCCCCACCCGGAATCTGGTGGGAGCCCCCTGCTTCAGCAGGGGGGAGCTGGACTTCAGTCCAGCGGAAAAGCAATTCATCCCGAAAGGACGGGCTTTAGCCCTGGACTTTCGAGGCCAGCGCTAAAGCGCATAATCAGAGTCCAACCCTTTTCATCAACGCTGAAGCGTTGCTCCCCTCTGCTAAAGCAGGGGGCTCCCCACCAAACTAGGGACTTCTTGCTAGGTTCTCACGCAGACTCTAAAGCCTCTGGGGGAGTTCTTCCAGAAAAGAAGCGTCCCTCAGCGGCTAAAGCCGCAGTCATTGAACGTAGTTGCGTACGGCCTAAAGGCCGTACCCTTCTGCGGTGTCCTTCGGATCATTTTTTAAGGTTCTAAAGCACTGAAGTCTACGGGCTTTAGCGTCTGCGCGAGGACTACGCTCTCCCAAGTAAGTCCCGTACGGACGGGCTGAAAGTAGCCCTGGACGCAGTCCCGGGTAATGATAAGCAAGCAGGCCAGTCCCGTGAGGGACGGCTGAACACGGGAGTCGAGTTTCAATCGTCCCAGCCCGACGGAAGATGGCACTACATCATCGACAACGCGACCAGAGACGGCACTCCTTCGGCGTGGGAAAAACACCAAGGAAGAGCAACGCGCTTTACCGAGTCTGTGTTTTGCATCCATTGGTATCGGATGAGAGAGGGTAGGCATCACTTGCTTCAACTGCGGAATTTCATGAAGGCAGTCGTACCTGGCCACAGAGAAATAATACAAAACCTGTTACGAATTGACCTGCCGATCATGCAGGCAGGATCCAACGGCAAGGCTGACTACCGTCAATCTCTGAGCGGCAGTGTCCTTCAGGGGGTAAGCTATCCTCCCCAGGACTGCCCAAAACTGCTTTAAATCTGCAAACGATCAAGACCAAGAACGAGAAGGATCGCCTCAGTAACGAATCCTTTTCGTAGAGGTCCTTGCATGCTTGTTCTTTGTAAAGAGAGACCGGTGGTCAACGCCATAATGATGTCGGCGAGATCTTTCGGATCAGAGGGTGGAATTCGATCTAGCTTGGCAAACAGTTTGATAACCAATCCACCCATGGTGTCACGGTGAGTGCGGTGCAGCTTGGCATAGGTCTTGGCAAACGTCTTATCGCGGCAGGCTTGCAATTGAAACTCAGCAGAAAGTAAACCGAAGTCGAAATCAGAGCCACGCCCGGTTTCAGAGTTGCGGATCAGCGACAAAAGCTCCGACGCAGGGATGTCCTGCGCAAGAAGCTGAGCCAAAGCTTCAATCTCGCGCCGCTTATGGGCGTCGAGAAGTTCCAGGAAGATAGCTTCTTTGCTCCCAAAATTGGAGTAGAACGCTCCCTTGGAGTAACCCGCGCTCTCCGCAATCAGATCGACAGACGCGCCCTCATAGCCGCCCCTTGCAAACAACTCAGCTGCTGACTCCAGAAGCCTTGTCCTGGTTTCGAGGCGGCTCTCCTGCCGGGTCAATCTCTGCTTGATCACTCTAGGCACGTTTTCAGAATAACGCACGAAAACTATTTGCAACCTAAATACCATTCGGTATATCTATACCAAATGGGATGTAAAAAGACCCGACTACGCCGAGTCGCCGCGAACCCCGCGCAAAGCGGACGCACTTCAGGACCTTCAGAGGGATCGTTGCCCATGGCTCAAACAATTTTGGTAACCGGCACCTCTAGCGGTATCGAACGGGCTTTTGTTTACGCACGCTTCATGCGGATTGCCATTTGAGGCACTTCGCAGCCTTAGGAGCTGAGTTCGATGATGAAGATACTGTTATTGGGAGCCTCAGGTTTAGTGGGGAAGAATGTATTGGCGCAAGCTCTCGCGCATCCTGCAATTACAAGCGTGGTCGCGCCCACGCGCCTACCATTAGCCCCCCATCCAAAGCTTACAAATCCTGTGTCCGATCGCCTGGAGTTGCTGCTGCCCGAAGGAGTGGCCCGGGGAGTTGACGCCGTCGTCTGTGCGCTGGGAACGACGATCGGCAAGGCTGGTTCTAAAGAAGCATTTCGTGAAGTGGACTACGTTCTGCCTTTGGCGTTTGCGCGATCTGCTCACGAGCTGGGAGCGGAGACGTTCGTCCTCGTCTCGGCGAGCGTTGCCTCTGTCAGCTCGCCATTTTTCTATCCAAGAATCAAAGGCGAAATCGAGCGAGACATTGAGCTCGTGGGATTCAAATCACTTACCATAGTTCGACCCAGCCTTATCGGCGGCGAACGAGATGAACCGCGCCTCAGGGAGGGCATCGTTCTGCGATTAATGAGCATATTTGCGCCGATTCTCCCAAAAAAGTTTCATGTCAATCCCGCTCCCACCATCGCTGCCGCGAGCTTGAGTGCTGTAACGACGGCCGAGCCGGGCCTCCATTTCTGTTTTGCCGAAAGCTTGGTCTGACGCGCTGGTGATTCCGCGGATGATGAAGACGATATGCGGCGCGGCTGCAAGGCATAGCTTTCAACGCAGATGTTACCCAGAACGCCTGAATTGCCACTATCCGTGTCGAACAACGGCTATCTGACGTCGAAAACTTCGATACGCAAACATCGCCTGAAGGGCATTCACCTTCTCTAATCCTTGTTATGGTTCTCGCTTTCCATGACAAATGTCGACGCCGCTATGATCCTAGATACTCTCTACAGACTGGCTCCACCGTTGATCGCGCTGCAGTTCGTCGCTTTCGGCTGGCGCGTGAATCGTGAGATAAACCTACGTGACGCCGACAGAGGTTCGTGGATACCCATACCGGACGTCCTCAACATCATGAGTTTGCTTGCCGCGGTCATTTGTCTGATCGTGGTTCCGATCACGACAGGCGCGTATTTCTGGCTATCGCGAGTAGTCCTGGGAGCCGGGTATGTGTTGATCGCGTTCCATCCGTTCACAATGGCAGCGCATTACCATCTTTGGAGTAGAGAAAACAAAAGCGGTCACGTCACGGATGGGAAAGATCATCCATATGCAACGGGTGAGGAGCTTATTTCAGCGTCGCTTTCTATTATCCTCGCGGTCTTATCTGCCTTCTATATCGGGACGCACTAACGGAATCGAGCTGTGCGCTGTAGGCGCGCCAACGGATGGGTAGGGGCTGGTTCTTCGCTTGTCGTTATGTTTCCAATTCCTTGCAAGTCTACGTGCCAACCGATGCTATACGTGAATCGGCCCGGGATTCTGCCAACCACAATCAAGAATCGCTTGTCCCACGATCTTGCCCGCCTTCGCAGCATCTTCTGCTTCAACCGAACCGGCATTCAGCCGTACGACGTCGTTTTGGCCGGGGGCAATGAAGAACGGTTCTCCATCGGCGATACGAACGCCGGCAGCTGCACTTCGCTCCTGAATATGTTTGGAATCGACGCCAGGGGGCAGCCGTACCCACACGTTGACACCATCAGAACCGGACCAGCAGCCACCCCCACGTGGCGCTACGATTTGATTCAAGGCGGCGCATGCGCTTTGCCGGCGGTCGCGGTAAGCATCGCGCGCTTTCTTCAACGCCACGTTGATCTCGTCTGTTTGTAGGGTCTTTGCGAGAACTCGCTGAAGCAAACGGGAACTCCAGCCGTCGGCGTAGGTTTTGGCTTCTGACAGCGGTTCCCGTATCAAGGGGCGCGCGACCGCCGCTGCCATTCTCAGGTCCGGAGCGATCGATTTCGAAAACGAACGCACATGCAAAACCCGATTCTCTAACTCGGGAATAGAGAGCAACGTGCCCGGCTTGGTGGCGGCAATTCCTGCGACCTGGTCGTCTTCCACCACGATTGCCTCAGGATGCGCCTTCAATACGTCGGACAGCTCCGTCAAACGCTCGATCGACCACGAAGCGCCGGTTGGATTGTGCGCACGTGGCGTCAATATCACCAATCTCGCACCATCACGCAAGGCCGCATCGAGCGAAGCCGGCACTGCGCCGAAGCGGTCCACGGCGATGCCCACCAGCCGCCCACCGGCACGCTCTAACGTGTCCATCAGGGTTGGATAACCAGGCTCCTCGATCGCAACCAACAACGTGGATTTTTCCGACTTCACCCTTGCGACTTCATAGATGAGAGCGAAAAACTGCTGTGCCGAACTACCGATCATCAGATCCTGCGTTCGCGCCGGAATGAGGTCGCCTTCCAATACCGGAATCAGGACCTCCGCCAAAGGCTGGATAGGTGCGGTACCGGCATACTGCAGATCGGTTGACGTGACTTCCTGCATGCAGTTTGCCCACGCCTGGCGGATAACTTCCAGTGGCAGCAGCTTCGCATCAGGCCGCCCCGTGCTGCATTCCATCGCGCTTGGGTAGGTCGCGCGGAGTCGCGAGCTTGCACGCATCAACGCATTCCGCCGCCAGGGGTTTCGCGTTCCTCTCAGCTTGGGTACCGGTGGTGGGATGGTGGCGCTCCCCGAATTTGTCGAGATCCCGTTTACATTCTGCCAATCGGAAACAACAAACGTGCCGCGGCCCACTTCGGCACGAACGAATTTGCGGCTCCCCAGCAGGTCGAACGCGGAGCTTATCGTCGTAGCGCTCACGCTCATCAGGTCCGAGAGGCGACGCACCGTGGGCAGCCGATCTCCCGCACTGATCTCGCCCGCCCGTATCGCGCGTTCAAAGAAGGCAGCCAACTGTTCATAACGGGGCGGTCCAAACTCCTCAAACACAAACTGCCCCAGCTTTTCGATCGGGCTCAGCATCGTCTGATTGTACCGGCATTGTTATCGTCGCCAAAGCCTTAAATTTGTCCTTGACAGCGGAATATAGGAGCGCGTAGGGTGCATTGAATTGTTTTGTATGCTAATTGTGGTGATGACAATGTAGAGGACAATTTCTTGTGATGACTGCGCCTTACTCCATTCTCGTCGTGGGAACTCTGGACACAAAGGGCAACGAGGTCCGCTTTCTGCGCGACCGCTTAGTCGCTGCCGGATTGGCCACCACCGTCGTGGACATCGGAGTTTTAGCGCCTCCCGCTTTCCCGCCGGATGTACCTCGCGAGGAGATAGCGCAGGCTGCGGGCGAAAGCATCGCAGAGCTGGCCGCCGCCGAGGATCGTGGGCGCGCGACTGCCGCCATGCATAAAGGATTGGCGGCATGGGTAGCTGCACGCCGGGAGAGAGGGCTTCGTGAGGGAATGATCGCGATCGGAGGCTCGGCGGGAACGGCGATTGCCACAGCGGGCATGCGCGAGCTTCCCATCGGTGCTCCGAAATTGATGGTCTCCACCATGGCGTCTGGCGACGTGCGCCCCTACGTCGGGACCTCTGACATTTGCATGATGTATTCGGTGGCCGATTTCTCCGGCCTGAATAGTCTCACGTCCACCGTTCTCGCGAATGCAGCAGATGCGATGGCAGGGATGTGCGGACGTCGAGCGCCTTTGCCCGAAGTGTCCAACCGAACCCTGTTGGCAGCGACCATGTTTGGCAACACGACCCCCTGCGTGAACCGCGTTAAGGAACTGCTGGAAGCTCGCGGCTACGAGCTTCTCGTCTTTCACGCCACCGGAACCGGAGGACAGGCGATGGAACGTTTGGTCGTCGAGGGTTTCGTGAAAGGCGTTCTGGATATCACGACGACGGAACTTGCGGATGAGCTTGTAGGAGGTGTTCTGACCGCCGGACCACACCGGCTGGAGGCCGCGGGAAGAAAAGGCGTGCCCCAGATCGTTTCCGTCGGATGCCTCGATATGGTCAATTTCGGCGCACCCGAAACAGTACCGCCCAACTTTGCCGGCCGGCTCTTCTATCAGCACAACCCAGCGGTGACGCTCATGCGCACCACACCACAGGAGAACAGGGAACTCGGCGAGATGTTGGCCCGGAAGTTAAATCAGGCGAAGGGTCCTGTTGTTTTACTACTGCCGCTTCAGGGCGTCTCCGGCATCGATCGTGTTGGCAAGGCGTTCTATGACCCGGTTGCCGACAAGAGCTTGTTCGATGCTCTCCGTGCCAATGTCGGACCGAACGTAAAGCTGTTGGAACTGGATCGGCACATCAACGACCCGGAGTTTGCTGCAGCCATCGCAGACGAATTTTTGAAATGCGCCGAGGCGTCACCAGGGAGCGGGGCATGAGGCACGTCGGCGGGCATTTCCTCAAGAGGACTTAGCGTAATGGGAAATAGAAAAACCGAGTTGACTCGAAAAGACTACCTCGAACGGCTGCAGGCGGCCGTAGCGGCCGGGACGTCGATCATCGGGGCGGGTGCGGGCACTGGAAT
>JBEKNJ010000039.1:0-171000 GCA_049522955.1 Acidobacteriaceae bacterium
ATGAACTCGGTAATCCGTTCGCGGCCATTTCCGCGGCACCAAATCAACTGCGCGTTCTTGCCTGACGCGAAATCCTGGCGGCTCCAGTCTGCTTCGAAACAGTTGATGATCTCCGCTACCTCGTGCGGGTCCGAGGTGATGATCGCGTAATCGCGGGTCTCGGTGAGGTTTTCGCTCTGCCAATTCAGCGATTTCACGAATGCGACCTTGTCGTCCACCACCATGGACTTTTCATGAGTAAGATCGAAGGCCGGATTGCTGTCGAGCACGTCGATGCCCGCAGCCTGCAGCGTGCTGCGGCTTTCGTCATTCTCGGAAACGCCACTACGGCGCCTGGGATTCAACATGATGCGCACATTGACGCCCCGGCGGTGGGCCTGTATCACGGCTGCAATCAACGACGGATCCGTGAAGACGAACATCTTGACGCGCAGTGACTTGGACGCGTGATGGATCGCGTCCAGGATCGACTTTGCGGAGTCGTCGGGTAAGACAACTAGGCTACGGGACATCAACGCCTCTAGAGAGCGGCCTTCGCCGGTGTTTTATCGAACTGTACACTATACAACTCGGCGTAGGTTCCCCCCAGCGCCAATAGCTCGTCGTGCGTGCCCTGTTCCGCGACCACACCGTTTTTGAGCACGATGATTTTATCCGCGTCGCGGATGGTGCTCAGCCGGTGGGCGATGGTGAGAACGGTTCGCCCTTTCATCAATCGTTCGAGCGCTTCGATGACCAGGCGCTCCGACTCGGCGTCCAGGGCGGCGGTCGGTTCATCGAGAATCAGGATAGGGTTGTTGCGAATGATGGCTCGCGCGATGCCTATGCGCTGCCGCTGGCCGCCGGAGAGGGTGTCGCCCCGGTCGCCCACCAAAGTCTTATAGCCGTCAGGCATGCGGGAGATAAATTCGTCGGCGTTGGCCAGCTTCGCGGCCGCGATAATTTCCTCTTCGGTGGCGCCCGCACGGCCGTAAGCAATGTTGTCCCGTATCGTCCCGCGGAAGAGCACGGTCTCCTGCAACACATAGCCAATCTGATCGCGCAACGCCTGTAGCCGGTAATCGCGAACATCGATGCCGTCCACCAGAACACTGCCTGCGCTGGGATCGTAAAAGCGGGGAATCAGGCTCATGATGGTTGATTTGCCGCCGCCGGTCGGCCCGACGACGCCCACCATCTGTCCAGGTTTGACATGGAAGCTCACGTCGCGCAGCACCGGACAGGATGCATCGTAGGCGAAGGCAACATGATCAAACGTGATTTCACCGTGAATCTCCTGCTCACGAGCGTCCGGCTTTTCGGGAAGGATGGCGTCCGCATCGAGGATGGTTCGAATGCGTTCTACCGCGACGGCCGTCTGGGCAATCGAGTTATTCATGCTGGCCAGGTCTTTCACCGGCTTGAAGAACGACGCCAGATAGGAGAGGAAGACGGTTAATTCTCCGGCTGTCATTCCTCCTTTGAGAATGAGCAGAGATCCGTGCCAGAGCACGAAGGCGATGCAAAATGAGACGATGATGGAAACGATGGGCGAGAGCAAGGCCTTGACCTGGCGCGCCTTGAGCGCGGCAGCTACCGTTGCCTGGCTGACCGCCGCAAGTTCTTCCTGTTCCAACTCCTGCCGTCCAAAGGCTGTGACCACGCGGATGGATTCGAGATCCTGCTGCACGACGGCAACGATGTTGCTCTGCTGCCTACGTACTTCGTGGGTCGAGCTCTTGACCGCCTTTTTGAAGCGGGTGGCCAGCAGCAGCAGCAAAGGCGTGATCGCGACCGCAACCAGGGTGAAATCCCAGTTGAGGAAGAACATCACCACCAACATGCCGAGGATGGTGAGCATGTCGACCAGGATGCCCAGTGTGGCGGAGGAGGCAAAGTTCTGGATGGTGAGAACGTCGGCAGTGATCGTGCTCAGCAGCATGCCGGACTGGTGGGTATCGTAATAGCGCAGCGATAAATACTGAAGATGATGGTAGGTCCGCATGCGCAGGTCGTTGGCCACCCATTGTCCGACGCTCTCGGTGAGGTAGTTGGCCAGATACGACGCGCCGGCATTCAAGATGGCAATGAGGATCACGGCCAGTGCGGCTATCTCGGCAAGATGCGAGCGATGGCCATGGGCGAGCAGCGGCTTGAGCAAGCCGGCGATCCAGGGATCGAGCTTGCGGCCGACGACCACGTTGTCAATGATGATCTTGAGCGGCCAGGGTGCGGCCAGCGTCATCGTGCTCTGGACCAGCATGGCCACCAGAATCATGGCCAGACTGCCCCGGTAAGGGCGCATCAACTCCTGGATGAGGCCCATCATGCCCGGGCCCTTTGCCCCGTCTTCGTTGTCACTCTGCGTAATGGGTCCTTCAACCACTCTGCGACACCTCGGGCAACAGGATCAGGTTGACAACACTTTAAACGGTATCCGCTTGCTGGATCGAGGAATCTGGCGTCTCCGACTCTTTACCCGGGTTCACCGTCGTCTAATTTGATTGAAATCAGCTCTTTAGCCGCACTGGTTGTCATGTCAACCAGCGGTTGGTATGCTTCCCCCAACCATGTCTGGCAAACCCTTGTCGCCTCGCGAGCTTCGTGTATGGCATGCCTTCAGGCTTATGGGTGAAGACGTGTTGGGCCGGGTTGGCCGTGACATCGCGGCGGCAACCGGACTATCCGGCCCTGAATTTGGAGTCTTGTCTCGTCTCGCTGACCTTGGCAAAGGCGAGCTCCGGCAACAAACCCTGGCCAGGATGATGGATTGGGACAAGAGCCGTCTCTCTCACCAGCTCACGCGAATGAAGGAACGAGCGCTCATTGAGCGCCGCCGTGCCGACCAGAACACCGTTTTCGTAGTTCTCACCAAACTCGGCCGGGAGAAGCTGGAGGCTGCGCGGCCAATCCACGCGGAATCGGTCCGCCGGAATCTGCTGTCCCGGCTCAGCGCGGAACAGATCGATACCATTGTGCGCGTGAGCAATCTGCTCGGCGAAGACGACTAACACTCACTCGGCAGTTGCGATCAAGTGGTAGATTTGGGCTCCATATTTCTCTACGGTCCCCATGCCAATGCCGGGCACGGCTAAGAAATCGGAGTCGGTCCTGGGGCACGTGCTCGCGATGTTGCGCAAGGTACGATCGCCGAAGATGCGAAAGGCGGGCATCTTTCGCCGCTTGGCCTCGGTCAATCGCCAGGCACGCAGGGCTTGCTCCAGGCGAGCCTGCCGCTCCGGCGGAGGCGCAGGTTCGCCGGGCGCTGACTTTGCCAGCCTGCCTTGCGCGGGCACTGCGGTCGCCGCCATCGTCGCCCGCTTCTTGCTGCGTTTGGAAGAAGTGGCGGGATCCACCGCATCTCTCATCACAAAAAGGTGAGCCTGGCTTTCATTGAAGGTGAGCCCGGCAGGTAAAATGCTCACGTTGCGGTAGGGAATTCGCTTTCCCTGGGCCTCAAAAACTGCGTCGGTGAAGGCCAGCAGATCTGCCCTCGCCATCGCACCCAGAACTTCCTCGAAGTTATCCCGGCTCATTTCTTTTTCGGGGTATAGGTCGGTATACAGCTTTCCCGTGGACCTGGCAGGAAGGGCACGCAACTTCTGCAGAACGCGATCGCACGCAATCCGTTCCGCGTGGCTGGGGGTGCGAAACCTTTGCGCAACGCAGTTGGCAGGCGCGCAAAAATCGCATATTCCGCAGCTCGTGCCGGTGTCTGAAGTATCCCCGAAGTGATGAACCAGAGACTTCATGCGGCAATGATGGCTTTCCGCGAAGCGGATGATTTCCTCCAGCTGATCCTTCTTCTGATCCGCCTGCGCGGTGTAGGAGGCCCGCCAGTCTTCGATTCCAAGGCTTACATTCTCGGCAAAGTCCACCACTGCGCCTTTGTGGATCCAGAGTTTTTCCAGAGCTTTGTCGAAGACGTCCTCGTCCATTTTGGCCAGCCTGCGCACCGCGTCCTTACTTTGCGGTTGGTCCCCCAGCTTGGCAAAAATGCGGTCCAGCAACGCAACCGGCGGATAGTCCCGATTGAAGAAGAAGTCGTGGGTATGGCGGTCCGCGTAGGAGTACATGAGAATCGCGCGGCTGGGCTTTCCATCCCGCCCCGCACGGCCAATCTCCTGGTAATAGCCTTCGAGGCTGCCGGGGAATGCGGTGTGAATCACGGTGCGGACATCGGCTTTATCGATGCCCATGCCAAAGGCGGTGGTGGCTACCATGACGTCCAGCTTGCCGGACATGAATTCTTCCTGCACTCGCCGCCGCCGATTCGCATCGAGCCCGGCATGGTAGCCGGCGACACGAAACTCACGCGCCCAGCCGGTGGCCAGCGCTTCGGCTTGTTTGCGGGTGGGGGTGTAGACAATGGCCGGACGATTCGCTGCTTCGAGCAGGATGGCCCGGGCGAGGAGAGGTCGATTGGAGGGCAGCGCCTCCACAATTTCAATTCCGATATTGTCTCGGCGAAAACCATGGATAAAATGCTTGACCGTGGACAGTCCCAGCTGGGTCGCAATGTCCTTCTGGACTAACGGGGTCGCGGTGGCGGTGAGAGCCAGCGCCGGCGCGGGACGGAAACTGGGCAGATATTGGCCCAGCATGCGGTAGTCAGGGCGAAAGTCGTGACCCCATTGCGAGATGCAGTGCGCCTCGTCGATGGCAATGAGCGAGGGCTTCCGCTTGGCCAGCATCTCAGGAAAGCCCGGCACGCGAAGGCGTTCGGGAGCGATAAACAGAAACTGCAGGTTGCCCTTCATGTAATTGACGCATGCTTGCCGGGAGCTTTCACGATCGCGCCCGGAGTGAATGCACTCGGCAGCCAAGCCAAGGTCTTTCAGCTTGCGCACCTGGTCATCCATCAAGGCTATGAGCGGACTGATCACCAGCGTGGTTCCACCGCGTGCCAACCCCGGCAACTGATAGCAGAGCGATTTGCCCGAGCCGGTGGGCATCACCAGCAGCGCGTCTTCTCCCGCGGTCACTGACTGGCACACCGCCTCCTGGTTCGGCCGGAAGCTGGAAAAACCGAAGACGCTCTGCAGCAACTGGCTGAGGCTGGCGTCGCTGGGAATGGCCTTGATCACGGGAGCATCACTGACAGCCGCAATCTCGCGCTGTGCGGATGAGTCTGGAGCTCGGACGACAGGCGGCGTTTGGCTCACCCGCCCCACCACCGAGCGCACGTATTCACTGATGCGTTCCAGGAAGGGATCCAGTTGCGCTTCTCCTTGCTGGATCCGGTTGAGGAAGGCTTCCCACTGGCCCGTCATGGCCGGGCTCTTGACTTCAGGGTGCACCACCTCGATCAGGTGTATCCCTTTCTCGGTTGCTTCGAGACTCTTGCCCGTGCGTATGACGTAAGCGCGTTTCAACAGTACTTCGATGATGGCGGCCCGAGTGGCCGGGGTCCCCAGCCCGGTTTCCTTCATCGCGTCGGAAAGTTCTTTTTCGTCCAGACTTCTGCCCGCGGTTTGCATGGCGGTCAGGATGGTGGCATCGGTGAAACGCTGGGGGGGCCGCGTTTTCTTCTTTTGCGCTTCGATTTTGGTTACGTTCTGTGGCTGACCCTGCGCGAGAGTGGCGGGTAATGCCTGATCGGTGGTTTCGGCACCTCTCTTCGGCTCTCGTTGGCGCGCGTCTGTGCCAGGATCGAGAATTTTCCAGCCGGCTTGCCGGACTACCGTTCCGGTGGTGCGATAGCGGTCCACGATTGCTTCGCTGCGGATCGCTGTAATCACCGTGGTTACGTCCTGCAGGTAGTCCTCATGCCACATCATGAGTAGGCGCCGGCAGACCAGGTCGTAGATCTTGCTCTCCTCATCGCTGAGTTTGTCTGGCTGCATCACGACCGTGGTGGGAATGATGGCGTGATGGTCGCTGACCTTAGTGTCGTCGACGTAGCGCTTACCCAAGGCGCGCTCACCAGTTCCTGGGGCCAACTGCTGTGGGTAGAGGGTGGAGATGACCTGGGCAATCCTGGGAATTGTTTCCGCGATGTCGGTCGAAAGATGGCGGCTGTCGGTGCGCGGGTAACTGATGAGTTTGTGCTGCTCGTAGAGCGCCTGGGCCAGATCGAGTGTCTTCTGCGCACTAAAGCCGTACAGGCGATTGGCATGCCGTTGCAGGTCCGTCAGGTCGTACAGCAGGGGTGGTGGAGTACGTACCGTTTCCGAACTAAGCGTCTCGATCGCGGCTTGGCCGCTGCGCGCACGCTCTATGATCTGGTTGGCTTCCTGGCCATCGGCCGGCAAGCGTTTGTTGGTTCCGTCTTTGGCTTCGCTGGTTTTGCTTTGCGGCCGGAACCATGTTCCGTCGTAGGTTTCGCTGGTTGGGCTGGCCTGGAAGGTGGCAACCACCTCCAGGTAATCCTCGGGCACAAAGCTGCGCAAGCTGAGTTCGCGCTCGACAATCATCGCCAGCGTGGGAGTCTGCACGCGGCCGACGGAAAGTTCCTCGTTGTAGACAATGGAGTAGGCGCGGGAGAGATTCATGCCCACCAGCCAATCGGCTCGGCTTCGACCGCAGGCGGCATCGGCCAGCCGGTCGTAGTCACTTCCGGGACGAAGGCTGGAGAATCCTTTGCGGATGGCGTCCGGCGTCAGCGAGGAGATCCACAGCCTGCGGAAGGGCTTTTCGCTCTTGGTGGCCTCGTAGATGTAGCGGAAAATCAGTTCTCCTTCGCGCCCGGCATCGGTGGCGCACACAATGCTTGACACTCGCGGAGACGTGAGTATTTTTTGCACGACTTCGAACTGATCTTTGCTGCGCTCGTAGACCACCAGGGGCCACTGCCCGGGCAGAATGGGGAGTGCTTCGAGGCGCCATTGCCGCCATTGTGGATTGATTTGATGCGGCTCGGCCAACGACACCAGGTGCCCGATGGCCCAGGTGACTACATAACCGTTCCCTTGCAGATAGCCCTGGCCCCGTTTATCAGCCCCGAGCACACGGGCAATGTCACGGGCGACCGAAGGCTTTTCGGCCAGAACCGCGATGGTTTCACTCGCCTTCATTCTGATTCTCAGTCTACCGCCATCCTGGGAAGAAGACGGGTGTTCTTCCCGGCACCCTTGGGTGGGGTGAGCGAGAAACCGCAGAGCGGCCACGACGTTTCGCACAGCGTTTTGCTTTGTATCAGGGCACGACTTCAGTCGTGCCGTAAAGGGCGCCAAGACGAGTGGGCTTTAGCCCCTGCGCGTTTTTCCCTTAGAATCCTCCGCAGATTGTACGGTGGCAGGGGCTAAAGCCCTGAATATTTTAGCCGGAGACGGCACGACTGAAGTCGTGCCCTGATACAAAGCAAAAAGCTTTACGCCCAGTCGGACTGAAATGTCCCTGCTGACCGTCGACTTGGGTCATGCGCTTTAGCGGCGCAAAGGGTAGCAATTGCAGTCCCTCCCCTTTGAGACCAACATAAGAAATGTTTTAATCAACTGTGGACGTTTCCCTCGATCAGATAAGAAAAGCAGAACAGAGAATTCGTGATTTCATCTACTTCTCCCCCTGCCAGCTCTCAGCCGCCCTCTCCGAGGTAACCGGTCAACAGGTCTATCTCAAGCTGGATAACCTGCAGCGCACGGGTGCTTTCAAAGAGCGCGGCGCGCTCAACCGGATCCTGCTGCTGAGTGATGACGAAAAGCGGCGCGGGGTGATCGCTGCCAGCGCGGGAAATCATGCCCAGGCGGTGGCCTACCACGCTACCCAGCGCGGTGTACTGGCGCGCATCGTTATGCCCCTCATGACCCCACTGGTGAAGATCTCGGCCACGCGCGGCTTTGGTGCGGATGTGATCCTCCACGGGGCAAACTACGATGAGGCTTGTGACGAGGCGCTGCGCATCTGCGCATTGGAAGGGATGACGTTTCTGCATCCATTCGATGACCACGCGGTTATCAACGGTCAAGGCACGATCGGTCTTGAGTTGTTGGAGCAGGTGCAAGGCCTGGAGGCAGTGGTCGTGCCCATCGGCGGCGGAGGACTGATCAGTGGTGTGGCGTGCGCCTTGAAAGAAGCCAACCCGGCGATTCGTGTGGTTGGCGTACAGACGGAGCGCCTGCCCTCCATGTTGCGCGCTATGGAGAATGGGGGTCCGGTCACTTTGCCGGCGGAGGCGACCATCGCGGATGGGATCGCGGTCCGTCGCGCCGGGGATCTCACTCTGCCACTGGTGCAACGCTTTGTCGATGAGATTGTCACCGTCGATGAAGAGGAAATCGCGAATGCCATCATGGTCTTGCTTGAACGGGAGAAAACCCTGGCGGAAGGCGCCGGCGCCGTAGCCCTGGCGGCTTTGCTGCAGAAGAAGACTTCGCTCAAAGGCGAACGGACCGCGGTTCTGGTCTGCGGCGGCAACATCGATGTGAGCCTACTGGCCAGAATCATCGAACGCGGTTTGGCCAAAGACGGCCGCCGGGTGCGCATACGCGTCCACCTCGCCGATCGCCCGGGAGCTCTTTTTCAACTGACTAAGATCCTCGCCGAGCAGCGGGCAAACATCGTCGAGACGTTGCACAGCCGTGCTTACTACGGCGTTAGCCTGGGCGATACAGTCATAGATATCACGTTGGAAACGCGTGGCGCGGCACATATTACCGCGATCGCCCATGCGCTTGAGTCCGAGGGCTACCGATATGAGCGTATTCAGTAAAACGATAGGGACAAGGCCAATGCAAGAGTTCCTCAGGCTAAAGCGACTGCCGCCTTATGTCTTCAACATAACCGGCGAATTGAAAGCTGCTGCTCGCGCGCGTGGAGAAGACATTATCGACTTCGGCATGGGCAACCCTGACGGTGCCACGCCCAGGCACATCGTCGACAAAATGATTGAAGCAGCGGGCAAGACGGCGACCCATCGTTACTCTTTGTCCAAAGGGATCCCGCGGCTGCGCAAAGCAATTTGCAACTGGTACCTCAAGCGCTATGGAGTAGAGCTTGATCCACTGACGGAAGCGATTGTCACGATTGGCTCCAAGGAGGGAATTGCTCACCTATGCCTGGCTACTCTTGACCGTGGCGACGTTGTCGCGGTGCCCAGTCCCAGCTATCCGATCCATATTTATGGTCCGGTGATTGCCGGAGCTAATGTGCGTGCGATCCCGGTGCATAGCACCGACGATTTTCTGGCGGAGCTTGAGCATTCCGTTCCGCTGATGTATCCGCGTCCGAAGATGCTGATCCTGAATTTCCCGGCCAATCCCACCACGCAGTGTGTGGATCTGGCGTTTTTCGAGCGTGTGGTTGCTCTGTGCAAGGAGTTCCAGATTTACCTGGTGCACGATCTTGCCTATGCCGATATTGTTTTCGATGGATATCGTGCGCCATCGATCCTACAGGTGCCGGGGGCGAAGGAGATTGCGGTCGAATTCTTCACCTTGTCCAAGAGCTACAACATGCCCGGCTGGCGAGTCGGCTTCATGGTGGGGAATCCGGAGTTAGTGGCAGCGTTAGGGCGACTCAAGAGCTACTTTGATTACGGTACCTTCACGCCCATTCAGGTGGCATCGATCCTCGCCCTGGAGGGGCCGCAGGAGTGTGTGCAGGAGATTTGCGAGAACTACCGCAAGCGGCGCGATGTTCTGGTCAAAGGCCTGAATCAATTGAACTGGCCAGTGCCCCTGCCCAAGGCCACGATGTTTGTCTGGGCCTCAATCCCCGAGCGGTATAAAGCAATGGGCTCGCTCGAGTTTTCCAAGAAGCTCTTAACCGAGGCTAAGGTCGCGGTCAGCCCGGGTGTGGGCTTCGGCGAGCACGGGGACGAGCATGTGCGTTTTTCCTTGATTGAAAACGAGGAAAGGACCCGGCAGGCGTTGCGGGGTATCAAGCAGATGTTTCAGCAAGAGAGTCTGTAGCCCGGGTCGTCAGGCCTTAAGAGCTTCGCCGCGGCAAGCTGGGTGATCGCATTGGCAGGCAAGCTCTGTCATGCCCTTTGCATCTTCACAGACTTCACTACAGTATTTGTGCTTGTCGGCGGGAATGCAGTTGCAGGCTGGGTGTGCGCATTTATTCACGTCGGTCATTTCATCACCTCAGCTAGAGTAGGATGCGCGATTTGGCGGTGCGGGTATGAAAAATCGAGCCTAAAACCGCAGATCTCTCCAGTGCGCTACGCTTGCTTTGTATCAGGGCACGACTTTAGTCGTGCCACCACTCACGCGAAAATGATCAGGGCTTTAGCCCCTGCAATAAGCAAAATGCAGGGGCTAAAGCCCAACATTGTTTCGAACCGTAGCGGCACGACTAAAGTCGTGCCCTGATACAAAGCAAGCGCAGTGCAGTGGAGAGATCTGCGGTTTTAATTAGGGTTAGGAATTACAAGATCAATAGAAGTCGTGAGAGCGTAGTTCGAGGTTGGTGAAGGCCAGAGGTTGTATACGCCTGGCCTTGATATGGATCACGCCATCCTGATTCTGCAGCGCACCCTCGACCAGAACAAATTTGCTGCGTGTGACCACCACACGCTCCCGCTCATAGAGGTCGGGAGTGATGATGATATTGGCGATGCCCGTCTCGTCCTCCATGGAAAGAAAGATAAAACCTTTGGCCGTACCTGGGCGTTGCCGGGCGATGACGCAACCGGCAGCGCGCACATATTCTCCATCCTTATAATTCCGCAATTGAGACGACGACAGCACCTTCATCGCTTGCAACTCCTGACGGCGATAGTGCAACGGATGCTGACCAACCGTCAGTCCAGTACCGGAGTAGTCCGCACTCAGCCGCTCCTCTGTTGTCATTTTCTGTAAGGGCGAAGAAACCTGGTGTCCACGATGCTGCTTCAGCAAAGGACCTACAGGCCTGACTGCTTCTTCCACCTGCCAAACAGCGTCCCGTCGATGATCAATGCCATGGAGCCGATTGAGAGCACCGATGCGGGACAACAAGGTGAGTTCTTTACGTTGCAGCAGCGGCACGCGCAGGGTGAGATCTTCGGCGGAGCGGAACAGGCCGGATACTCTTCTCGATTCGACGATTGCTTCTCCCACATCCTGTCGTAGACCCTTGGCATACATCAGGCCCATGCGCAGAGAGCGCTCTCCATTGCTTTCATGCTCAACGGTGCATTGCCATTGCGAGACCTGCACATCGATAGGACGTATGCGTAGGCCATGACGCTGCGCATCCTTGACCAGTACGGCCGGCATGTAAAAACCCATGGGCTGATTGTTGAGAATGGCGCAGGTGAACGCAGCCAGGTAACGCACTTTAAAATAGGCGGAAGCATAGGCAATCAATGCAAAGCTGGCAGCGTGGGATTCGGGGAAGCCATAGAGCGCGAAGGAAGTAATGTTCTGAATAATATTTTCCTGGGTGGCTGCATCGAGTCCGTTCTTCGTCATGCCACTGCGCAGCTTCACTTCCAGTTGTTCCATGCGCTGCCAGGAACGGCGCATACCGACGGCACGGCGCAATTCTTCTGCTTCTGCGCCGGAAAAATCAGCCACCGTCATGGCCATGCGCAAGAGCTGTTCCTGGAATAAAGGAACTCCCAATGTCCGCTTGAGCACCGGAATGAGTGAGGGATGGGGGTAGGTGACTTCTTCTTTTTTCTGCCTCCGCCGCATGTAGGGATGCATCATCTTGCCCACTATAGGCCCTGGCCGGATAATGGCTACCTGGACCACCAGGTCATAAAATTTTTCAGGGTGATTGCGGGGCAAGGAGGCCATTTGTGCCCGGCTCTCCACCTGAAACATGCCCACAGTATCGGCGCGCTGCAGGGTTTCGTACACCACCGGATCCTGCGGTAATTGCGCCAGGTCGACGGGTTCGTCGTAATGCTGCGAGACCAGGACAAGACACTCCTGGATGACTGCCATCATGCCTAGTCCCAGCAGGTCCACTTTGATGATGCCCAGATCGGCGCAGTCTTCCTTATCCCACTGGACCACGGTTCTGCCGGGCATTGAACTTCGTTCTAGTGGCACCACTCGATCCAATTGGCCCTGGCATATCACCATCCCCCCGGAGTGCTGACCGAGATGCCGCGGCAGGTCCTGAATACGCATGCAAAGCTCAAGAAACTTGTGGATATGCGCGTGCTTGACATCGAAACCTGCATGGAGAAAGGAATGCTCCAGGGTGTCGTTCTTTCCTTTCCACTCCCACTGCGATACCAGGCTCGAGAGCCGGCCCAGGGTCTCGGCATCGAAGCCCATTGCTTTGCCCACTTCACGCGCAGCAGACTTGCCGCGATAGGTAATTACGTTGGCGGTGATAGCGGCACCCAGCTCGCCATAGCGCTGATAGATGTACTGAATCGCCTGCTCGCGTTTATCCCCGGAGGGCAGATCCAGATCGATGTCCGGCCATTCTCCACGGCTTTCGCTCAGAAAGCGTTCAAAAAGCAAGTCCATGCCGACAGGATCGACAGCGGTAATTTCCAGTGCATAGCAGACGACTGAATTTGCCGCACTCCCCCGACCTTGCACCAGGATGTCGTGTTTCTTGCAGAAGTCAACCAGATCCCAAACGATCAGAAAATAGCCGGCAAAGCCCAGCTTCTGAATCAAGGCCAGCTCATACTCCACCTGCTTTTGCGCTCTTTCCAGCAGTTTTCGATTGTGTTTGGCCCCATAGCGCTTCAGGACCCCTTCCGCAGTTCGCTGGCGCAGAAAACTATCCATCGTTTCGCCATCGGGAACCGGATAGCGAGGAAATTCATAACCGAGATCATTGAGTTCAAAGTCCAGACGCTCAGACAAGGCCAACGTGTTCGCAATGGCCTGGGGAAGATCGCGGAATCTGGCCGTCATCTCCTGCGCATCGCGTAGATAGCGTTGCTGATTGGTGCTGAGCAGGCGTCCGGCTTGTTCCAGGTTGGTATGGTGGCGTACAGCTGTGAACACATCGAGAATTTCTCTGTCATACGCGGTTGCATAGCGAACCCCGTTGGTCGCCAGCATCGGCAAGCCCAGGCGATGCGCTATGCGAATGGCAGCCTGGTTACGCCATTCTTCCTCTCGCTCGCCGTGGCGCTGAAGTTCAACGTAAACATTCTTCTGCCCGAAGAGTCGAACCAGTTGCTCTGTAACTTTGACTGCTTCTGATTCGCCACCATGCATCAATGCAGCTGCCACAGGACCCTCATCGCCGCCGGTCAGGCAGACCAGGCCGGAAGAATGCTGTTCCAGGTCATCGAGCGTCGCTGCACCTTCGCACTTGGTTGTCTCCCGCATCTTGAACCGGGTAATCAGTTGGCAGAGGTTCTGGTAGCCGGTGCGCGAGCTGCATAGCAAAGGGAGGCGCGCGGGTTCAGGGGCATACTGATGGGGCAGCCAGTCCGGTGGCGTGAGACGCCTGCCCAGGCTAGACACCGCAACTTCAGCTCCGACATGGGCCCGTACGCCGCGTTTGCGGGCAAGGGTGTGAAATCGGGCGGACCCGTAAACCCCGTTACGGTCCAGTAGGGCCATGGCCGGCATGTTGAGTTCGGCAGCACGCTGGATAAGATCTTCCGGCAGCGATGCCCCTTCCAGAAAGCTGAAAGCGCTGGCTGCATGGAGTTCGACGTACCCATCAGTCATACAGTGCCTCCACCTGCCAATGTCCCTGCGTAAGATCACGTGTCAGGCAGCAGCAGAGCCAGCTTGCATCATGACCCCTGGCGACCAGGTCCCATTGTTCGAGCGACCAGAGGGTAGGCTTCCACCAGTCTCCGGCTGTAGACCAGGGCCCGTAAGCACGCTCGACGGTGTATCGCTTCTCCCTGAAGACGAAAGAGTCGGGTTGTCGATTACGTACGGAGACGATGACTATTTCGGGTGGCCTCAGTTGTCGCATGGCAAGCCGCTTCGAGGATGGTTTCGTTTCCAGCTCAGAAGAAGCTGGGACAAGAAAAGGTTCGACTCGAAAAGCATCGGGACGGTGGGTATCTTTGAGCACCGCCTGACCCACGCGGCCCTCGCCGACAATGCTGCGAATCCGGGCCAGGGTTACATCGAGCCGCATCGGCTCGGGTACCTGGCGAGAAAAAAGTCCAAGCTGCACTTTGCTGGTGCTACCCGGCTGTGCGCTCAAGGTAAGAGCCAGGATGGCTCCCTGGGGTGGATGCGCCTGCAGGTCCAGGTGGATTAGCTTCAACCATAGTTTCCGATCGATATTTGGGAGTGCAGGCCGTACCGTGCAGGTATGGGCCAGGCCGCCTTCGAGATCCAGGTGAAGAGTGATCGAGGCCAGCGCGAGTATGCGCGCTTGCGCACGCACAATGAGCTGGTCGAGCATCACTCCGATGATGAAAAGCAGCGAATCGAGCATCTCTACCGGGGAATCCAATTCCATTCGCTCTTCGAGAGCGAAGCTGGCTTCGAGCGCGGTAAACAAATGCGGCGACTCTCCGCGAGCCAGCAGGCGCAGCCCTTTGCCGGCTTGCCCCAGCCGCGCAATCAACTCTGTTTCTTCGAGGTTCCCCAGTGCTCCCAGGGTGCTGATGCCCCACATGGAGAAGGTCTCCTCATGTTCCGGAGAAGGATTGAGAACCGAGAGCGGCAATGGTGCCAGCGCCGCGCATTCCATTCCCCGCGGAACGACGCGTACGTCAAACCCTGAGTGCCCACGCGCCAGGCACCGGGCAGCATGAAAGTTGCTGCTGATAGCGATGGATGCTCGTATGCCAAGCGACTGTATCTTTTTAAGCAGGCTCTCTCCCAGCGCATCCGGGGAGCCGAAGAGCGTTTCCGTGCCGGCAATATCGATTACGCAGGTAAAGCAACTGTCACTGCTCTGATCTTCCACTTGCGGGGAGAAGTTTCCGGCACACTCCAGCAACGCTGCGTGGGCAGCAGACTCCTCTGCTCGTGAGCGCAACAAAACAATAGCGGTGGGAAACATCTCCATTTCCAGCTTTGTCATGCCTGGGGATATCCCGAGAGCCTGCGCCGGCGTGTTGAGGGAGCACACCTGCTGGAACGGGGGCTCGCCATCGAGCACGGCCACCGGTTTGTTAAGCAACTCGGGACGTAAGCGCAACAGTGACTGGAGTGGAAATGCTTGCACATCGAGGCAAGCGTAGCGCGCTGTCGTCGTAATCATTTGCCGCCTGCCCAAGCGGTTTTGACATGCCATTGTGCTGCTTGCACGCTTTGCGGCTGCTTGCGCAGGGGAAATACATTGTCTTGAGGAAAACGCTGCCGGGCTAAATCGGCCCGGTGTTCGAGGCCGGTGAAAATCGTCGAGTCGTCGCTCAGCTCGCTACCCGGGTCAAGACGAAGTACCACGCCGGCACTGTTCTTCGAGCAGGCGTATTGGGTCAACAACAATACATTCGATTGCAAACGCTCGGCTGCCGCACGAAAGCGAAACCATGTCGCCAGTGGCACACGCGAGGCATACTCCGCGTTCAGGCTGCCCATGTCCATCACGATGCAACTGAAGCCGCCTGCTTGTAGCAGCAGATCGGTGACGCGCAATCCCTGCTCCAACCTCGACCAGGACTTGCGCCTGGGGGCGGGTTTCATTACGTCCGCAGGGAATGGTGTGAGTTGCCGGTCTTGCCGCTTAGGTTCCGGGCGTGGTTTGTGCAGTGGTTCCGCGCAACGAGGAGCGGTGACAGCAGAACCTAGCAGATCGCTGACTGCGGCGGAAAGGCCTTTGGCCTCCATCCGAGGATGGCCACCACCCGCTTGTGGCAACCCAGTCTTAGCCTTAGGTGTTTTTTCTGTCACGCTTAATCCGACCACTGAGAAGTCCGGCAAAGGCTCCGTAGCGGGCGGCACACCGCAGCGTACCCAGAGCAGACGTGAGAGGTCGATTCCAATCGCGGCTGCGGATTCAGGATGCAGCGTATCGGAAACGTCTACCCAGGCGCATACCTTGCCCGCCTGTGTCATGCTGGCGACAAATGCGAGTGCAAGGGAGGTGCGGCCAGAGCATTCCGGTCCAACAATCTCGCTAATGGCGCCGACAGGCAATCCGCCATGCAGCAGGGCATCGATCTCGGGAATACCCGTGGGAGCAACCTGGTAGGAAACTCGCGACACAGGAGTGAGTGCGGAAGGGATTCTATCGGCCAGGTTAGCTTCGATCTGTGCACGGAGATGGAGTGCGGAAGGCATGGGCGAACCTTCGCCTTATTTTCGCCTATTATGGGTCAGCAGGGCTAATCAAAACTGTGGGAAAAGTCCGAAAGATAACCTTCAAGTGGATGAAAATAAGGTATTTATAAATTAGACGCTGGGATTTTTTTTAGGTCCGGTACGAGACTTGCATCTATCCAATTGACAGATAGGATTCAGATACCCGGCTTCGCTGTTGGGCAACGGCTGTTGAAACAGCACAGCTCTTGTGTCCGTCTTATGAACGACATGGCTCACTCTGCTACATCTCAGGTTTGGGAGATAATGGAAATCAGGAGCTGAATGATCCAAAGTCTTATCCATTTCACGATATTGGGGATGGCAGCTATCCCCCTGATTTACTACGCTCTCGCTCTTTTCAGCGCGTGGCAGTTCTTTCGTACGTCGCATAACGCCGGCGCGCAAGCCAGCTTCACCCCTCCAGTAAGTAACCTCAAGCCCATTCGAGGACTGGATCCCGATGCCTATGAAAACTTCGCCAGTTTTTGCCGCCAAGACTACCCGGAATACGAAATAGTCTTTTGCGTAGGCGATGCGTCGGAGCCTGCCTTGCCGACCATTCAGAGGCTGATCCGCGACTTTCCCAAGTGCCAGATCCGCGTCCTGATAGGCTCCGGCCGGGTGGCTACCAACGATAAGGTTGCCAAGCTGGCGCGGCTGACTGCGGAAGCGAAGTATGAAACCGTGGTGATGAGCGACAGTGATGTTCGCGTCCAACCTGATTACCTGCGCACTATCGTTGCCGGGCTAGCTGATCCCAAGGTAGGAGCGGTCACCTGCTTTTATGCCCCGGTACCCAGTGAAGAAAAGACCTTCGTACAGCGAGTTCAATCCGTGGGCATGCTTTCTGATTTCTATGCCGGGATTCTGGTTGCCAGGCAATTGGATGGAGTCAAGTTCGCCCTGGGGCCGACGATCGCAACCACGCGCTCGCGCCTTGCCGGCTTTGGCGGCTATGCTGCCATCGAGAACCGCCCGGCAGACGATCTGTTGGTGGGACGCTTGATCGCAGAGCAGGGCTATGAAGTAGAACTACTGAATTACACCATCCAAACAGTGTCGGACTTTCATTCCTTGCGCGACCTTTTCCTGAAGCGGCTGCGTTGGACTGTGGTCATGCGCATTATGCGTCCGTGGGGACACCTGGGGCTCATTTTTACCCTTGGTTTGCCTTGGGCGTTGGCGGCGATTTTTGTGCAGCCTACGGCAGAGATAGCTTTCGCCTATCTGAGCGCCTATTTTGCATTCCGCATCGCCATGATGGAAGTGATTGGAAGGTGGGGATTGAAGCAGCCGGGTATCTACAAGAAGCTGTGGCTGCTTCCTGCCTGGGACATGCTGGCTGCATGCATCTGGCTGGCCAGCTTTACCCGCAACAGCATTCGTTGGAGAGATGGGTATTATTACATCCGCAATGGTGAGTTAGTCCCGGTAGACCCAACTGCAGCCATTCGAGCTGCCGAGAAGGCTCCGGAGGGGGTTTAGGGAAGAAATTCGGAAAGGCCGAGAGGCGCACTGCAGATCCCTCGGCTTCGCTACGCTCCGGTCGGGATGACAAAGTAGAGAGCGGTGCTTTCAGCCAGAGTAGCAGTTCGGAAGAAGCACAGCAGGTCCCTCCACTACGCTACGCTCCGGTCGGGATGACACTTCATTTTGAATTAGGAATATTAGTACCAAACAGAAGTGTCATCCCGACCGGAGCGTAGCGTAGTGGAGGGACCTGCTGTGCGCCGTTCGGCCTTCCCGAATTAATCCTGCCTCTACGTAGCCGTCTTCGCCAACACAGGCTTCTCCGCACGCCGGTCATTCTTAGTATGGCGCCAGTTCACCCGCGGCAAGAACAGTGCCGTGTCGATGCGATCGCGGTAGCGAATCGCAATATCGATCAGTGAATCCAACAGCGAATCGGAAAGAAAATGCGGTGACAAGCCGAGGTCAATCAGCTTAGAGTGCTTCGCGTTGTAGTAATGCTGCTCCGCTTCCACACGAGGATCCGGCAAATAGTCGATCTCAACCTTCAGTCCCGTTTGTTTGCCGGCCTTCTCTACCAGGTGAGCCAGGTCCAATACCGAGAACTGCTCGGTGAATTGATTGAAGACGCGGAATTCTCCCTTAGCCGCCGGGTTCAAACAAGCCAGCTCCACGCAGCGCACCGTGTCCCGAATGTCCAGGAAACCGCGCGTCTGACCGCCTTTGCCATAAACCGTCAATGGATGGCCAAGAGCCGCCTGGGCGCAGAAGCGATTGAGCACCGTACCGAATACCTCGTCGTAGTCAAACCTGTTGATCAGCGCTTCATCCAGGGCGACCTCGTCGGTCATGGTTCCATACACCACACCCTGGTTCAGATCGGTGGCACGTGTGCCCCAGATCTTGCAGGCGAACATCATGTTGTGGCTATCGTGAACCTTCGAGAGGTGATAAAACGAACCCGGCTGCTTGGGATACGGGAGCACGTCTTTGCGGCCGTTGTGCTCGATCGTGATATATCCCTCTTCAATATCGATATTGGGCGTGCCGTACTCGCCCATGGTGCCGAGCTTGACCAGGTGACAGTCGGGCTGAAATTCGCGCAATGCGAACAGCAGGTTCAACGTGCCCACGACATTGTTCACCTGGGTGCCGACAGCATGATTCCGATCAATCATCGAATAGGGCGCGGAGCGCTGTTCGGCAAAGTGAATCACCGCCTCAGGCTCGAAGCTCTTGACCGTATTCGCGAGAAACTCGTAGTCCGTCACATCCCCGACAAAGAGCTCGATCGTCTTGCCGGTAAGCTCGTGCCAGACGCGCAGCCGATCGGCCAGCGGACGAATGGGAGTGAGCGACTGGACCCCAAGTTCATGGTCCCAAAGACGACGCACAAAGTTGTCAATGATGGCAACGGAATGGCCGCGATTCGATAAGTAGAGAGCGGTGGCCCAACCACAATAGCCATCGCCTCCAAGTACAACAATTTTCATAGTGCCTCCGTTGAAGTGCAGGTCCGTCATTCGCCTGCTGTTGTAGTCCTTATGCCAAGTCTAGCAGGGGTGTGCCGGCCCCTGCGGTCACCAGCACAGGCAATGTTCGTGAGGATGCCGGCGTCGACTGGATGCGCCATTGCTTCATCCAGAGAAACAAGATCATCAAGCCCCATAGGTGGTATCCGAGGTTGGCCCGTCTTTCCATGTGGAGCCCTAGATATCTTTCGATAGTGTCGGCGCGAAAAAGGTCAGCGTGCTCAGAGAGGCCTTCTTTCACAGTGTCTAGCAGGAGTGATCGTAACGAACCGCGGAGCCACTCGTGCGCGGGAATATCGAAGCCAACTTTTTTGCGTTTGAGAATCGATGGCGGCAGCTTGTCTTTCATCAATTCCTTCAGCAATAGTTTTTGCCGCGAGCCGCGTACCTTGAGCGTATCCGGCAAGGTGGCAGCAAACTCGACGATGCGATGGTCAAGAAAGGGAGGACGCACCTCAACCGCGTGGGCCATGCTCATGCGATCCGACTTCACCAGGATGTCATCGGCCAGATAGTACTGCTGGTCGAAAGCAAGATACGGATACAGCCCGTCGTTGGCGGAGAGGGCAAGCCCTTCCAGTATGGGCCCCATAGCCCCGGGCAGCGGACGGCGTAACAAGGCCGCCTTGGCCGGCTCGGAGAAAGTCCCATTCCAATGGACGTGGGCTTGTTCCGGAGAGAGGAGGCAGCCTTCGAGAAAACGTTTGAGTTTGTATTCCAGGCTGATCTTCTCATCGGAAACAGGCCAGAAGCGCAGGCCGTCGAGCGCAAGTTTGATCGCGTGCGCAGGCATGGTCCTTACCGTGCGGGCTAACTGATTCGCGCGATAGGTTAGGTAGCCGGCAAAGATCTCATCCGCACCTTCTCCGCTTAAGGCCACGGTCGCGTGCGTCTTGCACATGCGGGAGAGAAACCACACCGGCAGGGCTCCTGCATCGGCGCTGGGTTCGTCCGAGTAATACGCGAACTGCTCGATCGCACCCTGCAAATCTTCTTGCGGGTTCAGGTCGAATTGTTCGTGTTCGGTTCCGTAATGCGACACCACCTGCTGGATGTGCTCGGTCTCGTCAAAGCTGCGGCCGTTGAAGGAGATGGAAAAAGTCTTTAGCCGTGCTCGGTTGGTGGTGGCCGCGTAATGCAGGATGGTGGAAGAATCGATACCGCCGCTCAGCCACACTCCGAGGGGCACATCGGACAGCAGGTGCTCGCGCACCGACTGCTGCAAAAGAGAGTCCAGTTCCTGCTTGGCGCTTTCGAGATCGAGGATGCGCGGCGCGGGGTCGGGGAGCCGCCAGTAGGATTCGGTGCGCACAACGCCGTCGTGCCATTCATACCAACAGCCCGGCGGTAATTTTTCGACGCCGTTCACCAGGGTCCACGGGCAGGGAACGTAGTTCAGAGACAAATAGCAATCCAGTCCTTCCATGCTCAAGCGGCGTTCTACTTCTGGATGGATGAGGATGGCCTTGAGTTCGGAGCCGAAGAGAAGGTCTTCTCCGTACTTTGCCAGGTAGAGAGGCTTGATGCCCATGCGGTCGCGAGCCAGTATCAGGCGCCTGGTCGACTTGCGCCACAATGCAACCGCGAACATACCCCGCAAGCGGGCAAAACAAGCAGTGTCCCAAGCCAGGAAGGCATAAAGCACTGTCTCGGTATCGCAATGGGTATGAAACTTATAGCCGAGCGCTTCCAGCTCAGGCCGAAGTTCAAGATGGTTATAGATTTCCCCGTTGAAGACAATCACGGTGTCGCCATCGCTCGAAGTAATGGGCTGATCGCCCGCAGCGAGATCGAGAATCTTCAATCGGGTTGCGCCCAGGGAGCACAAGCGGGATGAGAAAACTCCCTGCTGGTCTGGTCCGCGATGGGTAAGGGTCGCGGTGGCTACGCGGATCCGGTCAGGATCCGACGTCCAGCCCTTCTGGGTAAAGCCGACAATGCCACACAAATTGGTAACACCTCTTGGCCAGGTGAAGCTATCTCACCAATCTATAGTTATATCGTAAACAGGCCAGGGTTCCTTGTATGGGCTAGTACAATCGTGGAGTGAATGACGTCTCAAAAACCGCTGCATCTTAAAACGTTTTTACTGATCCTGGTGATGGTGATTGCAGGCCCTTTAGGCAATGTATTGCTGGGCAAGGGTATGAAGCAGGCAGGCTTGCTTGCCTTATGGCCGCCAGCGGAGGCGCTGCATACCGTGCTTCGCGTCCTGAGCACCGGTGCCATTTCACTTGGGGTCGCCTCTCTGCTTACCTTCTTTCTGGCCAACATATTGGTTCTGTCCTGGGCGGATTACAGCTACGTGCAACCTGCCTCATCCATAGGTTACGGAGTTTCCGCGCTGCTCGGGTATGTCATGCTGGGCGAGCCGGTGTCGCCTTTGCGTTGGCTGGGTATCGCCATCATCTGCCTGGGAGTATTTGTCGTCGGTCAGACCAGCCCGCGCAGCGCGCAAAGTCATGGAGCGCAGCTAGGTGGTTGAGGTACTTCTCCTTTCGCTTATCATTGTGGCCGGTACGTGCGGGGAGCTGTGCGTCTCCCGTGCCATGAAAACAGTTGGAGAAGTAACGGATTTTCGGCCCCGGGCGATCGGCCGCGTGATTCTTCGCGCCCTGCGCGTGGGCTGGATGTGGGCCGGAGTGGGGCTGATGGCCACGGCGTTTTTCTCTCTGCTGGGCGCGCTCTCCTTTCTGAATGTAAGCTTCGTGGTGCCGGTCACGGCACTGAGTTATGTAACTGGCGCCTGTGGGGCCATGTTCTTCCTGGGCGAGCGCGTCAGCCCGCGGCGATGGGCGGGTGTTTGCCTGGTCGCGGTTGGGGTCACCCTGGTGTTTCTGGGCAACCGATGAGCACTTCCTCACCAATTCGCGGCACGAAGAGCATCGCGTTCCGCGAGATTGTCCTGCTGGCCATCGACTCGTTTCGTTTGAATCAGATCCGCTTCGCCCTGACCGCCCTGGGTATGGTGATCGGGACTGCCTCGTTGATCCTGGTGGTCACCATTGGACTCTCCGGCAGGCGCTATGTGCTCACCTCGATTCAAAATATCGGCACCAACATTGTCTGGGCCGAATACGCCGGACTGTCGGATGCAAGTATCGAGTCGGTGCGCGATTACCTGACAGTGGACGATATGCGCGCGGTGGAGAATCAGGTCCCCGGAATTCAGGCCGCCTCGCCGGTGCTCAACCTGCACCAGTTCTTTACCAGTGGCGGCGGTAAGGAACGCGATGTCCTGATTCTTGGAGTGGATCCGGAGTACGCGGACATACGCCGGCTATACCTGATGGCAGGACGCTTTTTCGATCAACAGGACTCGTTGACCCACAGTCATGCGGCGCTGGTCACGGAGAGGTTTGCTCTGGCCCAGTTTGGCAACGCGAGTGAAGCGGTCGGCCACACGCTAGCCATCTCAGGCGTGCCATTTGTGATTATCGGCGTTTTTCGCGAGCGCGTGGACACCTTCGGGCAGTCGG
Organism: Acidobacteriaceae bacterium; assembly: GCA_049522955.1. GTDB lineage: Bacteria > Acidobacteriota > Terriglobia > Terriglobales > Acidobacteriaceae > PALSA-350. The sequence goes on from JBEKNJ010000039.1 coordinate 22,534, forward strand.
AAATTGTCGATGAGACGGTGCTGATTCCTTACACCGTAGCGCGCTATTTCACGGGCACCGATGCCGTCAATCAGATTTACTTTTCCATGACCGACTCGGGCAGTGTTCCGTGGGCCACGCAGTCTATTTTGAAAGTGATCAAATCCAGGCATCGCTCCGAATCCGTGTACGACGTAGGCAATCTCGCCGAGGTGCTCTCGATGGCGGGGAAGACTGCCACCGCCTTCAGCTTTGTGTTGCTCCTGTTCTCGCTGGTGACGCTCCTGGTCAGTGGCGTGGGCATTATGAACATCATGCTGGCAACGGTGCGTTCGCGGATCCGGGAGATTGGCATTCGCAAGGCGTTGGGAGCGACCTTCCGGGAAATCCAGCTGCAATTTCTGGCCGAGGCGGTCCTGATCTCGCTCAGTGGAGGGGTGGTAGGGACGGTGCTGGCGATGGCTCTGCCGCTATTGGTCACCCTCTTTACCGATTACCGGCTGCAGGTTTCCTGGCTCTCGGCGGTGCTGGCGATTCTGGTTTCCTGTGCCGTCGGGGTGGCATTCGGGACGTTTCCGGCGACGCGGGCAGCGCGCATGGATCCTGTAGAATCACTCAAGTACGAGTAAAGAAACCGAGTATTTTCGTCTGGTTTTTTGGGTGGACCGGCAAAATTTTCATTGCACTTGTTGCATCTGCGGTATATCCTAAAAGAGCGTCGAATACGATTTTGGTTCTCAGCTCGTTCTGCTTTAGGAGTCCGCACTACCTGCAGATACCCCGATTGAATTCAGCGTCATCTCGTTACTACTAAGGAAGATACACAATGGAACAAGGTACAGTGAAATGGTTCAACGATGCCAAGGGGTTCGGCTTTTTGAGCCGTGCAAATGGTGAGGATGTTTTCGTGCACCACACAGCGATTCAAGCAAACGGCTTCCGCACTCTTCAAGAAGGCCAGGCGGTTCAGTTCAACGTAACCAAAGGCCCTAAGGGTTGGCAGGCAGAGAACGTTCAGGTTCTGTACACGGCCAGTTCTGCTAGTCCTTCCTGCGTTTCTTTCCTTCCCACATTTGCATATAGAATCCCTCTCAAGGAGAAACCATGTTCAGAGCCTCTGTCCTTTTGCTCCTCGTCTCGTGCGGGATGGTCCTGGGTTGCGATACCGGCAGCACCGCACAAAATGTCAGTACGACCGGTTGGAAAGGCCAGAAGGTCGGCAAGAGCTCGAACGTGGCGGGCCCGGTACCGAGTTCCACTACCGGCACCCCGGGGAACCTTCAGGAACCCCAGCCAAAACCTCCGCAAGACGAACCCAAAGCCACCCAAAACCTCGACAGTGACTAAAGTACTACGCCTGCTAGACTCGAATCGAACTTACATCTCTAAACTGGAGCGTTTGCATGGCTGAGGGTGAAGTAACAATCACGGTGCGACCGAACGGACCGTTTCGTGTGGAGGGTCCAATCAAGCTGGTGAACACCGATGGCACACTAATCGATCTTGCAGGTAAACCCGCCGTATCTCTCTGTCGCTGCGGAGCCTCGGTCAACAAGCCATTCTGCGACGGAACCCACTCCAAAATAGGTTTTCAGGCTGCGGCCGCAGTGGTCCCCGAGTCGGCCGAAAAAGCCTAACCCCAAGAAACAGTAGGTCCCTCGACTGCGCTGTTTGCTTTGTATCAGGGCACGACTTCAGTCGTGCCACCACTCACTCCAAAATGATCAAGGCTTTAGCCCCTGCAATAACCAAAATGCAGGGGCTAAAGAGTGTGCGTGAGAACTGTGCTCCCCCGGTGAGGTCCGTAGGGAAATCTGAACTAGTCCAAGTTGGCTCGACAAAAGCTTCTGAATCAGGGGCACCGCTTCAAGGACTCGACAACAAGCTTTTTGCTTTGCATCAGGGCACGACTTCAGTCGTGCCGCAAAGGCCCAGAAGTGAGTGGGGCTTTAGCCCCTGCGCAGTTTTCCAGTGAGATAACTTGCAGATTCTGCGATGGCAGGGGCTAAAGCCCTGACAGTTTGACCGGGGAGTGGCACGACTAAAGTCGTGCCCTGATACAAAGCAAATAGCGCAGTGGAGGGACCTGCTGGTTTTCCTGAATGGAAAACCTACTCCTCACTCCCCAAAGGTACCTTAGGCCTACGCCACAGCCGCTGCAGCAGCGATACATCAACCATGCTTCGGGCAAAATCACCCAGGTTGTCCCCCAGTAGCCGCAGGCTGTCCCGCAATATGTAGGTGGCTGCGAAGAGATCCTCCAACACCAGAGCAATGGCTGCGCCGCGCAGACCGAGCGTGCTCACGTGCATCAACAGCCAGGCGAGCACCAGAGCCAGACAAGTAGCAATCAGCATGGCTCGAGCCATTTTCTGGTGCTGGTTGATAGCCAGCGGAACCACCGAGCTGGTGAACCAAAACGCCGAAACCACCATCTGCAACAGCATGATGTAGAGCAGAACCGGGTCGGTCGGCACCTTGCCCACGGTCCAGATTCTCCAGATCCAATCACCCAGAACCGCAACACCAAAGGTGATTCCCAGACATAGGACCAACGAGATCTGGCATGCCCGCCGGTGTAGCATGCGCGCGATATCCATCGCTCCCACTCCGAACGCGGCTGACATCTCCGGCCAGATCGAGTTGTTGATCAGGTTCATTCCCTGGGCAGCGCTGCGAGAGATGGTCCGCGCTGTATTGAAGGTGACCACGGCGATCGGGCCCATCACCCAGCCAATCACCACCAGGATGCCCTGGAGGTTGAGCGCATTGACCAGCGGAAGAGCCATAAAGGAAAGCGCCGGCCCGGCAAGGCGGCGAATCACCGCCCATTGAGCATGGCGAATGCCGAACCGGATCCAGGGCACTTCGCGCCGAAGCAGTATCCATAGGGCGAATACACCTAACGCATTGGCCGCCACATACAACACGGTGACTACAACCGGAGACTGGTGCAGCCCAACGCCGACCATGGTACTCAGGAACGCTCCCAGCACGACCAGGCTCTTGGCCATGGTCCCCAGCGGATATTTGCCCACGCAGCGAAATGCCGCCTGAAACAAGGTTTCCTGCATACCCAGCAGAACAGCCAGACCAAGCAGCAATACGATGAGCCTGGCGTCTGAAGTGCTGATGGCATGCATGTGCAGCCAGGTGGCTAACGGAAGCACCCATACCGTAGCGATAAGCAACAGCCCCAGCAGGCTGGTAATGACCGTAGTGAGCACCCAGACACTTTGGAAAACCACCAGGGCCTGGTCGAAATCCTGCGCCGCTGCCAACATGGTCATCTCGTTGCCGGCCACACTGCCGAAGCCCACGTCGCTGAGGCCGAGATAACTGGGGATTGTATTGAGCAGGATCCACTCGCCGTACAGGTGCACTCCCCAGTGGCTGAGGAAGACAGGAACGGAAAAAATCTGGGTCAGGGTGATGGAAAGCCGGCTGAAGGTGTTGGCGCCGAATCCGACAATCAGCCTGCGTTTGAGACTGCGTGTGCTCATGGGGAGATCAGCTTGGGCGAGAACCGGCAGCCTGGTAAAACCATGGTACATGGGTCAGCTTGAGGATGCGGCTACCAACCATGTACCCTTCCACTTATGAAAGCTCTGCTCCTTTCGCAATACAACCAGCTCGACATCGCAGATGTTCCAGCCCCTGTGCCGGGTGTGGATGAGATTTTGGTGCGCGTTGCCGCCTGTGGCATCTGCGGTAGCGATGTGCACGGATACGACGGCACCTCCGGCAGGCGAATTCCGCCGCTTGTCATGGGACATGAAGCGGCAGGGGTCGTCGCCGCGGTGGGCGGGGGCGTGAGCACGTTCAAGCCCGGCGACCGGGTGACGTTCGACTCAACCGTCTACTGCGGGCAATGTGAGTTCTGTCTCCAGGGAGAGATCAACTTGTGCAATAACCGGCAGGTGATCGGCGTCTCCTGCGGCGACTATCGCCGCGCGGGAGCCTTTGCGGAGTTCGTGGTAGTGCCCCAGCGCATCGCCTATCATCTGCCCGACGCCCTCGAGTTCCAGGAGGCGGCCATGCTGGAGGCGATTTCGGTTGCGCTGCACGCGGTGCGGATCTCGGAGATGAAGGGCGGGGAAACGACGCTGGTGATCGGCGCGGGGATGATCGGTTTGCTCACACTCCAGGCGGCCAAAGCCGGAGGAGCTTCCCGGGTGCTGGTGGCGGATATCGATCGCACGCGTCTGCAGACGGCCAGGAGCCTCGGCGCCGATGAGACGTTGCTGCTTTCCGGAAGCGAGCTGGTGAAGGAAGTTTTGAAGCAGACGGAAGGCAGAGGCGTGGACCTGGTGCTCGAAGCCGTAGGCCGGGAAGAAACCATTGCCGCCTCCATCGCCAGCGTGCGTAAGGGCGGAACAGTCACGCTCATCGGCAACATCTCCCCCGAGGTCAAGATCCCGCTGCAGGCTGTGGTCTCGCGCCAGATTCGCCTCCAGGGATCGTGCGCTTCCTCGGGCGAATATCCTCAGGCCATGGAGTTGTTGGCGAGTGGGAAAATTCAAGTTAAGTCGTTGATTACCGCGGTTGCTCCGCTGAGCGACGGTCCGCGATGGTTCGCGCGGCTGCACGCAGGCGAGCCAAATTTGATGAAGGTGGTGCTCGATCCCGGTGCGTAAATTCTCGGTTCTGGCTGCTGTTCTGGTATCGCTGCTCTTAGGCGGTGCGCGCGTTGCAAGGGCTGCGAGCGATTTGCAGGTCTACTTCATCGACGTGGATGGCGGGCAATCGACGCTCTTCGTAACCCCGGCAGGGAAGTCGCTGCTGATCGATACCGGATGGGCGGGGAACGATGGCCTCGACGCCAAACGCATTGCCGCAGCCGCCAAAGACGCGGGCGTGAGCAAGATCGACTATGTGTTGCTGACGCACTATCACGCTGACCACACCGGCGGCGTACCGGAGCTGGTGCAGCAAATTCCCGTGGGCGCGTTCATCGATCACGGGCCACCCAGCCCCACCGACCCCTCTACCACCAAATGGTATGCGGGCTATCAGCAGGTTCTGGCGAACGGACACTACGGCCATATTGTGGCCAAGCCAGGGGACGCTCTACCGATTCCGGGAATCAAAGCCGTCGTCGTCAGCGCCAATGGCGCTCTTCTCAGCCATCCCTTGCCGGGTGCCGGGCAGCCGAACCCATATTGCAAGGACTCCGAGACCAGGCCGGAGGATCAGACCGACAATTCCCGGTCCGTGGGCACCTTGTTCACCTTTGGCAAGCTGAAGATTCTCGACCTCGGCGATCTTACGTGGGATAAGGAAATGCAGCTGATGTGCCCGGTAAACAAGCTGGGCAAGGTGGACATACTGGTGGTTTCCCATCACGGGTTGTTTCAGAGTTCGAGCCCGGCGCTGGTGGATGCGGTCGCGCCCCGCGTGGCCATTATGAACAACGGCGCCAAGAAGGGCGGGTCCCCACCAACCTTCGCGACGCTCGCGAGGGCGCCCGGCCTCGAGACCCTGTGGCAGCTTCATTTCTCTGACGAGGCCGCGACGCACAACAGCGGCGAGCAATACATCGCGAACACCACGGGAGCGGACGCGGCGAATTATCTGAAGTTGACCGCCAGTCCCAGCGGCAAGTTCGCGGTATTCAACCCGCGCACCGGGGCGACCAAGGACTACGCCGCACGCTGAGGCTCGCTGGGAATTTTTTCAATGCGGCCGAGCAGGAAGATGTATGCGCAAATCCCGATAGACAGGTAAATGCCGGCCACCCCAAAGGCCCAGCCGAAGGAGTGGCGTGCGGTAACCAGGTAGCCAGTCACAATTGGCGCTAGAATTCCCGAGACCTGGCTGGAGAAATTTTGGATGCCGCCCAGGGTGCCGACACTGCCCCTTGGTCCGATCAGGGATGGTATCGACCAGCCTACGGCGGAGGCGGCCGAGAGGCCTGCGAGCGAGAGGCTGATCCATAGCAGCGCGCTGGTAGCCGTCTGGGCGTAGGCGGCACCGATGATACCCAGCCCCATGGTTGTGCCACCGATCAGCACCCCCCGCTGCACGCCACTGGCACTCCATCCTCTCGCAAGCAGCCGGTCCACCATCCATCCACCAATCAGGAATTCGCTGGCGGTGCCAATCAACCACGGCACGCCGGTATAGAGAAACGAGTGCAGCAAGTCAATGTGAAGGGCAGAGGAGAGATAGCTGGGCAGCCACGTGAGGAGCAGGTAGAAAACGTAGTTATAGGCCCCGAAGCCGACGGTTACCCCAATCACTTTTGGCTGTCGTATCAGGTAGCCGAAGGACGCGGTCTCCGCGGGTAGAACTGGCGATGCGTTCTCCTTTTCCAGGATGTAGTCGCGTTCCTGTGTGGTGAGTTCGGGGTCGTCGCCTGGATCGCGGTAGACAAGGCAGAAAAGCAGGAAGTAGAAGAAGCTGAGCATGCCGGTAGCGGCAAAGCTCCAGCGCCAGCCGACTTTCAGCATCAGGAGGCCAATGAGCGGAACGCCAATCGCCGACGCGAATTTAGCCGAGCCATCGAAAATGGAGGTCGCTGAACTACGCTCCCTGGCGGGAAACCAGTAGCCGATGGCTTTTGCATTGGACGGAAATGTGGGTGCTTCCCCTACACCCAGGAGCAGTCGTGCCGCGAAGAAGCCGCCCAGGTTGGGCGCAACGGCAGCAGCAAAGGAGGCGACGCTCCACAGCAAGCTGCTGATGCGTCCTATCCGGCGCACGCCGAATCTATCGAGCACCACCCCAATGGGAAGCTGGCACAGCGTGTAGGTCCAGTTATAGGCGGCGGAAAGATAGCCGAAGGTAATGTTGGAAATGGCGAAGGTCGTGATCAGCGCCGCATGGGCCACGGAGAGGTTGACCCGATCGAAGTAGTTGACCAGCACACCGAAGCCGAGGAGAAAAGCAATGCGCCACCGGCGCCTGGGGATTTTGAGGTGAGAGTGCACTGCCCAGACTAACCTAGGAGACACGTGAGGGCGCGGTCGGAAAACATTTCCAGGAGAGGTCGGCGGAACTGCAGATCCCTCGGCTCCGCTCGGGATGACAAAGGGGAGAGTGGCGATTCCAATCGGCATCAGATAGTGGCTGAGAGGACAGCAGGTCCCTCCACTACGCTACGCTCCGGTCGGGATGACACTTCTGTTTCCGTATCAAGCCCTTAACCTAAACGGAAGTGTCATCCCGACTGGAGGAATCATGGGCCTGCGGCCCACCCAAGCGGATGAAAAATTGCTTCTACTCGTTCTTTTGTCCGTTCCTAACAGAAGTGTCATCCCGACCGGAGCGAAGCGTGGTGGAGGGACCTGCTGTTCCGCGGACCCCTCTTGGAAATGTTTTGTCTACAGCGCGTAGCGAATCCTACTGAATTGGGCCAATAGGCTTCGGCTTCTTAGTCCGGCGTTTGATGTTGCGCGCGGGGGACGCCGCCTTCTTCTCAGCCGGGGCGGGAGCGGAGGATTCAATGACACTCCGCATCCAGTATTCGCCGTCTGCACCTACTTCAATTCCATGGACCTCGCGTTCAAATCCGGGAAATTGCTTGCCGAACTTTTCCAGCGCCAGTACGAGGCGGATGATGGGGCTGTCGATGTCTCCCATGCGCTCCCCGGGCATGCGAACAGGAATGCCGGGAGGGTAGGGAACCAGCATCACTCCCGCCACGCGCCCGGCCATCTCAGAGATGCGGACCTTCTCGGTGCCATTTCGTACCAGTTTCTGATACGTCTGTGCCGGGGTCAGCACGGGATCGGGGTCCACATCGCAAGCCTGATGAAGCAGGTTCGTCAGATCAAGTTGCCGCATGGCCGCATGCATTTCGTCGCTGAGTTCCTTCAAGGTCATGTCACGGTAACGCAGGGGATGTTCCGCCACCAGGTCCGGCAACGCTTCGTAGAGCGTCCCATCGTTATCGTAGAGCCGCTTGAACTCGAAAAGGGTTTCCAGCAAACTACCCCATTTCCCCTTGCTGGTTCCAACCGAAAACAGGATCAGCGCCGTATAGTCGCCGGTGCGGGCAATTTCCACCAGCCGCGCATCCAGAAACTCGGTCAGGATGGCGGCGGGAATTCCCCAATCCGCCAGTTCTCCGCGAGAATTGATGCCAGGCATAAGGATCGTGACCTTGGTCGGATCGAGCATGCAATAGTCTTCAGCGATGTCGTCATCCTTGAAACCATGCCAGTCTTCCTCCAGTTTCAGAGTCCAGCAGCTCGGCGAATGGATGAGCAGCGAGTCGGGAGTTTCCTCGAAAAGAGAAACCGTTCCGCTTGTAGGGTCGGTGACCGTATCCGGCTGATAAATTCTGAAGAACCATTCCTCCCCATTGGTGGAGCGGAGCCGGTGAGCGATCGAAGACATCGCTTTCCGGAAGCTGATCGCGTCCTGAATCGTCTCGTACATCAGCGTCGGGCCGGCCGGCTCGTCCATCATCGACGTGGCTACGTCGAGCGACGCAATCATGGGATAGAACGGTGAGGTGGTGCCATGCATCATGAAGGACTCGTTGAACTGATCGAAGTCGAGTGGCGCGCGATCGCTCAGCTTGACATGGATCATCGATGCCATAGAGAAGGCGGCCAGCATCTTGTGCGTGGACTGCACCGCAAACAGCAGCGGCCGGTCGGGCATATCCTCAGGCACGTCCATCGCGAAGCGTCCACGGTAAATGGTGTGGAACTTGGCGTAGGCATACCACGCCTCGTCGAAGTGGACGCGGGGCACGCTACGTGCAAGCTCGGCGGTGACGCGCTGCACGTCATAACAAAAACCGTCGTAGGTGGAGTTGGTCACCACTGCATAGGTTGGATCCTGCGATGCCGCTTCGGCGCTGAACGGGCTCTTCGCGATCAGCTGCTTGATGTGATCCGGGGAAAAGCGCCGCAGCGGTACGAGCCCGATCATCCCGTAGCCATTTCTGGTGGGCTTGAAATAAACCGGGCGGGCTCCCGTAACCGTGAGCGAATGGCAAATGGATTTGTGGCAATTCGCATCGATCAAAACAATGTCATTGTTACCAATAACCCCATGGCCGACGATCTGGTTCGAACAGGAGGAGCCGCCCAAGACGTAGAACGTCCAGTCCGCGCCAAAGATGCGCGCGGCGTTGCGCTCCGATTCTGCCGGAGGGCCGATGTGATCGAGCCACGAACCGAGCGATGAGGTGGAGATCCCCAGGTCGGCGCGCAGCAGATTTTCTCCGAAGAAACGATGGAACTGCATGCCCACCGGATGCTTGAGGAAAGCCACGCCACCCATGTGCCCCGGGGCGTCCCACGAGTAAGCGCCCTGGTCGGTATATTTCTTGAGCTCGCGAAAATAGGGAGGCAGCAGCTGTTCGTTGTAGCGGTCAACGGCAAAGTCCACCCGGTTGGCGATGAAGGCAGGCGTATCGCCGAACAGGTGGATGTACTCGTGCACCTGCTTGATCACTTCCAGGGGCAGCTCGCTGACCAGTGTCCGATCGGCGATCAGGAAGATCGGGACTCGCTTATTCCTGCGGCGGACAGCGCGAATGATCTTCAACGCGGCGCGCTCGTCAAACTGGTGCTCCTGTTCCAAATCCCAGTCGAGCAGGATCGCGCTGTAAGACGGATCCGATTGCACCATCGAAAGTCCGTCTTCGGGGGTAGAGGTCCGGATGACCTCGTACCCTTCTGCGGTAATCGCGTCGCACAGGCGATCCATGGCCCGGTCCGATACCGAGTTCGTCCCACCCAGTTCACTGGCTATCAACAGTACCCAACGGCCATCACTCATAATCTGGAGTCTCGATCAATTGTGTTACGTGCATGTTTCAATCCTTATTTAGTGGCCTGTACCAGCTTCTCGACTGCGGGCGCAACCATGTTGAGCAAAACCGCCTGCGGCTTTTCAGACCGCTTGAGAAAGGCCAGTTGGCGGGTCTTCCATTCCGCCGTTGGCGCGTGGTGTTCGCGCAGATAGCCAATCGCGTCCAGGCCTATCTGCGAGACATGATGCAGGTTGGTCGACACCGGCGCCAGCTCTTTGGTCAATTCCGATCTGGGCAGTATCGGCTGCAGCTGCGCATCGTTGTCCCGCCAGAGCACCAGCCACAACTGTGCCTGATCCCAGTCCTCCTCGGTAGCTTTTCCGGCGACGATACGATTGACCATATCAAGGAACAGACGGGCTGTGTCGCTTTCCGGTGAAACCGCGTCGACCAAATGATTCAGAGGCGAAAAGGCGTCGTACTCGTGCAGCAGTTCGCGGGCGTAGAGGCGAGGAGGCTGCATCACATCGCCGAACACGCGCAGCGGCAGCGGATCAGGAACACCGGTCATGCGGCTGATCATGGTGGGGTAGTTGGTGTTATGTTGCAAACCGTAGTAGTTCAACTTCTGCGAGATCAGCGCCAGCCGTTCATACATCGAAGGCACATCCCGGGTATTGCGTGGCGACCAGAAGCGTTCGGCGATCGCCGCGGTTCGAGGCCAGATGCGGCTGTCGATATTTTCCGGGGTGACAAATTCCGACCACATGGTTGCCTCGCCGCCCAGAATGCCCTTGCTCTGCTCGCTGCTCAGGGTGGTTGGCCCGTCCCCTTCAGGGTCGGCCAGGTAGTGTTCCGATGCCGCCTGGTTCAGGTCGATATAGTAGCCGGCTGACAGCAGGGCGCGATTGCCGCCTTTCACCGCCTGGCCCACGAACTGCGGGCCACGCCACGACTGGATGACGACGTCCTTCGGAGTGCCAGGCTGCAGAACCTCGTCCCAACCCACCATGATCTTGTTATGGGCGGCGACAATCTGTTGCACCTTGGCGCTGAAATAAGCCTGCAGCGCCGCGTTGTCTTTGATCGCATGCGCCTTCATGAACCCCTGGATACGCGGGTTCCTATCCCATTCCTTGCCGTTGCACTCATCTCCTCCGACGTGGAAGTACGCGTCGGGGAACAGCGCGGTCATTTCTCCGATAAAGGTGTCGAGGAAGGTAAAGGTGCTGTCACGCGTGGGGTCCATCGCAGGGTTGAAGACGCCCCACTTGCGCTCGATCTGATAGGGCCCCTTGCCGCTGGCCAGCTCCGGGTAGCCTACAAACCATGCCGTGGCGTGTCCGGGCATATCAAACTCCGGCACCACGCGAATGCCGCGGTCCCGTGCGTATTCGATCACGTTGCGGATTTCTTCCTGGGTATAGAAAAGGCCGTCGGAGCCTTTCTCCTGCAGCAGTGGAAACTGCTTGCTCTCCACCCGGAAGCCCTGATCTTCGGAGAGATGCCAATGGAAGACGTTCAGTTTCACCGCTTCCATGCCGTCCAGGGTGCGATAGACCACGTCGAGCGGCTGGAAATGCCGTCCTACGTCGAGCATCAGCCCCCGCCAGGGAAAGCGCGGCTTATCGTCAATCGTCATCGCCGGAACGGTGAAGCCCTGGGGCGTAATGCGGACCAGTTGTAGAAAGGTTTGCAGGCCGTGCAGTACGCCCAGCGGGTTCGCGGCTTCGAGGTGAACCTCACTGGCCGTGATCTGCAAATGATAGGACTCGTCTTCATCCATTTGTTGCACCGGCGCACTCGGCCCCTTGGTGTTGATGAAGAATACCGGCTTGTTGAGCATCGCCTCGCGCCACAACGGGATCCCGGTTTGCCGCGAAAGCACATTCAGGAAGCGTTGTTTGGCTCTTTCCAGCCGGGGTTCCTGGAATCCTTCAAAAGTGATGCCAAATCCGCTGTTGATGAGGAACTCGCCATCTCCTGGCTTTACCTGCGCGGGAAGAGGCATCAAGGGCAATGGAGCCTGGGCCTGAACGCCGACAGCGAAAAGACAGCTAAGCAGTAGTGTCATCGATACAATCCGAAGCAAAGGAGACCTCACGCTCAACGATTCTATCTGTTATAGGATTGCCCATGATGACCACTGTTTTCGAGCATGAGATGCTGCGTGAGATTTACCAGCAGCCGCAGGCGCTTGCCGATACGATCGAGCACTATGCCCCCGGCGGCAAACTGGCGACCGACGTCTTTCAGCCGGTTGCTGAGGCGCTGCGATCCCGCGCCCGCCTGGTGATCGCCGCCAGCGGCTCCAGCCGCCACGCCGGCCTTGCCGCAGAGATCATGCTGGAGGATCTGGCCGGCCTGGTCGTCGATGTCGAGTATGCCAGTGAGTATGTCTACCGGTCGACGCACACCATCCAGGATCCGGGAGTTCTGGTCATCTCGCAGTCTGGCGAGACGGCCGACACTCTGGCTGGCTTGCGAGAAGCGAAGTCGCGCGGTTTACCCACTCTGGCCATCACCAATAACCCGCGCTCCAGCATGGCGCTTGAAGCAGACGCTTCGTTGCCCACCTGTGCCGGGACGGAAAGGGCAATCCCGGCCACTAAGAGCTTTACCACCCAGCTCGCGGTCCTCTATTCGCTCGCTCTTTACCTGGCGCGCATTCGGGGAAGAATGACTTCGCCCACCGTTGAAAGCCACACCGCGGATCTGCGTAAGCTTCCGGAGTTGCTTGAACCGTCGCTCGCGAAGTGGCAGCAACAAATTGCAGACCTGGCACCGTCGCTCAAAGATGCGCGCGCGTTTCTTTATCTGGGCCGCGGCGTCCACTATGCGATTGCCCGTGAAGGAGCGTTGAAGCTGAAAGAGTCGGCCTATCTTCAGGCGGAGGGCTATCCGGCGGGTGAGTTGAAGCATGGTCCAAATGCCCTGGTGAGCCCGGACACGCCCCTGGTCGTGATTGCCACCCGGGATCCTTCGGATCCGGACGCTATGCTGCGTTATCGCAAGGTACTGCAGTTGATGAAGGACATGAGGGCGCAGGGCGCGACGATCCTGGTCATCGCCACCGAGGGAGATGAGGACGCTGCGAGGCTTGCTCACCACTGCATCGAGGTTCCCAAAACCGAAGATATGTTAGCCACCATGCTGGAGGTCGTTCCTCTGCAGCTGCTGGCCTACCAGATGGCAATTCAGAACGGCGTCAACGTGGATAAGCCGCGGAACTTGGTGAAGGCTGTCCTGCAAGAGTAGAAAGAAAACATTTCCACGAGACTTCGCGGAACAGCAGGTCCCTCCACTACGCTACGCTTCGGTCGGGATGACACCTCAAATTTGGGGGCAGGACGGTGTCCCAAATCGTCGCCTTTCAGTTAACAACAGAAGTGTCATCCCGACCGGAGCGTAGCGTAGTGGAGGGACCTGCTGTTCCTTGCTCCCCGCCCAACCAACCCCCACCCCCACCGGAAGTTATAATGGACCTGTAGACATACGACTATGGTCACCAAAAATCTTCCCCTGGAACGTCCCGCCAATCTGTCAATTTCGCAACGCGATCAGGTCTTCGATGCCTTTCGCCGTTGGGGCCACCTGCAGGCCAAACTTGATCCGCTCGAGCAATACCTTGTCCCCGAACCCATTCCCGAAATCCAATTCGAGGGCGAAGACGCTGACGAGGCCAGGAGCTATTACTGCGGAAGCATCGGCGTGGAGTTCATGCATCTCCCCGAGGCAAGGCGGGAATGGATCCAGGAGCGCATGGAGCGAGCAATTCCGCTACCCGACCAGCGGCAGGTTCTGGAACGGTTAACCCAGGCCGATCTCTTCGAGCAGGTCATCCAGTCTCGTTATCTCGGCACCAAGCGCTTCTCTCTGGAAGGCGTCACCGTACTGGTCCCCTTCCTGGACGAGGTGTTGAACCGGGCTGCGGAGCTTGGCGCGGAGAAATCCGTGATGGGGATGAGTCATCGCGGACGCTTGAACGTGATGGCAAACACCTTCGGTAAGTCGGCCGCCGACATTTTTTCCAAGTTCGAAGATGCCAACCCGCGCAGCATCCTGGGCGGCGGCGACGTGAAATACCACGTGGGCGCTACCGGTCAGTTTCTCACCCGGACCGGAGTAAGCATGGGATTGCATCTGGTTTCGAATCCCAGTCACCTGGAAGCCGTGGACCCGGTTGCCATGGGCCGCGCTCGTGCCCAGCAAGTTCGCATAGGAGAGGCCGGTCAGACCAAGGTGCTGCCGGTGCTGATCCACGGCGATGCGGCGTTTGCCGGCCAGGGCATCTGGGCGGAAACAATGAGCCTGGGAACCATATCCGGGTTTACCGTCGGCGGCACCATCCAAATCATCGTCAACAATCTGATTGGATTTACAGCCGATCCAGAAGAGTGTTATTCCTCGCGTTTCTCCTCTGACATCGGCAAGCGCTTACCGATTCCCATTTTCCACGTGAACGCAGAAGATGCCGACGCTGCGATGCGCGTCGCGACGCTGGCTGTCGAATATCGCTACAAATTCCATACCGATGTAATTATCGACCTCATCGGTTACCGCCGCCACGGCCACAGCGAGGTGGACGATCCTACCATCACGCAGCCCTTGCGCTACGCCAAGATCAAGAATCATCTTGCGCTCTACGAGATCTATGCCCAGCAGATCGCCGTGGATCCCTCGTCACGCGTCAAAGAGCTGCAAGTGCAGCTTGCCGAAGCACAGAAGCAAGCGGCCCAGATGAAGAAAAGCGCGTCGCTGTCAAAACTCCCAGGCTATTGGTCGAATTACTCGGGCGGACCTTACAAGCCCGAATACGAAGTCAACACCGGGCTGAATGCCTCGACGATCGAAGAGATCAGTAACAGCCTCACCACCTATCCGCGCGATTTCCACATTCATTCCAAGATCAAGAAGCTGCTCGAGCAACGGCGGGAGATGGGGCGAGGCGAGCGGCTGTTTGATTACGGCATGGCGGAAGCGCTGGCGTTTGGTTCGCTCCTGCTGCAGGGTACTCCGGTGCGTTTGAGCGGGCAGGACAGCCAGCGGGGTACCTTCAACCAGCGCCACAGCGTGCTGGTCGATATAGAGAACGAGCAGCTTTACATTCCCCTGGCCCATCTGTCGCCGGAACAGGCCCGGTTTGAGGTCTATAACTCCATCCTTTCCGAAGCCGGCGTGCTGGGTTTCGAGTACGGCTACAGCCGTGATTATCCCGAGACTCTGGTTTTGTGGGAGGCTCAGTTCGGCGACTTTGCCAACGGCGCCCAGATCATCATCGATCAGTTCATCGCCTCGGGTGAGGACAAGTGGGGCTTGCTGAGCGGTGTTGTCATGCTGCTGCCGCATGGCTATGAGGGCCAGGGTCCGGAGCATTCCAGTGCCCGCTTGGAGCGTTACCTCCAATTGGCGGCGCACGACAATATACAAATCTGCCAGCCCTCGACCGCCGCCCAGTATTTTCACCTGTTGCGCCGGCAGGCGATGCGGGCGTGGCGCAAGCCGCTGATCGTCTTCACTCCCAAGAGCATGCTGCGCAATCCCGACGCCAGTTCTCCGGTGGCAGGCTTCGAGTTGCCGCGGTTCCAAAACGTTCTACCGGAAACGGAGATACAGCAGGTGAGTCGCCTGCTGCTCTGCACCGGGAAAATCGGCCACGAGTTACGCATCGAGCGGGCGAAGCGCAAAGACAGTACCATTGGCATCGTCTTTCTGGAACAACTCTATCCCTGGCCCGAGGCAGAACTGGTTGCGGAAGTCGCTCGTCATCCCGAGGCCCGCGAAGTCGTATGGGTGCAGGAAGAACCTGATAACATGGGCGCGCTCTCGTTTGTGGTGCCGCGTCTGCGTCGGCTCTTTCCTGAACGCAAAGTGCTCAGCATCAAGCGCTCGGCGGCCGCCAGTCCGGCAACCGGGTCGGCCAAGGCTCACGACCTGGAGCAGAAGACCCTGATAAGCATGGCGCTGCGCGAAGAAAGTAAATGAGAAGCAAATCGAGTACTCAGGTTAGTGGTTGAGTTCTTGCGATTGCCTAACAAAAGACAATTTGCTGACATTTCCATTTGCAAAGTAGCACTACCCTAATTTTGGGCTCCCCCCATGACGATGACTCACGACAGGGAAAGGCCTATCCAAAATCTTTGGAGTGGCGGGAGTGAACAATGTGTTTCCTGCAATGGTTCGAGCGCTATGCGTCCGCTTCTCCGAATGCTTTGGCGTTGACCTCTGAAGGCCGCAAACTAACCTATCGCGAGCTGAATCTCACCTCTGACAAAATTGCAAATGGATTGAGAGAAGCCGGGGTAAGGGATGGCTGCCTGGTCGGAGTCCTGCTCGACCGATCGCCGGAGATGGTTGCAGGACTGCTTGGCATCTGGAAGGCGGGCGGGGCCTACGTCCCACTTGATCCGGCGGCGCCGATCGAGCGCATCGCCTTGATGTTGGAGGACGCCGCTCCTCCCTTTGTGCTTACCCGCAGAAAACTCCTCGATAGAATGCCCAGCGCGCGTTCAGTCGACCTTTGTGTGCTCGATGTGGATGATCTCTGCGCCCGGAAAAATCCATCGTGCCAGGCGGGAAGCGCGGTTTCCGCAAACAGTCTCGCCTATGTGATCTATACCTCCGGTTCGACGGGCAAGCCGAAGGGGGCAAGAATTACCCATGGAGGTCTCGCGAACACAATCAGTGGCGTTGGCCAGGACTTGCGGCTTGGGACGGCCGACGTAGTGCTCGCCTGGTCCACGATCGCGTTTGACGTGGCATGCCTTGAGATCTATCTACCTCTGGCCTTCGGCGCTGCTTTGTATCTGGTCGAAACGGAATTGGTCAATGCAGGTGGCTCGAGGATCGAGCAGCTTCACCGTTCCGCGGCAACTGTGGTTTTCGGTACGCCGACCATGTATCGGCTCTTGCTGGAAGAGGGATGGCCAGGCGACGCGAGGATGCAGGTTGTGGTGGGCGGCGAGGCTCTTCCCTTAAGCCTGGCAAAGACCCTGGCCAGAGCATGCCGTTCTGTATGGAATCAATACGGTCCGACCGAAACCGCGATTTGCGCCACTCGGGCAAAGATCGATGTTGATGTGGAGAAGATTACGATCGGCCATTCGCTACCGAACGTCACAGTTCGCCTCCTCAATGAACATCTTCAACCGGTCGCCAGGGGTTCGATCGGAGAAGTGTTCATTGGCGGCGCGGGGGTGGCTCTGGGTTACCTGCGTCGCCCCGATCTTAGCCACGCCCATTTCCTGCCCGATCCTTTCGCCGGAAGCGCGCCAGCCAGGATGTACAGGAGTGGCGATCTTGCCGTCGAGCTCACGGACGGTAGCTTCGACTTCCTCGGGCGGGTGGATGACCAGGTTAAGATTCGTGGCTTTCGCGTCGAGTTGGGAGAGATTGAGTCTGCTCTCAGGCAATGCGACGGAGTGCAGGCTGCCGTCGCGCGAGCCATTGAATTCGATGCCGGCGATCGGCGCCTGGTGGCGTTTGTCATTGGCGATGGAGCTCTCCAGAGCCAATGGAAGCGGGCTCTCCAGCGACAGCTGCCTCATTACATGATCCCCTCGGAGTTCGTAGCGCTTCGTTCCTTTCCCACAACCCAAAGTGGGAAGGTTGATGTCCAGGCTCTGGACGCGCTACGTCTCCGCGCGGCAGCCTTCCTTTCTCCATCGGCGACGAAGCATCTCGATCCAGTCGAAGCGCGACTCAAGGAGATCTGGGAAAGACTGCTCAAGATCAACACAGTCGGGTTGGACGAGGACTTCTTCGCTCTGGGCGGCCACTCCTTGCTGGCCGCACGTATGTTGGTTCAAGTCGAGAAATGGTGTGGTTCGAAGCTCCCCCATTCCGTGCTGGTGGAACACCCGACGATTCACGGGTTGGCCAGTTGCCTCCGCGAAAGCCCGGCAGGAAAATGGCCGGCGTTGGTAACGATCCAGACCGGCGCACATCTGCCGCCACTATTTGTCGCCCATGGGATTGGGGGAAGCCTGCTCAGCTTTATCAACCTTGCCGCCGAGTTGGGCCCGGAACAACCTGTGTATGGTCTCCAACTCCCCGCATTTATCGACGTCCATCAAGCCGAGGTGAGAATACTCGCGGCCAACTTCGTAAAGCAGGTCCGCGCGCTTCAGCCATCCGGCCCCTACAATCTTGCTGGGCATTCCTCCGGCGGCTTGATTGTTTTCGAAATGGCCTGCCAGCTTATGGAACAAGGCGAAACGGTGGGTCTGCTGGCACTTTTGGATTGCGATCCGAACAAGGGAAAACTCAGGCGTCAGCCGCGTCGTAGCTGGGGGTCGCTCAAAGCCTCCTTTCGCCGCTTGCGTGCAGAGGTCAAGGCGCCCGAATTCGGAGTCAAGGATCTGTTTGAGCGCAGGGTCACGCATTTGAGGGTACAAACCAGAGCCTGGCTGGCGGCACGGGCGCGCCGCGCGGAGAGAAAATCCGGCCGGCCGCGGAGGTCGGAAGGGTATCTCGTACTCGCTGTGCGGGATTACGAATTGAAATCCTACCCTGGCAGTGCAACCCTATTTATGGCCCAGGACGAGCCGCGGTCCAATGCTGAGGCCGCGAGCCCATGGGCGGACAGGATCCTGGGTGGGTGTGAGATCCGCCTGATTCCAGGAACTCATCGTACGATCATGACCCGGCCTCAGGTGGCTTCCCTCGCCCGGGAAATGAGGCAGAGGCTAGTACGCAATGTGGAAGCAGCCCCGGCCAGCGTCGTAGCCTGAGGAGAGCCGCTGTGGTTTCGTCAAGCACTGAAACAGGCCAGCTTGATCTGGGTTTGCGCGGTCGCTAGCGCCCCAATGGCTTCCGCGCCGATCCCTTCGGCAAACCCGACCTCCGCGGTGAAACCTCACTGAGCTTCAGCACGAGCCACTGCCGCAGCCTTGCCGTAGTAGCTGTGGCCCACGGACAACCTGTCGGCGTCGATGTGGAAGATGTGAAACCGGTCGAATCAGATGTGCGCCGAGGATCCTGCGCAGATTGGTATGCGCAATGGTGTAGCGTTCGCGATCGGCAGCAAAATAAAAACGGCTCATCCGCTCGCGTTCCTGGTGGTCGAGCACCTCAGTGTCAGCAGACACACTTGCCCCACCAGGAGGGAAAGCTCAGGCTCAAACATGAACCTCATCAGGAGCAATCGTTCCAGGCACGCTGGAGACAGGCCAAGTCAGTGGAGAAATCGCGTCCGTTGCTAAGCGCTGTTGTCCGGGCTCCCCACCTGTGCGCTCTTTCCCGAGTTCTCGATCCACATCAATTCCAGTTGGCGAAGTTTGTTGGATAAGAAAGCTACGTCACGGGCACTGACATCTTCCGATTCCGCGCGAGCGATCTCGTGTTGCAAAAAGTTGAATGCCGGCCGCATCTCCACCGGGAAGTCGTCACTGCGCAATCCACGCAGGACTTCCCACGCTTGAAGAAGGATTGTCCGGTCACCCGCCTTCGCTCCTTCGTGCGCCAGCAACGAGGCTGCACGCCGGAGTCTTTCATGAGCATCCAGTTTGTTCATGGGTAATAAAGTGTGACACGAAATGGTCGAAATCATCTACCACCGAACCGACCCTTTACGATGAATGCTGACTGGTTCCGGGCTTCACGTCAATATAATCTGGAGGTAAGCCTGAACCGAAGGCAACCCATTGTGAGCCGGGCTCCTCAGACTAGCCAAAGGCAAAGCGGCAATGAACACAATTTCGTGCAAAACAGAAAGCGGTGAACGTGAGGGCTACGACTTTCGTGTGCCGCTGGCCGAGTATGTGCGCAGCCAGGCATTGCCTATCGACAAACTGGGTCATCAACCGAGGCTGTATGCGTTGACGCAATTGGTCGGCCGAGGGATGTCCTACGATGACGACGTGGTCTACGCCGCTGCATGGTTGCACGACCTGGGCGTATTCATCGGACACCGCCCCGAAGACCCGGAACTACTTTCCGGCTGGGACAATGTAAGCTACGCAATGAAACAAGCGCCTGCAGCCCTGCTTCAAGCGGGCTTTCCTAGCACAAAAGTTGCACAGGTCGTGGAAGCGATCCGCACCCACCAGCCGCACCTGAACCCAACGTCGTTAGAGGGCACGATCCTGCGCGATGCGGACATCCTGGAGCAGCTGGGGGCTATCGGCATCATGCGCGTGGTGGCAAAGATCGGCCGTGACACGCGATACCCCACTTTTACGGATGCTGCCGCTACCTTGCGCAAGAGCCTTACAGAGTTGCCGGGTAAGATTCAACTTGATACAGCGAAAACACTGGCGCAGTCACGGATCGCTCTGCTCCAGGCTTTTCTCAAGGAGCTTGATGAGGAAGCGCACGGTGCACTTTGCTAAAGGTTTCCCGCGATGGTTACCGATGATGTTCCAAGTTTGAGTAGCAGCGGGCGGAGTGTGAGAGACTAACCGTTGCCGCAGCATCCAATTTAGAGTCCTTTGAGGCTGCATCGCGGCAAATGCGGGTTTGGGGGCCTGGTTCATGAAGCTGAAGAACACCAAGGTGGTGGTATGTGGCGCCGGCGGTTTCATCGGGGGACACCTGGTGAGGAGCCTGCTCGATAATGGAGCGAAGGTCATCCGCGCGGTGGACGTAAAGCCGATGGCGGAGTGGTACCAGTCGTCGCCTGGTGTGGAAAACCTGGTTTTGGACCTCAAGGACAAAGACAGTTGCATGAAGGCGGCTCAGGGCGCCGAGGTCGTTTTCCAACTGGCCGCCGACATGGGCGGAATGGGTTTCATCGAAAACAACAAAGCGCTTTGCATGCTGAGCGTGTTGGCGAATACACATATGCTCATGGCGGCGCGGGAAAAAGGAGTTGAGCGGTTTTTCTATTCCTCCTCCGCCTGCGTCTACAACGGCGACAAGCAGAAGACCCCCGACGTGGTTGCACTCAAGGAAGAAGATGCCTATCCGGCGCTCCCCGAAGACGGCTATGGCTGGGAGAAGCTCTTCAGCGAGCGCATGTGCCGTCACTTTGAAGAGGATTTCGGGCTTCAATGCCGGGTGGCCCGATACCATAATGTCTACGGCCCGCTGGGTACCTGGACGGGCGGTCGCGAAAAGGCTCCTGCCGCCATCTGCCGCAAGGTCATCGAAGCCAAGGCGTCGGGCAAGCACGAGATCGAAATCTGGGGCGACGGCAAGCAGACGCGCAGCTTCATGTACATCGATGACTGCACCCGGGGCACGCAGGCCATCCTGGAGAGCGAAATTCACGAGCCGATCAATCTCGGAAGTAGCGAACTGGTTACCATCGACCAGTTGGTCGGTCTAGCCGAGGAGATTGCGGGAGTCAAGCTGAAACGAAACTATAACCTTAATGCCCCCAAAGGGGTCAACGGCCGGAACAGCGACAACACCAAGATCAAGCAGTATTTGGGCTGGGAACCTTCGATCCGCCTCAAAGAAGGATTGAGAAAAACCTACGAGTGGATCGAAAGCGAAATGATGGCGGTATCGAGAGCGTAACCATCGTAACCGTTATGGGTGATTTACGCTTAGTGAGAGCAGCTCTGATAGTGATCTAGGTTGAGGCGACGGGAACCTGTGGGTGTGGCAGCGGCGGTGACGGCAAACGCTCAGTTCCGGCAGATCCTGGGCATTCGTTTCTTTGTTGGAGATGCAGATGAGGCCATCGCCCGCATGAGCGGGGGTGGTTTGCTGGTGGTTCCGGCAGCTCCGGCGCTTAAAAATCTGGCCCATGACCCGGCCTATCGCGAAGCGCTCCAGGGTGCGGACCTGGTCATTGCCGACAGCGCCTTCATGGTCATGATCTGGAACCGCCTCAAGCATGACTCCATTCGCCGGGTCTCCGGCCTGAAGTATCTTTCTTCCCTGCTGAAGCAGCCCGACTTTTACCAGCCCGACGGCAGCTTCTGGATCATGGCCAGCGAAAAAAGTGCGCGCAGAAATACTTCCTGGCTGCGCCGGCAGGGAATTGAGTTGGCCCCGGAAGACAGATACGTCGCTCCGGTTTACGGCAAGACAATTCACGACCCTGCGCTGCTCAAGCGCATCGAGGAACGGCGTCCCCGTCACATTATCGTGACCCTCGGGGGCGGTACGCAGGAACGGCTTGGCCTCTATCTAAGAAGCGAACTTAACTGGAAGCCATCCATCCACTGCGTTGGAGCAGCGATCGCCTTCCTGAGCGGCGATCAGGTGCAAATTCCGATCTGGGCGGACCGGATGTACCTGGGATGGCTGTTTCGCTGTATTTCGGACCCGCGGCGCTACATGCCCCGTTACTGGGATGCGCGCAAACTCTACTCGCTGATGGTCCGGTATGGCAGCAGCCTTCCGGATTCGCGCAAGAGCACCTCCCCGGTCACGGTGGAGTTGGCCAAGACCGACCGTATCCCATCGACTCCCGTCCCGTCACAGTAGGACCAGCTAGGACCAGCAAGCCGCAAGGGCGGGAGACTTATGCCACCCATGCGCCAACTTATTTGGCATGTTTTTCGTCAAAACTCTCACAAAATTGTCATTTCGACGAAAAATATCCTGGATGAATAAGCGCTTTATGGGATGAAGTCCTGGTATGCCCGGCCCAAACGGAAAAGTCCCGCAGGGGACGGCTGAAAATGCACCGTCCCTTGCGGGACTTTCTGTCTTCTCCAGCCGCTCTCTACGGTTGGCTGGCGCGGACACTAGCGCGCTGTGTCTCCGCGTGCTTGGCCGCAGTTTCGAGCGCCTTTGCCTGGGGCAGGTAATCTAGCGCCTTGTTGATCATGGGATCCCAGGTCGCCCGCACCTTCAAGCCTTCTTCCTGGCCAAACTGAGTGGTGAAGATCTCTGCCTTGATATTCGCCTTGACCCAATCCATCACCGGCGCGAGATCCGCGTCCGAGTAGGGGATCATCTGGCTGGTCAGGAACTGTTTGAAGGAGTCCATCACCGCGTCGTCCACCTGGAAATCCTTGGCCACGGTCCTGTTCGCCATGTAGTGCTTGGCGAAATTGAAGAATGCGTAGTGTTCCAACAGCACATCCTGAATAGGAACAGATTTGGGGGTGTCGATCTTGTCGTCAGGAGTGATCCCACCGCCGCCAAACACGGTTCGTCCGGAGTCGGTAGCCTTCACCTCACGACTCTTCGTATCCTGCGGTTGATCGTGGTTGTAGTAGTAGTCGTAAAGCGAAACCCCGTTGTAATTGCGCTGAATCAGCCGGCCGCTCGGCGTGTAGTAGTGGTATGTAGTCAGCGCCAGCCCGGTGTTCTCTGACAACGGATAAACCGTCTGCACCAGTCCCTTGCCGAAAGTGGTCTCGCCGGCGATGATCGCGCGATCGTGATCCTGCAGCGCGCCGGAAACAATCTCAGCAGCAGAGGCGGTACCGTGATTCACCAGCACCACGATGGGATATTCGCGGCCACCGTTGCCGTGGGTCGCCCGATACGTCTGTTCGGGGAACGCGCGGCCACGTTGAGAGACGATCACCTGTCCCTTTTCCAGAAACTTGTCGCATACCGCCACCGCTTCGCTCAACAAGCCGCCAGGATTTCCACGCAGATCAAGGATTAGCCCATCCACGCTGCCGAAGTGATCGAGCGCGTCGGAAAGCTCACGGCCGGTCGTTTCCTGGAAATTGGTGATGTGCACATAGCCGACATTGGGCCGAATCATATAGCTGAGATCGATGCTGTTGTGCGGAATCTCGTCACGAATCAGATCGAACACCAGCGGCTTGGCCGCTCCCTCACGCGCGATGGTTATCTGCACGTGCGTACCTTTAGGTCCCTTCAGTACGTTGGCAACATCTTCCGAGTTCATATTGTCGGTGGACTTGCCGTCCACGGCGACGATCACGTCCCCAGGCCGGATGCCGGCTTTAAAGGAAGGTGTGCCTTCGAAAGGACTGACCACAACAATCTTGTTGCTCTGCGGCTGAATCAGCATCCCCACGCCGTAGTACTTGCCATGCTGGTCCTCGCGCATCTTGGCGTAGGCCTTGGGGTCATAAAAGCTGGAGTGCGGATCGAGCACGCGCAGCATGCCGGGAATGGCCCCGTCATAAACCGCCTTCTCCGCCTTTTCGCCGGTCAGCGGCTCGGCATAGTTTTGCTCCACCAGGTCGTAGACATTGGTGAAGGAGCGCAGGTCATCGCGCAGCGCGGATTCATCGGTACTGGATTGCGCACCCAGTCGCTGACTCACCACCGTGCCGAGAAAGCCACAAACCACAAAGAAGAGGAGAATGGAGAACAGAAACCGTCGTGTGCGGGAGGCCATTGTGCGGTAATCCTCAGGGTCCGGAGGCGCAGGGAAAGGGGAGCCCTGCCGCGCGGCCCGGGGTCTTCTTGATCGAAGTATACCATTGGACGTAAGCTGATCTGATAGGTACTCAAGCACCAACAACAGCAGGAAATCCGGCCTGATCCAGGAGCCGCAACACGGAAATCAGGCAAACTACCACCTAAGGGCCAGAGCTTTTTACTTCGGATGTATGCAGGGTGACGAATTAGGTTGCGGTTTTCCTCAGGGAAAGCCGCAGATAGCGACTTCACCGGTTACCGCGTCGAAGAAAAGTCTCCGCAAAGCAGCATTTAGGCTACAAGAGATGTTGGGACACATGACGCTATTTAAAATCCAGCAATTAACGGCAGTATGGACCCTCAGCATGGCTCTGAGCGTCGTCCCATCCCTGGCCCAGGCCACCAACGCTAAACCCGCCAGCCCGGCCGAGACGCCGGTTGCGGGGAAAGTGGTGGAGGATATCGTCGCCCGCGTGAATGACCAGATCATCACCCAGTCGGACTACGATCGCGCCGCGGAACAACTCACTGCCGAGGCCGGCCAGCAGGCGATTCCTCCCCGCGAACTGGAGCAGAAAAAGGCCGATCTGCTGCGCGACTTGATTGACCAGCAGCTCCTGCTTTCTAAGGGCAAGGAACTGGGAATCACCGGCGAAACTGAGCTGATCAAAAGACTGGACGAGATTAGAAAGCAAAACCATCTCGATTCGATGGAAGACCTGGAGAAGGCTGCGCAGCAGCAAGGTGTCTCCTATGAGGACTTCAAGGCGAACATCCGCAACAGCATCATCACCCAGCAAGTAGTGCGGGATGAAGTCGGGCGCAGGATCAGCATGTCCCCGGCCGAGGTACAGCAATACTTCAAAGCGCACGAGAGTGAGTTTGCCCAGCCGGAGTCAGAGACGCTCAATGAGATTTTGATCCCCACCCCGGCAAAGTCGGCGATCGAAGGGCCAGACGATGCTCAGGTCGCGGCCGCGCAGGCGCAAGCCGAGGCGACGATTACGAAACTGGGAGCTGGAGCAAAGTTCGACGACCTGGCCAAGGCCAACCCCACCGACCCTAATGCCCCGAAGCTTGTCGTACTGGGCGAGTTTCGCCGGGGAATGCTGGGATCCAAGGAAATTGAAGATAAGGCCTTTGCCCTGAATACCGGCCAATATACACAGCCGATTCGGACCAAACAGGGATTCATCATCCTGCAGTCCACCCAGCATAACGCTGGTGGTGACGCCAGCTTCAAGCAAGTTGAGCCGCAGGTGGAAGAGGCTCTCTTCCTGGAGCATATGCAGCCCAAGCTGCGGGAATACCTCACCACGCTGCGAGAACAGGCGTTCATATTAATCAAGCCGGGAGCTGTGGATTCGGGTGCCAGTGGGAATGAAATGAAGTTGTCCTACAGCGCCTATACGCCTCCTGCGCCGAAGAAGAAAAAGAAGTTTGCGCGCTCTCGCTTCCGCGGCAAAACGCCTCCAGCGCCCATTCAGACGGCCCAGGCGCCGGCCGCAGCAGTCCCAGCGACTGGTACGACTCCAGCGACTCCAGCGACCGCCGCGACCGCGCCGACCGCCGCGACCGCGCCGACCGCCGCGACCGCGCCGGCCACAACCAGCACGCCGGCAGCTTCCTCCAAGCCTGCCGCGAATACTCAGCAGGCAAGCAACGCCGTCGAGAAGCCGGGCAAGCGAGAGAAGATTCGTTTTGGACAGGCTCCGCGCGAGTCTCTGCCTACCTCCCAGGTTGCCAGCGCGGCGACCCCGGATAACACCCCGACCGTCACCACACCCGAGTCGCGCATCGTAAACCCCGACGGCACGATCAGCGGCGCCGCGCCGGTAGCGCCGGAACGCAAGACCCGCCTGAGCGCTCGGCCGCCAGTGCACAAGCCTAAGAAAACGAAAAACGGGGATGGATCGGATGATCAGCCTACCCCCGACGAGCTGGCGAGCCAGAAAGTGCAACAGGCACCGCTCGATTTGAGCGACCCTAACGCGAAAAAGCCTAAACAGAAGGGCGAGAAAACGCGGTACTCTGCCAAGCCGAAGCAGGAAGACAATACCCAGCCCTATCTCGGCAAACCGGAGTCGACCCCGCAGGCAACACCTCCAGCTAGCCAGCCTGCCTCACCCGCGACACCGGCTGCGACGCCTCCGGGCCCAACCCAACCCTAAGGCGAAATGAAAGAGATTTCTGTTGCGGACTTGGCCAGGTTCGAAAATCAGGCCGTAGTGGCTTTTTTCGCTGTGACATCCAAGCAATTGCGCAGCCGAAAGGATGGCGGCCAGTACCTGGCTGTCACCCTTTCCGACCGCACCGGCCAGGTCGAATCGCGCATGTGGGAGAATTTCGCCGAGATTGCCGCCGGGTTTGAGCAGGGAGACGTGGTCAAGGTTCGCGCGGAAGTCTGCCGCTTTAATGGCCGCTTCCAACTCAACCTGGACAAGCTGCGCCGCGCCACCGCGGACGAGTTTGAGCTGGCGGACTACGTTCCCCACACCCGCAAAAACGTGGAAGAACTGTGGTCGGCGCTGGTTCATTCCGTTGATAGTTTTTCTGATCTTTCGCTTCAGGCGCTGGTGCGCTCTTTTCTCGACGATCCAGCCATCGCGTCGGCGTTTCGTGAAGCCCCGGCCGCAAAAACCCTCCACCATGCCTGGCTCGGCGGCCTGCTTGAGCACGTCGTCTCGTTGCTGGGCATCTGCGAGTTGGCGGCGCACCATTATCCCGAGATCAACCGCGATCTGCTTTTGACCGGAGTCATCCTGCATGACATCGGCAAGCTGGAGGAGCTGCGCTGGGGTCTCAGTTTCGATTACACCCTCGAGGGACAGTTGGTAGGCCATATCACCCTTGGCATCGCCATGATTGAAAAGAAATTGGCCACGCTGCCCGGCTTTCCCCCCAAGCTGCGTATGCTGGTCGAGCACATGGTTCTGAGTCATCATGGCAAGCTGGAGTTTGGTTCACCCAAGCTGCCCATGATTCCAGAAGCGATATTGCTCCACTATCTGGATGATCTGGACGCCAAGATGCACACCATGCGCAGTGAATTTGAGCGTCAGGAAGCGCAGGGGGATCTGCCGGGCGAGATGACGGATTGGGTGCGCTCGATGGACAGGCCATTGTTGAACACGGCAACATTTCTCAAATCCAGGGAGTAGAGCATGAACTATCTGCTGAAGACCGAACCCACTGCCTACTCGTTTGCCGATCTGCTGCGAGAAAAGGAAACCGACTGGACTGGGGTGACGAACCCGCAAGCGGTCAAGAATCTTAACGCGATGAAGAAGGGCGACAAGCTGGTCATCTATCACACCGGGGATGAGAAGACAGCGGTTGGTCTGGCTCACGTCAAATCGGTCGATTTGTCGGATCCCAAGGTTCCCTTGGTTCGCATCGCGGCCGGCCCGCCCATCAAGCGTCCAAAAACGCTGGCGGAAATCAAGCAACATGCATTGTTTCAGGCGTCTCCGCTGGTCCGGCAGTCAAGGCTTTCCGTCGTCCCCCTGGACGATGCCCAGTACGACTGGATCCTCCACAACTAACGAGAATTTGGGAAGTCCGAATGGTGCGGTGCGCCTCTCGGCCCTCCCGAATTCTCCGTGGGGAAGAGCCCCATCCCCGAACCCTGACCGGACTCACTTCAAGTTCCCCTCGCGTTTGCTGAATCGACTACAATCAGACATTAGGTCTGCTCGCCAATAAAGATGCTACGTTTTTCAACGGCTGGTGAATCACACGGCGAGTGCCTCATCGCCCTTATTTCCGGACTGCCTGCGGGCCTCGACGTCGATGTGGATTTTATCGATCGGGAGCTGTGGCGGCGGCAGCAGGGCTACGGTCGCGGCGGCCGTATGCGTATCGAGCAAGACCGCGCCCACATCCTTTCCGGTGTCCGCCACGGCAAGACCATCGGCTCTCCGGTATCCATCCAAATTGAAAACCGCGACTGGAAGAATTGGACCGAGGTTCTCCCCGTGGAAACGGGCGATCCGGCCAAGCACAAAGCCGTAGCCTCACCACGCCCCGGCCATGCCGACCTCGCCGGCGCGCTCAAGTACGATTTTCCCGATGCTCGCTATGTGCTGGAGCGGGCCTCCGCGCGTGAGTCGACGGCCCGCGTTGCAGCGGGCGCCCTGGCCAAGCTGCTGTTAAAGCCCCTGGGCATTGAGATCAGTAGTCACGTAATTCGCGTGGGCCGCGCGGAGCTGCCGTCTATTGCCTCCTGGCAGCAGGTTGCGGCGCTGCGGGAACGCGATGAAATTCTGTTGAACTGCGTCGATCCCGAAACCGAAGCGCGGATGAAAGCGGAAGTGGATCATGTCCTGCGCACCGGGGACTCGATCGGCGGGGTCTTTGAGGTGGTCGTCCACGGTGCACCTCCGGGTCTCGGCACCTATGCCAACTGGGATGAACGGCTGGATGGGCTGCTGGCCTGGGCGGTGATGTCTCTGCAGGCGGTGAAGGCTGTGGAAGTGGGGCAGGGGGTCACCGCGGCCGAATCATTCGGGTCCGCGGTGCACGACGCCATTGGCTACAGCGCGGACGAGATTGAGGGCGCGCCGACCAGGTTTACCCGCGAGCGCAACAATGCAGGCGGCATCGAGGGCGGCATCTCAAACGGCGAAGATATTATCGTGCGCGGCTACTTGAAACCGATTTCCACGCTGCGCAGGCCGCTTGGTTCGGTCTCCTTCAGCACCCGGGAGGCGACCAAAGCGGCTTACGAGCGGTCCGATGTTTGTGTTGTGCCAGCCGCTGGAGTGGCTGCGGAAGCGATGGTCGCATTCGTCATCGCGAAGCTCGCGCTGGAAAAGTTTGGTTCCGACTCGGCGGGAGAACTCTGCAGAAACTACCAGGGATACCTGGAGCAGATTCGCCGATATTGAAGGAAGTACTGCCTCACATGGTTTATCCGATTGTTAAGTTTCCCGACCCCATCCTGCAGCGGCCATCAGAGCCCGTCACCGCCTTTGATGACGGGCTACGCAGGCTGGTCGACGATATGTTCGAGTCCATGTACGTTGCCCACGGCATCGGACTGGCGGCTCCGCAGATTGGCATTCCCAAACGTTTAACGGTGATCGATCTCAGCTTTCAGAAGACCCCTGAAGACAAAATCGCCCTGATCAATCCTGAGGTCGTCACCAAGGAAGGAAAAATCTTCGAGGAGGAGGGCTGTCTCAGCCTTCCTGATATTCGGGAGAAGGTCGCGCGTGCGGCGAAGGTCAAAATACGCGCTCAGGATTTACAGGGCAACTGGTTTGAAAGGGACGCCGACGACCTGCTGGCTCGTGCCTTTCAGCACGAAATCGACCACCTGGACGGAATTCTCTTCATCTTCCGCATCAGCGCGCTCAAGCGAGATTTTGTGCTGCGCAAGATACGCAAGCTGCAGCGAGCCGGGGAATGGTAAACGAGCGATGAGGCTCGTCTTTTGCGGCACTCCGCAGTTCGCTATTCCTACTTTGCAACAGTTACTGGCCGCCGGTCATACGATCGAGCTGGTAGTCACCCAACCGGATCGCGTGCGCGGGCGTGATCAGGACGCCTCACCGCCTCCGGTCAAGCTGTTGGCGGCAGAAGCTGGATTGCCGGTGGTGCAGCCGGAAAAAATCAAGACGAATCCTGACTTTCGCGCTCGCGTTGGAGCGATCAAGCCGGACGCCATCATCGTTGTCGCCTACGGCCGCATCATTCCGGAATGGATGTTGAACCTGCCGCGCTGGGGCAACCTCAACCTTCACGCCTCGCTGCTTCCCAAATACCGCGGCGCCGCGCCCATCCAGTGGGCAGTGGCCAATGGAGAGACTACGACCGGCGCGACCACCATGCGTCTCGACCAGGGCCTGGACACGGGCGATATCCTGCTGCAGCGCGAATTGCCAATTGGTCCCGGCCAGACGGCGGAGGAGCTTTTCCCCTTGCTAGCGAAGAGCGGCGCGAGCCTGATGCTCGAGACCCTCGAAGGCCTGGAGGCGGGGACCATCCGGCCGGTTCCGCAGGACAATGCCGAGGCATCGCTGGCGCGGATCCTTGAGCGCGAAGATGCTTTGGTTGACTTCGCCCGAGCCGCGGGCGAGATTTACAACCGTTGGCGCGGCTTTCAACCCTGGCCCGGAGCCTACACATTCTTCCGCGGCAAGAAGCTAACGATTCATCGACTGATACCTGCTGGTTCCGTGGACGCCCCGCTCGGGGAACTGATCATGGAACGGGATCGCCTTTTCGTAGCCGCCGGATCGGCGACTCGGCTGGAACTGCTCGAGGTTCAACTGGAAGGGAAGAAGAGAATGCCCGTGGCGGACTTTCTGCGCGGCACGACTCCCCGTCCGCACGAGAGACTGGGCGAGTAGTTTGAGCATCTCTCCTGCACGAAGAATCGCCTTCGACCTGCTTCTTGAACTGAGACGGAAGCCGGAGTCGCACAGTGATGTGTTGCTTCGTTCGAAACCAGTGGAGGCGCTATCGGGTCTCGATAAAAATCTGGCCACCACGCTCGTGATGGGAGTCATGCGCTGGCAACTTGTGTTGCAGCGGCGCATCGGTCAAGCGCTGACCAAGCCCGGGAATCGCCTGGCCGATCCGGTACAGGTATCGCTTGAGCTGGGAGCGCTGCAACTTCTGCTGCTCGATCGTATCCCCGTGCATGCTGCGATCTTCGAG
The DNA here is from genome assembly GCA_049522955.1 of Acidobacteriaceae bacterium. GTDB lineage: Bacteria > Acidobacteriota > Terriglobia > Terriglobales > Acidobacteriaceae > PALSA-350. Next base: position 53,144 of record JBEKNJ010000039.1, read on the forward strand.
AGTGTGGAGCTGGTCAAGCAGTCAGAGAACTTCTACGCCGCGGGCATGGTCAATGCGGTACTGCGGAAACTGGCGCAGGGCCAGAAGCTGGATGCGGGCGATGCATTGGCCGCCCACCCTCCCTGGATGGTCGAACGCTGGGTTGCCGCCTTTGGCCGTGAGACTGTGGAGGCGATATGCAGATACGACCAGCTCCCTCCTCCAACCACGATCCGCCTCACGTGTCCCGAGGATTTGCAACTGGAGCCAGGTGTCTTTGTGACGCGAGCCCAGCGGGTTATTTCGGGAGAACCGGCGGCAGGCGTGCGGATTCAGGATGAGGGATCGCAACTGATCGCTGAGCTGGCCGGGCGCGGCGCGCGCATACTGGATTGCTGTGCCGCTCCTGGAGGCAAGACTTCCATTCTGGCCGAGCGCAACCCAGGTGCTTCGATTACAGCGTGTGACATCAACCCTGCCCGGCTCAAGGCGATGCAACGGAACCTGAAGAGCCCCTCCATTCATTTCCGCGTCCTCGATGCTACGGAGTTGCCGTTTCAGAAAGAGTTTGATTTGGTGCTATGCGATGCGCCTTGCAGCGGAACAGGGACCCTGGCACGCAACCCCGAAATCAGGCACCGCACGAGTGTCGAGGATTTTCGTCGTCAGCATGAACGCCAAGTGCGTCTGCTGCGCTCGGCGATGCGTGCTCTCAGCGAGGGTGGCCGGCTGATCTACTCCACCTGCTCGCTCGAAGCGGAAGAAAACGAGACCGTGGTGGTGGAAGCGATGGGAGCGCAGAAGGGTTTCCGCCTCCTCCCCTGGGGAGACCAAATCCGGACACTGGAGCGCGAGGGCACGCTCCATATGGGCACTGCGGAGCGGCTCTTTCCAGCCAGCGCGCCCGATCACTATCTGCGCACCTTTCCGGGGCTCTACCCAGGCGACGGCTTTTTCGCCGTTTGCATCGCGCGGGGCTGAGAAGAAAACAGATCTCTCCACTACGCTGCTTGCTTTGTATCAGGGCACGACTTTAGTCGTGCCACCACTCGCTAAAAATGATCAGGGCTTTAGCCCCTGCGATAGCAAGATGCAGGGGCTAAAGCCCAACTTGGTTTCGAACCTTTGCGGCACGACTAAAGTCGTGCCCTGATACAAAGCAAAAGCCTCTTTCTGTCCGCTACTGCGCGACCCGAAACGTGACGATCGTGCCCGGTTCGACCCTATGTCCTGCGAGTGGAGTCTGGCTCAACACTGTCCCTGCTGGATCCACCGTATCCGCTGGAGCCATTTCCGACCCCGGCGAATCCGCGGCCGCCGGAGCAGGCGCACTCGAATAAGTGCTCTGCACTGGCCCAACCTTCAATCCCCCGTGGACAACCAGCGCCGCCGCTGCCGCCAGAGGCATGCCCGTCAGCTGCGGCATGACCAGCGCCGGAGCCGGATTAGGCGCCGCGGTACTCACCAGCAGGCTCACACTGGGGCGATCCACGCCGCCTGCCCCCTGCTGCGGATTCTGCGCGATGACTGTGCCCGGCTGGGCGCCACTGTACGGCATTTGCGCGGTCTCTTCGAGCTCCAGGCCCACGCGGCGCACTTCGATCGCCGCCACCCGCTCCTGCTGGCCGACAACCTTGGGAATCGCCACCCGTTGCGGACCCAGGCTCTCAGTCACGCGCATGCGCCATTCCCGCCTGACGATTGCGCCGGGCAGAGGCGATTGTGCCAGCACCCGCCCCGCCGGCACATCCACGCTGTAGTACTTGTTGTCGATGCCCAGGTTCAAACCCATATTGGCCGTCCGATGCACCGCCTCGGACACGGTGAGCCCTTGCAGATCCGGGACTCTCACTTCTGCGCCGTGGATGGCGAAACGCATGGTCACGACAGCCGAAACCAGCCCTGCCATGGCAAGTGCCAGGCCGGCCACCATCAGGCGGAAGAAATTGATCATGATGTCTCGCCATAGGTGATGACGTAATCAATCTTCGCTGCTTTTTCCAGCATCTTCGAAACCGAGCAGTACTTGTTCTTAGACAGCGAGACCGCATCTTCGGCAGCCTTGGTCGAGACATCTCCGCCCATGTGATAGGTGAGGTGGATATGGGTGAAGACCTTGGGAGCTTCTTCGGCCCGTTCGGCTTCAGCCGAAACCCTAAGCGAGGTGAGCGGTTCCCGTTTCTTGCGCATGATGGAAATCACGTCCACCGCGGTGCAGCCACAGAGAGCCATCAGCACCAGCTCCATCGGACTAGCACCCGCCCGATGAGCGGCGTCCCCATCCATGGTGATGTGATGGCCGCTATCCGACTCGCCATCGTACTGCTGCTCCTGCTGCCAGGTGACTGTCGCGTGCATACCTAAGTTTATCGATTTGGGCAGTCGCCCGGGCTCCGGGGATTGCGGGCGACATTACATGGTTAACGCTTGACCCCGCGGTATAGCCCCGCAATGCCAAAGCTATAGGGGGTCCAGGAAACCTGTTTAAAGCCAACCGATTCCAACGTTTGCAGCAATTCGGGAGGCGCTGGAAAGCGCTGGACTGAGGAGGGAAGGTAGCGGTACGGTCCGGAGACTCCTGAGATCAGCGAGCCCACCGCGGGAAGCACCCGGCGAAAGTAAAAGGCATAGAGCTTGCCCATAAGCCCACCCGGTTCGCTGAAGTCGAGAATGCCCAGCTCCCCGCCCGGCTTCAAGGTGCGGTAGAACTCCTCCAGGCCGGCGCGATAGTTAGCCAGGTTACGAAAGCCGAACGCAGTCGTCAGCAGATCGATCGAATTGGAGGGAAGAGGAAGATGGAGTGCGTCTGCCTCTACGGGGATAGCGCCCCGGGGTGTGAATTTCGCCGCGCCGCGCAGCAGCATCTGGTGGGCGAAGTCGGCGGCCAGTACCGGGCGTCCATTCTTCGGCCGGTGCCGCAGCAGGGCTAGCGTCATATCCCCGGTTCCGCAGCAAAGATCCAGGATTTGCGCATCGGGCCGGGCGAGCACCTGGCGAAAGCTGCCTGCCGTCCGGCGCCACCAAACCCGGTCAATATTGCAGGAGAGAACATGGTTCAGCAGGTCGTAGCGGGGAGCGATCTGATCGAACATCGAGCGGACGGCAGCGGCTGCACTCGCTTCGTCCCCGGTCCCCTCGGGTTGAGCTCCAGTCGCCGTCACGGTTACCTACTGCTTTCGGAGAGCCGGCGAATCGACGCGATCGCCGCCAGCACCTCGGCGTCGCTCACGTCTTCAGCGACCACAGCATCCCCCAGACCCTTTAGAAGCACGAAGCGTCGCACCCCTGCCCGGTTCTTCTTGTCCCCGGATGCTGCCTGCAACAGCCGTTTGGCGGTGACAGAGGGCAATGGAGGAGGTTGAAAGGAGAGAATGAGGGCTTCGATCCGGCGCGCTGCGGCTTCTGTCACCATGTTGCGCCGGCGGCTGATGTCGAGCGCCGCAAGCATGCCCCAGGCGATCGCTTCCCCATGCAGCAGCACACGATATCCGCTGGTCGCCTCAATGGCATGGCCGAGTGTGTGGCCGAAATTGAGAAACATGCGTACACCGAGCTCACGCTCATCCAGAGTGACGACTTCGGCCTTGATTGTTATGGAAGCCGCGACCATTTTCTCGATCGATGCCGGGTCGCCCTTGTCAATGAGCTCGCGATGGCTCTCAATGAACCGAAAGAGCGCCGCATCGCGGATGAGTCCGGCCTTGATGCTTTCGTAAATCCCGGCGCGCAGCTCCCGTTGCGGGAGGGTACGCAGGAGCTCGATGTCCGCGATCACTTCCTGTGGGGGATAGAAAGATCCCACCAGGTTCTTGCCGGTTTGCAGATTTACCCCGGTCTTGCCGCCCACCGACGAGTCGACCTGGGAAAGCAACGTCGTAGGTACCTGGATATAGTCGATCCCGCGCATATAGATGGCGCTGACAAAACCACCCACGTCGCCGGTGACGCCTCCGCCGAAGGCGATGAGCAGCGAAGAGCGGTCTCCGCCTGCTTTGGTCATCTCTGTGGTCAGCCGTTCCACCTGGCTCATGCGCTTATGCCGCTCCCCCGCGGGCAAAAAGAGCACGATCGGTTGGTGGGGAGCAAGCGAAGCCTGCAAGCGACGGCCCCACAGTGCCCATATCTCCGGTGAGGTGAGAAGGAAAATGAGCTTGCGCTGTTTACCGTCGAGCGCCGGCATGCGCTTCGATAAGGAATCCAGGATGCCGCTTCCCACGGAAACGGTGTATTGCCCGAACTTGGTCGTGACGGGGATCTTGCGCACGGCTTAGTCCATCGTATCGCAACCGTCAGGGTTCGCTGGTGCGCGGAGCCGTTGAGCGCAGCGAAGCGGTGGTGGCTATCACCACCACCAGGACGATGAAGCCGAGGGAGAGAGCGATCGGTACCTCGACCCATTTCGCCAACAGCATCTTTAAGCCGACAAACCCGAGAATCGCGGCCAGCCCATGGTGGAGATATTTCAATCGGTCGAGCAGGCTGGCCAGCAGGGAATACAACGCCCGCAGTCCCAGAATGGCGCAAATATTTGAGGTGTAAACAACGAAGGGATGGTGGGAGATAGCGAGCACTGCGGGCACGGAATCAATTGCAAACACCAGGTCGACCAGCTCGACGGCGATTACGGCGAAGAGGAAGGTCGCCCCGGGGTTGCCGGCCCAGCGCTTGGTCCATTGCGTAATCCACCTGGCTGAAATGGGCGTGGTGCCGGTTTTCTTCTTCCCTTGCAACAGCCGCAGTGCCGCAACCACCAGCAGCGCGCCGAAGATGTACTGAATCCAGGCGAATCGCTTCAGCAGCTCTATCCCGGCAAAGATGAACAGCCCGCGCATGACGATGGCGCCCACGATTCCCAGCAGTAGCGCTTTCCGTTGCATCTCCGGGCTCAGGCCGAACGAGCGGAACATCAGCAGGAAGACGAAAAGGTTATCGATGCTCAGGGAGAGCTCGATCAGGTAGCCGGAGGCAAATTCGAGCCCTCTTTGGTGGCCGTCAACATGGCCTATCCACAATCCGAAGCACGTGGCCAGCGCCAGGAGAAAAAGGAAGAAGAGGAAATTGCGGCGGGTCTGGCTGGATGCTTCCCCTCGGCCGAGAACGGCCAGGTCGACCACAATCAGCACCAGTACGACGGCGTGAAAGCCTATCCAGTATGCGATCGGAGCGCCATCGAGCATTATCTAATGCTAACCTGCTGTTTTTCGTCAACGCTGATTGAGCAGCCGGATAGTCTCCAGAAAAACGTCGCCCAGGATGGTGAGGCTCTTCGCGCTCAACTTGTCCATGGTGTCGTCAGGAGTGTGCCAGAAAGCATTCTGGTATCCGTAATTGAAATCGATAACATCGGCGCACGGCACGCCTCGTTGCATAAACGGAGTGTGATCGTCGCCCACCTCTTGTTGCCGCTGGAAGAAGTAGGACTGATCCCCATACTTCGCCGCCGCCTGGCCCACCAGGTCGACCAGCCACGGGGTCGAGCTCAGGTCTCGATCCACATCCAGATCGCGATCCCCAATCATATCGGCGAGCAAAAATCCCTTGATGTGTTTCAGCGTCCCGTCCGCTTGCCACTTCGCCGCGAGGTGCCGGCTGCCATAGGTGGAATCCGTGTCTGACCAGCCTTTGATCGCCTCTTCACCGTCGAAGAAGACCAGCCACACGCTATACCCGTCCAACTTCTTACCGCGTAAGCTGTTAGCTACTTCCAGCAATAAGCCGGTGCTGGAGCCGCTATCATTCGCCCCCACGTAGGTAGTGTCTTTGAGCGGGTAGTTGGTGTCGTAATGGCTCGCCAGGACGATGATGCCATCCTTGCTCCCCGGAAATTTAACGATGTAGTTGGTCATCGCCAGCGGTCCCGCGGGCGTTGATGCGGTGAAACTGTCCTTCACCATGTCGTCCTTGGCAAACTGCTTTTCCAGGAAGGCCTGAGCTTTGGCGTGTCCTTTACTGCCCACCCAGCGCGGTCCGGTGGCTACGAACTCCCGGGTATAAGCGAGGGCGCGCTCGCCACCAAAGCGGGGCAGCGGCGCGGTGCTTTGTGCCCCGGCCACCCAACATATCGAGAAGCACAGAACCGCGCCGGCGAGCCTCATGTCTGTTCTTTTAGCCGGTTTCTCCGCGTCGGATGGACCAGGTAGGCGACCCCAATACTCACCAGGTAGAGCACCAGCATGGGTGCTGCAAAGACGCACATCGTCAACACGTCGGGGGTGGGGGTGATAATCGCGGCGACGATGAAAATGACCAGGACCGCGTAGCGGATGTTCTTCCACAGCCATCCAGCGGTCACCAATCCGAAAAGGGCCAAAAAGAAGACCAGGATTGGGAGTTCAAAAGTGATTCCCAGGCCCAGAATCACGGTCATGAAAAGTTCCGTGTACTCGCCCAGCGTAACCATCGGCCGGAATTGAGCGCCGTAGCCGATGAGAAAGTTGAGAGCACCCGGATAAACATAGTGGTAGCCGAAAAAAGCGCCGGTAAGAAAGAGTCCGACTGTGGCCGTCATAAACGGGAGGATGTAACGCTTCTCCTGGCGATAGAGGCCAGGAGAGATGAACAGCCAAACCTGGTAAAGGATGAAAGGCGAGGCCAGGATCGCGCCCCCAACCAGGCTGATCTTGATAAAGAAATTGAATGGGTCCACCGGGTTCAGATAGACCAGGTGAGGGTCGAGATTGTGCGCTTTGAGCGCGGAGACGATGGGCTTCTCCATGAACGCAAACAGCTTCTCCCGGAAGCCGTAAGCGATGAAGAACGCAACGATCAGGTACAGTCCAGACTGAATAATGCGCTTGCGCAGTTCCTCCAGGTGTTCCAGGAGGCTCATGCCCGGTAATTCCGCTCGTTCCGTCACTGCCGTTCGGGCCCGGTCCACAATGTCAGTCATGATGGATGACTGCCTGCTCCGGCTCACGCTCGAGGCCGTTGCTCGCCAGTTCCGGATGGTCACCCGCGACCGCTTTGAGTTCCGCTACTTCCTCATGGACTGGGATCACCCTCGACGAGGGGCTATCCGCGTTCACCGTTGTGCCGTTGCTTGGCGGCCGAATGGTCAACTCATCGGAAGCGGGTTCCGCCGCTGTTGCCGGGGTGACCGGCGGGGCGGCGATCTGCTTTTGACGATCTGCCACTTCGGCCGCGCGTAGTTCTTCCTCAATCTGCATTTTGAACTCGTTGCTCGCGCGTCGGAACTCGAGCACCAACTTACCCAGTTGGCGTCCGATCTCCGGCAGCTTTTTGGGCCCAAAAATTACCAGTGCCAGTCCGAAAATGAAGATGGTATCGGGCAAACTCATCGCTCTGTCATGATACCTGCCCCGCCAAGAGGTCACAAATCAACCGGCCCGAACAGATTTCTGCCTCACAGGACTAACGTTCCAGAGTGACTTTAGGATGTGGGGGTGTATTACCATAAGGGTTAGAAGAAGGTCGGATCCATGAAGACATTCTCCCTTGACGAGGCGCAGTCGCTCTTGCCCATTCTGGAATCCCTGCTGCGGCGGGCGATTGATGCCAAGGCGAGCGCTGGCCTGGTTGAAGCGGAATTGCAGATGCTCAGCCAGAACATCTTTCTCTCCGGGGGGATGTTGGTGGATGTCGCTGCAGTGGCGCGGAAGCGCATGAGCCAGCGCACCGCCGTCCAACAGGCCCAGGATGCGATCCAGGAAATCGACTCGATTGGCGTCCAGGTGAAGGATCTCGACAAAGGGCTGCTGGATTTCCCCTGCCAGATCGGAGAGCAGATCGTCCTGCTCTGTTGGCAGCTGGGGGAGGCAAAAATTGATTACTGGCATACCGTTGAAGCGGGATTCCAGGGCAGACAGCGTCTCGACGAGCGTTTTCAAAAGAGCCGGCCGGAAAGACCCAATTAACGTGCTTTTTGCTTTGTAATCAGGGCACGACTTTAGTCGTGCCGTAAGGGCGCAAACGAGGACGGGGCTTTAGAGTCTGCGTGAGAACTTTGCACTTAGTCCCGTAGGGACGTCTGAAAGTAGCCCAGGACGCAGTCCTGGGTACTGATAAGCAAGCAGGACAGTCCCCTGAGGGACGGCTGAACACTGGAGCTGAGTTTCAGTCGTCCCTACGGGACTGCTCGATGGCGCATTCCTAACCCAGGACTACGTCCTGGGCTACTTTCAGCCGTCCCTACCGGACTAAGTGCAGAGTTCTCACGCAGACGCTTTAGCCCCGGCGTTTTTTCCATTGGAATTTTAAGGTGGCAGGGGCTAAAGCCCTGACCATTTTGGCCGGGGTGGCACGACTGAAGTCGTCCCCTGATTCAAAGCAAGCTTGCTGCGGAACGAAGGTCGGGAGCACCACCAACGGGATTACGAAATTGACCCCGCTGAGTCTCTCTTACTAACCTGCCCCATCCCTCCCGGGCGGCTGTTAGACTGCAACCGGCCGTCGATGCACGAAAAGCACACAACACACGCCAGCCTTACCCTCCTGCTCGGCACGCTGATCACGGATCGGCAGGGCCGTGTCCAGGGCCGGCTGAAAGACGTCGCGGTGGCTACCGGACCGGCCGCGGGAAATGTCGCCGGATTGCTGCTCAAGACGCGTGAGGGATCGAGGCTGGTCGCGGTGAGAGACGTATTGCAGACTCCGGCCGGAACCCTCGAACTGCGCGAGGACGCGGTGCTTCAACCCCTGCGCGGCGATGAAAACCTGCTTCTGCTGCAGCAGGATGTGCTGGACCGGCAAATCATCGACGTCCACGGACGGAAAGTGGTGCGAGTCAACGACGTCGACTTGCAGTGGTTTGCGCATGAGGGCCGCGAGGAACTGCGAGTGGCTGAGGTTGCCGTCGGGCTGCGTGGCGCTGTCCGCAGACTCTTCAAGGGCTCGATGCCCAGACATACGCTGGCCAAATTCGCCATGCACTTCCGCGCCAGCGTCATTCCGTGGGAGTTCGTCGATCTGATCGAGGTGGATCCGGCGCGACGGGTGAAGCTCAAGATCGAACACGATCGGATCGCCCACATGCACCCCTCCGATCTCGCCGACATCCTGGAAGACCTGCCGCCTCCGGAGCGGGAGGCCATCTTCGTTTCACTGGACGAGGAAGTAGCGGCGGAAGCGCTGGAGGAAGTGGACCCTCGTCTGCAGAAGTCGCTGCTCGAATCGCTCGACTCCGGCCGCGTTGCAGACATTGTAGAAGAGATGGACCCGGGCGCGGCCGCCGATCTGCTGGCCGAGCTCTCTGACGAACGTTCCGAGGCCATCCTCGAGGAAATGGAGCCGGAAGAGCGGCAGGAAGTGGAAGACCTGTTGGAATTCCGCGAGGACTCCGCTGCCGGCAGGATGACCACCAGCTGTGTCCAGGTTCCATCCGGCGCCACGGTGGCCGATGCGGTGCGTGCGTTGCGCGAGTTCGATGGCGACCCGGAGGGGATGACCGAGATCTATCTGACGGGAAAAGACGATGTGCTCGAAGGAGTCGTCCCGCTGGCGCGGCTGATCCTGGCGTTGCCGGAAACGCGGGTCGCGGTCCTGGCCGAGCCGCGCATCATTTCCTGTCCGGCGGAAGCTCATCAGAACGAAGTCGCGGAGCTCTTCGACAAGTACAATCTGCATGCGCTGCCGGTTGTAGACAGCGCCAACCGGCTGGTGGGGGTGGTGCAGGCGGACCACGTCATCGCGTTTTTGCGGGCCAAACAATGAGCAATTGCTGCTTTGCAGTGATTCAGTAAAAATCCACATTCGAAATCGACTGCATGCTCAAGCGCTGGCGAATCCGCATACTGCTCTTCCTTGCTGTGCTCGGGCCAGGCTTTATTACCGCCAACATCGATAACGACTCGGGCGGCATCCTTACCTACTCCAACGCCGGCGCTCAGTTCGGCTACACCCTGTTATGGACCATGATCCCCATCACCGTGGCTTTACTGGTGGTGCAGGAAATGTGCGCGCGTATGGGCGCCGTCACCGGCAAGGGCCTGAGCGATCTGATACGCGAAGAGTTCGGACTGCGTATGACGTTTCTGTTGATGGTGCTGCTGGTGGTGGTTAACTTCGGCAACGTCATGACGGAGTTCATCGGCATTGCCGGCAGCATGCAGTTGTTCCATGTCAGCAAGTACATCTCTGTGCCGGCCAGCGCCTTGACGATCTGGCTCCTGGTGGTTAAGGGAGACTACAAGCGGGTCGAAAAGATCTTTCTCGCGGCTTCGGTTTTCTACATTGCTTATATCGTCACCGGCGTCCTTTCGCAGCCCAGTTGGCACGAGGCAATGGTAGCTACGGTCGAGTTGCCCAGGGGGTCCATATGGCACTCTAAAAGTTACATTTACATGATCGTGGCGGTCATCGGCACGACCATCTCCCCCTGGATGCAGTTCTATCTGCAGTCTTCCATCGTGGAGAAGGGGGTTACGGCCAAGAGCTACGGAGCTTCGCGTCTCGACGTCATCATCGGTTCGTTCTTTACCAATATCGTTGCCTGGTTCATTGTCGTCGCTTGTGCGGCCACGCTGTTCGCCCACGGTATGGGGGCGATCCGGGAGGCTGCGGACGCGGCCCAGGCCATGAAGCCCCTAGCCGGACGCTACGCTTTTCTTCTGTTCGCCGTTGGGCTGTTCAATGCTTCGCTGTTTGCCGCGTCCATTCTGCCGCTTTCCACGGCCTATACGGTTTGCGAGGGGCTTGGTCTGCAGTCCGGCTTGGATGGCGGCTTCAAAGATGCGCCGGTTTTCTATTGGCTTTATACCCTTCTGGTGGCAGGCGGAGCGATTGCCGTTCTGTTCGTTCCCAACGCCAAGCTGATCAGCATGGTCATCCTGTCGCAGGTATTGAATGGCGTGCTACTGCCGCTGGTGATCGTGTTTATGCTGCTGCTGATCAATCGCAAGGACCTGATGGGCGAGTACGTAAACTCCGGCTGGTTCAACGCCGTGGCTTGGGTAACCGCCGCCGTGGTTATCGTGCTGTCGTTGGTGATGATGCTGACCGGCGGCTCGAGTTAGCAAAGCCCGCGCAACTGTCAGAGCAGCTTGCCCGCTGCCAGGTCGCGGATCAGGATGCGATCGGCAGCCAGAAAGTCGTAGCGGGTCAACTCACGCAGTGGGCACCAGCGCAAATCGTTGAAGATGCGGTTTGTCATTTCTCCAGCGAACTGGTGAACGGCGAAAAACTGCAGATCGATGGCACTTCCACTGCGGTAGGTATGACGCGTGTGCGCGACCCGAACGCCTATATCCGCGGCGATGCCTAATTCCTCATCGAGCTCACGCCGCAGGGCTTGTTCCGCGCTTTCGCCGGCCTCTACCTTACCCCCGGGAAACTCCCATTTCAGGGCCATCGGCTGATCCGGCCGCCGTTGACAAATAAGCACCTTCTGTTCCCGGAGGATCAGTGCGGCGACGACAAGCCGAACTACCTTCACGTCCGGTCTCGGCCGGCTGGGGTTTTTCTGCACGCTCATATGATCTTAGACGTTGCCCCGGCAAGACGGTCTGGCTGCAGGGAACGGACAATTTCGAGGCCGCCAAAAATCTCCGGCAGGACGGCGCCGGCCAGCGTCTGAAGTCCCTGCAACAGTTGGGTGCGGGAGTGTTCAGGAGCTTGCCGGAATGCAGTAAACATGGGCCGGCTGGGCGATCATGCCGGCCCGGGTAAAGTACCTTCCGGGTAGAAGATGGGCCATCCATGCCTGGTCGCTATTTGCAGCAATGCCGGGGTGGGGTTCACGGGATAAGCCTGGCGCGCGATCTCGAGCATGGCAGCGTCGTGAACAGAGTTCCCGAACACCACATCGGGCGTTGCTACGCCTGCCTTTACCAGCGATTGGGCTTTGCCCTCGCCGGTGGGCACGTCGAGCAGTTTGCTGGTAATGACTCCGCCCACCACCTCGGCACGCGCGGAGATGACCCGGGAAGGAGGAATGCCGAAGCCGCGAACACCCTCGTCGATCACCCAGTTGTTGGTCGAACTGACGACCCAGATGTCCGTTCCACGATCGGTCAAAGACGCGACCAGGGAACGCATTTCGGGAAAGATCTTGTCCGGGAAGCGCGAATGAAAAAATGCGGCCGCGGCCCGGCGGATTTCCACTTCGCTCAGCCCGTCGTAGATCTGGACCATTTCCCCGCACATGGCGAGTTCCGAGACCTTGCCTGCGAGATAGAGGCGATAACGGTTGTCGATCCAGTCACTCGCATTCCGCGAGACGATTCCCTCTTCGATCGACCAGACCATGAAGTCGTACCCGGAGTCTCCGTCCCACAGCGTTCCATCGCAGTCGAAGACGGCTATTGCCGGCTCTCGAGAGAGAACCGAATCGATAAAGTCTTTGGGGGAAAGACAGGTGATGCTGCTGGACTTGCTGCTGGTCAAAGCGAGATGGCTCTCCTGGCGGGGCCCGAGCCCCTCCTCTATTGTCTGCGATCTGACGCAATTTTGCACTTTCCTGCGCGCGCGCGGCTGTCTCTCTTGGTTCCTGCGCGGTCCCATTCCGGAGATCGAACTCGGCCGCAGCGGATAATCGAGCGAGTGGGTGTCAGCAACCAATCCGGCAGCTCGCGCAAGAACGGGAACAGCATCATGCGCCAGTACCTCACCTATCTGCGGGTGGAAAAAGGCCTGCGCCCGCTGACCTGCGAAGCCTATCAACGGGACCTCTCCCTGTTTGCCGAATACCTCGAAGGCACACACGCGGTGCCTATCACCGCCGGGCAAGCGCAAGTGTCCGGGTTTCTTGAGCATCTGCAGAAACACGGGGTGCAGTCGCGCTCGATCGCACGCAAGCTCTCCTGCCTGCGCGGCTTTTACAAATGGCTGCTGCTGGATAAGCGGATTGGGCACGACCCTACGGTGAATCTTGAATCCCCTTCGTCCTGGAAGGTACTGCCCAAAGCGCTGGCACCCTTGGAAGTGGAGCGCATGATGGAGCATGCCGGGATTGCGGCCAACCATCCGCAGGCTGATGCGGTGGCCCTGCGCGATCGCGCCATCGTGGAAATGCTTTACGCCGGCGGAGTGCGCGTCTCCGAGCTGACCGGGCTTGGCGTGGAAGATCTATCCCTGGCAGAGGGACGCATGCTGGTGCGCGGCAAAGGTGATAAAGAGCGCATCGTGCCTCTCGGGCGCATCGCGGTCGAGGCTCTGGACGCCTATATAACCCGTGGCCGGCCCGAATTGGCGAGCCAACGCGGAGAAAGCCGGCTCTTTCTCTCCGTGCGCGGCGCGGCACTCACCCGACAATGGATCTGGCGGCTGGTGAAGCGACTGGATAGCCGCGCCAGTCCGCACGTGATGCGCCACAGTTGTGCCACGCATATGGTCGAAAACGGTGCCGACCTGAGAACCGTCCAGACCTTGCTGGGGCACGCCGACATTTCAACCACCCAGGTCTACACCCACCTGGCGCTGGGCAGGTTGAAAGCCGTACATCGAGCCCACCATCCCCGGGCCACACGAAGGGGTGGAAAGTGAAGCCGCAACCTACGCGGTTGGCAGAGCAGTTTCTGGCCATGTTGGCGCATGAGCGGGCCTCGTCCCCGCATACGTTGCGCGCCTATCAGCGGGAAGTCGGCAATTTTGCCGCCTACCTGGTGGAGCAGAGCGGCCCGACCGTCGAAATGCACAGCGTGGATCATCTGCAGATACGCGGCTATCTGGGCGAACTGTACGACCGTGGATTGGCGAAGGCGTCGGTGGCCAGATCTCTGGCGGCCATCAGGTCATGGTTCCAGTGGATGGCTCGGGGCGGGCACGTTCCCAGCAATCCGGCGGCGCTGGTGGCGACTCCCAAACTGCCCAAACACCTACCCCGGGTGCCTTCGATCGAGCAGATGAACCACCTGGTGGAAACTGCTTCTTCGGAGAAGGCAGCCGCGTGGCCGGAGCGCGACCGCATGATCTTCGAACTGCTTTACGGATGCGGCATCCGCAACGCCGAGCTGGTGGGGCTGAATGTCACCGACGTCCACTGGGCCCAGGAAGTGCTCCTGGTCCGGGGCAAAGGGCGGAAGCAGCGGTATGTCCCATTAGGAGACGCAGCGGCAGACGCCATTCGCGCATATCTTCCCTCTCGGTCGGCCAAGCTTGGCGGCAAGTCGAGTGAGGCGTTGCTATTGAACCTACAGATGAAGGGAACTGGGCGACTGACGACCAGAAGTGTGGGCCGGATCGTCAAGCAGATTTCGTTGGCCAAAGGACTCCCGGCGGAGATCCATCCTCACACCCTGCGTCACGCCTTCGGCACGCACATGCTCGAGGAGGGTGCCGACCTGCGCGCCATCCAGGAATTGTTGGGCCACGAGCGCTTGTCGACCACCCAGCGCTATACCCAGCTAACGGTGGGCCAAGTCACACAGGTCTACGACCGGACACACCCGCGGGCGAAGTAAAAAACCGCAGATCCTAAGCGCCGCAAACGAGCTTTTTGCTTTGTTATCAGGGCACGACTTTAGTCGTGCCGTACGCCGCAAGAAGGAGAGGGGCTTTAGCCCCTGCGTGGTTTTCCATCGGAACTTCGTGCAGATTTTACGATCACAGGGGCTAAAGCCCGGACCATTTTGGCCGGTACGGCACGACTGAAGTCGTGCCCTGATACAAAGCAACAGACTTGTTGCGGGGTTAGGATCTGCTGTTTTTCTAAAGCGATGCGATGGCCGTAGCCTCATCCCGATGCAGGGCAGCGTACTTGGTGATCCCAACCATGGTGAAAACCTTCTGAAAGTGAGGCGTCAGCCCGAACGCGGCGATCGTCTGGTCCGCCTTGCTGGCTTCCATCAACATCTGGATGACCAATGCAATCCCACTGGAATTGATGTATTCCACTTTAGAAAAATCGATCAGCACGGGGCGGCTCTTGCCCACGCCCTCGTAAGTCCCTAGAACCGTGTCGCGTGAACTGCTGGAAATATCGCCCGTGAAGCGAAGAACGGCGACCGGCCGCCCGTCAGGGGCGATAACCTCATCCACTTTTGCCTTCGTCTCCGTCTGCACTCTACTCACTCTCCTTGGCTAGCCTGATGACCAGTCGTACGTAGCTACCTTTTCCGGGGCTTCCCTTGACCCACTCGGCCTCATCCACCAGAGACTGAATTAGAAACATACCCATACCGCGAGGATCCTCTTCGCCGTGCATCTTGCGGTCGATATCCGGCTTGGAGGGCGCCTTACCGATCCCGGAGCCGGTATCCATGACTTTCACTTCCAGCGCTTCATCGCTGGCGGACAGGATCACGCCGACGCAAAGATTATCATTCAGGTGATTTCCGTGCTCGATGGCGTTGATGCACGCCTCAGCCAGGGCGGTCTTGAGGTCTTCAATGCGATCGTCGGGGAAGCCCATTAGCTTGGCCACGCTGGCAGCCGTACCCATCGCCACCTTTTCGAAGCCCAGCCGCGATGGGAGTCTTACTTCCACCGCTGTGCCCCTGGTCTCAACCATTTTGCTGTTCCCTCGTTACGCCTGCATGCGCACCAAAGCCAGTGCCGTTGCCACAGGCTCTTGAGGATAGCAGTACAGTCCTCCGACTTGCACTCCTGAAATGTCGCCAGCAAGCGTTCCGGACCGAATTCATCATCGCCACGGAACACCTCCGTGAGCCCGTCAGTGTAGAAGAGGAGGCGCGATCCAGGAGAGAAGGAGAGGGTTTCTGAGGCGTATTGCATCATCGGGACCAGGCCAATGGGCGTGCCGCTGGCCTCTATCTCATGAACCGTCTTGTCCCCGGAAAGCAGAAAACCGGGGTTATGGCCGGCATTGACCACCTCCACCGTGTGCGTCTTCGGATCCAGTTTCAGGAAGATCGCGGTCACGTAGCGGCGGCGGGCCTCCTGCCCTTCGCCATAATGGTGCTGGTTCATGCGACCTGCCAGCTCGGCCAGTGGCAGTCCGGCCAGTGCCATAGCCCGAAACGCCGAACGAAACGAGGTGGCGACAATGGCAGATGCCAGCCCCTTGCCGGCGACATCGGCCACCACCATGATCTCGTCTCCATCGGGCAGATTGACGATGTCCACGTAGTCGCCGCCCACCTCATAACAGGTGCTCGACCGCACGGCCACGGAATAGCCGGAAATCTCCGTCATCTGCTGGGGCAACAAGCTGCGCTGGATTTCGCGGGCGGCGTCCAGATCCTGCTGTACACGCGCCCATTCGACGGCACGCCGATGGTATTCCGCGTTCTCGACCGCCACCCCGGCCTGAAGCACCAGCCCTTCCAGGAAGTCCTGCTCATAAAGAGATAGAGATTTGCCTGTCCCGGGGTTCACCACCAGCTCGGTCAGTTGCACCCCATCTTTGCTCAGCAGGGTAAAGCGAGGGCAGCAGTCCCACGGCTCCGGCGGCATTTCCCCCACGGTCAAAGGAGGATGGGTGATGTGAGCGCCGGCCATCTCCAGCTCGCGCACCACGATCCGCATGACGGATTGCAGCACCTCCACCGACTCCACCGCCGCGTGCACCTGCCGCGAGACCTCCAGCAATGCCTGCAGGCGGGCGACCTGTTGTTGCAGGTCAATGATGTCAGCATGGCTGGCAAGGGAGGCAGAGCTGGGGAATGACGAGGTGGACATTCGGTCGCCGCGCACTTTCTCAGGATTCAGGGGCTGACGGATATACTACAAGAGGCAGATACGGTCTATTTATGGAAACTAAAGTCGCGGTTCCCGTTCAATCGAAGTTTTCCGAAGAGGTAGCAGAGTGGATTGAGGCTTTCGACGACCTGGTGGTCGGCGAGGGCCATGAACAAGGCGCGGAGCTGATTGCCGCATTGCGCCAGCGGGCACGCGAAGCCGGCATTTCCACCCCCGGTGCGCTCACCACGCCCTACCTGAATACCATTCCCAAGCATGAAGAAGTGCCCTACCCTGGGGACCGCAAACTCGAAGAGCGACTGGAAGCCCTGATCCGCTGGAACGCGATGGCCATGGTGCATGGCCAGAATAAGAAGGATGCAGGCATCGGCGGCCACCTCTCGACCTACTCTTCGCTGGCCACCCTGCTCGAGGTTGGTTACGAGCATTTCTTCCATGCCACCTACGGAGACCAGCCGGGCGACTTTATTTACTTTCAAGGGCATGCTTCTCCCGGGGTCTACGCGCGCGCGTACCTCGAAGGCCGGTTTGACGACGAGCGGTTACTCCATTTTCGCCACGAATTGCGCGGTAAACCGGGTTTGTCATCCTACCCCCATCCCTGGCTGATGCCGGATTTCTGGCGCTTTCCCACGGTTTCCATGGGTATTGGGCCGCTCAATGCGATCTACCAGGCGCGCTTCATGCGCTATCTCGAGAACCGTAACCTCATCCAGAAGACCGACCGCAAGATCTGGGCGTTTGTCGGCGATGGAGAGACCGACGAGGTGGACACCCTGGGAGCGACCACCGTCGCCTCCCGTGAGAAGCTCGACAACCTGATCTTTGTAGTCAACTGCAACCTGCAGCGCCTGGATGGCCCGGTCCGCGGGAACAAGCGCATTATCGACGAGCTGGAAGGTCTTTTCCGCGGCGCCGGCTGGCATGTCATCAAGGTGGTGTGGGGCAGTGACTGGGATGAGCTCTTCGAGCGCGACTCTTCCGGCCTGCTGCTCAAGCGAATGGAAGAGTGCGTCGACGGCGACTACCAATCGTTCAAGGCGAAAGGTGGGGCGTACCTGCGGCAGGAGTTTTTCGGCAAGTATCCCGAGTTGCTCGAACTGGTGAGCGACAAGACCGACGAGCAGCTGGAGAACCTGCACCGCGGCGGCCACGACCGGGTAAAGATCTACAACGCCTACCGCAGGGCCATCAATCACCATGGGTCGCCCACAGTCATCCTGGCCAAGACGGTCAAAGGCTATGGCCTGGGAGCTAACCAGGCGCGCAACGCCTCCCACCAGGAAAAGAAACTCACCGATAGCGGGCTGGCGCAGTTTGTAAAGCGCTTCAAGATTCCCGTTCCGGAACAGCAGGCGAAACTCGGTAAGCCTTATCGTCCTGCGCCCGACAGTCCAGAAATCGTCTATCTACAAGAGCGCCGCCGGGCTCTGGGCGGCTATTTGCCCCATCGCGAGGTGCCCAAGCTGGACTTCAAGGCTCCCAAACTTAAGGAGTTCGGCGAGTGGACGGCCGGTTCCAAGGGGCGAGCGGTTTCGACCACCATGGGATTTGTCAGCATCCTGCGCCACCTGCTGAAAGATCCGGCGATTGGCAAGCTAATCGTACCTATTGTGCCCGACGAGGCGCGGACCTTTGGTTTGGAGTCGGCCATTCGCCAAGTGGCTATCTATGCCAGCGAAGGACAAAAGTACACCCCGCATGACAGCGACATTCTGCTCTACTATCGCGAAGAGCAGGATGGCCAGATCCTGGAGGAGGGCATTACCGAAGCCGGCTCAATGGCTTCCTTCACTGCAGCCGGCACCGCCTACTCCAATTACCGTATCCCCACGATTCCGTTCTACATGTACTACTCGATGTTTGGCTTTCAGCGGGTAGGCGACATGATCTGGGCTTTCGCCGATTCGCGTGGAAAGGGTTTCCTTATGGGGGGAACCGCCGGGCGCACCACCATGCTGGGAGAAGGGCTGCAGCATCAGGACGGGCACAGCCACGTGCTGGCCAGCACCGTTCCCACCTGTCTCAGTTACGATCCGGCCTACGTGTATGAACTCGCGGTGATCGTCCAGGACGGCATTCGCCGCATGTACCAGGAAAACGAGCCCATCTTCTACTACATCACCATGTACAACGAGGACTACGCCATGCCCGCGATGCCCGAGGGGGCTCGCGAAGGCATCGTGCGCGGGATCTATCGCTTCCAGCCGGCAGCGGCGGGCAAGGCCACAGCGCAGCTCTTTGGCAGCGGGCCGATCCTCAACGAGGTGGTTCGTGCGCAAGGCATTCTGGCGGAGAAGTACGGCGTTCCGACCGATGTCTGGAGCGTTACCAGCTACAACGAGCTAAGGCGTGAGGCGCTCGGTGTGGACCGCTGGAATCGGCTGCACCCAACCCAACCGGAAAAGGTCCCTTACATCCTTCAGGCGCTCGAGGGCACTGAGGGTCCGATCATCGCGGCCAGCGACTACATGAAGGTAGTGCCCGATCAGCTTTCGCCCTGGCTCTCGACCCGGCTGGTATCGCTGGGCACGGATGGCTTTGGCCGGAGTGATAACCGCGAATATCTGCGCCGCCATTTCGAGGTGAACGCGGAGTCGGTGGTGGCCGCAACGCTTTCGAAGTTGGCGCGCGAAGGAAAATTCGATCAGGCGCGCGCGCAGGAAGCCTTTGTGGAACTAGGTGTCGACACCGAAACTGCCGATCCCGCCTACTTGTAGTGGCTGCTTTCTGTTCCAGGCCGGTTTCCAGCCGCTGCCGCTGAAGGGGGACTGCACTCTGCGTCCCCACCACAGCCACATCGCCAGGGCGATGACCAGGACCAGAGCCAGAACCAGAATGCTGCCCTCAGGACCGGTCGTCCCACCGCTCCATAGCCGCGCCCCAATGGGGTGTTCGCCAAGCAAGTGGCCTTTGACGACTAACCCGCTGTCGGAGGTGCCGTAGAAATACGATTCTGCCCAATCCCAGCTGGCGTGAAAACCGAGTGCCCACCAGAGCGATCCGGTGTACCAAAGACTCAGGCAAAAAACCAGGCCGATGGCTGCTGCCGAAAACAGCCCGACGGGCGTCTCCCCGGAATTGGTGCCGTGGGAAAATCCAAACAACATAGAAAGCAACAGCGCTCCCCACCAGAATCCGATGCCGCGAGTGAGCGTGTATTGCAGATAGCCGCGCAGGGTTGACTCCTCGAAGGCCGCGACGACGAGGAAAAACACACCCCAGGCGAGGGCATACTTCAGTATCGCACCGCCGTGCAGCAGCTCGCCGTCAAAGGCCAGCAGCCGGGCCTTCCACAAAATCAGCAGGAATACGGAAAGCGCAACAAATCCCCAAACCAATCCGTAAACGAAACGGACCGCCTTGGCCGTCCCTTGAAAGCCGTATGCCCGCAGGGAACGGCGCTCGATGAATGCCATGATGGCGGTGGCCAGAATGCTGGGGAGGAATTGCACGAATTCCAATATCATCGCCAACCGCAAGGGCATGACTGTTGCCTGGCGAGCCTCACGAAGAGGAGATCGAAGCAGCGCACCCAAGAGCAATGCAAAGACAACATAAAGCAGAACGAACAGCAGCACACCCCACCCGGCCCGGATGCCCTCGTCGCCCACAAAAAACCAATGGACCCCGCGCTTCGGCGTTGGCGGAATCCACGGAACCGAGAACTCCTCCGCCCTAACTATGTCTTCGTCCAAGTTGCCTCCTGGAAGCTGCCCCACTATCTTACGCAGACTCGAATGGAGCGAACAACGTTTGGTGGGAGCCCCCTGCTTCAGCAGGGGGGACCTGGACTTCAGTCCAGCGGGAAAGAGGTTCATTTCTCACGCAGACTCTTTAGCCCTGGATTTTCGAGGCCGGTGCTAAAGTGCATGATGAACTCTTTTCCAGGAACGCTGAAGCAGAGGGCTCCCACCAAGCTGTGGAAGGGGACGGCCTTCAGGCCGTCCGTTTGGATCGTTAATAAGATCCAGAACTACTACCCGTACCATGTTGGCTGACCCATTGCTGTGCGTGCTGCACTTCCGGCAAACCAGGGTCCGCAGTCTTCCACGCGCTGAGGAACTGCTTATAAGCCACAGTGGTTGCGACCGTATTGCCGCCCTTCTCCGTCACCTGGGCGATGCCATACAACGCGAAGCCCGAGTTAGGACGCTCCACCAGCGCCTGCTGGAATGCGGCTTTCGCGTCGGGCCATTTACCGGCTGTCATCATCGCCGCCGCCTGACTTTCCGCCACCGGCCGAATATAGAAGGGAGGCTCGTGGTACCCGAGCTCCTTTTCTTCCCGGCGCGCGCAGGCAAACAGCTTTTCTGCTTCGGGAACATTGTTCTGCGTGGCCAGCATGGAAGCGCGCAGTTCAAGCGACATAATTGACAACATCTTAAGCAGCGGCTGCGCCAGAGGATCGGGAGACATGCTTTGGTTCCCGGTGGGCGCAGCGGCCTTCTTCTCTTTCGCTTCCTGGTCCTTTATCTCTTGCGACATTCGCCACAAGCTCGAATCCAGCAACACGGAGTGGCGTTCGGCTACATCGGGTTCGTGAGCCTCCACGGATTGCATCCCCAGAGCAAATTGGGAAAGGCCGCCGGCGAGGAATTCCATGTGCGGCATGGTCTGGGAGAGGTTTGCGCCATTGACCAGCTGAATCACACGCGCCCAGTCCCCGGTGCGCAACGCGACGGGCAATGCGGGACTAAGGCGGGCAATGGCATCGCGCGGAGACCACGGGTAGAGCGTATTTTCCAGATGCCCGCGGGCGCCGCCAAGCTTGACGGAAACCTGATCCGCTTCCTGCAGCCGCCCCGCCTCCAGCAGATTGGCGATGGAATACATCAGGTTATGGACATAATTCCAGTCATTGTCGACCGCGACCTTCTGGCCATGCATGTAGCCTTCGTCGGCCACAGCGGATGCATCAAACGAGGTCTGAGCGCGTGCGTAGTCTCCGGTGCGATAAAAGATGTGGCCGGGCATGTGAACCATGTGTCCTGACGCCGGCGCCAGCGAGCCCAATATCTCTGCGCTGTGCAGAGCTTGTTCGGGGTGCGGACCGGCCTCGACGGCATGGATCCAGAGATGGTTTGCGGCAGAGTTCTCCGGTTCCTCTTTGAGAACACCTTGCAGGATCTCCAGCTGCTCCTTCTTGCCTTTGCGCGGTTCTCCGGCGTCATCAAAGCCATCGTTCACTGCTTCGGCGAGAGCGATGCGGGCGTTCGTATCGCTGGGATTCTCTTTCACCAGGGTGCGCAGAATTTCGATTTCCTTATCAAATTTTGCCTTGTCCTCGGAGCCCGCCTCGCGAATGGCTGCCTCGTGTGCCTCCGTGTCCTGAATGTACAGCTTCTCCCGCGCGCTCGTATGGGCCTCGAGGGCTACGGCTTTGGCCAGGGAGGCCTGCGCGTAGCTCTTGGTAACGCTATGGTTAAAGATTTCCGACTGATAAAGACCCCAATAGCACATGGCGCAATTGGCATCAGCCCGGATGGACTCCTCAAAGGCGCGATCGGCCTCGTAGTCCCAAAAATCGTAAAGCAGGTTGTAGCCCCGCTCGAACCACATCTGGGCCGCGGCATTGGCAGTGATAGGAAAACGCACATTGCCTATGCCATCAATGTGTTGCGGCGTCGGCAACTGCTCCGGCGGCACCGGATCTCCACTATCGGACATGGCCATCGTCATCTGCCCAAAGGCGGCTGCACCTTGGAGCAACATCACCACCCACAAAAGAAATAGTTTGCGCATAGGGTATCTTCAGACCTTCCGCCCGCTGGGTATTCTGCACCAAATAGCCAGTGTGAACTAAACTAGAGTAGTAAGGGTAGCCCCTGGGGCAGCAAAGGAATTATCCATTGATCGCAAGCACTTTAACCAAGATTTTCGGAACCAGTAACGAGCGCGTGATCAAGCGGATGACGCCCATGGTCGAACAGACCGGGTCTCTCGAGCCTGCGATGACGGCTCTTTCGGACGAGGAGCTGCGCGCCAAGACACTGGAATTCCGCGCCCGCATCGCCGCCCACCTGGAGGGCATCGACGACGCCGAAGAACGGGTTGCGGAAGAGAAGGTAGTGCTGAACGAGATTCTGCCCGAAGCCTTTGCTGTGGTGCGCGAGGCTGGCCGGCGAGTACTGCAGATGCGGCATTTTGACGTGCAGTTGATCGGCGGCATGGTGTTGCACCAGGGCAAGATCGCCGAAATGAAAACCGGCGAAGGCAAGACCCTGGTTGCAACCCTTCCCTGCTACCTGAATGCGCTGGCGGGTCATGGCGTGCATGTAGTCACGGTCAACGACTACCTGGCCAAACGCGACGCCGAGTGGATGGGCAAGATCTACGAGTTCCTCGGGCTGACCGTGGGCGTGATTGTGCATGATCTCGATGACGGGCAGCGCCGCGCCGCGTACGGGTCCGACATCACTTACGGAACCAACAATGAGTTTGGTTTCGACTACCTGCGCGACAACATGAAGTTTGATAACGCTGACTGCGTGCAGCGCGGGCACTACTTTGCGATCGTGGACGAGGTCGATTCGATCCTGATCGACGAAGCCCGCACCCCGTTGATCATCAGCGGCCCCACCGACCAGACGACCGACAAATATGCGCGCGTGAACCGCATCCTCCCGTCGCTTGAGCAAGGGGAGGAGATCGAACGTGGAGAAGAAAAGATCCTCACCGGCGACTTCGTGGTCGATGAGAAGCACAAAACCATTAGCGTGACGGATGAGGGATGGGAGAAGATCGAGCAGTTGCTGGGGATTGGCAACATCGCCGACCCGGAGAACTGGGACCTGAAGCATCACGTAGAGGTCGCGATCAAGGCCCATTCGCTTTACCGCCGCGACGTGCAATACGTAGTCAAGGATGGGGAAGTCATCATCGTCGATGAGTTCACCGGCCGCCTTATGCCCGGCCGCCGCTGGAGCGATGGTTTGCACCAGGCGATCGAGGCCAAGGAGGCGGTGAACATTCGTCGCGAAGACCAGACGCTGGCCACCATTACTTTCCAGAACTACTTTCGCCTCTACAAAAAGCTCTCCGGCATGACGGGAACCGCGGAAACGGAGGCCACCGAATTCGAGAATATCTACAAGCTCGAGATCGTGGTCATTCCCACCAACAAGCCGATGCGCCGTCAGGAAAACCCGGACGTTGTGTTCCGCACAGCCAAAGAAAAATACCTTGCCGTAGCCGACGAGATTGCGCGGCTCCACGAGCAGAAGCAGCCGGTGCTGGTGGGCACCACTTCGATTGAGAAGTCCGAGCTGCTCTCAACGATCCTGCAGCGTAAGGGTGTGAAGCACGTGGTGCTCAACGCCAAATTTCACGAGCGGGAAGCGGAGATTGTGGCTCAGGCGGGGCGGCTGGGCATGGTCACCATCGCGACTAATATGGCTGGCCGCGGCACCGATATCGTGCTCGGCGGTAACTCAGAGTTCGCCGCCAAGCAGGAGTTATTGAAGAAGGGCCTGGCGCAAGCGGTGAACGCAGCCCAGGGAGCCATTAACCCCATGGCTGCTCCCGGCATGGTGCGCTTTTACTACCAGGGGCAGGAATTCGAAACCAGGCAGGAAACCTGGGACAAGGCGTTCGCTCAGTACGCCGCTTCCGCTGGGACGGAGCACGAAGAGGTGATTGCCGCCGGCGGGCTGCACATCGTGGGCACGGAACGGCACGAGTCGCGGCGTATTGACAACCAGCTGCGTGGACGCGCCGGCCGCCAGGGCGATCCCGGCGCCTCGCGTTTTTACCTTTCGCTCGAAGATGACCTGATGCGCATCTTCGCCAAGGAGTGGGTCTCGAACCTGCTGCAGCGGTTGGGCATGGAAGAAGGGGTTCCCATCGAGTCGCGCATGATCAGCAGCCGCATCGAGGCGGCGCAGAAGGCGGTCGAAGGGCAGAACTTCGAGGCCCGCAAGCACCTGCTTGAATATGACGACGTGATGAACAAGCAGCGCACAGCGGTGTATGGCTTGCGTCAGCAGTTGCTCGAGGGGCTCGATCAAAGGGAACTGATCCTGGAAGATTACGTCGCGAATCTTCTCAGCGCGATCATGGATGCGCATGCGCCGGAGGCGATGCATCCCGACCAGTGGGACACGAACGCACTCAAGGGGCAGCTCGCAGGCCAGTTCGGCATCGATCTCGAGAAGGAAGGCATCGATATCGATACCCTGGACCGGCACGAGCTGGGCGAAGCAATCTTTGAGCGGCTGAAAGAAAAGTACGAGAAAAAGGAAGCGATCCTGGGCAGTCCCAACATGCGTCTGCATGAACGGATGGTCATGCTCAGCGTTCTCGACGGCCTCTGGAAAGATCACCTGCTGAGCATGGACCACCTCAAGGAAGGCATTGGTCTGCGTGGATACGGACAGCAGGATCCGCTGGTGGCTTACAAGAAAGAGTCCTTCGACATGTTTGAAGGCATGATGGGGCGCTTTCAGGAAGACACAGTTCGCTACCTGTTCCTGATGCAGATTGTCGGACCCGATGGCCAGCCGGTGACTGAACTGCCTCGTCGCCAGGCTCCGGAGATTACCAGCGAATCCATTCCGGAGCCGGCTCGCGCGCTTCCTCAGGGCGATCCGGTGACGATCCAGGGAAATGGTGCACATGCGGCCCCAGCTGCGCCGCCCTCGCGGCCGCCGGCAGTGCCCGTGCCGGTACGAGCGCCTTCGACGACCATCGACGCTTTGGAACAGGAATTTCAGCGCAAGAAGAAGCGCGAGCTCGAGCAAGCGAGGATGACCGGCGCGAACGGAAGTTCCGATGCGCCCGCGCAACGTCGATCCGGAGAAAAGGTAGGCCGGAACGATCTCTGTCCCTGTGGCTCAGGCAAAAAATACAAAAAGTGCCATGGAGCAGAAGGTTAGCCTTGGAAACGTGGCGAGTCAGCCCGATGAAGAAAACCGCAGATCTCTCCACTACGCTGCGCTCCGGTCGAGATGACAATTCTTCTTGGAAACGAGGGTTAGCGTTCGCAAACAAATTTGTCATCTCGACCGGAGCGTAGCGTAGTGGAGAGATCTGCGGTTTTCTTCATCGGGACTCACTCTCACCGAAAGCTCTCCGGAATCTCATCAAACGTGAAGTTCGTCGCCACGGATCCCGTCTCATCCCGCCACAACTCGAAAATGCGACCGTAACTGAGCGTGATGAACTGGTTCTCACTGATACCCAGTCTTCCCGCCGTTGCGTCGATCCATTCGCTCGGACCTTCCAGCTCCGCATAAACCCCTAGCGGCGTTTCGTCCAGAACACAATGGCCCTGCCTGTCCGCCCACTCCGTGCGCCATTTTTCATACACGAACACGGGACTGAACCCAAGGGCCTCGAAGATCTTCCCCAGAACAGGACCTTCCTCGACCACGGTTTCTGTCTCCACGCGGTTTTTATGCGGTCCCTCCTCGCTTAGGCCGCTGGGGACACTCTTATGCGTAACCACCCATTTGCTTCCATACTGGCGAATGCGCAGGATCTGCCGCGAGTTGCGCAGCTTGCGATCGGGCGTGTCATACAGCGTGTTTCGTTCCAACGTGCGGGCGGTGACACGCGTGAAGTCAAGCGACGCCAGTTTCAGCTCCAGGGCGTCGCGGTCCGCCACGCGTATCTTCACTTCCGTTTCCATGGCCTGCATAGGCCGGAGTCTATACCAGCCGGTACCCCATGGGAAAATGAGACAGGTGATCATTAAAAAAACACTAAGATTGGTGGTCGATGCCCAAGCCATCGATTCGCCGCTATCCATAGGATCCTTGTCCCAGGGGGCGGAACTGCTCCGCAACGGCGGCACGGTAGCCTTTCCCACCGAGACCGTCTACGGATTGGGCGCGAACGCTCTCAACCAGGCAGCGGTGGAAGCCATCTTTGTGGCCAAGCAGAGACCGGCGTGGGATCCGGTGATCGTCCACGTCGTCGACCGGGAGCAACTGGCCATGGTGGCGGTCGACATCCCGCGCGCCGGCCACTTGCTGATGGAAGCATTCTGGCCCGGCCCTTTGACTTTATTGCTGCCCAGGGGCCCGCGCGTGCCGCCTGTGGTGACTGCGGGTCGTCCCAGGGTCGGAGTAAGGATGCCCCGTCACCCAGTCGCCCAGAGACTGATTGAGCTCGCGGGTGTGCCGGTGGCCGCACCCAGCGCGAATTCCTTTGGCCGGACCAGCCCCACTCGCGCTGAGTTTGTCCTGGAGGACCTCAATGGGCGGATCGATGCCGTTATCGATTCCGGCGATTCCGCCCTGGGGCTCGAATCAACTGTCGTTGACGTCTGCGAGGAGCCGCCCATTCTCTACCGCCCGGGCATGGTCACCTTCGAACAGATACAGTCTCTGTGCCATGGGTTGGTCGCTTACCACCCGCCGCGAGATGGTGCATCCGGACCGCAGGCTTCCCCGGGCATAGGACTAAAGCACTACTCTCCCCGCGCCCGGCTCGTGCTGATGGAGAGCGCTGAGGGGAAAGAGTTACTGCGCCTTGCCGCAGAGCTGCGCCACGCAGGCGAGACAGTTGGCATCATGATGCCAACCACCCTCGCAAGTGAAGGACCCTACCTAATTTACCCCTGGGGCGATCTGGCGGATAAGGAAACGCTCGCCCGCCGGCTGTTTGCGGGGCTGCGAGAGTTGGACGGAGCCGGGGCAACCGTCATCGTTTGCCCATTGCCGCAAGACGTGGGTCTTGGCGTTGCCTTACGGGACCGACTGCTCAAAGCCGCCCGTTGACTTGTTCCGTTTCCGTGGCCTTATACAGATATTTGATTACGGACTTATAGATAAGCGTGCGCGCACTGCCGTGCTGCCGCACCTTGATCGCATTGCGGTCATACCACTCGATGATACCTTCGATGCGCTCCCCATCTTCCAGAAGGAAAATCATCGAGGTGTGGCTCTGAATTTGCTTTTGAAAGTAAAACGCTTCGGCGTGAGAATGCTCCCCGCGTCCTGCGGCGGAATCCCATCGATGGTGGTTAGTGAAAACAGGGGAGAGAGTGGACACGCGGGCGGGATAGGGGCTCGTACCCGCAGGCAGACGCGGCCGAATGAGTTTGCGCGGACCCGCGGGGCTTATGGAAGGCAAAGCCGATGGAGCCGCTCCATCAACTTTGGACTTCGCTTTCGCCGCACGCGCGTCATCGATACTACGAACCGGAATAGCGGAAGAGTCAGGCATCTGTTTGGATTCTGAGAATATGATGCAGAATGCGCCGTCTGGGTTTAACTGTCAAAAAGCGGCGGAAAATGACGCATGGTTACTGTCGGGACATCCCGACGGCGAACGAATCCAGCGCAAGCGAGCGCAGCAGATTGCGCCGCATCCCCTGATCCACCTGGTCCAGGCCGCGGACAGCCCCTTCAATCCAAGCCACATCAATCGTTTGCGAGACCCGCGTCAATTCGGTAGTCAGGTCGATGTTACGAATCAAGTGGCCGGTTCCTGCGCGCAGCAGCAACAGGTCTTCGAGCAGACTGGCGAAGGCGTGGAGAAGAGCACTGGTTTTTTGTTGGCCTTCGGCGCCCGCGCGGTAGGTCTCCGTCACGCGGAACAGAGCTCCATAGTCAGTATCCTGCGAGGCCTGTCCGCTGGTCGCGTTGCCGAGAATCACCAGTGCGTCCTGGCGGCTGGCCAGATACCCTTCGAGATCAAAGCCGAGTGCCTGGCCGATGGCGCCTTCCGCCAATCGTGCGACTAATGCACGCTGCTTCGGTTTCCAATCTTTGCGTCGTTCGGTAAGCATGGCTTCGATCTGTTCCGGCGGCAGTGCTCCTAGCCGAAAGATACTCGAGCGGGATCGAATGGTCGGCAGAAGCTCGCCGGGATTCTCTGCCAGCAGCAGGATGTGCGCGTAAGCGGGTGGCTCCTCGAGAATCTTTAACAGGGAATTGGCAGCCTCTTTCATGAAGGCTGTGCTGGTAAAGATGTGCACTGCGCGGGGCGCGTCGGCAGGCAGCCGGTAAATGCGCTGCACCACGCTCCGTACCTGGCCCAGCTTGATCAGCAACTGTGGCGGGTCGGGAGGAATGACCACCACATCGGGATGCGTTTGGATAACGATGCGGGTGTCTTTCTTATCCACCTCACGCAATTCTTCCCGCGCCGCAATGGCCTCGTTCATCCGCTCTGCCAGGGGCAAAGAAAGCGCGATGCGGCTGCAGTTGCTGCAAACTCCGCAGAAATCGGGCAAACCATCGGTAAGCGGTTGCTGCAGACAGGCCATGGTCTGCGCCAGCATGAGGGCCAGAGTATATTTGCCCGCGCCCCGCGGGCCGGCGAGGATAAGTGCGGGAGGCATGCGCGCCCCCGCGATCGCTTCCCGCAGGTGCCGGACGGTCGCTTCATTGCCTATAAACTGATCGAAGCCCACGTCAACGAGACTAGCAAAGAAACGGCCTGCTGTTTCACCGCGGCTCAGGAACGAACATCATGGGATATTTGGGGCGCAGTGTGATCTTGGGCTGCACATCGACCATCTGACCGGGGACAAACCGTAGCCGCCATTGTCGTGCGATCGTGGCCAGCATCAATACCCCTTCCATCCAGGCGAAAGCCTCCCCGATACACTGCCGCCCGCCCGCGCCGAAGGGAAAATAGGCGAACCGCGGGCGGCCGGCCTTATTTTCCGGTAAAAACCGATCAGGATCAAAGCGCAAAGGGTCGGGAAAATATTCCGGGCTGCGGTGAATGATGTATTGGCTGAAGAAAAAATAGCTGCCTGCGGGAAAGCGGTACGGGCCGAGTTCGATGTCGGCGGTCGACTGCCGGCCCATGGCCCATGCGGGCGGGTACAGGCGCATGGATTCCGCAAACACCATCTCCGTATAGCGAAGCCGGGGTAGATCCTCGAGCGTCGGCAAACGCGCGGAGCCCAGCACAGCGTCGACCTCCGCGTGCAGGCGGGCCTCCGCTTGAGGGTTTTGTGAGAGCAGGTACCACGTCCACGTGAGGGCATTGGCAACCGTCTCATAGCCGGCGAGAAAAATGGTGAGAACCTCATCGCGAAGTTGCTCGTCGGTCATGCCGGAGTGGTCGGACTCCTCGTCACGCGAGGCGAGCAGCATGGAGAGCAGGTCGCCGCGATCCACTCCATCTGCGCGATGTTCCGCGATCATGCGCTGCACCACCTTGTCCAGCCGGCTGCGTGCCCGGCGGAAGCGTATGAGCCCGGGCAGGGGCCATTGCAGATAAGCCTCCGCGCGGGGCAGCGCAATCAGGTAGTTGTAGAGCTGCATGATCACGTTGACCTGGTCATTGATCTGCAGCACATCGCTGGTGACGTCGGTGTTGAAGAGTGTTCGCGCTACGACCTGCAGCGCCAGCTGCATCATCTGCGCGGCGATATCGATGGGCTTGCCTGCCTGCCACTGGCCGCGCATGTGGGCAGCGCGATCGACCATGATGGCGCCGTAGGCCTGGATGCGCTGGCGGTGGAAGGCGGGGGCGGCGATGCGCCGCTGCCGCCGGTGCACCTCTCCGTCGCTGGTGATGAGCCCCTCGCCCAACAGAATCTTCATCCGCCGCTGGGTGCGCTCCTTGATGAAGTGCTGCGGCTGGTTGATCAGGATCTCGTGGATAAACTCCGGCTCATTGACGAAAACGATGTGCGATAGCCCCAAACGGTAATGCGCCATGCGTCCATAGGTCTTGGCCAGATGCTCGAAGAGCGCGATTGGATTGCCTGGCTTGAAGAAGCGGCGCAGCAGATAGAACGGCAGATTCAGTTGCAGTCCCGGGGGGAAACGGTAGCCACCGCGCTCCACCACGGTCCACTGGTGCTGCGATGCCGGGGAATAGGTTGTGCCCATGCTGACGCCTACAATCGTTCTTGTACCACTTGTACGATGCGCCGGTGGACTTCATCAATGGAGCCGTCGCTGTCAATTGCGACCACACGCAAAGGCTCACGGGCGGCAATCTGCTGATATTGGTCGAACACCCGGCGATAGAACGCGGAGCTTTCCGTCTCAAACCTGTTCTCATCGCTGCCGGTCGTTGCGACCGCACGCTGGTTGCGCCGGCGGGCACGTGCCAGCGAGACATCAAAGTCCGGCAGTAGCAGCAGGGTCAGGTCCGGTTGCAGGCCACGGCACAGGGCCGCGTGAAGGTCGCGCACCAGCTCGCTGCCGAGTTGCCGGCCACCTCCCTGGTAAGCCTCGCTGGAGTCGGTAAATCGATCACAAAGGACGATGCGTCCGGCCTCGAGTGCCGGCTCGATGACCTCGGCGATCGACTGTGCGCGATCAGAGAACATCAGGCCCAGCTCGGCCAGCGAGTCAAGGCTTTCGGTGCGCGAATCAAGCAGCAGCGCGCGGATACGGTCGCCGACCCGCGTGCCTCCTGGCTGCCGCGTCGCCGTGACCGCGTATTCATTCGACTCCAGCCACTCTTTCAGACGCCGAAGCTGGGTGCTTTTCCCGGACCCATCCAGCCCCTCGAATGTGATGAAAAGCCCACGTGGCATGCACGGAGTTTACACTCCAACTCAGTCCCTTCCACGAACCCCACGGCCCTCAACCTTTTTTGCCCATCGTGCCCGAAAACATTCAGGTCTAGAGCAGTGGTATCCCACATCTCGCGAAAAACGAGCGAGATATGGGGCACCCATGGTTCGGAGTAAGGACGACTCTACCCGGCCGGCACCAAATCCGCGATCTCGAGTTCCAATCCCCCAAACTCCGGGTGCACATTCTCCCGCAACTTGTAGGCGAGGTGAACAACAGACCCCTGCTGCAGTCCAAGTGCCTGAACCCGCGCCGCCCAGTCCCACCCCAGCGCAGACCAACTGGCGCCACGCGCCCCCTGCGCCAGCTGCAGACACACGTGGCGATCCTTGATCGGCCGAACCGGAGCCGTAAGCCGGACGTTGTAGGCAATAAAAATCGGTTCCTCATTGCCAGTGCCCAGCGGCTCCAGGCGGCGTAACCAGCTGAACAGGGCTTCCGTAATTTGGTCCAGCGGCAAGACCGCATGGCAGAGCATGCTGGGAGCCGCCTCCTCCACATGGAGCTCTGCCCAAGCTTCGAGATGCCTCCGCAACTCGTCGATGCGTCCCACAGGCAGGCAAAATCCGACGGCGTGCGAATGACCCCCGAAGCGAGTGAATAGCTCCTTGCATCCTTCGATCGCGTGCAGAAGATGAAACCCCGGAACCGAGCGGCCGGAGCCGTAGGCCTCGCCCCCTTCGAGCGCAATCACCAGCGCTGGACGCCGCATGCGGTCGACGACGCGCGAGGCAAGAATGCCAATGATACCGCGATGCCATCCATCTCCTTCGATCACGATGCAGCGGCTCGCCGCGAACGCAGGATCTTCCCCCAGCCGCCGCTCGATTTGTTCCAGCATGCCGGCTTCCGCCTGTTGCCGCTCGCTGTTCAGTCGATCGAGCTTAGCGGCTAGCTCGCCCGCCTTGACAGCATCGCGAGTGGTGAACAGTTCAACCACATCGGAGGCTACATCCATGCGCCCGGCCGCGTTAATCCGGGGCGCGATGCGGAATGCCAGGTCAGTCGCGGTGAGCGGCCGTCGCGCCGGGTCAAGCTTAGCCACCTGCATCAGTGATCGCAGGCCGGCGCTGGCCGGGCGCCGCAACTGCTCCAGGCCCACGCTGGCGAAGACGCGATTTTCACCCAGCAGAGGAACCGCATCGGCTACCGTAGCGATTGCCAGCATCTTGAGGAAGGAAGGCAGAACTTTAGCCCGGGTCCGATCCAGATCCCATGCCTCCAGCAGTGCCTGTGCCAGCTTGAACGCGACTCCGGCACCGCACAGGTGCTTGCAGGCGTAGCCGCAGCCCGTTTGATTAGGGTTCAGGATGACCAGAGCGTGAGGAAGATTGGAATGCGGCAGATGATGATCGGTGACGATGAGATCGAGCCCCAGGCGGGCCGCAGCCTCGGCAGCGGCGAAATCGCGTATCCCGGTGTCGACGCTGATGACCAGGCGTACGCCCTGTGCCGCGGCGGCCGTGAGGACCTCCGCCTGCATTCCATAGCCTTCTCTAAGGCGGTGCGGCGCGTGAAAATCCACCTTGCCGCCGAGCATCTCGAGCGCCGTCTTGAGCAGCACGATGGCGGTGGTTCCATCCACGTCATAGTCGCCATAAATGAGAATCAGTTCCTGGGCGGCGATGGCGGTCTGCACCCGCGTGACCGCCTCGGCCATGCCTTGCATGGCGTAGGGATCCAGCAGGTGTTCGAGCCGCGGATGAAGAAAAATGTCGGCTTCGGCGGCGCTACGTACCCCGCGCTCCGCCAGTAGCTCGGCAACGATGAGCGGTAGTCCGGCGCTCTGCGCCAGCGTCGAGGCCGCGGTGGAGTTGGTCTGCGGCAGAACCCAGCGTTGGGGCGAGCTGACTGCAGGGAGGCCGGCAGCGTTCACCCTTCTTCTTCGTCCTCGTCGTCTTCGAAAACAACGTCTCCGAAATCTTCGACAAACTCCAGCAGCTGCTGGTAGCGCTCGTACCACGGGGTCGCGTTCTCGTGCACGAAAACGATGCCCTGATGGGCAAAACCCAGCTGGATATAACCGATCTTGCCTACGTAGTTGACCAGGTACTGAGCCTCATGCACTTCGGCCGCGGCCTCGTCGGGAAAATTGTCATCGCGAATCTGCTCCAGCAGCAGCGCGATATCTTCCTTCTCCAGCTTGACTTCACTCATGGTAACGAAGGGTGCGGAAGCGCTCTTCGCCATCTCGACGAAGTCTTTCCAGCTATCGGGATTGTCCTCATCCTCCCACAGGACGGTTGGCAGGTCTTCGGTGATAAACCCAGGCAGGCGGCGCATTGAATGCCCTTCGATGAAGGCCACCATGTCATCTTTCAGAGAGATCAAATCGTCTGCTTGCATATTCCGCCTCTATTGTCGCAGATGCTGGCGCAGAGGGTGAGGAAGGGTGCAGGAAGGCACCGGATTCCGTGCAGCCGCAGACATCGCCGTGCCCCGGGGAGGCGCTTCAAATATGCTATAGTCCGAGTCAGATCAAATGATTTTTTCGCGGGAGTACGTGAATTATCTAGCTCGCCAGACGGTCAACCAGTTGATCGAAGCGAAGATGATCCGGGCGGGGAAAGTTGCAGTTGTCGCTGAGCGGGTGAACGCGGCCATCCTGGAAGAGCTGTCACTCGAGGACCGGATCAACGAAGAAGTGCGCGTCATCCTCGACGCCTACCAGGAAGACATGCGCCGCACCGGTGCCAGCTACGCCGAGATGTTCAAGAAGGTTAAGCAGGAGCTGGCAAAAAAATACAAGGCGGTCTTGTGAGACTTTCCCGAGACAAGCTCAACAAGCTGGCCCACGTAGTAGCCGACACGCTTGCGGAGACGGACGAATGTGAGTTTCTGGATGACCGGAACACCATTCGCCAGGAGGCACGCAAGGCGCTGGAGAAGGTGTTAACCGAGGAGATGAAGATCGATCAGGCGGCACGTCAGAAGATTGCCTCGCAGCGCAAGATCATTGTCGAAGGAAGCCAGGAGTGGGACATTCTTTACCGCAAGTATTACAACGATGAGGTTAGGAAATTAGGCTTGTGAGCGGCGCCCAAACCGCCGTTCCCTCTCGCCTGCTTTGATATACTGGACATCCTGCCTCAATCCACCGTGGCGTCATGGTGTAATTGGTTAACACGCCGCCCTCTCAAGGCGGAGAGTTCGGGTTCGATCCCCGATGACGCTACCATCTATTCATCCGGCCTGTCCTACTAAGATCGATTGCGGAGAACGCAAACAGCAGGTCCTTCCACGTCGAGTTTGGTGGGAGCCCCCTTGCTTCAGCAGGGGGAGCTGGACTTCAGTCCAGCGGAAGAACGGTTCATTTTCTCAGGCATGGGCTTTAGCCCTGGATTTTCGAGGCTGGCCATAAGGCGCATGATTAAAGTCGAGGTCTTTGTGCAACGCCGTAGCGTTGCTTCCCTCTGCTGAAGCAGAGGGCTCCCACCAGCATTCCCATATAAACTGCATCGCCATGCCGCCACAGCGCGTAATCGTTTCCATAAAGGGAAAATCGCGATCCTCCCGCTATGCGGGACCGTCTGGATTGTCATTGCCTAGCGTTTCGCCCATTTGATACACATGGGGGGTCCTTTTTAGGATGTTTGGAGGCCTCCAATGCAATCGTTCGCCAATTTCCTTCGCGACGGAAAGATAAGAGCCCGATCTAAGGCCGTCTTTCTGTTCATTTTGTTCCTGTCCCTGGCGTCAGGAACGCTCCATGCCCAAGCCATCGGTGGTGGCCAAATTCAAGGTGTTGTTACCGACGAGACAGGATCCGCGGTTTCCGGGGCGACTATCGTAGCCGTTCAGACGGAATCCGGACTCCAACGCACCGTGACCAGCAGCGCTGACGGTGGCTATAGCTTGCCCAGCCTGCCGGTAGGACCCTACACCCTCAAGGTAACGGCCACCGGCTTCAGCACCTATGACCAGTCGGGAATCGTGATCCAGGTAGGCAATGAGCTGCGCGTTGACGTGAAATTGCAAGTCGGCGGTGTCGCCCAGACGGTGCAGGTAACAGCCGCCGCCTCGATGGTGCAGACCGAAGATCAATCGATCTCTCAAGTCGTCGACCGGCAGCGCACGGTCGATCTGCCGTTGAACGGCCGTCAGGCCACACAGTTGATCCTGCTGACGCCCGGAACAGCCAATGCGCCTGCAACCGACCTGGCCTCGAGCAAAAACTATCCCAGCGCCGTAACCCTCTCCGTTGCCGGCGCCCAGGCCACCAACATCAACTACCTGATGGACGCCTCGGACAACAACGATGCGTTCACCAACGTCAATCTGCCCTTTCCCTTCCCTGACGCCATTCAGGAATTCAGCGTGCAGACCTCAGGTTTGTCGGCGCAGTACGGTGTTCACCCTGGCGCCGTCGTAAACATCGTCACTCGCGCGGGCGGCAACTCCTTCCACGGAACACTCTTCGAGTTCTTCCGCAACGGCGACATGAATGCGCGCAACCACTTCTCCACTAAGCAGGACACGCTCAAGCGCAACCAGTTCGGCGGAGTTCTCGGTGGGCCGATACGCAAAGACAAATTGTTCTTCTTCGGTGGTTATCAGGGCACGCGCACCCGGCAGCAAACCAACGCATACACCAGTTACGTCCCCACTACGGCCATGCTCAACGGGGACTTCAGCGCTTACGCCGGTGCCAGCTGCCAAAGCGGCGGCGTGATGAAGCAATTGATCAACCCCGCAACCGGCACGGGCTATCCCAATAACCAGGTCCCCGTGTCACAGCTCAACTCTTCGGCGCTCGCGCTCTTCAAGTACATCCCGTTAGCGACCAACCCTTGCGGCAAACTCGTGTACGGCCTTCCGCTGCCCCAGAATGAAGATCAATACATTGGCCGCATCGATTGGACTGCGAGCGCCAAGCAGACCGTTTTCGGCCGCTACTACCTCACGCATTTCACGCAGCCAGGTACTTTCGCCAACAATTTGTTGAATACGCAGAATCCGGCGCTCGATGACCGGGTCCAGTCTTTCACTCTGGGCCACACCTTCACCCTCACCTCGAATCTCGTCAGCTCTTTACACGTGGGGTGGACGAGAAACATCGTCATCCGCAACATCGCTCCTGACGTCATCAACCCCAACACGCTTGGTATCCAAAGCTACGCGCCCATCAAGAACTACCTCTACATGAACGTCTCCAACGCCTTCACTGTGGCTTGCGGCACCTGCGAAAGCCTGCTCAACAGCACCAACGGCTACAACGTGCTCGAAGACATGTTCTGGACCAGGGGGAAGCACCACTTTTCCTTCGGCCTGAATTACCTGCACAACACGCTCGTTTCTGACGGCGTCAACAATGCCAACGGCCAGTTCAACTTCACCGGGCAGTACACCAAGGACGGCCTGGTCGACTTCATGATCGGTGAGATCCAATCGCTCTACCAGGGCAACAACAGCGGCGTCGACTTCCGCAAGAACTATGCCGGCCTGTATTTCCAGGACAGCATTCAGTTCAGTCCGCGGTTTACGTTAAACGCAGGTATCCGGTGGGCCACCGGGCTGCCGGCAACTGAAACCACGGGCCGCGGTGCCCAGTTCTCGCTGCCGGGCTTTACTGCTGGGACCAAATCCATTGTCTATCCCACCGCTCCCGCCGGGGTGTTCTTCTATGGCGACCCTGGGGTTCCGCACGGCTACTACCACGGCAAGTGGAACCGGATTGAACCCCGCTTCGGCCTCGTGTTCGATCCGCGTGGCGAGGGAAAAGAAAGTATTCGCGCTTCCTACAGTCTCGGTTTCCAGGAGCCACCGCTCTACTACAACTCCCGCTACGCAGCGATGCCGCCGTGGGGCGACTCCGTGACTCTGACGCCTCCCCCGGGCAACCTCACTACACCGTACGCCGGCTATCCTGGCGGCAATCCTTATCCCAAGCCCTTTCCGCCGACAGCCAGCAACGCGTATTTTCCGACCTCTGGAACCTACTTCGTGCTGCCCCCGAACCTGCAGCAGGCTTACTCGCAGAACTGGAACCTGAGTTTCCAGAAGCAGTTTCTTAGGGATTGGGCGCTCACCGCTACCTACCTCGGCACCCGCGTAGAGCATAACTCCTACGGTAACGAGCAGAACCCGGCCGTCTACTACCCTGGAAAATCGACCGGAGTCGCCGGCTCGTGCGGAACGCTCTCGCCGGTGCCTGCGGCCGGAACCAACTGCTCAACCACCGGAAACACCAATGCCCGTCGCGTCCTGAGCGGCATCAATCCAGCCCAGGGGGCTTATTTCACCGAAGTCACCGAGGCTTATACCGGGATGGGATCAAACTTCAACGGGCTATTGGTCACCGTGCAGCATCGCTTTTCCCAATACTTCACGTTGCTCAGCAACTACACCTATTCGCACTGCCTTTCCGGTCCTCCAGAAAACGGAGACAACGCCGGAGACCAATTTCAGGATCCCGCTCACCCCAACCACGATTACAGCAACTGCGGCTCTGACCTGCGTCACAACTTTGTGAATTCGGCCATCATCCGCAGCTCCGCTGGTGGAACCTACACGCGTCAGCTGCTGCTCAGCGGCTGGCAGATTGCGCCTATCGTTACCGCGACGACCGGCGTTCCCTTTACCGTAACCACGGGGACGGACGCCTCCCTGACCGGCGTAGGCAATGACCGGCCTAACTTGATCGCGAATCCCCGCGCGCAAAACACCAAAATCACGACATGGCTGAGCCGGACATCCTTTGCTGCAAACACGCCTGGAACCTATGGCACCACTCGGCCCTTTGAGTTCTATGGACCGCACTACACCGACGTGGACTCAGCTCTCAGCAAATTCATCCCCTTGCATGAGGCTTTGCAGCTCGAGGCCCGTGCGGAGTGCTTCAACTGCTTCAACCACACCAACTACGCCAACCCGGGCGGCGCTATCAACGGCAACGGCACCGGCGTCACCGACCCCGGCACGGCTCTGAGCGCTAGTACTTTTGGAACCATCACTGCTGCGAATCCTCCGCGAATTCTGCAGCTCAGCCTCAAGATGGACTTCTAAGCCTCACCCACACGTCTGCATGTCCCCCTCTCTGAGGGGGACATGCAGCCTAACCCAAATGCACCCCCCCCGTCGGCGGCATAGTCCCTTCCCCAAAGGATTGCCCTCGTTCGTGTTTTCTTGCCCGTTCCCAAATGGGCAACTTTCCGTTTCAGGGAATGCTGAGAGCCCCTACGTCGAATGATCATTGAAGATATCCCCTCAGTCTATCGATGAGCAGAACGAATGGAGTGCCCCTCGCTCTTAATAACTTCATTCGATGAACGGTTCTATCGGAATCGAGCGAATTGTCATCACAGCCGGGGCGCCAGAGGGAGATTTTCGCCATGAGTGCTTTCCGCACCAGCTATCGTCCAGTATTCACTTTGTCCATGCTCATCCTGATCGTTTGCGCTGCACAAAAACCCGGCCTCAGTAGCGAGCCTTCCTACCTTTCCTTCCAGGTGCCCGGCGCACTTGGCACATACCCGATGAGTATCAATAATTCCATGACCGTCACCGGATACTACACCACCTCATATACGACAGCTGCTGGCTTCTTCCGCGACGCCGAAGGAGCGATTACAACATTCAGTGTTCGTGGTTCTCTGTGGACTGAGCCGGAAAGCATCAACGCCGCCGGGGATATCACCGGACTCTACGAGATGGTTTCGGGTGTACCACAGGGCTTTATAAGATACGCGGATGGCCGGGTTATCACTTTCGATCCGCCGGAAGGGCAAGCCGGTCCGCAGGCTCAGCCGGTCAGCATCAACAATTTCGGCGAGGTTGCCGGGAACTACCCGTATCCCAACGCCGCTTCGGCGGGCTTCTCTCGGTCGCGGACTGGAGGTCTTACCACGATTGACTACTCAGCCGGGGCTTCGTACGCGACTGTTGTCACCGGCCTGAACTCGAGCGGTGCGATCGTAGGGTATTGCTCCGACTGTGTTCCCAACAATGCAGCAAATAGTTTTCTCTTGCACCCTGATGGCTACATGGTCCAGTTCTCTGTGCCGCTGGACGGACCAGTCTCTTCGGAAAACACCATTGCTGAGAGCATCAATGATGACGGAGTCATCGCTGGCTGGTACGGCACCTGCTCTTTGGATTGCATAACCAGGAGCAGCGGCGGCTTTGTACGGTCGCCGCAAGGGGACTTCACACTCTTCAATCCGCCAGGCACACTTTTGGCCCCTCCACTGTCAGGCGTATTCGATCAACACGGTTCCGCGGTGCTCATAACCGCTCCGAGGTTGCTCAGCATGAATTCGGAAGGTACCATCACTGGTTCTTATGAGAATACGGAAGGGATAGAACACGCCTTTGTCCGAAACCCGTATGGGACCATCACTTCGTTTGACCCGCCGAGAGGCGTCCAGACGACCGCGACCAGCATCAACGATAACGGCGTGATTGCCGGATCTTACTACTACAACCTGGATAGCCAGAACGCGCAGGGCTTTCTACGTATCCCGAAATCGTGATCGGCGCGAAGTCCTAACTCAGATCTTTAGTCATCGCGTCTCCACACTCATGTGCGATCTGCAACCCTTCTTCGGCGAGAACGACTAGCGCTTTGACCGTAGAGCTCGGAGCCGTGATCGTGCCTTCCCTATCGATGAGGTTTCTATTTTTTTCTTCGTCTAATTCCAGACACCAACGCAAGGCCACACACACCCTCTCGCGAACCAGGGGATTATTCTCTCCAATTCCTCCGCCAAACACGATCGCGTCCGCGCCCCCCAGGACACTCACATAGGCCCCCACTGCTTTTACTACCCGATACGAAAACATATCGATAGCCAGTGTCACCCGAGGATCTTTACCGTAATCCTTCATGAGGACCCGCGTATCCAGAGACTTTCCCGATACGCCGAGAAGTCCTGACCCTTTGTTCAGCAGCTTCATAACCTCATCGACTGTGAGGTTCTGCTCGCGCATGAGAAACTCGACCAGAGATGGATCAACATCCCCTGATCTGGTCCCCATCATCAGTCCTTCGAGCGGCGTGAAACCCATAGTGTTGTCAATCGATCGCCCCTTGGCAATCGCAGTAGCAGAGCAACCGCTTTCCAGATGCAAGGTGACCAGATTAAGATCCTTAGGCGATTTCCCCAGCAGGTAGGCGGCTCGTTCCATCAAGTATCTGTGTGACGTGCCGTGAAAGCCAAAGCGGCGAATACCGTGCTTTTCCGAAAGGTCAATCTGGATTGGATAGAGCGAAGCAACATCCGGGATGGTACGGTGAAACGCAGTATCGAACACCGCGTAGACAGGAAGCCCTGCCAGTTGTTGTCGGATGGCCTCAATGATCTCAACCGAGCTTTTGTTATGAAGTGGCGCAAGCCGTTCAAAATCGCGGATTTGCCGCTCGACCTCTGGGGTGACTCTTGTCGCCCCCGCGAATTCCCGCCCACCATGCACAACCCTGACGCCAACGCAGCCGATGTCCTGCGATGTGATGTGCTTTTCCTTGTCTAGCCAGGTGAGGATGCTTGTCGCCGCTTGCCGATAGTCCTTCGCTGGCACCGGCTCGCTATGCTTGACCTACTTTCCTTCTTGTTCGGATAAACAAGGTTCTTTACCTATGCCTTCAAGAGTCAGGCTGACAATCTTTCTGCCTTCGAAAGCGAACCCCTGTGAAGGCGAAATCGCGACCACCTCTGCTTTAAGAGAATTACCGCCCGGGTTCATCACCAGAATGTTCATGATTTGTACTCTGAGCCAGTCGTTTTGCGAACCTTCTATGCATCGGGGCCGACTGAAACAATCTTCCTCGCTATGAGATGCAGGTCGCTCAATCCGCGCCTACTGAAAGCTTGCTAGCCGGCTTCTTCGCGTGCGACTGATAGCTGCGGTGAATCCACGCCCAGGGTCGCAAGTCCTACCCCTTGCTAACCGAGGGGTACGGAGTTTAGTCTAACTCGGTAACCGAGAGGAGACGGTGTGAGCAAGCCTGCCGACCTCGTCCAGGGAACCCTGGACCTGCTCATTCTGAAGATCGTGGCGTTGGAGCCGCTCAATGGCTGGGCGATCAGCCAGCGGCTGAAGCAAATCTCCAGCGAAGTGCTGGGCGTCAGCGACGGGTCGCTCTACCCCGCATTGCACAAGCTGGAACAACGGGGTTGGATTACGGCGCAGTGGCGGTCCAGTGAAAACAATCGGCGCGCCAAGTTTTATTCGGTGACGCGACTCGGGCGGAAGCAACTCGAGAAAGAGACGGCCAACTGGAACCGCATCTCGGCCGCCATCTCGGCCATCGTAAAACTGAAAGAGGCCTGAACATGAACCTCCAACAATGGTTGTATACCATGCCATTGCGCGCGCGTTTGCGGTTCCATCGCAAACAAATGGATCAGGAGCTAAAGGATGAGCTTCGCGATCATCTTGAGCAGCAAATAAAAGATAACCTTGCACGAGGCATGTCCCCGGAAGAAGCGCGCTACTCCGCCATACGCGCACTGGGGGGGATAACCCAGATCGAACAGCAGTGCCGGGACGCCCGCGGCGGCCACGTGATGGAAGACTTTGTTCAGGATTTGCGTTATGGTTTTCGGCAACTGAACCGCAGCCGGGGCTTCACCGCATTGGCAGTCTTGTGCCTTACCTTAGGAATCGGCGCCAATGCCGCGGTGTTCAGTTGGGTCGAGGGGATCTTGTTCCGTCCCTACCCCGCAGTGACCCATCAGGAGAGGCTGGTTGCCCTGGCGGGAACGGCCCGGGGTGAGATCCGGCCGACAGAAGTTTCTTGGCCGGATTTCCTTGATGTGCGGAGAAGCTGCACGCTGTGTGATCAATTGTTCGTGAGCAAGATTACTGGCAGCACGCTCAGCGTCGGCGACCACGCCGAAAGCGCGCGCGGCAGCATCGTTTCAGCCAACTATTTCGATGCGATCGGGGTTCATCCCATTCTTGGCCGGGGCTTCGAAGCGGACGAAGAGCTAGGAAGCAACGCTCATCCCGTCGTAGTTATCAGTTATCAGCTCTGGCGCGATCGCTTCAAGGGTGATCCGCAAATTATCGGAAAAGTGCAGCGGTTGGATAACGTGCCCCACACCATTATTGGGGTCGCGCCAGAAGGATTTTACGGGACGTTTGTCGGCTGGGCGATGCAGTTCTGGGTCCCTGCGTCCATGGAGGAAAACTTCGAGAGCGGAGGATACAAACTTGAGGACCGCGGCGCGCAATGGGTTGAATCCTATGTGCGGCTCAAGCCGGGGGTCACCCGCGCGCAGGCACAACAGGAAATCTCGGCGATTGCGAAGCGGTTGGAGAACCGTTACCCGGCCACCAACCGTGGCCGCGGCATCGAATTGTGGCCCTTGTGGCAAACCCCGTTCAACAACGCCGGCACCCTGCTGCCAACCCTCCAGATTATGCTCGCCGTGGTGGCGCTGGTGCTCCTTATCGCTTGCGCCAATGTCGGCAATCTGCTGCTGGTGCGATCATTCGCCCGTCGCCACGAAATGAGTGTCAGGCTTGCCATTGGGGCCAGCCGTGCCCGATTGTTCAGGCAACTTCTGACCGAAGGTTTGATCCTTGCAGCGCTGGGCGCGGGCGGCGGACTGCTGGTGGCTTACTGGTGCCGCCACGCCCTCGTCCTCCTGTTACCGGCTCGCTCGGGAGTGGCCATGTACCTGCCGGGTCAAATCGACTGGCGTGTAACCGCGATGAGCGCCGGTATTTGCCTGGGGGCTACGCTGATTGTCGGTCTGTTCCCCGCGTTGCAAACCCGCAAACTAGAACTTGCGGGCGCGCTGAAAGCCGAATCCTCGTCGGTAGCCGGGGCCGGGGGCAGAGCGCGGATGCGCGCGGGACTGGTGGTTTTGCAGGTCAGTTTGAGCTTCATCTTGCTGGCTGGAGGAGTGCTGTTGCTCGAGAGCCTGCAGAAACTTCGCACCACCAGCCCGGGCTTTTCCACCACCAGCGTGGTGCAGACCGGCGTGTCCCTGGTCGCAGCTGGATACGATGTGCCCCGCGCCAAAGCCTTTCAGGACGAACTGATTGATCGCGTCAGGGCACTGCCTGGCGTGGAGTCCGCTGCGTACGCCCGGGTGACGCCGCTTGGCTACATCAGCTATTCTTCCGCCCCGATTGCAGTGGACGGCTACCAGCCTGCACCGGACGAACAGACCTCGGTCGATTTCAATCAGGTCGGCCCTGCTTACTTTGCCACCTTGGGCATCCCACTGCTTTCCGGCCGCGAGTTCTCTCGCGACGATGACGCCGACAGTCCTCTGGTCGCCATTGTGAATCGGGCCATGGTGGCGCGCTACTGGGGTGGCCGGGATCCCATTGGCCGGCGCCTTCAGGTAAAAGACCGCTGGGCTCGAGTGGTCGGTGTGGCGGCGGACTCCAGGTACGAAAGCATGCGCGAAAGTCCAAAACCATTTTTCTATGTCCCGCTGCGCCAGGATTTCACCCGGGGCCCAGTATTGAACATCCGCACAACGCAATCGCTGTCGAACATTTCGGCCGCACTCGTCGGCGTAGTTCATACGCTGGACCCGAACCTTGCACTTTACGAAATGATCACCCTGCAGGAACAGGTGAACCGTTCAACCTCCGCCCAACGAGTGGCGGTAACCTTAGTTTCGATTCTGGGAGGTTTGGCGCTTCTTCTCGCTGGCGTAGGCATGTATGGAGTGATGTCCTATGCTGTCGCGCAAAGCAAGCGCGAACTCGGATTGCGTATGGCTCTTGGCGCAGGGGCCGCACACTTGCTTGGTCTGGTCATTTCGCGTGGGCTGAGGTTAACCGCGGGGGGCGTTCTCTTCGGAATCATTGCAGGACTTGCTCTGACGAGATTTCTGGGAAACCTTCTCTACCATGTCAGTCCGTATGATCCGCTGGCATTCGGATCGGCCCTGGCCGTGATGACGATCACTGCAATCGCAGCCTGTCTCTTGCCCGGATGGCGCGCAACCCGCACTGATCCCGCCCAGGTCCTGCGGAATTCATAATGCCCCTTGCAAGCTGTTGCTGGAGACCGTCGTTATTTGTAGCTGGGTTGCAAGAAGATTGACCTAACTCCTTGACGACTCCCGGCATCCAATCCTTAAGACCGGAACAGGAGAGTCTGCTATGGCCGTTAATCAGGAAAAGACAACCAAAACCGCCGCGATCAACACCAGCACTGAATCCGACCCCCGCAAACCTAAAATCGATCGCAACGCACCCGCCGGGAGCGAAACTTCCTTGGGTGCGGAGAGCGTGCGCGACGGCCGGCCGGCCACTGACGACAGCGTAGTCGAGGCAATGGACGAAGAGGGCCCAGGCATCGAGCCGTTTACGCCCGACAAATAGGGTGCAGGGACGAGCACCTCAATCGGGAGGCATGGATTCCTTCAAAGACTTGGCCACTTCGTCGATGGAGGTTTTCTGACTCAGCTGTGTGATCTCTGTGTCTTTTTCGACCTCAGGCAACCCCACCCTGCTTGCGATCTGTCTCTCAATCTGCAGCACCGCAGTAATCTCCTTTTCCGCCAGGAGCAAGACCTGCAGGATCAGATGGTCGCGCTCGTCGGAGCGGCGGCTCAATCGGCTCTGCCGCATGACGATGAAGCTGGCAAGAAAGATGGCCTCAAGCGCAACTACGGTGTCGAGCATGGAAAAAGGCACAGGATCAAAATGGGGGA
This sequence comes from Acidobacteriaceae bacterium, assembly GCA_049522955.1. Taxonomy (GTDB): domain Bacteria; phylum Acidobacteriota; class Terriglobia; order Terriglobales; family Acidobacteriaceae; genus PALSA-350. The sequence continues at coordinate 97,800 of JBEKNJ010000039.1, forward strand.
TATGACCAATTTTTAGTGTGTTTACGAGAATCCAGGCGGCGAACCACGCCACATGAATGCAGATGAAAACCAAACTCCCCACGAACGCGCCAAGATAATCTCCCACGCGTTCGGCCGCAGTGCGACGAGCTAGAAATTCTTCCTCGTGTTTGAGAATGACATCGATGTGTTCTTGCAGGTGAGTTGAATCTGTCGGCATATCCTCGCTGTCGTAATCAGGAAAATGCCCCCATCCTGCGGGACGGGGGATTCGGCTGACAACACCACCAGCAGCTAACGGTTCAGATCATGTATTGTCTGCCCCGCCACCTGGGCGGCTCTGCCGGCTGTGTCCTTGACCGCTCCGACCACCTGATCGGCAACGCCCTCGCCTGCCAGTTGATCATCGCCGGCGAGCCGGCCGACGCCCTCTTTGAGTTTGCCGGCAAGACCGCCGCCTCGTCCATACAGGCGCTGCTTGGACCCCCACAACGTCGTCCGGTCCGCAGCGTACTCCACATCGTCGTCCCCGGTCGCATATTGCGGACCAGGCTGGTTTAAAGCAATGTACGCAACGATACCGACACCTACACCCGCGAAAATCCAGGTAAGAGCTTTCATCGATTCATCTCCATGTGTGCTTGGATGCGTATACTGCGAGGGGCGTCAGGACACGTTGAACTGACCTCTCAAACGGCGTACTCTAACCGCAACCTGAAGGCGACGGCTGAATCGAACCGCCGCACGGCACATATGAACCCAAAACTCGCAAAGGAGCACCTATGGGCTTACTCGATGCCTTGACATCTATTGCCGGCGGAGCTTCCCCCGAACACCACGGCGTTGCCGACGCTCTCAGCCAGGTGATGCAGGAGCACCCCGGGGGTATGGACGGTATCCTCAATCAGTTAAAGCAGAATGGCCTGGCAGACCAGGTTCAATCCTGGGTCAGCCCCGGAGAGAACAAGGCCATCAGCCCGGAACAGGTTCAGCAGGGCTTCGGCTCTTCGACTGTGGCCAGCATTGCGCAGCGCGCGGGCATCTCGCCAGCCGTCGCCAGCGGAGTGATTGCCGTCGTGCTGCCGCTCGTGGTCTCACACCTCTCGGGTAACAGCGGGCAACCTGCACAACCAGGGGGTCTGGCCGGTCTGGCGGGCAAGATTTTTGGCAACCAGGCCTGAAGCGCTTCCGCGCTCCATCCTTGAACAGCGATTACGGGTTCAAGGGTGGGGCGTCTGCCTCCGCACTTTTACGAACTGACCGCCGCAAAAAAGAGAACACCACAATCGCCACCGTCACAGTGAGTTCCGATAGTCGGTCTGATGGTAGCGGTTGCTTGTCGACGGCTGGTAAGCTCAGCGGGGCGGGAAGTCCGCGATCGATGTAGACGTTAGCAAACAACTCCTCTGGTTCCTGGGCGAAAGCAGCAATAGATACCAACAAAAGAATAATCACAGAGGAAATTGAGATAGACTTCACGGCACCGGCCCTCCTCGGCTTCGATCGCTGCCTTGACGGTTCTGTCCTGAGTAGTGCGCTCAGTGTCTGTTCCGTTTCAAAAAAGCCACCAAAACTTCTCCAGCTCCCAGGCAGCCAAGGGGTGCCACGAGCCCGAGCTGGTCTCCCGGTCCGTTCGCAGTCATTGCAAAACTGCGCTAAAGGGTTGAATCTGAAGGGCGTCGACAACGACGGCTACCGGTAGTCATCAACATCCCATTACCCCCGGCTACAACTTTTACATAACACCATTCCACTAAGGATGTAGTCAGGTTACAGTCCTGGTAGCAAAGTAATAAACCTTGCAGTTATGGAGCTTTCACTATGCCTTGCGATTCAATCAGAATACATAAGTCAGCCACCACCGCCCTGCGCCTCCTACTGGCGGGTGCAATGTTGTCGCTCTCGCCTCTGGCCGCGCTGGCCGAAAATACGCACATCCACGCTAGCTTTGTCGGTGTTTACGTAACCCGGGCGCCTAAGACAGCTCCCACCATGAGTGTCAGCCTGGGTGCGGATGGGTCTGCGACGGTTACCCAGGATCCGGGTCAGGGTTCCACCACCTTGTTTGGGAAATGGCAGGATGACGGTCGTCAGATCAAGGTCAGCTTCAATGCGGCCGCAGGTGAGCAGCCAGAAGCTCCCATGGTTTTCGAAGTTGTCCACAGTAAACTGCAGGCAGTTTCCTGGAACCACGAGGCCTGGGGTACCGCTCAGCCGCCAGCGATGACCAAGGGATACAAGGTGAAGTATCTGTTTTGGACCACAACCATGCGGTAAGGTTTGTGTTGATGCGATCTGCTGTTTTAATTTGCCTCAATCCTGATTTGGTCAACCACCAAGTCAAGTTTGGGGCAAACTCATTTGAGAATGCAGTGATCTCTGGTTGCTGTTTGCTTTGCGATATATGATCATGACTTGCAGAAGCACGCAAGTTCGCTTTTGATGGCGCGGAACCCAAGCGGCTAGGGAAAGGTTTGCAAAGCCTTTTTTGGGTGGTTCGACTCCATCCCGCGCCTCCACCTTCCCACAAGAGCGTACTCCCTTTCGGGGCGTGAACCCTTGACCGGGGTATTCATGCGTTTTGCGGCTCTTTACCGCAACAATTTTCTTTGCACGCGCTAATCAATGACCAAGATCCGCCGATAGTCCCAATTAGAGACACTGAGGTGGACGATATTAGAATTCTCCTGGTCGACGACGACGAAATTGTACGCATGACCCTGACTGGTTTTCTTGAACAGTCTGGGTTTGCCGTAACCGCCGCAGCCGGTGTGCCGGAAGCCCTCAAGCTCATCAGTGGTCCGGAAACATACGATGCGCTCCTGAGCGATCTCCACATGCCGGGAGCGGGAGACGGGCTCACGGTTGTGAGCGCGATGCGTCACGCCAATCCAAAGGCGGTCACGCTCCTGCTAAGCGCATTTCCAGAGATGACCGCCGCCGCCGCGGCAATCCTGCAACAGGCCGATGAGATCCTGGTTAAGCCGATTGACTTGTCTTCGCTCGTTCAGATCATCCGGGAGAGGGTGGCCAGCGGTCCCCAGCGTAAGCGCGAAATCGAGACCGTCGCTTCGGTTCTGGAACGCAACATCGAAAGCACCATTCGCGAGTGGTTTGCTCGGATTGAAGCCGATCCAACTGTCCTGTCGGTTCCGCTGAGCTTCGAGCAACGCTGCCATCATCTGCCTCTCCTCTTCAAGGAGTTGATCCTGCGGCTCCGCTCTGGCCAGCCGATAGGTTCAAGAGAGCCCGTATCCGGCCACGCGGCCCAGCACGGCGCTAACCGCTACAGGCAGGGCTATACCCCCGCCATGCTGGTCGAGGAGTCGCGAATGTTGCAAATCAGCATATTTCATACTCTGCAGCAGAACCTGGCCGCCATCGACTACAGCGTATTGCTGGCTGGGGTCATGACGATCGCTGACGAAATTGATTCCCAACTTAGACAGGCTGTAACACGTTTCACCGCGGAAGCTGTTGAGGGTCCCTTCCCGCCCAACCGGCCCAATGGCGGCGCCTATGTCAGCTGAAAACGAGAGTAGCTTCCAGTTCCTGGCCGAGAACAGCATCGATGTGATCTGCCGCGCCGGCATGGACATGGTGTTGCGCTATGTCTCTCCATCGTCCTTCCACGTCCTGGGGTGGACGCCGGACGAGATGAAGGGCATGAGGCCACTCGACTTTATTCTTTCGAAAGATGCCTCGTTGCTCTCTAACCGCCTGGTCTCCGATCCCGATGAACCTGTGGTACCCGTTCGCATGCGAAAGAAAGATGGGACGCTGGCGTGGGTCGAAATCAGACAGCAAGTCGTGCGCGATATCACCAACGAGGCGTCGGAAATTGTGGTCGTCATGCGTGACATCACCGAACGCAAGACATTGGAAGAACAGCTGTCAGTACTGGAGGTCACCGACTCGCGCACCGGGCTATCCACGCATCGCGCCTTTGATGAGGCGCTGGAACGGGAGTGGAACCGCACCCTGCGTGAAGGGTCCTACATCTCTCTATTGCTCCTTGACTTCGATCACTTCAGGAAATTTCACGACCGGCGCCTGCATTGGCCAGGGGATCGTTGTGTCGCGAAAGCTGCGGCGGCGGTGATTGGAGCTGTGCGGGTCACGGACATTCCCGCGCACTACGGCGCTGAAGATATTGCGATCATTCTCCCCGCCACTGGTTCCGGGGGAGCTGCCAGAGTCGCCGAAAAAGTGCGGTCTGCCATCCATGCTCTCCGTTCTGCCCCTACCGGAAGGGACAAGATCGAAGGCAGCGTCACCGTAAGTATCGGCATCGCGACTGTGCTGGCTCGGCCGGGCGCGACCGCCAGGATGCCGGAAATCCTGCGTATGGGGGCCGATAGCGCGTTGCGAAAAGCGAAGGGAGACAAAGTCGCAGGCCCCACGCGTCTGGAGAAAACTGAATGAAGGTTGCGGCCGTCAGCCTTGTACCTGCACCCATGCTCTCTTCTGCGAACTCGCGAGCACCGCATCGAGAACCCGCAACTGCCGAATCCCATCCTCGAAGGTGGGGTATTCAATCGGCGCGTTCCCATCGGCAACTCTCCTGTAAAAGCGCCGGAAGACCTGCTTAAAAGTGTCATCATAGCCTTCGCTGTGGCCGCCCGGCAGGTCCGCGAAACTCCTCGCCCCCTCCGCCAAAAGCGAAGGATCTTTGATCACAATCTCATTCGGCGAATTGCGATGGCCGATCCAAAGCTCGTCAGGACATTCGGTATTCCAGGCAACGGATGCCTTCGTACCAAAGATCTCGATGAACAGACGGTTCTTGCGTCCCACCGAAACCTGGCTTACCGTCAGCGAGCCTTTCGTCTTCTGGCCCATGGCAAAGATCATGGCGCCGAAGTCTTCCGTGTTGATCGTCACTTCCTGATACTCACTCGGTTGCAGCTTCTTGCCGGTAAACGTCTCAACCGATCCCTTGGGCTTCTTGCGGGTAGTGAGGAAAGTGGTCAAATCGGCACACAGCGAAGTGATGCGCCTGCCGGTAATGTGCTCGGCCAGGTCGCACCAATGGGTGCCGATGTCAGCGAAGGTGCGCGACGGTCCCGATTCGATGCGCCAGTTCCAATCCGTGTCGTACAGCAGCCAGTCCTGAGAATACGTCCCCTGGACGACTTGAACGTCGCCCAATTCGCCCGCTTCGCACATGCGGCGCATGTTTTGCGCTTGAGGATAAGCGCGAACGTTGTACAGGGTGCAATTCGCAAGTCCCTTTTCGTTCGCGAGCGCGATCATCGCCTGTGCTTCCTGAATCGTGGAAGCGAGGGGCTTTTCGCACAGCACGTGCTTGCCCGCTTGCATCGCGGCCTGGGCCATAGGGAAGTGCAGTTCGTTAGGAGTACAGATATGGACGGCGCTGAGCTCGGGATCGGCCAGCAGATCCTGGTAATTGCCCGTTGCATGTTCGATGCCCAGGGCATCAGCGAACTTGCGTGCCGCCTCGGCGGTCCGGCCGGCGACGCCAGTGACCTCCACATTGCCGAGACGACGGAGCGCTTCCGTGTGAACCCGGCCCATAAAGCCAATGCCAAAAATTGCAACCTTTTGCTTTTTCATAGCCTCAGGACGGACGGGTGGGCGCCTCGCGGCGCGTTCTTAGCAAAGCATCTTTTCCCATAAATTCATGGGGCACGTAGTGAACAACCGGTGCCGATCTCCCACGTACGATGGGCAGCGCGAAGCTTAGCAGATCCGTTCCGTAACGCTCCGCGTGAAAAAAAACGGTTCCGATGCAGGGGCTGTCGGGATTAGCAACGATGTCCATGATCTCCATGCTTCCGCCATGTCCAACGATGGCAATCTCGGTTCCATTCCCCGCCTGTTTTGCTGCTTCCACGGCTCCGATCGCGCTTTCATCATTGATGCCGACGACCAGGATCTTCTTCTTCGATCGTGACTTGAATGCGATCGCAGCCGCCGCCTGCGATGTTGCTTTATCACCGCCTCCATCCAGGTGGAGAATTGCCTTCTCCGGCAACGGTCCGAGGCGTTCCTGGACCCCCTGGAGTGCGCCTACCAGCCGGCTTTGGATTGTTCGGCCGGCACGGGGCGACTCGAGAAGCAGAAGCGTGTCCACCTGGGAATTCCAGTGTCTCGCCGCGTATTCCGCCAGCGCGACCCCTCCGGAAAAACCGGCGCGGTAATTATTTACGCCGAAATAAACGGTTCCATGATGGGGATTGACCAGTGAGATGAGGGGAATTTCGGAGCGCGAAAGAATATCCGAGATGACCGGCGCGACGTGTTCGAATAGCTGAAACTCTATGGCCAGGTCAACTTTGCTTTCGGCCATTTCCTCCGCATTGCGAATGGCGGTGTCTGCGTTGCGATCGTTATCCCAAACCACCAGATCGATGCCCGCTGTGGCCGTGGCTTTCTCCAGACTCCGTTGGATCTCAACCGCGATCGAAATGTGTTTGGAAAGATTCGCGAAGCCGAAACGAAGCCTTCTGCGCAACCGGTTGAGACGGTACTGGCGTCCGGACTGCGTCAGGTAATCCCGCAACACCAGCGTATGCAGGATTCGATACGCAGTGGTATGAGGTATCCCTGTTCTCTTGACCACTTCTTCCAGGGTCAACGATTCGGTAGCAGAGCCGAAGCAATCGAGGAGTTCGATCGTCCTGGCGATGATTGGAACCCAATACTTGTCTACCTTGCGAGAGATTTCCTGCCTATCCGGTTTAGCTTTCATGGTTCAGTACCCGAATTCTTACGGGCGCAATATTAGCATCAAAACCCACTGTCTTGAAAATAGTTCAGTTGGGAACTACGTCGAAACCAGCCCAACGAATAGTGGTCGACTTATGTGCGGTCTGAAGTGTCTGCGTGAGAACCGGAAGAAAAGCCAAAGCAGGTCCCTCCGCTACGCTGCGCTCCGGTCGGGATGACAATTCCTTCGTGCAAATTGACTGGCCTCGACGGTCGACGGAATCACTTAAGTCAAAAATGAATTGTCATCCCGACCGGAGCGCAGCGTAGTGGAGGGACCTGCTTTGGCTTTTTAGGAGAGACTAATTTCTTAGGAGAAAAACGAAGCCCTCTTCTAACCGGCCCCGATAAACCCCGGATACAGCGTCATACCGCCGTCGATATAAATCGTTGTGCCAGACACGTAGTCCGACTCATCGGAGGCCAGCCACACAGCAACCCGGGCAATGTCCTCGGGTTCGCCAATCCGTTTCGCCGGGATCAACTTGAGTAGCGTGGTCTCGAATATTTCCGGCGTGGTCAACTTCTCGACATTCATGGGAGTACGAATCGCGCCCGGTGAGATGGCATTTACCCGGATGCGCAGATGGGCCACTTCCTGGGCCACGCTCTTCATGAACAGCATGAGGCCGCCCTTGGCTGCTGCGTAGTTGGCATGGCCTTCCCACGGGATGATGTCATGTACGGAACTCATGAATATGAGCTTGCCGCAAGCGTAGGAGATCGACCGATCGATGCCCTGGCGCTTGAACGCGCGAATGGCTTCGCGGGCACAGAGAAACATTCCGGTCAGATTCACATCGATCACGCCCTGCCACTGCTCCAGCGTCATCTCGTCCACTTTGGCATTGAGCTGGATGGCCGCGTTGGGCACGCAGATATCAATTCTGCCAAAGTTCCGGAACATGCAATCGAACATGGCCTGGACTTCGTCTTCGCGACTAACGTTAGCCTTGAAAACCACCGCTCTTCTGCCCAGTTTCTCGATTGTCGCAACTGTTTGCCAAGCGCCTTCCTCATCCGTGCTGTAATTTACCAGGACATCTGCGCCTGCCTGAGCAAACCCGATTGCCATGGCCTGACCCAGCCCCTTGCTGGCTCCCGTCACCAAAGCTTTTTGCCCCACCAGCACCGGGTGTATGACAGATGGCGGCATTTCGTTAGGGGGCGTGTAGTTGTTTTCGGCCGTCACCGATCATCCTTTCGCGGAGCCACGCAGAGTGGGTTCGAGTTACTGGATACCCCGCCACTTAGTCAACGATTGGGCAGCGAGCGGGTTATTTGCCTGGAGATAACTCTGGAAGCGTTGAAAGTGCGGCGTGCTGACATGGTGATCGATCGCCGCCTGGCTGGCGAACTTCTCATAAAACATGAATTTGGAAGGATCCTCGGGATCGAAATGGAGTTCGTAGATGATGCAACCCGGCTCCTCATGAGTGGGAGCAACAAGCGCACGTAATTGGGCCCCCAACTCCTTTTCATGACCCGGCGCTGCTTGAAAGTGAACATTAAGAACGATAGGCGTTTCTGTCATGATTCCTTCCAGAGATGTAACTAAGTTTGTGGCGAACTGCCGCTCAGGAAGCGGAGCCGTCCGGATTGGGAAGCAACAAATCCCGCACCCGGACTGCTAATTCATGAGTAGCCTCGAGGAACTGACGCAGCGTGCGAACCGTGGGACCATAGGTGTCAAACTCGCTCAGTGAAAGTCCGTCCTCGTCGTAGGCGCGACGGAAGTCAGGAAACTTCCGTAATAGCTCATCTACGATGGCAGCGTCGACCGCCTTTTCGATGCGCGCGCCGACACTCACATCGCTGGCATTGAAGCGAACCTGCCACTTATAGGGCGGAGAGATCACCACATCGCCACCGATCAGCTCGCTCCAATGCATGTGGTTGCGGAAAGCCGCCGAGAGCAGGCGTACACGATAGCCGCGCTCACGAAAGATCTTGTAAGCCTTCTTGAACACGGCAACTCCAGCCCATTCAAGGTGGCCAGGTTCCAGAGTGATGTCCTGTTTTTCAGCCACGACTTTCAACCAATCGTCGAGTCTACCGACCATGATGGTGCAAACAGAACCCATTCTGGATATATCCAGGCCCTCCTTCTCCCGCCGTTTCAATCCACGCTCGATCGCTTCAGCCACCGCGATGCATTGCGGCAGCGCAAAGGAGACGGTCGCATTGATGCTGATGCCGCGATAGGTTGCCTCCTCCATCGCAGCAATGCCGGCGTGGGTCGCGGGAATCTTGACAATCATATTCGGCGCCAGGGCATCGAAGCGCAGCGCTTGCTCCAGCAGGGCGGTAGGGTTGCGATAGTAATGTGGATCGGTTTGAATGGAAAGCCGGCCGTTCCTGCCCTTGTGCTGCGCGAACGCCGGCCGCAGCAATTCCGCCCGCCGGGCAGAAATCTCCTCCACCAACTTCCATCCGATCTCTTCTTCGGTCGCGGTCGGTAGTTCGGTTGCCAACGCCCGAATGCGATCATTCCAGAGATGAGCTTCCTTCTTGAGCACATCGAGGACAATGACGGGATTACAGGTGGCACCTACCCCACCGTGCTCAATCGAATAGGTCAACTCGGATAGCGCCGCCGAGTCGTTCCACAGGCACGTGGGCGTGGTCTGCGTCATCTCATGCAAAGGGCTTTTGTACGCAACCTGATTCTCAAGGGTCTTGCTCATTGCTATCCTCCAACATCCAAAACTACTTCTCCGGATACATCAATACTTTAATCGCTTTCTTCTCATCGCATAGGCGGAAGGCGGTCTGCCACTCCGATATAGGCAGCTTGGTTGAAATCAGGTCATTCAGTCTGACTCGACCCTCAGCATAGATCCGCATCATGCGCTCCCAGGTTCGAGCGGTATAACAGACAGAGCCTGACATGGTCAGTTGTTTATAGAAGATCAGATCGATGGGGAATTGGATGTCCTGTCCGCAGATGGCTACTTGCGTATAACGTCCCATGGGCCGCAGGGCTTCGAGGCACCCGCGTACCGAGCCAGGATGCCCGGCGCACTCGAAGGCCACATCTACTCCCACGCCGCCAGTGTGTTCCTGAATCGCGTCGCTGAGGTGGGCTTCTCCTATGTTGATAACCGCGGCAGCGCCGATCCGGAGCGCTGCACTAAGGCGTTCCTGATCTCCGGCAGCGCCGGCGACGATCGTTCGTATTCCTTCTGCCACCAGCAATTTCAGGCACAACAGCCCCATGGGCCCCGGGCCCGAAACCAGGGCTGTGTCACCAATGCGCACGTTGGTGATTTCCGTGACCGCTTGCACCACAGCGGCGAACGGTTCGCTCATGGCGGCTTCATCCAAAGAGAAATTCTCAGGGATCCGGTACAGCTGGTCAGGACGCATGACCACGTAGCGGGTAAAGGCGCCGTTTACACCGTGTCCCATACCACGGCGATTGGAGCAAAAGATGAAGTAGCCAGAACGGCAGTACTCGCATTGGCCGCAGGTCACGGCTGTGGCGCCCAGGCCGGTGACTTTTTCTCCCAGCGTGGCATTGGTAACGTTGCGGCCCACTTCTACCACCGTGCCGGAAAATTCATGCCCAAGAATCACCGGGGGGTAATTGCGAAACGTATCGTGAAGAACATGGAGATCCGTCCCGCAGATCCCACAATAGGCGATTTCCAGTTTTACTTGGCTGTCTCCACAACGAGGCTCCTCAACCTCCCGTATTCCGACGTTTCCGTCGCCACTTGCATACTTGACCAGAGCTTTCATGTGGGCGGGTCCTTAAACCGCGTGCAACTTACCACAGCTATCAAGGCTGGCTTCTAACTATGGGCTTTAGACGCGAGTGGGGGTTTCGCGGGTTTCAAAGAGAGCAGCAGTGGTCTTAAAACTTATAAGACCCGCATGTTAGGTCACCCATTGGACGACGCTTGTCTTCGACTCGATCGTCGTCCGGGAGTTCCTGTTGGAACTCTTTCTTGTTACTATCTTGTGGCAATATAAGGCCGAGCCAGTCGAATTAGCAAGACTGGCGCCGCGAGCTTTAGCGTTTAAGCGGCGCAAGAGTGTAGTACTCGTAATCATATTTCCAGCTTTGCTGGCTGCCCGGTTGGATCGATAGATCGATGAACGGTTCCACGGAAAGCACCGAGCGAATGGACCAGAGCGACACCTGTGCCAGCGGCCGGTCGCCGGTGATGATCATGCCGGCGTTTACCGTCGCATTCTCGATGCGAATCTTGTAATCGTCAGCACTCTTGCCGAAGCCCTGAATGGTGGTGTACGCGCTCTCCTCACCCTGCAGGGTCTTTAGGTACACAATCTGGTTCGCGCGGAATTCCGCGAGTTGCTTGTCCACGGGCTGATCGCTTGAGATTGCGAACGGAAAGGTGATGGTGAAGGCTGGACCCGTTACCTGCTGATCGAGCACCAGAAAGTTATGATCGTAGACGCTGGTCTCGATCGTATGCGCGCCCGTGTTGCTCAGGCTATGCTCGATCGACATTTTCGGCTGGTCTGCGGCCACGCTTATCTTTTTGCGATATACGTATCCGATCCCGGAGGGCGAATCCTGCAGTTCCTGGGTGAACACCACCGCGTCCGCGCTTGTTTGAATGTTCCACTTGCCCCCATCGGCAATTTCATAGAGCCGGTAGCCGGAGTAAGGTGAGTCGTCAGGTTTACGTAGCGCGCCTACGCCGATTTTGACGAACGTTCCGCCAGGCGTGGCCTCTTCATATCCCAGCGGCGCGAACTCTTCGACCGGGCCGGTAATCGCGCTGCAGGGGCCGGCTACGATCTCTGATCCTTGGTAGATGAAATCAGAGACCGCGGGATCCGTTTGGGTAAACCACTCGCCGTAGTAGTTATGCCCCGCGTATTGCAGATCCGCAACCACACCGGACCAGTCGAACCGGGTGCCGCGGTAAAAGCCCCTCGCTGCATCGGGCAGGTAAAGCTTTGCCTGCATGAGAGAATTTGCGATCTGCCATTGTGGGGTTGCGGGGTTTGCCTCCGCCTGGGCGGACAAAGGGATTCGTAAAGTCATGAATGTATAGGCTTCATAGGGATCAGTGCGCGGCTACAGGAGCCGGCATGCTGGTGGGTGGAGACAACGTGGGAGCGCCGGGCGCCACATCCCCCGTCGCGGCCCATTCCGCGCTCCGGGCAAAGGCGTCCATAAAGCCTGGTTGACTCATGGCCAGAAGATCGTGGCCCAGGACCATCATGACGACTCTGCCCTGACCATAAGGAACGGTCCAAATCGCTGGTTCTACCTTACCCGTCCCACCCTTTACGTTCGGATCATCGAATGCGGTGGCCAGCACATGCACGTTGGGTTTCAAGTCTATCTTGTGATAAAGCTCATCGTTAGCTACAAATGTCGGGGGCAGTCCGCGGCTGATCGGATGGTCACGATCCACCCATTCCACTGCGAACACATGCCGAGTTGCGTGGCCGATATTGTCGAGCTTCCAGGTCATTCCGATCATGTCAGCAAACGCACCCCAGGGTTCGCCTTCCAAACGGCGTGGCTCCGTCGCGCTTCCACCCGCCTGGCCGAAAAAGGGACCATAGGTGATTCCGTGGACGCCGACCATGCCTTTGCCCGACCGTATGAAGTCCTCCACTGCTTTTTCCGTTACGGCGCCCCAGCGGGGGCCATAGTAGTAATCTATCAGCACGTCGTAGTTGGCCAGCGTCGCCGCCGTGATCCCTACCACTTCTTCCTCCAGCTTCACATCAAAGCGCCCGGTGTTCATCAGAATGCCCTGCATGAAGGGCGCGGTTCCTTGCCAGGGATGCGACCAGTCCGAGCTTCCGGTAAGTACCAGGACGCGGATCTTGTGTCCAGGCTCCTGGGCGGAAGATGGCCGTGCAGCAAGCAGGAAGAGAGCGAAACAGGACACGATCCATAGTTTTTTCATTCCGTACCTCTCTCAATGTCAAGGATTCCCGGGGAAGGGATGAGGCGTAACGTCGGCATCGGCGAGGCCGAGAGTCCACTTGATGGCTCCGATGTACATCTGCTGGATGCGCGCATCGTCGAGCGTTGCCTCCAGGTGGCCGAAGGTCGAGTACCACACGCGGCCTTTGCCATACTTCTTCGCCCACACAATTGGATAATCTCCATCCGTGCGCAGGCCGGCAAGCCGCTTGAGATTGGCCTGAAGCTCTCCCGCCGGTTGCATCGCGGCAAACACTTCGGGAAATTTGGTTGGATCCATCCTCATGATGACGTGGTCGACGTCCCTTGAATAGTTCGGCCCCACGATAGTGTATTGATCGCGAAAAGTGAATTGTTTCGGAAACCCTTGCACGCCAGGGAAATTGGGGTCTTCGACCACGATATGCATATCGGCCGAGGGAAACTCGCCCACCAGGTTCCCGCCGATCATCTCGGCATATTCCGGCCACAGCAAAAGGTGGCCTCCGTTGCCCGCGTGGCCGGCAATAAAGCCTTTGCCGTCGTCATGAACGAAAGACAGCAGGTCCGCCTTCTGCTGATCGGTTATGTTCCAGGGCCCCTCGCCCATATAAAAGACGGCATCAAAATTGTTGAGATTTCTGACATTGAAGCCGCCGATCGGCTGCTTGGTGAGCAGATGCATGTCGGTGCGTATCACCGTAATCCAGGCGCCGGACTCACGTCCGAGCCGCTCCACTGTGGCCAGGGTGTGCGAAGCCGAATCGTGATGATACCCCGGAGATGCATACCATTCCTGCGGGTCGGCAATGGCAAGAATCTTCTTCTTGCCCGGCCACGGATCGTCTGGCGGCCGGGAGGGGGTCGTGTCCTGAGCCAGCAGTTGCGGCGCGGGGCGATTGGTCTGCGCGCCATAGAGCGCTGGAACACAAACTGCTCCCGAGGACGCCAATCCCTTCAAGAAATCACGTCGCTCCATTTGTTGTTTCTTTTCCTTCCCAAGCATGTCCTTTAGCGTCTGCGTGAGAACTATGCTCTCCAACAAAGTCCCGAAGGGACGTCTGAAAGTAGCCCAGGACGATAGTCCTGGGTACACAGACACGAAAAAGACCAGTCCCGTCCAGGGACGGCTGAAACCCTGCGCGCTCGCATTCAGCCGTCCCTACGGGACTGGTTTGTCTCTCGAACCTCTACCCAGGACTGGCGTCCTGGGCTACTCTCAGACGTCCCTTCGGGACTTAGTGCAGAGTTCCCAAGCATACTCTTTAGCCTCTCCCAAGCTTTCTAATGACCCAACCCACTCTCCTTACCTTCACCCTCCGGTAGCGCAAAAGCGAACCAATTGTCATTGGCAGCCACCAGCAAATACTGGCGCCCATAAAGCTCATAAGTCATCGGCGCATTGGTCACAAATTGTCCCAGGTTGACATGCCAAAGAGTCTTGCCCGTAGCCGGATCCATGCCCAGAAAATTCCCAAACGAATCCCCGCCGAACAACAGGTCTCCTGCGGTTGTCAACAGACCAGAGATAAGTACCCCGCTCTTATCTCCTAACTCGTGGCTCCAGACAACTTTTCCCGTTTTGTAATCTATAGCCATAGTCACGTAATCCGGAGGAGAACGAAACCGCCCATAACCGGAAGTTGTAAAGTAAGCCCACGTACGAGCAGCATTGACAAAAATAAGTCCGCTCTTCGGATCATAAGACGGCGACCACCAATTCGTCGCCCCGATAGGATAAGGCGAAACCAGCGTCCCCGGCGGATTCGCGTCCTTGTCATAATCCGGAATAGGCCGGCCCTGAGCGTCGATGCCTTTGGCCCAATTGGTTTCCGGTACGAACTTAGTGGTGAGTAAGTGCTCACCAGTTACGCGATCGAGAAGAAAGAAATAGCCATTGCGGGAAGCTTGTGCCAGCAGCTTGCGTTGCTTGCCCTGAAACTCGCCATCAAAAAGAATCGGAGTCTGGCCGGCATCATAATCGTGAGTATCGTGCGGAGTAACCTGGTATCCCCACGCCAGCTTTCCTGTATCCGGGTTCAATGCAACGATGGACGCCGTGTAAAGGCTGTCTCCTTCAGGCGTAGGATGGGGAGCTCTATTCGTCGGAACCCCATTGCCGGTTCCCAGATAGTACAAATTCAATTCGCGGTCGTACGTGCCGGTGAGCCAGGGAAAGCCGCCGCCTTTTGCCATGGTCGCGTTGTCGCCCCACGTCTCCGAGCCTGGTGCGCCTGGATCCGGATCGACCCACCATTTCCATTGCAGCTTCCCGGTCTCAGGATCGCGGGACTCCAGCCACGCTCGGACATCGTCGTTGTTACCCGGGCCGACAATCACGTGGTTCCCAATAATCAGCGGCGACGTGGCGGAAAAGAAATCCTGCTTTACGTCCGCGATCTGGATGCGCCAACGTTCGCTTCCGTCCTTTGCGTTCAGGCTGACCAGGTAATTGTCCGGAGACATAAAGTACAACCAACTGCCATACATCGCGACGCCCCGATTCGCCACATGGATGGCCGTGTTGTTCGGCGACGCGTAGTGCCACAGCTCACGCCCGGTGAGCGCATCCATCGCCCAGACGTTATCCGTGATGGTGAAGTAAAGCACCCCGTCTACAAGCAATGGCGTAGCCTTAATCCTTCGCCCCTCACTTGCTTGTTGTGCATACGATTCGGTTCCGAACTCCACATGGTGGGTCCAAACCAGTCCCAGCGACTTGACATTAGAAGCATTGATTTGTGAAAGCGTGCTGTAGCGGCGGCCGGAGTAATCGCCATTGTAGGTCGGCCACGTATCTGTCGGCGGCCGATGGAACGCTTCCGGGTCCAATGTCTGCGCACTCACGCAGATACGCAGCAACAGCAGAGAAGCCAAACACAAAATCGGCCTGTACTTCATTTGAGTGTCACCAGGTATGCCAAAAGGTCGTGAATATCTTTGTCGGTATACGCCGGCAGCAGTGCCTTATGGGCAGCCAGCGGGTCAACGACGTCGATCGATCGCGTGCGCTCTCTGGGCCAGCTGTGATGGACGCCGGCAGTGTCCACGAGAGAGACCGTAAACTCGTCCAGATAATCCAATTTTCCTTGAACGCTCTGACCCGACACCAGAACTACAGTTGCCTGCAAAGGTTTTGCCGGCGGTGTGAGAAACGATGTCGTCAGGGCCAGTGGCTGATCCTTCGCTCCAATGTGCGCCAGGTCGCCGGTTGGGGAATGACAGGTGTTGCACTTTCCCGCGCCATTGAAGTAGGCCTGTCCTGCTTTCGGATCACCCACCAGCAATGCCGTCTCCGGGAGCCTGGTACCCCGAATCTCCTGCATCCGCGCGTGTAGAAATGCGGCGATGTCCTGCACCTTCTGCGGTTCGAGCGAAGCGAAGGCAGGCATGCCAAGAGTTGGCCGGCCCTGCTTTAGGAATGGACCAAGCGTGTCTCCGTCATGGTCCTGCATGACAAGGGGGCTGCGCAGCAGGTTGGGTGCCTGTTCTGTACCAGTCGCTTGGGCGCCATGACAGAACGAACAACTGGAAGAGAAGATACCCTGGCCTCGTTCCGCAGCGTCTTTTGCCGAATTGACTGCAGGAGCTTGAGCGGTTGCAGAGGGTGTTGTCATGCAGATTGCAAGACACGCGAAGAGGAGCGCGCTCATGAACTCCGATGGCTTCTTCATGGACCATCCTCGGGTAACTTATCCAACCCCTCACTCCGCCTGACTTATAGCAACGCGGGCAGTCGAGTTATCGATGATAAGTCCGGGTAGAGCCTGTCTGGCCGGGTTCCCTAATGAACTAATTCGGCCAGATAGGCGACAATATACCCGACCTTTGAGGGCTGTCAACAGTCACGCGGCGCTGCCTCGACGTGTTTTTGACAGACGGTGGAGACTCGGTGTACTGTCGCTGGCAGCTTGAAGCTATGGAATAGTTCATAAGGGAACCAGAGTACCGGGAAACCTATGTGCGCGAAGTCCCCAGGGCTTGGAGAACGAACATGAAGGTCCCTTTTTACTTCTTCACCATATTTCTTGGAATCATCCTTGCCGTCCACCTTTCCATGAACGGCAGAGTGGGTAGCGCATTGGGCAACCCCCGTGTGGGGAATGCGTTGTTCTGGTGCATCGGCGCCGCGACTGCCGTTCTCATAGGTCTCACCGGCTGGCGTGCAGGCGTCTTGAGCGGCTTGAAAGACGTTCATCCGCTGTTGCTGACTGCTGGAGCGTTGGGCGCTTGCCTGGTGTTCGCAATTGCCTGGCTGTTGCCCCAGGTAGGCGCGCGCGCGATGTTCATTACGCTGATTGCGGGACAAGTGCTTGGGGGCATGATTTTGTCCCACTTCGGCTGGCTGGGTTCCCCGGTACAACGGATCACACTCCCCAATGTGATTGGAGCCGTGGTCATGATATGTGGCGTAGTGCTTGCGACTTATATCAAGGCCGCTGCCTAGCCGGTTGCGATCTTATCGATACGGGAGCCCGGGCGAGTGAAAAGGGTAAAGCTGGGAAAGTCGAACCTCGAAGTGAGTGCGCTGGCCATCGGCAGCGACTTAATCGGAAGCAGGATCGATCGCGCGACCGCGTTCAAGCTATTCGATTTCTACCATGAGAATGGCGGGTCATTCATTGACACCGCAAACATGTATTCCTGCTGGCTGCCCGGTTGCAAAGGTGGGGAGAGCGAGTCCACCATTGGCGCGTGGATGAAGGAACGGCACAACCGCGATCAAATAGTAATTTCCTCCAAGCTGGCATTCGACTATCCAGGATGTGACGGCGGTCTGACCGCGGTCGAGATCGAACGTGAATGCGAGAAGAGCCTGAAGAGGCTCGAGACCGATCGGATCGATTTGTACTACGCGCACCGCGATGATCGCGCGACGCCGCTGGAAGAAACCATGCAGGCGTTCGATCGCTTAGTCAAAGCCGGAAAAGTCCGTGCCATCGGCGCCAGCAACTTGACCCCGTGGCGCATCGCGGAGGCGAACACGATCAGCCGGGTCAATCACTGGAATGAGTATTCCGTGGTGGAGCAGAGATACACCTATTTGCGTCCCCGCCACGGCGCTGATTTCGGACCGCAGATTTTCATCAGTGAAGAGTTGAAGGATTACGCGCGGACTGAGAACGTGGCCCTGATCGGCTACTCAATTCTCCTCCAGGGAGCCTACACTCGCACCGACCGCGAAGTGCCCATGCAGTTTGCGGGTGCCGACTCTGATGAGCGGCTAGGTGTGTTGAAGGCGGTTGCCGGTGAAGCGGGGTGCAGCCCCTCGCAGGCCATCATCGCCTGGATGCGGCAGAGTGACCCTGCCATACTTCCCATCATTGCCGGCAGCAGAATCGAGCAGTTGCAGGAGACGATCGCGGCCCTCGACATTGTCCTCAGCAGCGATCAAATGAGCCGCCTGAATGCGGCCGGCAACCCTGTCATCAAACAGGGATGGATCCAGCCGTCCTGAATGAATTCGCTCCCACGCTGGTTTGTCAATCCCCGGTAACGTGACACAATAGGTACGGCATGAATTAGGTGCGGAGGTGCCGCGCTGTGAATACCTTAAAGACTGCTTTCCTACTGACTGCTCTCACCCTCTTTCTCATTTTCCTCGGCGCTCATTTTGGCGGCCGCGATGGAATGATCCTGGCTTTCTTTGTTGCCGCCGGGATGAATTTCTTCAGCTACTTCTATTCCGACAAGCTGGCGCTGTCCATGTACAAGGCGCAGCCGGTCACCCGCGAGCAACTGCCCCGCGTGTACCAGATCATGGAGCGCATATTGCCCCGCATGGCGCTCCCCATGCCCAGAATCTATGTCATCCCCAGTGATTCCCCGAATGCCTTTGCCACCGGGCGCAACCCCAAACATGCAGCCGTCGCCGTAACCCAGGGCATCCTCAATCTTCTCAACGATGAAGAGCTTGAAGGAGTGCTGGCCCACGAGCTGGGGCATGTGAGGAATCGCGATATCCTGACCAGCTCCATTGCTGCCACGCTGGCTGGCGCGATTACCATGCTCGCGCAGTTCGGCCGGTTTGCCGGCATGTTCGGCGGCGGCCGAGACAGCCGCGGCCGCGGGATGGGCGGCACCGGCATCATCATGATTATTCTGGCGCCGATTGCCGCTACCCTTATTCAGTTGGCCGTTTCCCGGTCGCGCGAGTACGAGGCCGATGCCACCGGGGCCCACGTCACGGGAAATCCCTACGCCTTGGCCAGCGCATTGCAGAAGCTCGACGCTTATTCCAGGCAATTGCCGCTGCCGGCTTCGCCGTCCAACGCGCACCTGTTCATCGTTGCCCCATTCCTCAACCGGGCGAGCTTTGGCAATCTCTTTGCCACGCATCCGCCGATGGCCAAACGTGTTGAGCGCCTCATCGGCCGGCCTCCCGTTTAGCATGCGAACCACTGCGCTGCGCACGCTGTTTCATTCCCTGGTCTACCTTGTGCTCGGCGTCTGGCTGGGAGCGTTGGTATTCTTTGGCGCCATTCTCGCTCCGATTGCGTTCAGCCAACTCCCGCCGCTCTTTCCCAATCCAGCCGCCGGGATTCACGCCGCCGGCATGGTCGTTGGCAGCTCGCTGGTTCGCCTGCACTGGATGGGACTGTTCTGCGGGTTGATTTTTCTCGCGGTCCTTATCCTGGCCCGCACCCACTACCGTGCCATCATTCCGCAGGCCGTCCTGGTACTGGTCATGATGGCGCTCACCGCTTACTCCCAGTTCTCCATCATCCCCCGCATGGATACCGCGCGGGAATCGGTTGGCGGCAACGTGGACGCGGTTGCCGCCAATAACCCCGGCCGCCAGATTTTCGACCACCTGCACCAGACATCGGTTCACATCGAAGGTCTGGTCCTGTTGTGCGGGCTGGGCGCGTTGATTGCAACCGCCCATGGGGCGCGGCGGGAGTTCTAGGCGATATACTTACCTATTGCGCCGCAAGGCCGGAACACAATCATTTGCCTGGACGGCGAGTCTCATGAAAACTGGCATCATCGGTCTGCCTCAAGTAGGGAAGACCTCTCTGTTCAAAATCCTCACTCGGTCGAAAGTCGAAACCCCCGCCTACTCCAACCCGCGCGAGGCGCATCTCGGCGTCGCCAAGGTTCCCGATGAGCGCCTGGACAAGCTCGCCGCGCTCTACAACCCCAAGCGGGTAATCTATGCCACGGTTGAGTACGCCGATGTAGCAGCGGTCGGGCAGGAGGCACTCAAGGAGACTGCTTTTCTCACCCACCTGCGTGACAATGACGCGTTGATTCACGTGCTGTGCGCCTTTGAGGACGACTCGATTCCCCGGGTCGGCGGCATCGACCCGCTACGCGATATCAAGAACGTCGACTTCGATCTCATTTTCTCTGACCTCGCCCAGGTGGAGAAGCGCCTGGAGCGCCTGGAAAAAGATCTGAAGAAGATGCGCACGCCGGATCTCGAAAAAGAGAACGCGCTGCTTTTGCGCTGCAAGGAACAACTGGAACAGGAGAAGCCGCTGCGGGAGATGGAAATGTCTGCGGAAGAGAAGAAGCTGATCCGCGGGTTCATGTTTCTTTCCCAGAAACCCATGTTGTTCGTATTGAATATCGCGGAGAGCTCCACCCTGGGCGCCGATCTGGAAACCGCCGTCGCGCGATACAAGTTGGAAGAGGTTGCGTCGCGGCGGAACGCGGGGGCTACTGCCATCTGCGGCAAAGTCGAAGCGGAGC
Organism: Acidobacteriaceae bacterium; assembly: GCA_049522955.1. Taxonomy (GTDB): domain Bacteria; phylum Acidobacteriota; class Terriglobia; order Terriglobales; family Acidobacteriaceae; genus PALSA-350. The sequence continues at coordinate 118,111 of JBEKNJ010000039.1, forward strand.
TCGCTGAAATGAGTGACGAAGAAGCGGCCGAATTTCTTTCCTCCTACGGGCTAAAGGAAAGTGGATTGCGCAGGCTGATCCGCAAAAGCTACGAGCTCCTGGGCTTGGTCGCCTTTTTTACCGTGGGCGAAGACGAGTGCCGTGCCTGGACCATCCCGGTGAATTCGCGCGCACAGGAGGCGGCAGGGGCCATCCATTCGGATCTGGAAAAGCACTTTATCCGCGCCGAGACCATCCACTGGGACACGCTCCTCAGCGCGGGCTCCGAAGCCGCGGCCCGATCCCAGGGAACACTACGCCTCGAAGGCAAGGAGTACCGGGTTGAGGACGGGGACGTCATGAACATCCGGCACAGCGGCTGAGCGTTAGCAAGGCATCCATGTCCAATTTTTCACTTTCGCTGATATTGGGCCTGGTGGCTGCGCTCGCCGACGTCCTCGGGGCTCTGATCCTGGTCCGCACTCGTTGGGAAAAGCGTTACCTGCGATACTTCGTGGCCCTGGGTGCAGGCTTCATGCTGGCTGCTGCCTTGCTGGAAATGATTCCCGAAAGCTTCCGTCTGTCCTTTCGCTGGACGTCCCTTCTGATTTTGGGCGGATACTGCCTGATTCATCTGCTCGAGCACACCATCACGCCGCACTTCCATTTCGGCGAAGAGAAATGTAAGGGCGAATTCCTTTCGACTCACACCAGCAACTCCGTCGTAGCCGGCCTGGCCGCTCACTCCTTGTTCGACGGCGTAGCTATCGCATCGGGCTTCGTCCTGTCCTCCTGGCTCGGCTGGATTATTTTCATAGCCATCCTCTTGCACAAACTGCCGGAAGGTTTCACTGTCGCCTCGGTGATGCTGGCAAGCGGGCATAGCCGCGGTGCGGCCTTATCCTCGGCCGTGATCGTAGCCGCTGCTACTTTGGCAGGAGTACTGGTGATCAATCTTTTCCCCGGCTGGGTGCGGGCCGGTCTGCCCCTGGCCGCCGGGGTGGCCATTTATGTCACTGCATCCGACCTGGTGCCTGAAGTCAACCGTGAACCCGGCATCCGCATGGCCCTGGTCTTCTTCGCCGGTGTGGCCGCCTTCCTGCTCTGCAAGTTCATCGCCGACGGAGTCCTACGCTAAAAACAAACCGCAGATCTCTCCACTACGCTCTTTGCGTTGTATCAGTGCACGACTTTAGTCGTGCCACTACCCGGTCAAAATGATCAGGGCTTTAGCCCCTGCAATAGCAGAACGCAGGGGCTAAAGCCCATCTTGGTCCCGGACCTTCTGCGGCATGACTAAAGTCATGCCCTGATACAAAGCAAAGAGCGCAGTGGACCTGCTGTTCCCTCGATCCCACTATCCAAAGCTCAATGGAAGCGCCGCCCTCCCCTTTGTCATCCCGACCGGAGCGCAGCGGAGTGGAGGGATCTGCAGTTCAGCAGACCCCTCTTGGAAATGTTTTTTTGTTTATGCGCTACGCCGCCAACCGGTCCCGCAGCGCCTTGACCCGGTCATGCGCCATCAGGATATGCCTCTGCTGACGCAGCAAAATTTCCCGCAGCGGTAAGGGAAAATCCTCACTGGCGAGCGCCTTCTCATAAGCACTCTTAGCCTCGTCCTCACCTTTTTCCGCGGTAGCCAGCAGCGCATGGTCTCCCCCGCCAAGCCGAGCCTTCAACTCACCCCAGGCGCGATGTACTTTCCCTGCCGTCGACTGCCCCACCTTCACATCCTTGACTCCGAACCGGTGCAGTTCATTCTCCAACTCCGCGGCAAAACCCGCCCGTGCCAGTGTCTCTTCGCGAAACACCTGGCGCGCTTCGGGATCTTTCAGATTTTTTTCCAGTTCAATAAACCCCTGATGCCCATCGCGCAGTGTCTCGATCAGGTCACGCAGAGTATTTTCCGTCTTTTCTAGATTTTCTGACATGGATACGTACCCTCAACTCCATCAGATGTCTGCGTTCGAGAAGGGTTGTGCCATGTATAGTGTGGTGGTTGCAACCTGTTGGGAAGGAACAACTGGGCTCAAATGAAGATCATTGTCTTCGGCGCCACCGGACGTACTGGCAAGCTGATTGTTACCCAGGCGCTGGCCAAAGGACACGCGGTCACTGCATTTGTCCGCAATCCCGAAGGGCTGCCGCAAGACCCGCACCTTCGTGTGATACAGGGGGACGTGTTCGATTTCGGGGCGGTGGTCGACGCCGTCCGTGGCCACCGTGCGGTCCTCTCCGCGCTCGGCGCCCGTACCCGGAAAAAATCCGAGGTGCTTGCCGGCGCCATCCCCCACATCCTTGAGGGTATGCGGCAGGAGTACGTCAACCGGCTCATCGTGCTGGGCGCGGCGGGGATCGACCCGGATTATGGCAAATATCAGAATGCCCTGACCACCATGGCATTGTGGGTAGCAAAGAATACGGTCCTGAAGCACCCCTTTGTCGATCAGGCGACCCAGGAACGCTTGCTCGCGGCCAGCGAGGTCGATTACACCATTGTGCGCACTCCCCGGCTCATGGATGGCCCCTTTACCGGCACCTACCGCGTCCTGCCCGACGCGCTTCCCTCGGGCGCGACCCGTATCAATCGTGCGGACGTCGCCGACTTCATGCTGCAGCAGCTTACCGACCCGCGCTTCCATCGCCAGGGCCCCTACATCGGCTCAGGCGGAGACTAGCCAGCTAGTGCCCCAGGACCTCCTCGGGCTTTTTCTTGCGCTTGGGTGGGCGGCGCATGACGAATGGCCAGGGAACCAGCACCGCCGCGATGATGCTGAGAACCCAAAAGGCATTTTGATAACTCAGCATGGACGACTGCCGCAGCAACTGCTGGTAGGCATATCCGGTGGCTCCGGCCGTGGCCTGTGCGGTGCTTTGCCCGGCCGCGATCAGGGCGTTCCTGGTCTGTGCGAGAAAGTTCTCGTAACCAGGACTGCCAGGGATGAAGTTTGCCGCCAGCGATGACTGGTGTGTCTGCTGCGTGCGCGTGAGAAAGGTGGTCAGCAACGCGGTGCCCATGCTGCCGCCGAAGTTGCGGGCGAAGTTTGAGAAGCTCGAAATCTGGTTGTTCTTGCCCGCAGGCACGCCCACATAGTTCAGGGTGCTGATGGGGATAAAGATGAACGACAAACCCAGCACCTGAAACACGCGCCACAACACAATGTGGCCAAAGCTAACGTTCAAGTCCAGCCGGGTCATGTTGTAGAGGGCTAGCGAAGTGGCCAGAAATCCGATCGAGACCATCAGCCGGGCGTCCATCATCGACACCAGTTTCCCGGCCACCGGCATCATGACCATCAACACCAGGGCCCCAGCGGAAAGCGCCATGCCGGCGCGTTCCGCGGTGTAGCCCATCAATCCCTGGAGAAATTGTGGAATCAGCACCGTGGTGCTGAAAAGCACCGAGCCCAGGATGAACTGAAAGCCGACCGCCGTGCCGAAATTGCGGTTTTTCAGCAGCTTCAAGTCAACGATTGGATCCTTGTGGCCCCACTCCCACCACACAAAGATGGCCAGCGTGACGATAGCCACTGCGAAGGTAAGCGTAATGTTGCGGTCACCGAACCAATCCTTCTCCTGTCCCTTGTCCAGGACAAACTCCAGGCATCCGACGCCCACAGCCACCAAGCCCAGTCCCATTTTGTCGATGGGATTGGCTTTGGCCCTTTCCTTGACCAGGTAGGGGGGATCTTCCACCATCCGGTTGCTGAGAAGCAGGGAAATGATGCCGATGGGCAGATTGATGAAGAAGATCCAGTGCCAGTTGAAGTTGTCCGTAATCCAGCCGCCCAGGGTCGGTCCGATCGCTGGTGCCGCAACCACCGCCATGCCATAAAGGGCGAAGGCTTGGCCTCTCTGTTCCACCGGAAACGTATCCGCCAGGATGGCCTGTTCGCTGGGAGCGAGTCCGCCGCCCCCCAGGCCTTGCAGGATACGGGCCAGAATGAGCAGGGGCAGGGTAGGTGCAAGGCCGCAGAGCAGCGAGCACACGGTAAACAGTGCCACGCAAGTCATGTAAAAGCGTTTGCGGCCGAACCGGGTAGAAAGCCATCCGGAGATAGGCAGAACGATGGCGCTTGCCACCAGGTAGCTGGTGAGCACCCATGTGGCCTCCTCCCCGCTGGCGCCCAGGGTTCCGGCCATATGGGGTAAAGCGACATTGGCGATGGAGGTGTCCAGCACCTCCATAAAGGTGGCCAGTGTAACGGTAAGCGCAATCAACCAGGGATTGTGTTTGGGATGCCACCCCTCCACGGAAGAGTGGTGCACCCGCTGGGAGACAGGCTTCTGCTGCGGAGCTACTGTGGCTGTGACCAACGCTTATCCCGGGGAATGGTTTTTCTTGATTGTACGAAGCTTTAGCCAAAGCGGCACAGTCCACAGAAGCCGCAGACCCGGGATATCAAGGCTTTTCTTCTCCGTCACCAAGCAGAAGTGTCATCCCGAGCGAAGCCGAGGGATCTGCGGTGCGCCCCTCGGACTTCCCGAATTTTCCGTATCGAACCCCAATACGAAAACGGCTCAATCCACCTGCTGTTTAGCCTTATACCCATCCCGCGCAATGATGTCGTATTTCAACGGGTGGTGCTTCTCATCCTGCATCTTCAGCGGCTGGCCTTCGTTGTCCACCAGCTCCACCCGGATCTTGCGGTAACTCCCATCCTGTTTGGCATTCGTCGGCGTGTACGTCAGCGAATACTGGTTCCGAATCGAGTCATTGATCGAGTGGAAAATATCCGGCATCTCGCCCGCGAACCGGGGGAAGAACGACATCCCGCCGGTCATCCGGGCAAACGTAGACATCTGGTTATCGGCCTGCAGGTAATCAATCTCCTTAGGGCCAAACATACCCGACCGGGCATTCCCAGTGATCCTGGCCGCCTGCCCTGTTCCCACGCTGAAAATCGTGACATTGGGTGTTGCCTTGATCTTCGCCAGCACCTTGTCCAGATTGATCTTGCTGAATGAGTCATAACCAGACCCGATCAGCACCACATATTTACGACCTTCAATCCGGCTCAGCCGGTCGAGCGTCGTGTACACCGCGTCGAACATATCGGTCTCGCGAAAACCCGGGATCGTCAACATGTTCAACGACTCGTACACCTGCCGCTTATCCTGGGTAAAATCCGTCAGGATCTGGGTTTTCAGATCATAGGTCACGACCGCAATGTAATCGTCCGGCTGCAATTGCTGAGCAAAGGCATAGGCGGCGTTTCTCATGTCATAGACAAAGTAGTAGTTGGTGGAGGCAAACTCGCAAAGCAGCACCGCCGTGATGGGCGCCTTGATGCGTTGAAAGCCGATCACCTTTTGCGGCACACCATCTTCATAAACACGGAAGTTGGCCGGCTGCAGATTCGGCACGAACTCTTTCGTTTTCTGCAGGACGACGCCCACATCGAGGGTTACCTCGGGAACATCCACGCGCAGCGAGAAATTCGTCAGGCCCGGGGGATTCTTCACCTTCGGCTCAGGCGGAGGCGGGGGCACGTCCGGCTTCTCTGCCTTCTTGGGAATGGCAATCGCGCCATTGTCCGCCCCGGGACCCCCGGAATCGGGCCCCGTCTGGTCCGGCTGTTGCTGCTGCTGTTGGGGATTACTCGTAGCCGGCGTGCTCGGCGACGCCTGACCCTCGACCGGCGGGGCCCAGGTGACAGCAGCCAGGAGCAGTGCCAGGGGCGCAACGGATAGCTTTTCCCAATTCCACTTCATCGATTACCTCGTTACCACAAAAATCTAGGATTGCGGCAATACAGCTACTATGCTCCAACGATTGGAACGTCTAATCTGTAGACGTGTCTACAAGCCGTATATCAACTCAATTTTCTGTCTTAACCGCAGTTTTTGCCATTGCGGGCACCCTGGGCGCCCAGGTTACCCCGGCTGTTGCACCTTCGTCTGCCACCGCTGGAGTCTATCCTTTGTCAGAAGTGCACCGCGGGCTCCATGGCGTAGCCTACACGGTCTTTGAGGGAACGCAGCCGGAAGCCATGGACGTAGAGATCCTCGGGGTGCTCAAAAACGTCCTCGGCCCCGATCAGGACATGATCCTGGCGCGTCTCCACGGCTCCAAACCAGAGTACACCGGTGTAGTCGCGGGAATGAGCGGCAGCCCGGTCTACATAGACGGCAAGCTACTGGGCGCTCTGTCCTACCGAATTGGGCAATTCAGCAAGGAACCGATCGCCGGCATAACACCCATTGCCGAAATGCTGGCCGTCAACGGCACGGCTGAGCCTGAGATTGTTCGCCCCGGTGTCCGGGATGCGGTCATGTGGTCGCCTCAGGGGAGCTCCTCTTCCCCCACCCCGGTCGCCGATGCGACCGATATCCATCCCATCGAAACCCCGCTTGTGCTCTCTGGTTTCAGCCCCGAGGCAGTCAAGTTCTTCCAGGACCACGTTTCCGTTATGGGACTCATGCCGGTTGCCGGGCTGGGCGGCAACGCCTCCGACAGCACCCACATGGACTCCTCACCTCTGCTGCCCGGATCGGCAGTGAGCGCCCTGCTGGTCCGGGGAGATCTTGAGATTGCCGCCACCTGTACCGTGACCTACGTCGACCCGCACCAGATATTGGCCTGCGGGCACCCCATCACGCGCTACGGCAACGTCTCCATACCCATGACCAAGGCGGATGTAGTCGCCACGCTGGCCTCGCCCCTGAACTCCTTCAAGATCGTCAACACCACCCAGACCATCGGCGCCTTCACCGAAGATCGTTCCTCTGCCATTCGCGGCGTGCCGGGTGAGTCCGCCCGCATGATCCCAGTGGCCATCCACACCCATGGCGGCCTGCACGAGCGCACCCTGCATATGGAGGTGGTTGATAACCCCGATATCACTCCAGGTGCGGTGATGGTTTCGCTCTACGAATCTCTCCTCGAAACCAATAGCTACAGCGAAGAACTCACCTATGAGCTTCGAGGGACCGTGGCTATCGACGGCTATCCGCCGCTTCACCTCAATTCCTTGATTGCGCCTACCGAGCAGTTGCCCTCCGCGTTACGCGCCGCGCTGACCGTCGGGCAGCGCTTTCAGGCGGTCTACGGCAATTCTGCGCGGGTGCGTAATATTCAGCGCATCGATTTGGATATCGACTCGCTTCCCGGCCGGCGCAGCATCCAGTTGGAGCGGGCCCAGGCAACACAACCGGCCGCGCATCCCGGCGACACGGTCATGGTGGAGGCGACGCTGCGGCCGTTTCGCGGAGAAACGAGAAATCTTCGTATCCCCATTACCCTCCCCCAGACGTTGAATCCCGGGCCACTGCGCATCCTGTTCAGCGATGGAGCCACCCTCGATCGTCTGACCACTTCCTCCTCAGCCGAAGGACCCATGGAACTGACCAGCATCATTCACGAGATGAACGCGGCGCACGAAGACGACCGCTTGTACGTAACCCTCCTGTTGCCTAACGCACAGGCGGTGGTGGATGGGCGAACGCTGGCGTCGATCCCCATCTCCATGGCCAACGTCCTGGAGCCGTTGCGGACCAATCGCGGCATCTCGCTCAACGGCGAATCGGTGGTTCCCGTAACCTCGATCCCGGTGGAAGCCATGCTCACTGGAATGCAAGTCGTATCTCTGGAAATCGAATAAGGTAGACTGAGCGGGCCCCCTGGAAACACTTGTCCCTAATTTCACTGCCAAGGGCAACCCTCTATGCCGCTCTTTCAAGGATTCGCCACGCATGCCGCTGGCGCCGAACTGTTGCCTTACAAGTACGACCCCGGGGACATCAAACAAAACGAGGTGGAGATTGCCATCTCCCACTGCGGTATCTGCCGCAGCGACATCCACATGGTCGACAACAACTGGGGCATCAGCCACTATCCCCTGATTCCCGGCCACGAGATTGTAGGCAAGGTCACGGTAACCGGCAGTGCCGTTTTGGGACTGAATTCCGGTGACCGGGTGGGCGTGGGTTGGCAGGCCAACTCCTGCGGTCACTGTGAGTGGTGCCTGCAGGGCGAAGAAAATCTGTGTGCCGACAGCCAGGGTACCTGCGTACACCGCAATGGTGGCTACGCTGACCGGGTGCGGGTGAACGAGCGGTTCGTGATTCCCATTCCCGATGGCCTGGAGAGCGAGCGGGCGGCGCCTCTGCTATGTGGGGGGATCACTGTCTACGCCCCGATTCGCGACCACGGAATCAATCCCGCGTCGCGTGTGGGTATTGTGGGCATTGGGGGTCTGGGTCACATGGCGGTCCAGTTTGCCCATGTTTTTGGCGCCGAAGTCACCGCCTTCTCCAGTTCCCCAGCGAAAGAAGCGGATGCTCGTTCTTTGGGGGCAGAGCACTTCGTGAACACCAGGGAGACCAAGACCCTCAAGAAGCTAGCGGGCCATTTCGACTTCATCCTGTCGACGGTTGAGGCTGATCAGGACTGGAGCGCTTACGTCCGCGCTCTGCGTCCCCACGGCAAACTCTGTTTCGTCGGAGTGCCGCCTGGTGTCCTCGGTATTCCGGTCTCCCCGCTCGTTACGGGGCAGAAGACAATTACCGGAAGCCCAGGAGGAAGTCCACGCATGATCCGCGAAATGATGCGAGTGGCCGAGCGCCACAAAGTCCAGGCCATCACCGAGCGCTTCGCCATGTCCAAAGCCAACGACGCCATAAACAAAGTAAAGAAACACCAGGTGCGCTACCGAGCAGTCCTGGCCAACTAAGCACTTCGCGCGGTCACAACCCCGGCCGAATGGAAAGACGGGTGCCCCACGTTCGCGCCAGCGTACGTGGCCGAAAAAGATGGGCGCAGCCCAACGATCGCTTTTGCTCGATCAACCGTCGAACTCATAGCAGTCGTCTTGGATCGACCTTGGATTCCGAAGACTACACCAAATCCCCCCGCCATTTGTGGTTGCCAAATACAGCCTAGTAGACTCGGTTCAGCATGATGCCTCGCGTCGTAACAGCAAGTCTATTGGCCCTCTCTCTTTCTCCACACGCAATCCTGGCCCAGGGAACCCGCCTTTGGGTGCAATCCCGTTACGAAGAATTTGAAAAGGGCCAACCTGAAAGTATTGCTATCGCCAGCCAGGGACACCTGGAGGCGGGGCCCCCACTGCGATCGGTGCTGTTAACGCCTTCCACTTATATCTGGGCCGTAGCCTCCGATAGCCAGGGGAATGCCTACATAGCCACTGGCTCCCCGGCGACCGTGCTCAAGGTCACGCCCGCCGGTGTTTCCACCAAATTATTCTCGACCAAGGAACTCACCGTGCAGGCGGTCCGCGTGGGCCCGGACGGCTCGGTTTACGCGGCCACTGTTCCCGGAGGCAAGGTATACCGCATCAAGCCCGGCCAGTCTGGTCTTGACGAGACCACCGCCGCGGTAATCTTCGATGCTGCGACCACTGCGCGCAACGTGGCCACGGCCAAGTCGGCCGATCAGGCGCGATACATCTGGGATTTGGCCTTCGATTCCCATGGTGCCTTATACATCGCGACCGGAGGACCAGCCGCGATCTATCGCGTGAACGTATCGACAGACACCCCGCACGCGGAACTATTTTTCGAAAGCGACGAGCAGCATATTCGCTGTCTTCTCTTCGAGCCCAACGGAAATCTCATCGCAGGCAGCGACGGCGGCGGTCTGGTCTATCGCATCGGCAAGGATGGCAAGGGTCTGGTCATTTATGACACCCCCAAGCGCGAAGTGACGGCTCTGGCCGAATCCGCGGATGGCCGATTGTATGTCGCCGCTGTAGGGGAGAAGAGCAAAAGCAGCTTGCCCCCACTCCCCGTGCAGGGTGTTGCCGTGGCCACCGCCACCATCACCATCGTCACCCCCGGCTCTGTGCAAGCCTCGAGCAGCAACGGCCTCATTCCTGACGGTTCCGAAGTGGACGAATTGAGCGCCCAGGGCGCCCCGCGCAAACTCTGGGCCACACGGGAAGATGTCGTGTACGCGCTGCGCTCTACTCCGCAGGGACTTCTGGTCGCCACCGGCAATCGGGGCAGAATCTACCGCATCCACGAAGACGGGTCCTATCTCGATCTGGCGCGCGCGGCTACCGGACAGGCAACGGCCTTTGCCGATGCGCCCGATGGGCTTTACGTAGCCACCAGCAATACCGGCAGGCTCTATAAACTAGGCACCCAGCCCGCAGCCCAGGGCACTTACTTGAGCGATGTGTTGGATTCGGGCGTTTTTTCCCAATTCGGACGCATGGAAGTAAACGACAGCGGCGGATCGTACGAGATCTTCGCTCGCTCCGGCAATGTGGAGAATCCGGAACGCAATTGGAGCGAGTGGCGCAAGGTAACCCCCAATTCCGGCGCGTCCGGTGTGCCCGCCGCCCGTTTCGTCCAGTGGAAGTCAGTGCTTGAGCCGGACGCTCGCGTGGGCTCCGTAGGGATCAACTACCTGCCGGTGAACATCGCCCCAGTGGTGGATGAGATTGCGGTCGAGCCAGGCGCGAGAGCCAATCAAACTCCGCAGCAGCCCGGCCAGCCGCAGCCGGTCACCATTAATCTGCCCTCCGCGCAAACCACTCTGAGTTACACTCAGGACCCGGCCACCGGGCCGCTGTCCGCAGTCCGCGACCGAACCGCCGTAACTGTGCGCTGGTCTGCCCATGACGACAACGGCGACGAACTGATCTTCGACGTTTACGTGCGCGGCGACGGAGAAAAGAACTGGCGCCTGCTCCGGCCGCGTGTCACCGAACGCTTCTATTCTTTCGACTCGATCAGGCTTCCCGATGGAGGCTACCGGATGCGGGTGGTCGCGAGCGATGCGCCCGCCCACACCTTGGGCGACGCGCTCACCGGCGAGCGGGAAAGCGACCACTTCATTGTCGATACCACGCCCCCAGTGCTTACCGCACTCCAGGGGAATTTACAGTCCGGCGTGCTGCACGCCGCCTTCGTGGCGTCGGATGCGACCTCGCCCATTGCCCGCGCCGAGTACTCGCTGGACGCTGGCCGATGGCAGTTTCTCGAACCGGTAGGCAAGCTCTCTGACTCCCTGACCGAGCATTACGAACTGAATGTTCCGCTTGCGGCTATACCCGTACGAACCCCTCGAGACGAGCCGGAGAGCGCGCCGCCGCCCGTCGTCGATCCGCAGGAACACATTCTGACGGTTCGCGTTTACGACCGCTACGACAACGTGAGTGCGGCAAAGACCGTGATCCACTAAGCGATGCGCTTCGAGCTTTTTGTCGCGCTGCGCTATCTGCGAGCCAAGCGCCGCCAGGCGGTGGTGGGCGTAATCACGATTATTTCCATCGCCGGTGTGGCTGCGGGCGTAGCTTCGCTGATTATTGCCCTCGCCATCACCAACGGCATGCGCCGCGATTTGCAGGATCGGCTCCTAAGCTCGACCGCCCATGTGCAGTTGATGCGCGTGGCGAGTGACGGCATCCGCGGCTGGCGCGAACTCACCGCGCGGCTGGAACAATTGCCTCACGTCAAAGCCGCTTCACCTGGGCTGTACGAGCAGGTACTCATCTCCCATGGAGCTCGTTCCGGCGGCGCACTGATCGAGGGCATCGTGCCCGCGCAGGAACGCCGGGTGAGCGATCTGCTTTCCAGCGTCACCCTGGGCAGCGCAGCGCCCCTCGAGACCAGCGCCGCGCAACCGTCGTCGAGCAACGGAAATCAAACCCCGCCACCCATCGTGATTGGCAAAGATCTGGCGGATACGATCGATGCCAGGGTGGGTACCACGATCCTGGTGACCAGCCCGCAAGGAGAGCTGACCCCGCTTGGCGTCATTCCCAAATGGCAACGCTTTCGTGTGGTTGGCATCTTTCACTCCGGCTTTTATCAATACGACTCGAGCATGGCGTTCACCAGCCTTCCGGATGCGCAACGTCTGTTTGGGGAGCCCGACGTGGTCTCTGTCATCTCTTTCAAAGTGGACGATCTCGATCGGGCTGACCAGATCGGCCGTTCCATCGAGCAGGCCGCCGGACCAGGATTCCTGACCACCAATTGGATGGAAGAGAACCGTCCCCTCTTTCGCGCACTCAAATTGGAACAGATCGTTACCTTCATCGTCATTGGCCTGATCGTTTGCGTCGCAGCGCTAAACATCCTCACTGCGTTGACCATGATGGTGATGGAAAAAACCCGCGATATCGCCGTCATGATGTCGTTTGGCGTTCAGCCCCGCCAGGTAAGGACGATCTTTCTCCTGCAGGGATTGCTGATCGGCTTCACAGGCACTGTCTTGGGCCTGATTGCCGGCTATACCCTCTCCTGGTTAGGCGGCCACTACCGTTTTATCCAGCTCTCCGCCGAGGTCTATTCGATCGACTATCTGCCCTTTGCCGCGCGCTGGACGGATGGGCTGATCGTGGCCGGCGTATCTCTCGCCGTGTCCTTGCTGGCGACTCTTTATCCTTCCAGCTCTGCCGCCAGGATCCTTCCCGCCGAGGCGTTGCGCTACGAATGAAAGTGCCGGGAATCGAATTTGATGCCTTTCGCATCCAAGTGAAGTAAGCTATTGGCCCCAGTCCATTTCCACCCCCAGGTAACCAGTCCAGAACCGGAGTGAATCGGGGCACTGATGTATTTGGAGCTACCCACGCACAAAGCCTCTTCCGTAGAGGGGTGCATTAGTGATACATGAAGATAGGTCCAGATTGATTACCGACCACAGAGGCAGATGATGGAACAGGCCGCCCCCGCAGACGAAGCCACGGAAGGCCGCCTGGGGATGCTCGGCAGCCAGGGAATCCCCATGCTGCCCGCAGCACTGGTCGAGGTCCGAAATCTGCGCAAGCAGTACGGCAAGCTGGTCCTTTTTGAGGACATCAACTTTCAAGTGCGGCCGCAGGAAATGCTGGCGATAGTGGGCCAATCTGGAGCCGGTAAAAGTACCCTGCTGCACATCCTCGGAGCGCTTGATGTAGCCTCGGCGGGTGAAGTATACTTTTCTTCAACACTCTTGCGATCCTTCTCCCCTGGTGAGGCTGCGGACTTTCGCAATCGCGAGATCGGCTATGTATGGCAGTTTCACTACTTACTGCCAGAGTTTACAGCCGCTGAAAACGTCGCGCTCCCCCTTCTGGCGCGAGGAAAGTCAAAAAGAGAGGCACTGCAGGAAGCCATTCACTGGCTGGATGAGGTAGGACTGGCAGACCGGTCCACTCATCGCGCGGGTGAGCTTTCCGGCGGAGAGCAGCAGCGAGTTTCGATCGCCCGAGCGCTGGTCACGGCGCCCAGGCTTTTGCTGGCTGATGAGCCTACGGGAGATCTGGACAACCAGACCGCGGATGCCCTATTTGCTTTGATTGAGCGCCTGCACGCAAGCTATGGTCTTACTTCAATCCTGGTTACACATAACCTGCCTCTGGCGAGGCGTTGTGAGCGGGTATTGCGGTTAGCCCAGGGGCGGGTAGAGGAGTTGTCTCCGCTGGACGTCTGAGCGGGGGCATAGTACGACAACGGCTTACCCCAAAAGGGTGAGACGTGACAATGGTTGGACCGATATAAGATTGGGTCAGAGCTTATATTCGCCCAGCCGAGTGGTTTTCCCGGTTCTAAGGGGACCGGGAAAATGGAACAGGAAGAAAGTTGCCGTTGGCGTCTAAAACGTGACGTTTCCGGGGGCAGCTTTTAAGGGGGAACATGTTCGAACGGTATACAGAAAAGGCGCGGCGCGTCATCTTCTTCGCACGGTATGAGGCCAGCCAGTTTGGTTCCCCATATATCGAGACAGAGCACTTGCTGCTGGGTGCTGACAAACCGCTTTCTCCGCTCCCATGCTTCGGTTGAATCCATTCGCAAACAGATTGAAGGTCATACTACGATTCGAGAGAAGGTTTCCACTTCTGTCGATCTGCCTTTGTCCAACGAGTGCAAGCGGGTCCTGGCGTATGCGGCGGAAGAGGCCGAACGTCTGTCACATAAGCATATTGGCACGGAGCATTTACTGCTGGGATTACTGCGCGAAGAAAAGTGCTTCGCCGCGGAAATACTGCATGAGCGTGGGCTCCGTCTGCTCGCCATCCGTGAGGAACTGGCGCGGGCCACGCAAGAAAAGGCTCCGCCTTCCCAGCGCAATCGCGAATCCAGCCTGCTGGTGGAGTTCTCCCGCGATCTGACCCAGGCAGCCATGGACAACCAGCTTGATCCATTGGTCGGCCGCGATCAGGAACTGGAGCGCGTGGTGCAGATCCTGTGCCGCCGCACCAAGAACAATCCAGTGCTGATTGGCGAGCCTGGTGTGGGAAAGACAGCCATTGTTGAGGGGCTTGCGCAGCGCATCTCTGACGGGGAAGTACCCAGCTTCCTGGCCGACAAGCGCGTCCTCGCCCTGGATCTGTCGCTCATCGTCGCGGGAACCAAGTATCGCGGCCAGTTTGAAGAGCGGCTCAAAACCATCATGAAAGAGTTGATGGAGAACCAGAACTCGATCATCTTCATCGATGAGTTGCACACCCTGGTAGGTGCGGGCTCGGCTGAGGGTTCGCTCGATGCCGCCAACATCCTCAAGCCGGCTCTCTCTCGCGGCGAGATTCAATGCATCGGCGCAACCACGCCGGCCGAATATCGCAAATCGATCGAGAAAGACCGCTCGCTGGAACGCCGCTTCCAGGCAGTCAAAGTGCCGCCTCCGAACGAGGAGGATGCGATCAAGATCATCATGGGGATCAAGGACCGCTACGAAAAGTTCCACGCGGTCAGCTACACCGACGACTCGATTCACTTCGCGGTGTCTCATTCCAATCGCTACATTCCCGATCGGTTCCTGCCCGACAAGGCGATCGATCTGATCGACGAGGCCGGTGCTCGCGTGAAGCTGCGCCAGACCTCGTTGCCGGAAGAGATCACCGAGGTGCAGAAGCGCATCAAGTTCATCGTGCATCGCATGGAAAACGCGATCGCCAACCACGAATTTGAGAAGGCGCGTTTCTATTCTGACGAGGAACGTAAGGAGCGCGAGAACCTGCGCGCCCTGCGCGACAAGTATCACCTGGATGATTCGACCGCCGGAATCGTAGGCCGCGAGGACATCGAGGACGTGGTGAGCCGCTGGACCGGGGTTCCGATTACCTCGATCAAGGAAGAAGAAACGCAGAAGCTGCTCCGGGTGGAAGAAGAGCTGCACAAGCGTGTCATCTCGCAGGACAAGGCAATCTCTGCTCTCTCCCGCGCGATTCGCCGCTCTCGTGCTGGTCTTAAGTCTCCCAATCGCCCCATCGGATCGTTCCTGTTCCTGGGACCGACAGGCGTGGGCAAGACGGAGATGGCGCGTACACTGGCGCAGTTCCTCTTCGGCAGCGAGAAGGCTCTCATTCGCTTCGATATGTCGGAGTTCATGGAGAAGCATTCGGTCTCCAAGCTCATCGGTTCGCCTCCGGGCTATGTGGGCTACGAGGAGGGTGGGCAGCTCACCGAGCGTGTGAAGCGGTCGCCTTACTCCGTGGTTCTGCTGGACGAAATCGAGAAGGCGCATCCGGATGTTTTCAACATCCTGTTGCAGGTCTTTGAAGATGGTCAGCTCACCGACGGTTTGGGCAACACCGTCGACTTCAAGAACTCGATCATCATCATGACCTCGAACATTGGCGCGCGGCACCTGCAGAGGAAGCAGGGTCTGGGCTTCCAGTCTGATCGGGAAGACCTGCTGATGGACAAGATGGAGGAACTGGTCAAGAACGAGGTGAAGCGGACCTTCAATCCAGAATTTCTAAATCGTCTGGACGAAGTCATCATCTTCATGGCGCTGTCTGATTCGGATCTGATTCAGATTCTGGAGTTGCTCGTACAGCAACTGAACTCCAATCTGATTCAGAAGGCGATTACGCTCTCGGTGACCGAGGATGCGAAGAAGTGGATTCTCGAAAAGACCTTAGTCGACCGCACGTATGGCGCGCGTCCCTTGCGTCGTGCGCTGCAGCGCTATGTCGAGGATCCATTGTCGGAAGCCTTGATTGCCGGCGGTATAGCAGAGCGTCCCGCCTTCCTCGAGGTCTACCTGGAAAACAACCAGCTCTTCTACCGACCGGTAAGCGAAGTCGGAGAAGACAAGTCAACGGGCATTCTGCTTTTCAGCGCCTAACGTAACCCAGCCAAAGGCCGGGGCCAAAAGCCCCGGCCTTTTTGCGTCTATACACCCTCGCTGGTGAACACCAACAAACGAAGACTCGGTCGAAAGTAGCTTTAGAAACAAGAGAGTGTCCTTCGTGAGAACTCTGCGCTTAGTTCCGAAGAAGTCTGCGTCACAGCCAGGCTCGGAGGGAATCGACGGGTGCCCCACGTTCGCCCAAGCGTACGTGGGACGAAAACGATGGGCGAAGCCCAACAACCGCTCTTCTCTCCATCGACTGGCAGATTCATCGTTCGTCCGCCAAACGTCACTAGGTTCCACAGGAAACCCGGGGGAGCGAAGTCGAGGGATCACTCAACCACAAACCAACGTTGTCGTTAGAATGACCCAAATGGCCTTATTGATGCGCAAGCCCTTGCTCCCTCGTATCGGTTTATCCTGCATAGTCTCCGTGACCCTTGCCTGCGCCCTCACCGCCTTTGCCCAGGACTCAAAACTCCCGGCAAACGATATCCCGCCAGACTTCAAAGCTCCTGAGCAGCCGCGTGACTTTGACAAGCGGGTGGTCATGGTACCGATGCGCGACGGCACGAAACTCTACACCGTCATAGTCGTCGCCAAAGGCGCAAAGAACGCCCCCATTCTCCTCACCCGAACCCCGTACGACGCGGCCAAGCGCGCCGAACGATCCAAGAGCGGGCGCATGATTGAAGCGCTGCCACTCAGTGACGAGGTCTTCGTGGAGTCTGGATACATCCGTGTCTATCAGGATGTGCGCGGCAAGTACGGCTCTGAAGGTGTGTACCTGATGACTCCGCCACCGGTGAACTCAGGCTACAACCCGTCCGGCGCCGACGATACTACGGATGGATACGACACCATCGACTGGTTAGTGAAAAACGTGCCCGAATCAAACGGACGCGTGGGCATGATTGGGTCAAGCTATGAAGGCTTCACCGTCGTGATGGCCCTCTTGAACCCGCACCCTGCCTTCAAAGTCGCTGCACCGGAGAGTCCTATGATCGACGGTTGGATGGGCGACGACTGGTTCCACTATGGCGCGTTCCGCCAGCCCAATATCGACTACATCCTCGGGCAAACCTCGAAGCGTGGCGACGGCGTCGAGGTTCCGCACGAAAGGCGCGACGAATACTCAAACTATCTCCAGGCCGGCTCCGCGGATGGATTTGCCAAAGCCGAAGGTTTGGACCAGTTGCCCTACTGGCACGTGATGCTACAGCACACCACCTATGACGGCTTCTGGCAGAGCCAGGCGCTGGATAAGCTGATCGCGGCCAAAGCCGTCACCGTGCCCACGATGTGGGAGCAGGGACTGTGGGACCAGGAAGACATGTGGGGAGCCATCCACAGCTACCGTGCGCTCAAAGCCAAGGGTGTTCCCGACACGATGAACTACCTGGTGATGGGCCCGTGGTTCCACAGCCAGATAAACCGGGAAGGAAGATCGCTCGGCAGCCTGACCTGGGCCACCGACACGGCGGCGCAGTGGCGCCGTGAGGTGTTGTTGCCGTTCTTCAATCAATACCTCAAACCCGGAGCCCCGCCCGCCCCCACGCCGCCGGTGTTCATCTACGACACCGGCGCCGACCACTGGGAAACGCCTAAGGTTTTTCCCGCGAGTTGCGAGCAGGGCTGCCCGGTGCCCTCGAAGCCGCTCTATCTGACGGCGGCCGGAGGCCTCTCCTTTGAGCCACCCGCGGAAGGGAGTGCCACGAAGTTTGACGACTATGTTTCGGACCCTGCAAAGCCCGTCCCCTATCGTCCGCGTCCGATCGACGACAAAGACGAAATGGGCTGGCGCACCTGGCTGGTGACGGACCAGCGCTTTGTGGATGGGCGGCCAGACGTCCTAACCTACGAAACCGAGCCGCTCAAGGAGCCGATGAAGTTATCCGGAGAGCCCGTGGTGCATCTCATCGCCTCAACCACGGGAACCGACGCGGACTGGGCCGTCAAGTTGATTGATGTGCAGCCGGACCGCACCGCGCCACCCATTCAGTTGAGCGGATACGAGCTACCGATTGCTACGGACATCTTCCGTGGTCGTTACCGCACCAGCTTCGAACACCCGGAAGCGATCAAGGCGAACGAGCCGTTGGCTTACACCTTTGCGCTACCCATGGTCAACCACACCTTCCAGCCCGGTCACAGAATTATGGTGCAGGTACAGTCCACGCTCTTTCCTCTTTACGATCGCAACCCACAACGATTTGTGGGCAACATCCTCGAAGCGAAACCAGACGACTATCAGAAGGCCACACAGCGAATCTGGCATCAACCTGGCCACGCAAGCTTCATTACGCTGCCGGTCGTCCCTCCCTCCTACGCCACACCTTCGCGCGTGGCTGGTGAAAACTAGCAAACGCATACTCGGGACAATACAAACCGGCGAACATTGCAACCCTCAATCTCAATAACGAAGGATTGCCGCGCACGCTGGGATCGGTGATCTCGATCGCTCAAGGACTTCGCCCAAGGCAACCAGCGAAGCGAGTTGCATGAAGGTACGACGCTGCATGGTTTCTCCGGCGGAAGTGAGGAGACAGGAGGCGACTCGTTCAAGATGGCAGGCCGCTGCGTCCAAGTTAATGGCGATGTGACTGTTGTTGCTGGAACAAATCTACTCGGCCTTCCCCACCGAGCGTTCCTTGTACGCCTTCTGGAAAAGGTAGAAGGCCTGCTTCTTCTTGCCATCTTCGGCTACGAGCCCCTTGCGATTGAAGCCGTCTTGCAGTTTGGGGATGTTGCGTCCTGGAGAGCGAAAGTCCATGAGGATCCAGGGAATTAGACCGCGCACCTGTGGGATCTTGTTGATCATGACGAACTGGTGCTCGTAGACATTCACCTGCTGCTCCTCGGCCCAGCGCTGGTCTTTGCCGCCGTGGTTGCCCTGCTTGGCTTCGGCGCCGAACTCGGAGATGAGTATCGGTTTCTGGGGAAGCGTCCACTTGATGTTATCGGCATCTTCAGGACGCATGAGATACCAGCCGACATATTCGTTCTGGCCCACGACATCGAGCGCATCGACGAAAGGATCGTCCTGCACCATTTCATTGCCTTTGGGGTGAGGACCGATGAGGGCTGAGGTGATCGGGCGGGTGGAATCGAGCCTGCGCGCTTCGTTGGCGAGGTTGGTCAGGAACTGGGTTCGGGTGGGGTTGTTTGGCGTCTCGTTGGAAACCGACCAAAGGATGACGGAGGCCTTATTGCGATCGCGGCGGATCATCTCGTTGAGCATGTAAGCGGCCTTGGCATAGACTTCCGGCTTATCGAAGGAGATAAGCTGCCAGAGAGGAAACTCTGACCACACCATAATGCCTACACGGACGGCAGTGCTCTCCATCCGCTCGTCGTGCGGATAGTGGGCGAGACGGACGAAATTTGCGTTGAGGTCTTTAAGAAAGCCGAAGATGTTCTTGACGTCTTCGTCCGTGCAGGCGCGGCCCGTACGGTACGGGGCCTCAGCGTGCATGTTGGCGCCCTGCAGGAAGATGGCTTTGCCATTTAGAAGGATACGGGTCCCGTCGACGCGGATGTCGCGGAAGCCGATGTCGTCGGTGAGCTCATCCTGGCCCGAAGCGAGTTCAACCTTGTAGAGTTTTGGCGTCTCGGGCGACCAGAGCTCCAGCTTGCCGCCCTTGATGTCGAAGGCCGCGCGGCCGTCGGCATCTGTCTTGAGAGTGGTGTTCACGCCGGCCTCGGGTATACGGAGTGCGACCGGGGTCCCGTCGGCAGCGCCTTCCACGTGGACATAGCCAGCGATGGTGTTGGTGTCAGCGGCGGAGAAGGTGCTTTCATGCTTGAGGTGGACATCGTAGTCGTCGATGAACTGGGGGGGAAGTGTGACCAGGGAGACGTCGCGGGTCAGTCCGCCATAGTTGAACCAGTCGATGCCGACCGAAGGGATGCCATCGACCTCGCGGGTTGAGTCGACGGCAATGACGACGAAGTTGCTCCCAGCCTTTAAGGCGGCGGTGACTTCACAGTCGAAGGGGGTAAAGCCGCCTTCGTGGTCGCAGATGCGCTTCTGGTTCACCCAGACGAAAGACCTATAGTTTGCCGCCCCGATGTGGAGGAAGGTGCGGGTGTTGGCTTTGGGCTGGAAGTCAAAATCGCGCTGATACCATACCACTCCCTCGAAGCGGAACAGGGTGGGCTCCTGGGTGTTCCAGTCGCCTGGGACTTTGAGCGTAGGCGCCGTGGCGAAATCATATTCCTCATTGTGCGGTCCGCTGTTGATGTTGGGGTGGCTGTTGAGGGCGTAGCCGTCATCCCGAACCTTGCCATCGGCGGCGTAGAGAACTCTCGCGGGAGGTTGGTCGACGAGGTAGTGCCACTCGCCGTTCAGGGACATGACGGAGCGGTGGTCCACACCGACCAGAAGCGTTTTCATTGGTTGCTGGGCGATGGCCGGCAACAGGACGGCACAGCACCCGAATATAACAAACACATTGCGGCAGCCTATCGGGCCACCCGCGAAGATCTTCGAGAAACAATTCATGTAACGCCACCCTCTGAATGATTGAAGGAATTTAGCACGAACAGAGGGCGGCGCTAAAAGCCCCGCCCCTTCAAAAACTGTTGATTGGTCCTGAAGGGGACGGCTTTCAGCCCGTCCATTAAGGCCACGGCTTTAGCCACTGAGGGAGAGCCCGCCAGGAAGTCAGCCCCCCAGGGGTGTGAGGGTTTCGCTTGCTCTCAGAACGTCAGCTTGGCTCCTAACTGTAGTTGCCGGTTCGGATAGGCTCCGTTCAGCCTTCCGAAGGAAGATCCGCTGGTAGCGGTTGTGCCCAGTGAACTGTAGTTCGTGTGGTTGAGCGCATTGAAAGCGTCTGCTTGAAATTTAAAGTTAACCCGTTCCGTAATGGCGAACACCTTGGCCAGGGTTGCATCCACCTGCTGCAATGAGGGCAGCAAAACCTGGCCGACCCCCGCGTTGCCGAAGCCGCCATTGGGTGCGGCAGAAAAGGCAGCCGGATTGAGCCACTGCGCCTGATGGCTGGCAAGGCTAAACCGGTTGCCTTTCTCATACACAGGGACACCAATGTTGTAGTTGGCGCGCCGGCTGCCAGTCGATGTGTTGCCGGTGATGGTATAGTAAGGGCCGCTCTGGAAGCGGTAAGTTCCGGATATCTGTACTCCGCCGATTCCCTCGCGAATGAAGAAGTTCTTACCCTGCAGGCTGGGCAACTGCCACACGCCCGTGTTTATAAACGCGTGCTTGCGGTCGATACTCAATTCACCGTAGTTGTATTGCAGGTTCTGCCAGTACTCCAGCGTCACTCCATTGCTCGAGGAATCACCAAGGCCTTTGCCAAAGGTGTACCCGCTGGTAAATGCCACTTGCCCCTTGCGCTTGGTGAGGTAAAGCTGCAGCGCATTGTAGTTCGTGTTGGAATCGGTGCGGTTCTGCGAGACGGTGCTGAAGCCATGGAGCGGATTGAAGTAGTTTGTGCTGTAGCTGGGATTAGCCACAATCGACGGCAGACTGTACGTGGGGAAATTGACGTTCGGTTGCCGAAACAGGTGGTGCCCCACATTGCCGACGTAAGTAGTCTCCAGCAGCATACCGTAAGGAAATTCACGCTGCACACCAAGGCTGTAACTCTCAACATAAGGATTTTTCGCGTTAGGATCAATCGCGCTGATGCTCCCCTGCAGAGCAGTATTGTTCGCCGTACCGCCGGAGATATTAGATAGATTTGCATTGTCGAACTCAACATTCTGCAGCCACGGCTCGACGTTCACCTGGCTGAAGGTAACGTTGCCTTCAGCGCGATAGTAGAACGTGCCAAAGCCACCCCGGATCGCGGTCTTCGCGTCGGGAGCATAGGCGAGTCCAATGCGTGGTCCGAACGCCCCACTCATTTTGTAGAAGCCTCGCGGTGCGCCCAACGGAATGAATGGCAGGGCGGCAGTATTTACATTGGGTACCCGCGCCGTCTGGTCGGAGGGAACGCCGGTGCTTGACGCACGAACCAGGCCCTCGTATGCATTACCTGAACCCGGAACAACCTTTCCATTGGTCAATACTGTGATCGCATCCGCCGAATTGTAGACGGAGGGGTCGAAGTTTGACATGTTATTGCCCTGCGCATACAGCGGCGCGAGAAGCTGCCAACGTAACCCGTACTGCAGGCTAAGCTTCTGCGTGGCCCTCCATGTGTCCTGCACAAAGGCCTCAGGCTGATTAAAGCGGAAGTGACCTACTGGATCAGCATTCGCCTCGGTGTAACTTTGGAAGTTACCCAGAAGTGCGTCTGCCAAGGCGTTGCCTGTGGTTTGAGTGCTGCCCACGGTAGTGAAGTTGATATCACCGGTATAGTACGGGCGCCCGTTTTGGTCGACTCGGTTACGGATATACACTGCGCCGAACTTAATGAGGTGATTACCCTTGGTGATCGATACAGTATCGCCAACCTGAATGTCTGTTGTCGGCGAATTCAACGCAAAGTTCGGGCCTTGGAATGGAGCGTAGTTCAGGATGGTCACATAAGGAATGCCGGCAGGGTATTCTCCTGCGCCGGGAAACAGCTTGTTGTACTCGAAGCCGTAGGTGGAGCGTTCCCAGTTGACTCCGTAAGGAGGAATGTGTTGCGAGACGTAGCTGAAGTTGGCCGTCGCCTGGTTGATCATTGTTGGACGGATACTCCAGGTCTCGGATACAAGAAAACTCACACCGGGGCGGTTGCGGGTAGTGGGAGTGGTCGGCAGGACACCCGTATTCGAGAAAGTGCCGAACGGATCAATCAGGCTGTTGGAATCGTTCACCCACCTGCCGTAGATGTTGTTGTTGCTATTGATTGTGTAGTCGATCCTGACCAGGTCCTCCCGGAAATTGAGCGGGTTAAGCGGAACCAGAGTCAGATTGTTGGTAGCGTTGGTCGAATCGGTATAAGTCCCCAGCGCATTCATGGTGCTATAAACCTTTGCGATGGCTTTGCCATCGGCGGTCAGCATCGACGTGATGTTGTTGTTGGGGATCGGTGTTGTCGTCCCCGGATAAAACAGCTCTTGAGGCTT
Organism: Acidobacteriaceae bacterium; assembly: GCA_049522955.1. Taxonomy (GTDB): domain Bacteria; phylum Acidobacteriota; class Terriglobia; order Terriglobales; family Acidobacteriaceae; genus PALSA-350. The sequence continues at coordinate 141,149 of JBEKNJ010000039.1, forward strand.
CCCGTTCAGGGTGAGACCGGAGAAATCCCCTGCCAGCTCCGCGGAGCTGGGGGTAGTAAACACCGTGGGCGACTGCTGCTGGCGAAGCCGCTTCCATTCCTCGCCCACGAAGAAGAAAATCTTGTCCTTTAAAATTGGTCCGCCCACGTCGTAGCCGAAATCGTTGAACACCAACTGCGTTTTGCGCGTACTGAAGAACGGCCGGGCATCGAAGTCGTTATTACGAAGGTATTCGAAAGCGCCTCCATGCCACTGATTCGTGCCGCCCTTCGTGACAATATTGAATGCCGGGCCGGAGGTTCTGCCGAACTCCGCTGAAAAGTTGGAAGTCTCGATTTTGACTTCCTGGATGAAGTCCGCTCCCACATTGTTGATCAAACTGCCGTTGCTTCCGGACGCCTGATTGAATGCGCCATCCACGGTCAAATTAGCCGAGTCGGCACGATTCCCGTTGATCACCTGGTTGGTTGAGTTCAGCCCGGTGGTAACTGCAAAAATATCCGGGTTGGTCACCACCGAGCCCGGAATCAGCGTCATAAGTTGGGTGTAATTGCGCCCGTTCAAGGGAGTCGACTGAATCTCCTTCGTATCGATAACGTGGGAAAGCTCACCAGTGGTTGTGTTCAGCGCTTCGCTGGCGTTTGTAGTCACCGTGACCACCTCGGTGACCGCACCAACCTGGAGCTGAAAGTTGGCGCTGAGGTGAGCGTCAGCGACAACAGAGAATCCGGTGCGCTTTTCCGAGCGATAGCCCGTTTTCACGGCTTCTACGGAGTAATCACCGATAGGTAGGTCCACAGAAATGAAAAACCCGCTATCGTCGGTAGTCGCTGTACGGATGGCCTGGGTTGCGGTATCTGTAATAGTGATCGCAGCCCCGGAAATCACACCTCCGCTTGGATCGGTCACGGTTCCCGTGATCTGCCCCACTGAGGTTTGCGCATAAAGCGGCAGGTGGAAGCTGATGATAAACAGGAAAACCAAACCGGCCGCGCTGGAAATTCGACTTGACATACTGCCTCCTGAAAGGGATAAGAGTTTGCCCCGCTGGTTGTTTGTTTTGTACTCCGGTCGCAGTGTCGATGATCGTTAGCGGGAAGTTTTGAGGAACAGCGCCCGTTTGCATTTTCATGCCTCCAAAGTGGCGTCTATGCATTCGCGGGTGCCGCCGTCGCTCTGTAGCAAGCCAACTCTGGTCATCCAGCGTGAGCGCTACCTCCTGGCTCGCAGGCGGCCTGACCATGGTTGGACCGCGTAGAATTTATTACGCCTGTCAAGGTCAGACCACTTTAAAAAGCGGAAACAGTGTCGAGGAGCGAATATGGAACTGTCAAGAGCAAACTCTCGCTTTCATTCGAAAGAGGTAGCAACCCCAGACTCGCCGGGAGTTTGAGCCGAGTTTAAATACCGGTCTATGATGCGCCTTACTCGGAGCACGGCGCACCCTGACGCCCCGTCTAATGTCAAAGCGCCACCCCGGTCGACGAAATCATCAGGGCACGAATGGCGAAAAAGCGAGAGCATGCGAATGAAATATGAGGTCAGACCACTCGAGTGAGTGGCCATGTATTCTGGCCAGGCCGAAAATCTTGAGCACGCGAACGTGGAGTGCTAACCTCGCAACTGTACTGTCTGGCTCAGAAACGCACGCCAGCGGGAGGCACCGCGACAGTTTATGCCGACAGAACCAAATGGCGCCGCCGAAAAGCAGCTGACAATGAAGGTGGTCAGCCATATCCAAAAGCTTATCGAAACAGATGTGCTGAAGGCCGGGAACAAAATTCCGCCGGAACGCGAATTTGCAACGCGGCTGAAGATCAGCCGCGCCAGTTTGCGCGCGGGCATCGGATATCTGGCTGCGATGGGCGTCTTAAACGTACGGCATGGAGTGGGCACGTTCGTAGCTGAGGAAGCGCCCGCCGTGCACTCTTTCTCGATGCAGCTGCTAAGCGCTCTCCGCGGATTCAAGCCAAAGCAGATGTTTGAAGCGCGATTGGTGCTGGAGGGCGACCTCGCGGCCATGGCCGCGGAACGGGGCGGCGACTTGCATTTCGCCGTTATGGCCGAGGAAGTGACCGAAATGTATGCCACCTTTGATGACCCTCAGGAGTACTTGATCCACGACGTCCGTTTTCATCGGGCGATCGCCGAGGCGGCAGGAAATCCGATCCTTGCGGTACTCATGGAGACGGTTGTCAGTGCGATGTACGATGATCGCCGGCGGACGGTAGAACAATCTTCCGACCTCAGGCAGTCCGCCGAAATGCATCGCACCATCTATCGCGCAATTCGAGCGAGAGATGCGGCGGCAGCCCGCAAAGCAATGGAGCAGCACCTGCACCAGGCGGAAAGCGCCCAGGTACGCGAACCTGCTTCACAGCCCCGCAATGGTGCGCGCAGGCTCACCGGCACAAAGGGCTCGACAACAGAGACGGGGAAGAAAACTCCGCCTGCACTGACCCGACCACCCCGCCAGGGTAAGCTGAGTTCTTCCAATTTCAACCACAGTACCCGGTAGTCACGGGCCTGCGGCCCATCCAAGCTGATGAACAACGCCTCGTGTCCAGCAATCGCTCTCCTCGGAGGCGTCGCCTTTCCCTTAAGGAAAGGCGCATGAGGTCCGCCAGCGCCCCCCAACCTCAACAGGAATCCTGGGGAGCGTAGTGGAGTGGAAAGATCTGCGGTTTCTTTTACAATTCGACGAGTGCATGCGCTGAAACAAGTCCGGGTAGTCGACTCACACACCGGCGGCGAGCCCACCCGGACCATCGTCGAAGGTGGCCCTGACCTCGGCGACGGCAACGTGCACCAGCGCATGCTCCTCTTCCAAAAAAATCACGGACCATTCCGCCGTGCGTTGGTCACCGAACCGCGTAGCTCTGAGGCAATGGTAGGTGCATTACTTTGCGAACCCAGCAATGCAGAGTGCGTCACTGGCGTGATCTTTTTCAACAACAGCGGATGCCTGGGCATGTGCGGGCACGGAACCATCGGCGTGGTGGTCACTCTCGCTTACCTGGGCAAAATCAAACCCGGCTATCATCGCATCGAAACGCCGGTCGGCATCGTGGGAGCCACGCTGCACGACGACCGTACCGTGACCATCGAAAACGTACCCAGCTATCGATATGCCGCAGCCGTCCAGGTGCCGGTACCCGGATATGGCCAGGTCATCGGCGACATTGCCTGGGGTGGCAACTGGTTTTTCCTGGTCAAGGATCACCCCTTTACCATTGATCGCGCGCATCTAAATGAGCTCATCGACTACACCTGGGCCATCCGCCAGGCGCTCACCGCCAATAAAATCCACGGAGCCGATGGAGCCGAGATCGACCACATCGAACTCCACAGTCCGTCCTCTACCCCGAACATCGATAGCCGCAATTTTGTCCTCTGTCCAGGCAAGGAATACGACCGCTCTCCCTGCGGCACGGGCACCAGCGCAAAGTTGGCCTGCCTGCATGCGGAAGGCGTCCTTGCTCCCGGTCAGGTCTGGCGCCAGGAAAGCATGATCGGCAGCACCTTCGAAGGCCGCCTGGTGGAGCGGGATGGAAAGCTTCTCCCGAACATTACCGGCTCCGCTTTTATCACTGCCGAGTCGACCCTCATCCTGGATCCAGAGGACTCCTTTTGCTGGGGCATCCCGGCATGAGCCAGTCCTTCGACGCAGTAATTGTCGGAGGCGGCATTGTCGGCGCGGCCTGCGCACTGGCTTTTTCCCAACGAGGCATGCGCCTTGCACTGGTGGAGAAGGGGGAAATCGGAGCCGGCGCCACGGCTGCGGCGATGGGCCACATCGTCGTGCTCGATGACTCACCAGCTCAACTGGCTTTAACCCGCTACTCACAATCACTATGGCGGCGGCTGGCGCCCTGTCTGCCGCCAGATGCGGAGTACACCCAGCGCGGCACGCTCTGGGTCGCGGAAGACGATGAAGCAATGCAGGAGATTTGTCGCAAACACAGTGCCTATAGCGAAGCCGGAATCTCCTGCAGGAAGATCGATGCCCACTCGCTCGCGAGCCTTGAGCCGGCTCTCCGCCCCGGGCTCTCCGGAGGGCTGTTGATGGAGGAGGATGCGGTGGTCGCTCCGCGGGCCGGCGCCCGTTTTCTTCTCGAGGAGGCTCTGCGAAACAACGCCACCCTGGTGGAAGAGAAAGCAGTGGCCATGGGCTCCGGCAGAGTACTGCTCAGCAGCGGCAACGAACTGCACGCGCCCATCCTCATCAACGCAGCCGGGCAAGGGGCTCCGGGGTTGACGCCCGGTCTTCCCGTGGCCATGCGAAAAGGTCATTTGGCAATCAGCCATCCCTATCCAGGCTTTCTCCGTTACCAGGTGGTCGAACTCGGCTACTTGAAAAGCGCTCACGTAACAACGACGGATACTGTAGCCTTCAATGTGCAGCCGAGGCAGAACGGGCAATTGCTCATTGGATCCTCGCGCCAGTTTGGGGTAGAGAGCAGGGAAGTGGACGAAGCCGTACTCGCTCGCATGCTAACGCGCGCCGCGGAATTCCTTCCGTCGCTGCCGTCACTGTCCATCGAACGCACGTGGACTGGCTTTCGCTCCGCCACCCCGGACAAGCTCCCGCTCATTGGTCCCTCGGCGAAAGATGAGACCGTCTTCCTGGCTACCGGGCATGAGGGCCTCGGCATCACCACATCGCTCGCCACCGCGCAGCTGCTGGCAGATTGGATCGGCGGGAGGGATCCGGTCATTCCCATCGAGCCCTACTTGCCGTCCCGCCATGCGGTATGATGTTCAAAAGACAGGTTTACTTTCTCTGCAACAAACCCATCCTGAAACATATCTAACCACTAAGCGCCGCGCGCAATTTGTGCAATGAAGACGCCGGCAGGGCAGTCGTTTGATTCGGACAGACAGGAGCACACGTGGAACTGGCATTGGAATTGAAACCGGTATCGCTGATCGGGTTCGGAGATGGCACACAGGGAGCATCCTTTACCGGGATGAACCCGGCAACCGGTCAACCCCTGGAGCCGAAATTCTTCTCCGCCGGCCCTGAGGACCTGGAGCGTGCGGCTGCGCTGGCGCAAAGCGCCTTCCCCATCTACAGCAATCTGTCGGGCAAAGATAAAGGTGCCTTTCTGCGCCGCATTGCCGCCGCCATCGAAGCAGCGGCGCCGGCTATTATCCAACGCGCCCATCTGGAAACAGCATTGCCCGAAGCCCCGCGCCTGCAGGGCGAGCTGGCGAGAACCTGCAACCAGCTGCGCCACTTTGCAGAAGTGGTGGAAGAAGGTTCCTGGGTGGATGCGCGCATCGACTCCCCCGATCCCAACCGTAAGCCACTGCCCAAGCCCTCCCTCGGTTCCATGCACAAGCCACTCGGGCCGGTAGCCGTTTTCGGCGCCAGCAACTTCCCCTTGGCCTTTTCCGTGGCTGGCGGGGATACCGCTTCCGCGCTCGCCGCGGGGAATCCCGTGATCGTGAAAGCCCATCCGGCCCATCCCGGAACCAGCGCGTTGGTCGGCCAGGCAATCCGCGAAAGCGTACAGGCATCCGGTTTGCCGGAAGGCGTATTTTCGCTGCTCTTCGATGCTGGCGTGGAGGTAGGGGTTCAGCTGGTGAAGCACCCAGCAATCAAGGCAGTTGCGTTCACCGGATCCTTCGCCGGCGGCACGGCCCTGATGAAGCTGGCGGCCGCCCGTCCGGAGCCAATCCCCTGTTACTCGGAAATGGGAAGCGTAAACCCGGTGTTCGTTCTGCCTGGGGCCTTGAAGCAGCGCGGAGCAGCGGTCGCCATCGGTCTGCATGCCTCATTTACCCAGGTCGCTGGTCAGGTGTGCACCAAGCCTGGCTTGGTCCTGGTACCCCGGCAAGACGGTACGCCGGCTTTCCTGAAGGAGCTTGGGGAAAAAGTCAGCGCCACCCCTTCGCAAACCCTTCTCACCAAAGCCATTGCCGACCGGTTTAACTCTGCAGTCAAGGGACGTATGTCCGATGCCAACGTTTTCGCCGAAGGCGCAAAAGCGGACGACACCGCAGCCGCGACGGTCCAGGCTTCGCTCTTTGTCGCCGACTACCGGGACCTGATGGAACACGAAGACCTGGCGCAGGAAATCTTCGGTCCCACCACCGTCGTCGTCGGTTACCAGGACCGAAAGCAATTGTTGGCTGTCGCCGAGCAATTGGAAGGACATCTGACCGCGACGGTCCATGCGGACGAGAGTGAACTGGCCGACTATGCCGATCTGATCGACATTCTCTCCCGCAAGGTAGGCCGCGTGATCTTGAACGGCTACCCAACCGGGGTAGAGGTCTCTCACGCCATGGTGCACGGGGGGCCATTCCCGGCAACCAGCGATGGGCGCTCCACCTCCGTAGGCAGCCAGGCCATCTATCGCTTCACCCGGCTGGTCTGCTACCAATCCTTCCCCGATGCCGCCCTGCCGGATGAACTGAAGAGCACCAACCCGCTGGGAATCATGCGCATGATGGACGGAGAACGGACCCGCAAGCCCTCCGCATAACGTCCCGCTATGCGGTCCAGTGGCGACCGGGCCGCTCCTGCCTGTAAACTTTGTTGCGACAGTGACAGGGGGAATGGCCGTGATCTTCGAAGACAAGAACCGCAGGGACTTCCTGAAGATGGGTAGCGCGGTACTCGCCGGCGCAGCCGTGCCGTGGACTGCGAGCAGCTACGCCGCCATCGCGGGCGCCAACGATCGTGTCCGCGTCGGGCTGATCGGTGCCGGGGATCGCGCCAAAGGCGCATTAGTGCCCGCATTCCAGGAACACGCCAAGGAACTCAACTTCGAGTTCGTCGCCGTATCCGATATCTGGAACCGTCGCCGTGACGAAGGCGCCGCCTTCATCCAGAAACAATGCGGTGGCGGTCCGGTCGCCAGCGTGCGCAACAATGACGAGCTTTATGCGCGCAAGGATATAGACGCCGTCATCGTCGCCACCGCCGATTTTCAGCACGCCCTGCATGGCGTCGAAGCGGTGCAGGCGGGGCGCGATGCCTACGTGGAAAAACCCACGGCTCACACCATGGAAGACGCGCGTGCATTCCTGGCCGCGGTCAAGCAGACCGGGAAAGTAGTCGCCGTCGGCACCCAGCGCCGCAGCACCCCCAGCTATCAAAAGGCCTACGAGTACATTCAGTCAGGAAAATTCGGCGACATCGTTGCCGTGGAGATGACCTGGAACGTCAATCAGCCCGGCCGTTGGCGGCGTCCCGGAGTCGTGCCCCTCTTGAAGGAGCAGGACACGGACTGGAAGCGCTATCTGCTCAATCGGCCTTATGAGGCGTTCGACGCCCGCAAGTATCTTGAGTTCCGTCTCTTCTGGCCTTATTCCTCAGGAATCCCCGATCAATGGCTGGTGCACCAGATCGACACCGTTCACTGGTTCACCGGTTACCCGCATCCGCGCAGCGTGGTTGCCAACGGTGGCGTCTACCTGTGGAAGGATGGTCGCAAGAATTGGGACACCATGACCGCTGTCTTTGACTATGGTCCGCTCGACGATCCGAGCAAGGGCTTCCAGGTGATCTATTCGTCGCGCATGACCAACTCCGCGGGAGGAGTGAAAGAGATCTACTACTCCAATGGCGGCATGCTCGATATGGATAAGCAGTGCGTCAACTCCGAGGGCGGCATGACCGCGAAAGCGGCTGCCGAAATGGGCATGAAGCAGAACCTGCTGGGCGACTATTCGCTCACCGATACGCTGATGAAAGCCGAGACCTCGGCCAACACCGGAAATGACCCCATGACCTCGGCTAACATGCGCAACTGGATGGAGTGTGTCCGCTCCCGCAAAACGCCCAACGCCAGCATCCAGGCGGGCTACAGCCATTCGGTGGCGTTGTGCATGAACATTGCCGCCATTCAGACTGGCCAGCGCGTCACCTTTGACGACAAGTCACAGCAGGTGATGGCCGGGGACAAGGTCTATGCATAGCAAAGATCAAGCTCTGCGAGTCAACGTTTAGCTGCCGTTTGCTTGATGCTTACGCTACGCTCCGGTCGAGATGACAATGCACCTTGGAAACAATACTTAACGTTCCCAAACAAATTTGTCATCTCGACCGGAGCGTAGCGTAGTGGAGAGATCTGCGGTTTCTTTCTCGAATAGCGGCACCCGCCGTCCTACTTCCGAGACCGCCGAATCTCTTCCGTGAGAATAATCGCCTCAGCGATCTCGCGGATCGCTTTCCGTTTTTGCCGGCTCTGTTTTTGCAACGCCAGGTAAGCACCCTCTTCATCCAGGTGCAATTCGCGCTGCAGAATCCCCTTCGCGCGATCCATCAGTTTCCTCACCTCAAGCCGATCGGCGAGCATCAGGCGTTCGCTTTCCAAGCGTGCCATTTCAAGCTCGGCGCCTACCAGAAAGCCCACAGTTGAGATCAGCCGCAATTGGCGGCGGCTGTGGTGGTGTGGCTTGCGATGCTGCACATTGATCACCCCCACCAGCTTGCCGCGGCAAAGAATGGGCACAGAAAGAAATGCTTCGAAATGATCTTCCGGCAAATCGTTGAACATCTTGAATCGAGGATCACTCGAGGCCTGCGAGGCAATGGCCACCGGTTGTTGGTGCATCGCGACCCAGCCGGTGATTCCCTGGCCCAGTGGCAGGTCCAGCTCATCTACCAAATCAGCGTGCGGATTCTTGGAAGCGCGCAGCACCAGCTTCTCGCCCTCGAGCACGTAAACAAAGCAGGAATCGCACATCGCAATCGTGGAGACAAATTCAACCACCCGTTCGAGCACAACATGAAAGGGATCCGCCGCCGCCATGCGGCTGCCGATCTCATGCAGAAACTCGATATCCAATACTTCTTCGGCCCTGGAGCCTTCTTCGCTCATTACCCCACATCCCATGTCTGGCTACGGCGACGAAAGATTTGCGCCATTTTACAGTTGCTTTCGTGCGTCAGTACCGTTACCCTAAGCTCGTTTCCGTCCCTGCGCAGCGTTCCGCAAGGTTTACGGGTGGTGGCGTCTCCCTGTCGAAACGTAATCCTCACCACGTTCGTCCTCGTCGCACTCTCTGCTGTGCCAGCTTCAAGGTTGAAGACTGATAGATCTCCGTTTCCCACCCCGGTTTCCCAGGGCTGGTTTCCCTGCGCTGAGGCCGTTAGGGTAGTTGGTTTCAGTATGGTCAAGGCGCAACTAACTCAACAGCGACGCCGGTCCCGGCGCCACCGTGACGGAGCTTCTTGTCCCACACCGACAGCAATCCGGAAAAATCCCATTCTACATCCAAATTCACCGCTTAAGGTTATTTGGAGAGATATGGAGGGAGGTCCTAAATGGGTCTGAGCAGGCGTGATTTTCTCATGAGGGTAGGCCAGGCGGGCGGGTACAGCGCCGCCTTCACCATGATGCAGTCCCTGGGCCTGTTGCCGGTCATGGCATCGGCTGCGGCGACTGTAGAGCACCCTGCGGGCTCCGGCAAGGGCACCAGCGTGGTCATTCTGGGCGGCGGGATCGCCGGTCTGGTGTCAGCCTACGAGCTGGGCAAACTGGGCTACAGCTGTACCCTGCTCGAAGCCAGGGAGCGCCCTGGCGGCCGGAACTGGACCGTGCGCAACGGTACCAGGGTCGATTTCACCAATGGGCTGACGCAGACCTGCGCCTTTGGCCCAGGTCTTTACCAGAATGTCGGTCCGGCCCGGCTGCCTTCTGTGCATCGCACCATGCTCGGTTACACCCGGGAGCTAGGGGTTCCGCTGGAGGTCGAAGTCAACGCCTCGCGCAGCGCATACCTGCAGGCGGATCACCTCAATGGCGGCCAGACGGTGCAAAACCGCCAGGTGGAATTCGATACCCGCGGCCATGTTTCGGAGCTGCTCGCAAAGTGTATCCAGCGCGGCGCGCTCGATCAGGAGCTAAGCCGCGATGACAAAGAGCAGATGGTCGAATTCCTGAAGCAATACGGTGATTTATCACCGGATCTGTTCTACAAGGGATCGTCGCGAGCTGGATACAAAGTGAATCCCGGAGCCGGGGACACGCAGGGTGTTCCTCACGACCCCCTGGATATGCGTGCCTTGCTGTCGGCCCATCTCTGGCGGGAGTTGATGGAAGAGGATGAGATCGACTGGCAGGCAACCATGTTTCAACCAATCGGCGGCATGGACCAGATCCCCATGGCCTTCAAGAAGAAGTTGGGAAACGTGATCCGGCAGCGTGCGGAAGTCGTGCAGATCCGGCAGAGCGCCACGGGTGTGAAGGTCGTCTACCGCGACCTGGCAAGTGGTAAGCATGAAACCGTGAGCGCGGACTATTGCATCTGCGCCTTGCCGCTCACCATTTTGAAGACGATGGACACCGACTTCTCTCCAGAGCTGAAGGCGGCCATTGATGGCTGTTCCTATGACTCCGCGTACAAGATCGCTTGGGAGTCACGCCGCTTCTGGGAGCAGGAATGCAACATCTACGGCGGCATTTCTTTTCTCCGCCAGCCGGTCGACACAGTCTGGTATCCCAGCGCCTCTCTATTCTCCGAAACAGGCATTATCCTCGGCGGATACGGAATTGAAAATGGCTCCGAATTCGGCAATTTGCCAAGCCCGGAGGCAAAGCTGGCCGCCTCCCGCCGCTCCATAGAATTGCTGCATCCAGGTCGATCGCAGGAGTTGAAGAACCCCATTTACGTCAGCTGGGGGCACATTCCGTACAATCTTGGGTCCTGGGTCAGCGAGTACGAAACCGGTGCTCCGCCCGGCTACGAGGTCTGGATTCAGCCCCAGGGCCGCATCTACCTCGCTGGCGACCATACCAGCCACATCGTCGGCTGGCAGGAGGGTGCCGCCCTTTCCGCGCACCGCGCACTCAACCTGATTGCCGATCGAGTAGCCAAGACCTAAGGATGGTCGTAGCAGCGTCAGAGGGAAGCGACGGGTGCCCCACGTTCGCCAAAGCGTACGTGGGATGAAAATGATGGGCGCAGCCCAACGATCGCTTTTGCTGCATCGACTGGCTGATGAAGCAGTCCTGGGTTCACTGGCGTGCTGCCGACTTCATCACAAAACTGTTAAGCGCGCTTTTCTTGGTATCAGTCATTGCTCCCGCCGTGCGCCACAGCACGTGCCCGGCCTTATCAGTCAACAGAAGCACGACCTCCTGCTCGGACGACACCTGCAGGGAGCGTAGAAATTTCGCCTTGTCGACGTACAAGGGAACCGTATACCGTCGCGGCTGGGAAGGTGACAAACTGCCGCGCAGAGAAGCGTTCAACCACCACTTATACAAGCCGTTTGCGCGCGGAGAGATTGGCAATACCCAGGTGTGGACTGTGGGGACAGTCCCGGGTGTCACCACCGGAAGCCAGCCTTCGACCACAGACTGCTGATCCCGCTGAAAAAAAAGAATGAGCAAATTCAGCGGGGCATCAAAATCCGTCGGCAGCGTGACTTTCGCCCGATTCAGCGCATAAGCGGTCACTGGCGGTAGAACTGCCGCTGGAGGACTCTGAGCATTTTGCGGGGCTGCCAGCGCACACGGCAGAGCGAAGAGGGTGAAGACCAGGGTCCGAAGCAGTCGCATGCTATCTACCAGATCTTAACCCAGCCCATACGGGCCGCCCTGTCTTTTGATGGAACACAATGAAAAGCTGAACCAGAAGCGGCTCGGGTATCATAAAGATGTGAGTAGCCTAGCGCCTCAACGACATATCTTTCAAACCGACGACGCCCGCTTGCGGCCGATTGCGGAAAAAGTTTTAGCGAACGAACGCCTCGATTTCAACGACGGTGTCGCTCTCTACCGGTCGGGAGATGTTCTGGCCGTGGGCTGGTTGGCCAACCACGTGCGCGAACGCCTGCACGGCAACATTGCTTACTTCAATGTCAACCGGCACATCAACCCCACCAACGTTTGTGTGGCCGCCTGCCGGCTGTGCGCCTTCGGCCGCAGAAAAGACGGCGAAGGCGCCTACACCATGGCCTTGGAGGAAGCGTGGCAAACCGCCGCCTCCGGCTACAGCGAAGCGGTGACCGAATTTCACATTGTCGGCGGCCTGCATCCCGATCTTCCGTTCCAGTATTTCCTCGACCTCGTCGCCGGTCTTAAGCAGCGCTTTCCGAAGGTACACATCAAGGCCTTCACCATGGTCGAAGTCGCCTATCTGGCGCGACGTGCCAAGCTGACCATTGCCGAGACGTTGATCAAGATGAAGGACGCCGGGGTTGACTCCATGCCTGGTGGCGGCGCGGAGATCTTCTCCGATCGCATTCGCCACATCATCTGCGATCACAAGATCGACGGCGACGAGTGGCTGGAGACGGCGCGCACCGCGCACAAGCTGGGTTTACGCTCTAACGCAACCATGCTGTACGGACACGTCGAGAACGATGAAGATCGCGTCGATCACATGCTCCGCCTGCGTGCGGTGCAGGATGACACTGGCGGCTTTCAAACTTTTATTCCGCTGGCTTTCCATCCTGCGAATACCGCCCTCGATCATCTGCCGACCACCACTGGCCTCACAGATATTCGGCAAATCGCAGTGAGCCGCTTGGTGCTGGATAACTTTGCTCATATCAAAGCCTATTGGCAAATGATGACGGCCAAGATCGCGCAGATTTCCTTGCGCTTCGGCGCCGACGATATCGATGGCACGGTGGTCGAAGAAAAAATTTACCATGACGCCGGGGCCACCACCCCGCAAGGGATGCGGCGCTCTGAACTGATTCGCCTGATCCGTGAGGCTGGCCGCGAGCCGGTGGAACGGGACACGCTGTACCGCAATGTCGTCCGCCACGAAGAAACCTTTACGGTAACGGTCTAGACTTCCGCCCGGCTTTCTGCGGGCGGAGGGTTCAAGCCGGGTCGGAACGCTCCGCCTGCGGGCGAAGAGTGGCGAGCCTTTTGTTTGCGCCGCACTTCACGGATCGCTACCAGAATCAGCGCGGTAAAAGTAATCGTCAGCAGGATAAGCGCGTAGGGTCCGTGCAGTTCTGTCACTTCGCCGTAAAGCAGCGCGAGACCCACAAAGACAAAAAAGAGATGAGCACAGAAGACTTCGAGCGAAGCCTTGCCCAGCGTCAGCAGAGGCTCCACCATGACCAACCGGGTGAGATGTTCCCGCGACCAGTAAACGACGCATGAAAAAGCAAACAGGTTCAGCACCCGCAGCGGGCCGATCTGCCATTTGTCCAGAGAAAGCCCCAGCGCCTCCTGGGTGAGGTGGGGGCCAAGCCAATCATGGCGCACCCCAAGGAAGAAGAGGCACACGGCTGCGCTCAAAGGAAATATGTAGTTGGGCAGCTTGCTCAAAGGGTTTTCATTCTGTGCTGACTTAGCTCCCAGCCACAAAGCCAAAACCCAGATCGCCTGCCAGGCAAAAAGATTGAACGCTCCTGTTTCCTGCAGCGGTATATGTAAGCCCGTGATATGCACCACCAGGCCATGCACCCAGGTGCGCAAGCCGAACTGTGCCAGCAGCCAGACGAGGCCGCTGACGATCAAAATGCGGTTCCAACCCCGGCGCACCGCGATGTTCAGGATGTACGGTGTCAGCAACAAAAAGGTGACGTACATCGGCAGGATGTCCAGCAGCGGCGGACAGTAGATCAAAAGCAACGAGCCGATGATCGCGGTCACAGGGTGGGCAAGGTAAAAGTTGAGCAGATTGGTGAGTGCCGCGCGATGCGTATGCGCCGCGAAGGTTGCCACAACCGTAAAAACCATCGCCAGCATGATCACGTGGTAGCCATAGATCATCAGTGCGCGCTTCCACAGCTTGCTACGCATGCCCTCGCTGTCCTGCGCAGCCTGGTGGATGTAGAGGGTAGCTACAAGCATGGCAGACAGGAAAACGAAGCCTTCCGCCGAGGAAACGAACCCGAAAGGCTGATTGACCAGCTCGCTGAGCCGTGTAGGCAAGTGAGTTAGCGTCATCCACACCAGAAAAAGTCCGCGCAGGGCGTCCAGCTCTGGGCGTCGCTGTATCTTGCCCAGTCGAATCACTTTCCTTGACGCGGACTTCACATCCATGTGCACACACCTGTCCGAGGCTCAACCCCTACTGGTAAAGACGCAGTTTGGAGCCATAGGTTGCGGAATTAGGGGAAGAGGGTTGCACTCACTGCAATCCCTCTGATGTGATTCTACCCAAATGGATGCTCTAATACGCGGGTATACCGGTAATGCTCTGTCCGATAATCAGCGCGTGGATGTCGTGTGTTCCCTCGTAGGTTTTCACCGATTCGAGATTCATCATGTGCCGCATGACCGGGTAATCGTCGGTAATACCGTTGCCGCCGAGGATATCGCGTGCTAGGCGCGCGCACTCCAGGGCCATCCAGACGTTATTCCGCTTGGCCATGGAAATGTGTTCGAAGCCTACCTTGCCGGCATCTTTCAGGCGTCCCACCTGGAGCGCGAGCAGTTGTCCCTTGGTGATTTCCGAGATCATCCAGGTCAACTTCTCCTGCACCAGTTGGTGGCTGGCGATCGGTTCTTCGCGAAACTGCTTCCTCAGCAAGGAATATTGAAGCGCCGTGTCGTAACACGACATCGCGGCACCCAGTGCCCCCCAGCTGATGCCGTAGCGTGCCTGGTTGAGGCACATGAGAGGGGACTTGAGTCCTCCGGAGAAGGGGAGCAGGTTGCATGCCGGAATGCGCACATCCTGCAGCGAAAGACCGGACGTGACCGACGCCCGGAGCGACCACTTGCCATGCACGTCGTAGGCGGAGAAGCCGGGTCGATTGGTCTCGACCAAAAAGCCACGGACTCTGCCTTCTTCGTTGTCCACCTTGGCCCAGATCACTGCTACGTCGGCGATAGAGCCCGAGGTGATCCACATTTTCTCGCCGTTGAGGACATATTCGTCCCCTTCTTTGCGGGCGCGTGTGCGCATACCGCCGGGGTTTGATCCGTAATCCGGCTCGGTAAGCCCGAAGCAGCCGAGCTTTTCTCCCGTGGCCAGTAGTGGCAGCCACATGTCTTTTTGCGCGTCGCTCCCGAAGGTGTAGATGGGGTACATGACCAGGGCGGATTGCACGCTGACAAAGCTCCGCAGGCCGGAGTCACCTCGCTCCAGCTCCTGCATCACCAAGCCGTACTCCACATTGGACATGCCCGCGCATCCATAGCCCTCGATATTGGCGCCAAAGAAGCCAAGCTCGCCCATGGGCTGGACAAGTTCCCGTGGAAACCGGCCATCGCGATTGCACTGTTCGATGATGGGGATCACGTTATCTTCGACGAACTGGCGGGTAGTATCGCGCGACAGCAGCTCATCGCCGGAGAGAAGTCCATCAAACTGGATAAAGTCGACGCCTTTAAATTTGAAAGCCATGGCAGCAGGCACCTCAAAAACCTGGTAGGAAACCCCTTAGACTAGCAGATCCGGAGATTTTGGAAAGGAACAGCAGGTCCCTCCACTTCGCTGCGCTCCGGTCGGGATGACACCTCAGTTTGGGTACCCGCATCCCAACGCTCAAACAAAGGTGTCATCCCGACCGGAGCGCAGCGAAGTGGAGGGACCTGCTGTTCCTTATCCGCATCATCGAATTTGAATGGAAGCGCCGCCCTCCCCTTTGTCATCCCGACCGGAGCGTGGCGAAGTGGAGGGATCTGCAGTTCAGCAGACCTTTCTTGGAAATGTTTTTCGACGGAGCACATCGGAGGGACCTGTCGTAGCGGACACACCCCTAAGTAATCGAAACGGTTACATTATTACGACAAATACTCCTTCAAGAAAGGATCCTCGCTATGCACCAAATCATGGGTCGAGCCATCAAAAACAATATGCCCGTCATGCAGCACCAGAAAATTGGTCTTGGGATCCAGCCCGCCGTCAGGGATGGGAACCATGTGGTTCTCAGCCCGATCAAAGTTATGAGTCGCCAGCGTAAACGCATCCTGCAAACGATGCGTGACCAGCAACGAGCTGGTTCGGTAAACATCGCGCTGTTTCATGACCAGTTCGATGATGGTGGTCGAAGTAATCGGGTCTAATCCCCCCGTAGGGGAGTCGTAGAGAATCAAATCAGGCCGGTTAACGATAGCCCGGGCAATCGCCACCCGGCGACGCATACCGCCTGAGAGCTGTGACGGAAATTTGTCCAGCGTCTGCTCCAATTCCACGAAGCGAAGCGCCTCGGTCACCCGCTGGGTCACTTCCGCCTCCGGAACCTTCTGCTCCATTAAGCGGTAGGCCACATTATCCCGCACGGTCAGCGAATCGAAGAGGGCGCCTTCCTGAAAAACCATGCCAATGCGTCCCCTCAACTGGAATAGCTGTTCTTCGCGCATGTTGTTGATCTCTTCGCCAAAGACCGTGATGGTGCCGGAGTCAGGCCGCATCAATCCATTCGCCATCTTGAGCAGAACGCTTTTGCCGCTCCCGGCGGGTCCCAGCAGAATGCGGGTCTCCCCCGGAGAAACGGTCAGCGAGATATTTTCCAGAACCGATTTGCCTTCAAACCCGATGGACACGTCATCGAAGACCAGGACCGGCTGCGCCGGATCTCCCTCGGCTACCGTGGCTGCGGGCTGGGCTGCGGTGACCATAGGATTAGCGGCCGAACACACCAATCATGAACTGGCTGATCACCAAATCGACCGCAATGATGAGCACCGACGAAACCACCACCGCCTGGGTGGTCGATCGGCCAACACCTTGGGTACCACCGCGGGTGTTCATGCCGTAGAAGCAGCCCACGCTGGCGATGATAAAGCCGAAGACGACGGGCTTGACCAGGCCCTGGATAATGTCGGGATAGCGCAATGTCTGGTACGCCGTGTGGAAATACTGCGAACCGTCCTGGCCGAGCATAAACACCGAGATGACAGCGCCCCCAAGGGTGCCCACCGTATCGGAGAGGATGGTCAGAAAAAACAGCATGAAAACCGTGGCATAAAGGCGCGGGGTGACCAGTTTCTTAAGCGGATCGGTGCCCAGCGCTCGCATGGCATCGATCTGTTCGGTCACCATCATGGAGCCCAGTTCGCTGGCCATTCCCGAGGCGTTGCGGCCGGAGACCATGAGGCTGGTGAGCACCGGGCCCAACTCCTTGATCATGGAAAGACTGACCAGCTCCCCGGTGATCGCGGTGGCGCCGAACTGCGCCAGGGAAGACGCCGACTGCAGGGCGAGCACGCCCCCGGTGAAAAAGCCGGTGAGGAGCACGATGGGCACGGACCCGATCCCAATCGAATCCGCCTGCACGATGAGATCGGCAAAGTAGCGGGGACGCTGAAAGATATTGCCGATCGACCGGCCGGTGAGGATGGCATAATCCTGCACCGAAAGAACGAGCTTTTTTGCAATGCTTTCGATCGAGTCGATTGGCATACCCAAGCCGAGGGTACCACACGGCTCCCCTCAGTCTTTCAAGCGCTTCTTGATCTCGATCGAGAGCCGCTTGATCTTCTGGTTGAGTGTAGAAAGCGGAATCCGGAACTGCTCCGCCGCATCCGTCTGGTTCCACTTGCAGCGCTCCAGCTTATCGATGATGATGCGCCGCTCGATATCTTCCAGAATGTCGAATAACGAGGCGTCCGGGTTGTGCTCCAGCAGGCTGGAGGAGTAGCTGCGGCCAGTCAGATGGCCGGGGAGAAGGTCGAATCCAATCGTAGGGGTAGACGAGAGAACGACTCCGCGCTCGATAACGTTCTCCAGTTCGCGAACATTGCCCGGCCATTCGTAGTCCATCAGCACCCGCATGGCTTCAGGTGCGAGCGTCCGCGGCGGCAAGTCGTTTTCCTCGGCGTAACGCTTGAGAAAGCTGGCTGCCAGCAGCGGAATATCTTCACGCCGGGTTCGTAGCGGCGGCAGATCAATGGTGATGACGTTGAGGCGGTAGAACAGATCTTCACGAAACTTGCCTTCGCGCACTGCCTGTCGGAGATCGACATTGGTGGCCGCCAGGATGCGCACGTCGACCTGGATCTCGTGTACCCCCCCGAGGTGCATAAAGCGGCGGTCCTGCAGTACCCGCAGCACCTTGGCCTGCGTATCCATCCCCATGGTGCCGATCTCGTCCAGGAAGAGAGTGCCAAAGTTGGCCACCTCAAACAGCCCCTTCTTAGCCGAAACCGCGGAGGTGAATGCCCCCTTGACATGGCCAAAAAGCGTCGATTCGAGCAGATCGCTGGGCATGGCGCCGGTATTGACGGGCACAAAAGGCTTGTCCCGCCGTGGCGAATTTGCGTGCAGCGCCTTGGCGATGAGCTCTTTGCCGGTCCCGCTCTCGCCCTGGATCAGGATGGTGGAGCGGGTAGGCGCCACCTGCGCCACCAGGTCGAAAATGCGCAGCATCGGCTCACTCTTGCCGACGATGTTTTCAAAGTTGTAGCGCTGCTTCAGCGCCCGCTTGAGCTGGACATTCTCTTCTTCGGCACGCTGCCGAGCGGTCGCGGCGCGGATATCGGCCAGAAGCTTTTCGTTGTCCCACGGCTTCTGTACGAAGTTCTGAGCCCCGCCATTCATGGCGTCGACTACATTGCCGACAGTCCCGTAGGCGGTGATCATGATCACCGGCAGATTGGGCTGGCGCTCCCGGATGCGAGCCAGAATCTCCAGGCCATTCTGTCCCGGCAGTGCCAGGTCCAACAGAACCAGGTCATAGGTTCTGCTGTCGATGCATCGCAGTCCGGCCTGCCCCTCGGGGGCCAGGTCCACTACATAGCCTTCGAGCAGCAGAAGCGTCTCGAGGGATTCGCGAATCGCTGCCTCGTCATCGATGATGAGAATGCGGTGTGGCACTTCTGTCGAAACGTTGGTTCTACTTTGCGGCGTGAGAATGCCGGCCTCAGACATGGGCGGGCTTCCTTACCATAGGAAATTCGAGATGGAACGTGGTACCGTTTCCCACTTGGCTCTCTACCTGGATCTTACCCGCATGCTCCTGGATAATGCCGTAGCTCACCGCCAGGCCCAGTCCAGTGCCTCGACGTTGCCCCTCGCTCACCGTTGACTTGGTAGTGAAGAACGGATCGTAGATACGCTGCATGTGCTCAAGCGCGATGCCTGAACCGGTGTCGGAGATATCAACCTCCACATGCCCATTGGCCTGAGTGGCCACGCGCAGGATACCGCCGGCCGCCATGGCATCCTTGGCATTCAGAAACAAGTTGAGAAACACCTGCTGCAGTTTGCCGGAGTTGCCCAGAATCGGCGGCAGATTGTGTTCCAACGAAGTCTCCAGCTGTACCTGAGACGCACGGAATTGATGTTCCAGCAGCTTCAGCGTTTCCTCAATAACATGGTTCAGATCAACCGCCGTGAACTCGGCCGCGCCGGTGCGCGAGAAGTTGAGTAAACCATTCACGATTTCCGAGGCACGGAAAGTTTGCTGCGTGATCTTGTCCAGCAGCGGCGCCACGCGGAGGTCCCCACGAACTTGTTTGGCCAGCATCTGGGTATAGGAAGAGATCACCGCCAGCGGAGTATTGACCTCATGGGCCACCCCGGCCGCCAACAGTCCGATAGAGGAAAGTTTGTCGGCTTGCGTCAGCTGTGCTTCCAGCTCCATACGCTCGGTAATGTCATCCACGATAATGATGCGGCCAACCACCTCAAAGTTGCGCGAGACCAGGGGAGCGATGGCCACGTTGGCGCACCGGTTCTCGCCACTGCGGGTCAGCAGCCGGAAGCGGTAGAGGTTGTGCACTCCTGGCTCATCCTTCAGGCGCAGGAATTCCGCCACAAAGTTTGCCGGCAGAATGTCGCGTAGATATTGCCCCACCGCCTCCTGCCGCGACATGGCATACATCACTTCCATCTGCGCGTTCCAACTCTCCACCCGCTCGTCGAGATCTACGGCAAAAACACCGACGTTGATCGATTCGACGATATTCTCGTTAAACTCCTTCAGCCGCTCGTACTCGGAAATCTTCTGTTCCAGGCTGGCGTAGAGGCGCGCGTTCTGGATGGCGATCCCGATATAGCTGGCCATCGATTCCAGCAACTCCACGTCTTCGCTGCTGAGGAAGTCACCATGGGTGGTGCGCCCCAGCCCGATCACCGCGATGGTCTTCTGCTGCAGGCGGCAGGGAAGGTAGTAGTTGAGATCGAGCGAGGCAGCCGCCTGGCGCTCCTCGTTGGGCAGATGGAGCACCTGCTGTGGGTTCTCGAGGAAAATGTGCGTGCCCGCATCAGGTTGATCGAAGTCGAGAAAGCCCAGCCCCGGATGGCTTTCCCGGTCGAGCAGTTGCGGGGGTAGACCATGCGCCGCCATCAACCGGTAGCCGCCCTTGTCATCGGGGAAGAAGATGGCCACCCGCGCCACCAGCAGCGTCTCCGATAGCCGATCCACGATCGAAGTGAGCAGCCTGCCCAAATCGGTCTGCGAACTCAAGCCGCGGCCGAAAGTGATCAGGGTCTGACGATAATCGTAGCGCTTGCGGTCGAAGACCCGGTCGACCCGGTCCTGGATAGCGCGTTTGAGTGGTTCAAACAGCTGGGCGGTGATGATGATGGCGGCGACCAGACCCCATGCCCCTGCGCTGCGCAAGCGCGTGTGCACCACCTCGGCCGAGACTGCAACCGCGCCGAAATACAGGCCGACCAGGGTAGCCGTCGCCAGGGTATAAGTAACGCCCCGCTTGAAGATCAGGTCGACGTCCATCAGCCGGTAACGAACGATGGCCCAGCTAAACGTGAGTGGCAGGAACACCAGCGAAATGCTCGCCAGCCGGACCAGGAGGTTTGGCACTGGGACGCCGGATAGGTAAGGAACGATGTTCAACACCGTCAGCGGGATGACGGTCAGCAATGTCCCCCGGCTCAGCCATTTGAGCTGCTGGCGGCGTAGAGGGTTCTCCTGGCGGAGATAGTTGCGCAGGAAGACCACAGCCGCCAGAACGTAATAGAGCGCCAGGTAGCCCATGGCGAGCTGGCCGAGGCGGGTGTTCAGCAACTCGGTGGCTTCCCAGCGCATTTGAGCCATCACTTGCAGGCCGATAATGGCGAGGCCCGGCAGGTAGATGAGCGCGTTGATCCAGTGTCGGCGCGAGGCCGGCCTTTCCTCTGGGAAAGCAAGGGCAAAGTGGAGAAAGAGCGCCGGTTGCAGGGCCTGGGCAACGATCTTGCCCCAGTAAATCGTCCAGTCGAAGGTATTGAATTTACCCGTGTAGTTGAACGAGTACAGAACAAACGAAGCCAGGCAGAAGACATAAAAGTGCGTGGCCCGAGGAGCTGTCCAGCGGCGGAACAGCACATAAAGTCCAATCGAAAGGTAAACCAGCGCAATCAGCCGCAATCCCTGGTAAAGGCTGCGGTCGGCGGGCTCTAGAATGACCGACGCGTGGATAGGGACGCCGGAGCGGATCAGCAGATAGTCCACCCGGCGGTAAATACCGCTGGCACCCCACTGCCGTGTCAGGGAGGCCATCCGCGGGATGGGGACGCTGTTGGCCGCGGTAAGCAGATCGCCGGCTTTGATCCCGGCCCGCTCCCCGGGTCCATCCTTAAGCACTCGCTGCGCTTCGAGGCCACCGCGGGCTTCGACCCATGAAACCTGGTCGGTGGGCAGCGAAAATGAGCCATCTTTGGCAAAATTCAGCGACGCGAGAATGGCAGCCGCCAGGGTAAACCCAGCGAGAAGAACCACAGCCACTCGAATTTGAAACGTCTTAAGCATCGCGGCTTCTGCGAACGAAGAGAGCAGCCCCAGGAGCTCAAGAGCACGCTAGGGACCAACAGGGAACCTGCTGGCCCAGCCGCTACCCCGAGCAACGACAATTTGCTGCCACAGTATACCCTTGATTCGATAAGAGATATACAACGGCGGATCCTCGGGCTATCCGCTTAGTAATCTCCCCCGGGGTAAAGATCTGCTGATTTCCACCACGCGGATATGACACGCCATATTGCCCTATCTTATTTTCGGTAAGTAAGAAACCACTCCAATGGTCCTCTTTGGGCATCTTTTTACCAGCCCATTGCGTTCCTACGAAGTTTGAATAGAATGTGAATTCTGCCATTTCCGGCGGGCACGGCAGGTAAGAGGTCATCATGGCGCTAGGGCGCTGGATGTTGGGCGCTTTCGAGCCTATCCAGATCGAAAAGCACTGGGTCCAGATCGAGGGACACCCCATGCACTGCCTGAAGGCAGGCGCGGGACCGGAGCTCATTCTGTTGCATGGTCTTCTAGGGACCGCGTCGACCTGGGAGCTGACGATCCCCAGTCTAGCCGAGGAATCGACCGTCTACGCCGTGGATGCTCTTGGCATTGGTGAATCGGAGCGAGTGCCGGGAATCGACGCGAGGCTGGAGGCCCAGGCCGGCCGGCTGGTTGCTTTCATGGATGCGTCGGGCATCCGCTCTGCGGACTTCCTGGCCACGTCTCATGGCGGGGCCGTGGCGCTGACCATGGCCGCAAAATACCCGGCCCGGGTGCGAACCCTGATGCTGCACGCACCGGCGAATCCCTTCTCCCGTCTCTGCGACCCCCTTATCAACTTCTACCTGTCAGGGTTGGGAACCTGGTTCGCGCACCGTGTGGCCGCCCTGCCGGAACCCATGCAGGCGCTGGCCCTCGGCCGCATGTACGGCGACCCAACCCAGTTGCGGGAGGGTTCCCTGGGAAAATACGT
This sequence comes from Acidobacteriaceae bacterium, assembly GCA_049522955.1. Lineage (GTDB taxonomy): Bacteria > Acidobacteriota > Terriglobia > Terriglobales > Acidobacteriaceae > PALSA-350. The sequence goes on from JBEKNJ010000039.1 coordinate 163,678, forward strand.
CGGTTCTCTGCGCGTTCCGGGGACAGTCGAGTATGTCCTCAGCATGCTACGGACTTGGTTTGACGACATGGCAAGCCTGGAAAAACAACTCGAGCATGTGCGTGCATTTCCCGCGCTTCTGCTGTGGGGTGACCGGGATCGAGCGGTGTCTCTGGCGTCTGCTCAGCACTTGCGGCGCTGCTTCGATCGCGTGGAATTCGAGCTGCTGCCCGGCACCGGGCACTTGCCTTATGAAGAATGCCCCGAGGTCCTAACCCGCCTGGTGAACTCCTTTTTGGCCCGAACCCGCGAGTCCGGCCCCCAGCTTGTGCAAGCCCGAAGCCGTTTGGCGTAGTAAACAACTTTTTCCGAAATTCCAGGGCGCGGGCTAGCCAAAGCGCGCATACTTGGTCTAATAGCCATAGCGAAGTGCATCTACGGCTATCAGACCAGGTGTAACCAGAGGTTGGTATGAGCAAAATGCTGCGCAAGAAGCTGATTTCGGCGGAATTGATGGTTGCCAGTAGTCTCTTGCTGGTGCCCGGCTTCACCCTCACCGGCTACGGACAGAACACCCCCCAATCCAGCCCGCCCAGCAGCCCGTCAAGCACCCCGCCAAGCGCCGCCCCGGCAGACACGCCGCCCGCCTCCTCTGCTCCTGCGTCTTCCGCGCCAGATTCAAATACGCCCCCTGCTGACTCAAAAATGCCAGGAGTCAAGCAAGGCAGCATAGATGACGTGAATGCGGTGGGAACGCGCGATATTGGCGGCCGCGGCATGGGCAATTGGTACTCGACCGAAACCGAGATCCGCATGGGCAAGTCCTACGCCATGCAGCTCGAGAAGAGCGTCAAGTTCGTCAACGATCCGGTCGTCGTTGAGTATGTAAACCGGATCGCGCAAAACCTGGTCAAGAATTCCGATGCCAAGGTGCCCTTCACGATAAAGGTCATCGATTCCGATGAAGTCAACGCGATGGCACTCCCTGGCGGCTTCATGTACGTGAATAGCGGCCTGATTCTGACTGCGGACGACGAAGCCGAAATGGCAGGTGTGATCGCGCACGAAATATCGCACGTAGCGGCCCACCACGCGGTCCGCGAGCAAACCCGGATGAACTACGCGCAGCTGGGCACGATCCCCTTGATCTTCATTGGTGGCTGGACAGGGTACGGCATCTACGAAGCGGCGCAGATAGGCATTCCACTGACTTTCCTGCAGTTTTCCCGCGGCTTTGAGTCTCAGGCCGACTTTTTGGGCGTGCAATACATGTACCGCTCCGGCTATGATCCGCAGGCGTTCGTAACCATCTTTGAGAAGTTGGAAAACCTGGAGAAGACCAAGCCGCACCTGATTGCCAAGGCCTTTTCTTCCCATCCGCAGACCCCTGATCGCATCGAGGCGACGCAAAAGGAAATTGCCACCCTGCTCCCGCCGCGAGCCGAGTACGTAGTGACGACTTCGGAGTTTGACGATGTCAAGGCGCGTCTGGCCCGAATCGAGAACAAGCGCAAACTAAACGATGGCGGCAAGGGCAACCAGCCGACTTTGCGCCGCGCGAGCAGCTCCAACAACGACCCCAATGCACCGCCCGACTCCACCCAGCCAGGCAACGACCGGCCCACCCTGCAGCGCCGGGACGACAACTAGCTAACGGTTTAAGACTGCAGAAAAGGCCACCCATAAATGGGTGGCCTTTTTGCTACTTAATTTTGCGGACAATAGAAAGCCCAAAAGTAGCTAATTTTTTGGCCGCAAAACCCGTCATCCTGAGCGGAGCGCTTGACAGCTTTATTGCGTTACACAGCGCCTGTGGCGCGGAGTCGAAGGACCCCGGCGCCTTATCTTACCCAAGGGGTTGAAAAGCTTCTTCAACTTGTTCTTTTGTCCGCCCGCTGACAGAATTGTCATCCCGACCGGAGCGCAGCGGAGGGACCTGCTGTTCATCATCCACAGTAACGAATGCTAATGGAAGCGCAACCCTCCCCTTTGTCATCCCGACCCGGATTTCCTGCCACGCTTCGCTGGACAAGGCCGCGTGTGCGCCTTTCTGTAAGAGAAAGGCGCATGAAGTGCGACAGCGCCACCAACTCGCACAGGAAATCCGGGGAGCGAAGCCGAGGGATCTGCAGTTCCGCGGACCATCCTTGGAAATGTTTTCGCCAGCCCGAGCGACCTGCTGTCGCCTTTCTCAACACCCCTTCTTACACTTCGCCAAAATAGCCGCCTGCAGCCGCTCCCGAAGCCCAGCGGGCAACTCGTAAATCTCATGATTCCTATAAATCTGGATCGTCTTTTGCGTAGTGCGCAAAGTGATTACGCAATGCTCGCATCCCTCAAGGTGTTCCTGCAGATCCGCCACCAGGCCGGTAGGCACCTGGTTATCCAGAAAATCACCGAGTTGCGCCAGAAACTCTGAGCAGTTCATTTGGTCCCATCCTCATTCTTCCGGAAGTAGCGGCTCAACCGCTCTCGCAACTGCAGCCGTGCCCGAAGCAGCCGTGACTTGACCGCCGGTACACTCAGCCCGAGTGTTTCCGCGGTTTCTTCCGTTGACAGCCCTTCCACGTCGCGCAAGACAAAAACCACCCGAAAACCCGGAGGTAAACCCTGGATCGTCTTACGCAGAATCTCTGCCAGCTCCGACTGCCCGTACATCATCTCGGGGTCGGGCCTCCACTCGGCGAGATCGCGGGGCATGGATCCTTCCTCGGTCTCCACGTCCTCGTCGATCGACACCATCCGCCCGGTGCGCCGCTTGCGCAGTCGCATCAGCGACTCGTTCACCGCAATCCGAACCAGCCAGGTATAAAACTTCGAATTCCCCTGAAACTGCTCCAGCTTCTCGTAGGCCTTTAAGAAGGCATCCTGAACCACATCCTCGGCATCCTCCCGGTTCTGGGTGATGTGCTGAGCGATGCGAAACACCTGTCGATCGTACTGCTTGACCAGTTGCTCGAAGGCCTGGACATCGCCTTCCCGAGCCCGGTTGACCAGTAAAATGTCAGGGTGAACTTCTTCGGTCCCTTGTGCTTGGATGATAGGCATGTCAGACGGGTTCAGAAATTCGACCTTTCCAGACCATTCTCCTGCTGGTGCACGGTGCGGATGCGCGAGGGAGAAGGGACATTGATGGTGCGCGCATGGGTGGGCCGCCTGCAGGCGCTGCGCGTCTTACTCATACTAAATGGGCATGGCGGCACACCGCAAAATGCGTAATCTGCGAAATAGGCATCCTATTCGCCTCTGCGATGGCTGGGCGACACCGTCCGCCGGCCTTTACCGGGCGGCCAAAGTGGAACTGACCATCTGGCAGCGACGACCAGGAAAACGATTAACCGTAACCGGGCTGGACGTCGATGAATCAATAAGAGAGGCAAGCCGGCGGCGGTGCGCTTGATCCCCGTCAACGCAGGGGAGTACGTCATGCGTTGCAGCATCCTTATGGACGCGGGCACGGCCAGAGAAAGGGAAAGATTCTGGTTCAGTGAGAACGGCCAGTGGATGCAAAAGCTCGCATCTCAGACTATGCGCAAACCACTCCCGATGTGGGTTGGTAGCGGTGTTTGATTGGGTTCCGTTGGATCTTGGGGTGGCAGGAAAGCGCCCGCGCAACCAAAGATTCCGCTTAGAGTCTTTATAGATACCCGTTGGCAGGGAAGTGAACGGCTTGGTGGGAAAAATCCATCGAATTGCGACAGTACGAACCGTGTTGCCGTGGGCCTTGTTGCTCGCGGTGAGCGGAATGGCGGCCGCCTCGCAGACCACGCCGGCGCCCCCCAAACACGCTCCGCCTCATCATGCGGCGGCGACCCACGGTAAGACAGCGCGGGGAACAGGCCGCGTTCGCCATGTCAAAACCCGGCGCAAGCCGCGCAGCGCCAGAAGCATCGCCCGCAGCCGAAAACTCCAGCGCGCCTTTGTCGCCTCCTCACAGCTGCGGCCAATGGCCCAGGAGTTGGCAACCATGCGATCACCTGCAGCCTACGCTGGGGTGACGGCCTATGCCCATGCCCACACCGGGGAAGCGGCCTCTGCTGCGTATCTGGCCCTGGGGCACGCCTACCTGTTAGATCGTCGCTATCCCGACGCAGCCGCCAGCTTTCAGAAGGCCAACGCGTTGGGTACGACCATGGATGACTACGCCGACTTTCTGGCTGCTCAGGCCGATATGGGAGCAGGCAAACTCTCGGATGCGGAGACACTGCTGACTGGCTTTGCGACGAAATATCCTGAGAGCATCTTCGTCGGCCGCCTGCCGGTGATGATTGCCAATCTCTCCTTGCAGCAAAACGATCCTACGACGGCACTCAAGGTACTTCACCAGCATGAGGCAGACCCTATTTCCGGCCACGCTGATTTTCAGTTGGCCTTGGCGCGCGCGAACCAGATGTTAGGAAACGTGGAAGAAGCGTCCCGCCTCTATCGCCATATCTTTCTCGGCTTCCCTCTGAGCGATGAAGGGAAACAGGCAAAGGCACAGTTAGCGGTCGTGGGCGCGACCCCGCCGCTGACCATGAGCGAGCGAAGGAGCCACGCGGATGCACTGTATGCCGGCGGCCACTTTGCCGACGCGGGCGAGGAGTATCGTGCGTTAGCCAATGACTCCCAAGCCGATCCTCAGGCAAAGAATGCGCTCCTGGTGGCCGCCGCGTCCTGCGATCTGAAGAGCAGGCGTTTGAGTAAGGAAGAAGTAGACGCGCTGCCGGATACGCAGGATGAGAGCGGCGCCAGGCGCATGTATCTGGCCGTCGAGCTGGCGCGCAACAAGGACGATAGCGGAACCCAGCAGGCTCTGGTGACGCAGATGGAACAACGCTTTCCCGCCAGCCCGTGGCTGGCCGAAGCACTCTACACCTCGGGAAACATGTATCTGCTGCGCAAAGACTATCCCCAGGCGATTGCCTACTACAGTGAACTGTCGGCGCGCTTTCCCACTCATCGCTACGCGCCCAGCAGCCACTGGAAGGCCGCGTGGCTGAATTATCGCCTCGGCAACTACTCCCAGGCAGCATTGCTCTTTGACCAGCAGATTGCGCTCTATGGCGGAGGCAAGGAAATTCCCGCCGCGCTCTACTGGCGCGGGCGCCTCTATGCAGACCAGGAGCATCAGCCGGCCATGGCCGCGGCTTACTACCAGACCGTCTCCAGAGTCTTTGAGCATTACTACTATGCGCAGGTGGCGCGCGACCGCTTAAAGGAGCTCGGCGAGGTGAGCCCCGCCGAAGTTGCCATGCTGGCCAATATTAAGCCCGAGGAAATTCCCGCGCTCACCGACGATGTTCCGGAAGATGACGAGCACGTGGTCAAGGCCCGGCTGTTGGCTAACGCCGGATTGAACGAATACATTCCGGAAGAGATTCAGGCCGCTGATGGTAGCCAGGAATGGGGAGCCTTTGCCGAAGCCGAGATCTACTCTTCCGACGGCGAAACCTTCCGCGCCATGCGCGTTTTGAAGCGCGCTCTTCCGTTCTATACCTCGGCGCCGATCGACACCATCCCTTTGGGCTACTGGAAGATTCTGTTTCCCCAGCAGTACTGGAGTTCGATTGAGCAGGGAGCAGCGAAGAACGGACTCGACCCTTATATGGTGGCCTCGCTGATCCGTCAGGAATCAGAGTTCAACCCCGCAGCCATCAGCCCCGCCAACGCTTTTGGGCTGATGCAGCTGTTGCCTTCTGTGGGGAGATCGATGGCAAGGGAAGAGGGTATCCGGCATTTCAACGAGAGTGAGCTGCTAAATCCGGACACCAATATTCGGCTGGGCACACGTTACCTGAAGCAGACGCTGGACAAGTTTGACGGCCAGGCTCCGTACGCCTTTGCTGCTTACAATGCGGGCGACAGCCGGGTAACCGATTGGCAGTCGATCGGCAAGTATCACGGTATGGACGAGTTTGTGGAATCAATTCCATTTACCGAAACCCGCGATTACGTGCAGGCGATTCTCCGCAACGAAGCGATCTATCGTGAGTTGCGGGCCAAAACTGCGCCTGTGCCGGCGACCGTGGCAGCGCAGCCGAAGACGATTGCAGCGAAGCAATAATGGGTGTGTGCATATTTGGTGCATCATGGAACGGAATCGATTCAGGCGAACGAATCGTGCATTGACGAAATCTGGGCTCGCGGAAAGAATGAGTTCAATGTTCCGGCTGGCTTAGATGTACAGCGTAGCAAAAGAAAACTTCACCTCGGTAGGTGACTCGGCCAATGGGTAAGCATCCGCAGAACAGATTTCGCAGGCTTGTGATCGTGGGCTCGACTGATAAGAAGCAACGCCAGCCAGGGCCGCGCTGGTGGGGACCGAGGCGTCCAGGCAGCGCCGGCCTCAATCAGGAAGCGCAAACCGACCAGGCAACCAGGGCACAATTCAGGTCGCTCCGCATGGCAGTGATGCCAACACTTTCGCGCGGTTTGTGGATCGAGGTGATGACCTGGATCGTGAATTTTGTTCGCGCCTATTTCGTCGCCCGTAAGAGGCCTGAGCGGGGTGCGGTTGTTTTACCTTTCCGCCGCAATGCTGTCATGGCGCCACGCTTTTATCAGCCGCTGGTAGAAGAAGGCTTTGTGAGCAAGAAAGCCAACGGGAGCGTCCGTTGGAATACTGACCGAACACCCGTGGAGGGAGGGAGAGGATAGCGACAGCGTGTCTGCGGGGTTAAACAGAGCGAACCCTGCACACTACATAAGTGGAGCAAGGTAACAGGATCGCACAGGAGGAATGGCATGTTGACGGATCTTGAATTGCTTGGAGAGTGGATTCCAGAGCAGATGGAACCTGGAACCTTGTTTGTGCTGGAGAACACGGGAGCGATGGGCGAGGCGAACAACCCGTACGTTGCTGTGCTTGCTTGTCCTCATTGCGGCGCGTTAGGTTTGATAACGAAATTGCAGTATGTGGGTATGGAGTCGATGATCTGTGGTTCCGATTATTGCTCGTCGGAGTACTACCTGAACGATGAAGGAATCGAATACCGAAAGCCCCACTAGACATAGGAAGTCGACAGACAAAGGAGGCGCGCCCGCGGAAACACCGGGCGGCCTCCTTTGTCGTTTGTGGAGGGGAATCCGCCTGGTTACCTCAGACCTGTAACATTCTGCCTCGCCCTGTCCCAATTCAAATAGAGCGGCAGAGGTTACTAACCTGACAAAGAAGCCTTCCAGCAGCGTAGTTGAGTTTCCGGATGCTCACGCAGCCATCGACGGCCTTCTGGATGCCTGGCTACCACGCCTGATCGAGAGCAACGAGATCCTGACGGACGCGCTGTTGCGGGTGAGGGACTTGGTGGCCGTGGAACAAGTGCGTGCAGAAGTTGAGGCTGCGCTCGAAAGGGCCGCGAGGGC
>JBEKNJ010000040.1:0-63310 GCA_049522955.1 Acidobacteriaceae bacterium
ACCGAGGCGACATTCTTTGAGACCTCTTCACTGGCCGCTGAAACCACGTTGGCCTGGACTGCGGTCTCCTCCGCGTTGCCCGCCATCTGCTGGCTCACCGCCGTAAGCTCCTCTGAAGAAGAAGCCAGCGTGCTGGCATTTTCCGCCGTTGTCTTCAGCGGCTCAACAATTATGTCCAGCGTGTGGTTGAAGCCTTCCACGATCTTGCGATAGGCTCCCTGGTGCCTGGCTGGGTCGGGGCGCACTCCCAGCTTGCCCCCTTGCGCAGCATCGGATAGTTCATCGGTGTCATTCGTCAAGGCCTTCAAATTCTCTCTGACCTGCCCAATCGAGCCGGCTAGTACCCCGTCGTTCGTCCCTTGCTCAGCGCTGCGAAAGATATTGTTGTCCAGATCCCCAGCCGCGACGGCGTCAGCCTGCCCGACGATCAGGTGGATGGCCGCCTTCAACTGATCGAGATGCTCAGTCTTGTCTGCTCCGGGTGCGGTATGAATGCTTTCGAGACTTAGTCCCATCGTCTCGAAGGTAGTCATCAGAAACGCCTCCCCGATGGCCTGCATGTCGTAATTGAAAACCTTGAAGATAGCCTGCTCCGCGGCCGCGATCTGCTGGGCATCTTGAAAGGCTTCTCGCAGGTGCATACTCGTCAACCGCTGGTACTCGACGTAAGAGCCGATATACCACTTGAAGGGAAGGTTGATCTTGTCGTGGATTGCGCCAACCTTGAGCCGCTGCTCGAAATAGCCCACGCCCCAGTGTTCCTCGGCGCCTGTAAAGATCTGAGCAAAATAGCCGGTCTGGGCGCGTTCCAGTGCCTGACGCAATTGGCTGATGGGCATGCCGGCGCCTTGGGCGTACGTTTCGAAGAATCGCCGCGTGGGGCTAAATTCAAATTGCCAGTCGTAAAATTGCTTGGCGATCTGGGGCGCCACCGATCGCGACCAGGAAATCAACCCGGCCAGCACGTTCCGTTCCTCCTCGCCCAGGCGGATGAATTTCCGCCGTGTCTCCAGGTTCGATTCGTCGATGCCGAAGTTTTGCGCGCTGCTGGGCAACTCTCCGGAGGGTTCCCGACGATTTCCCGCTCCCCCCGTCGTCGCTCCGCGCGAGGAAAAGCGTATCGGGGACTCGACGACAGTGCCCCCGTATTTCCCATCGCCCCCGTTTCGCGGTTGCGCGCCCACCTTGGGCTGTGCCATGTCAACGTCTCCTTCCAGGTTCTTCGTTTCCCAACCACCGGTTCACTTCTCTTTTGGTGATGAATGAGCCGCCCCGTTGGCGTTCCCGGCCACGCTGATTTCTGCGGTGCGTTCTGCATCGAGTACCAACAGCAACCGGCCCTTCAGCTTGTAAACCCCGCGGATGAGCTCTCTTGCCACGGGGTCAAGGTTCTCCGGCGGCCGTTCGTAGGTGGCCGGGTCCATATCCAGCACATCCCCGATTTCATCGACCAGGAGACTGACAGCGCCGCCTGTGGTGCGCACCACGATATTCATCGGCGACTTGTCCCCGGCGCGCGGCGGCAATCGAAGCCGCCCACGCATATCAATCGCGGTTACGATTTGACCGCGCAAGTTGATCAGACCCTCGATCACTCCCGGGGCTTGCGGCACTGGAGTCATTTGCTGGAAGCGCAACACCTCCTGCACGTTGAGCACATCCACGCCAAAAAATAGGTCGCCCACGAAAAAGGTCGAGAATTGCCCGCTCGCTTCGGACGGTTCCGATTTGGGGATCGCCGAATCACTAGCCATGGTTCATCTCTCCGCTCCCACGAGTAGCGGTGCGGCGGCAAAGGAAGCCGCGGGCGAGACCAGCCTGGCTACAGATTCAAGCACCAGCAGGTGGTCGTATTTCGGCTGACAGTCTTCAAAGCCCGCCGTCCGTGCAGCTGCGGGCTGCACCTGCTCCGCCGAGCCGGCCAATACTACGACTGGAATCTTGTCCCACTCCGCCCGCAGGCGCATGGCGGCGAGCAGAGCGGAACTGCCCCCGGGCGGAAGCTCGAGCGCCACCAATACCAGGTTCACCACGTGCAGCTCCAATTGCGCTATCGCCTGCTCCAGATTCGCTGCCTCGAGTAACCCATAGCCCGCCATGTCCAGACCGCTGCGCACCATGGCACGCGAAAATGCCGAGGCGTCGGCGAGCAGGATCGTTCGTCTACCCGCATGTCCCTTGATGCCCTCAAACCAATTTCCCCCACCCGCCCGAATGACCTCGTTGAGATCAAGAAAATCCGTGACCTGCTTGCCCACCACCGCTGAGCCGAGAAGGCCCGTGCGCTCCGATCCCTGGCGCATCGTCACTGCATCTTCGGTCACGTCCAGGATCTCGTCAACGACCATGCCGACGCTGCTGCTGCCGTCGTTGAAAACCACCACCTGCACAGGATCGGCCAGCTCGCCCTGGTCGGTAGCGTTTGGTTCCAGCACTGTCCGCAGAGACACCAACGGAAGAATCCGCTCGCGATACTGCACCACTTGCCTGCCGCTGGCATGTTCGATGGCCGACTGCGGGAATTCCTCCAGCCGGGCGACGAGCGAAAGCGGGACCGCCAGGCGGCCAAAGGAACCAGCTCGAAACAGTAACAGACGTTGTTGCGATACCTCGGCCTGCGCCTTATGTTGACCGGCACCGCGCCCCTGTTCAAGGAATTCGGCTAACACTCCGGAACGCTGGCCGATGCCCAGCACATCGAGGATAAGGGCGACTCGGCCATCCCCCATGATCGTGGCGCCGGCATAGAGCGTTAGCCCCTTGAACTGCTTGCCCAACGGCTTAACGACAATCTCCTGGGTGTCGTTGATGCCGTCCACCACCAGCCCAAACTGCCGGTCTTCCGCTTGCAGCACCACCATGCTGACGGCCTCTTCGTGCTCAGCTGATTTCAGCCCCAGCACCAGGTTCAAATAGGCAATGGGCAAAAGGCTCCCGCGGCGGCGATAGACCGGCGTTCCATGGACATACTCAATGTGCTTGCCGGACGCATCACCCTCCAGCCGGATCAGCTCCAGCAGACTGACTTGAGGAATGACAAATCGTTCGCCGCCGCTGGTGATCACCAGGCCGGGAATGATGGCCAGGGTGAGCGGGATCCTGATCTTGACCGTGGCGCCTTCGCCCAGGCGACTGAAGATATCGACCACACCGCCGATCTTCTCGATGTGGGATTTCACCACATCCATGCCTACCCCACGGCCGGAGAAGTTGGTCACCGTTTGCGCGGTCGAGAATCCAGGTTGGAAGATGAGGCCCAACGCCTCGCGATCGCTCAGCTTCTCCGCTTGTTCCGGCCGCAAAAGCCCATTCTCGAGCGCCTTCTGTTTAACCCGCGCAACATCAATCCCCGCCCCATCATCCCCGATTTCGATGTTTACCTGGCCGCCTTCGTGATAGGCACGAAGGGTCAGTGTGCCTTGTGGTGATTTGCCCGCGCGGACCCTGACCTCCGGCAATTCGATGCCGTGGTCGCACGAATTGCGAATCAGGTGCATCAGCGGGTCCTTAATGGCTTCGATGATGGTCCGGTCGAGTTCCGTTCCCGCTCCGTCCATTTGTAAGCGGATCTGTTTGCCCAGGGTCGTGGCCATATCGCGCACCACGCGTGGCAGCTTGTTCCACACCATCCCGATCGGTTGCATACGCGTCTTCATGACGCCTTCTTGCAACTCGGTAGTAATCAGGTTCAAACGCTGTGAGGTCGCATTAAGGGCGGGATCCTCGCGCTCGATGTTGAATTGCAGAATCTGATTGCGCGTGAGCACCAACTCTCCCACCAGATCCATGAGCTTATCCAGCAGTCCGACGCCGACCCGTATGTTTGCATCCACTGCGGCTGAGGACCGCGCGACGTCTTCCTCTTTGCCTCCCTCCTTCTTTCTTCCTCGCTCCTCCTCTTTCTCCGCCGGTCCCTCCTCCTGCAGGTAGGGGGTTTTTTCGACCACGGCTTCCGCTGCCGGGCCGGGGGCCATAGCCACGCCGGACGCATCGGGTGCAGACGGGAGCTCTTCGCCGGCAGTCAATTGCGCTGCGACACGTAAGCGTTCGGTTAATTCCTCAAAGCGCTCCGAACCTTCCTTGCCGCTGGTTTCAATCGCGGCCAGCACCTTTCGGGTTGCGTCCACCGTCTCTAGAATCAAAGACACCAGGGCCGGAGTCAGCTCCCGTTGGCCGTCTCGCAATTGACTTAAGAGGGTTTCCGCCTGGTGGGTGATCGCTTCCAGAATGGAAAATGCCAGGAAGCCGCAGGCTCCCTTGATGGTGTGAATGGTGCGAAAAATGCTCCCCAGCAGATCCTTATCATTCGGATGTTTCTCGAGTTCGACCAGATCCTGATCCAGGCGCGAGAGGTTTTCGTGACTCTCCACCAGAAATTCACGAATCGTCTCCTGATCTTCCGTGCTCGTGTTTTCCATAATTCCTTCCGACTCCGCGGGGGCCGCATCGCTCTCAGCCACGTAGGCAGAAGTTATGGCCACTCAGTGCCGATCTCGTTACGCCGGTGACTGCTTTGAAACACACCCTCACCTTCGCTGAGCCCTCTCGAGCCATTCAGCTTAGTCGCGGACGCAAAAATACCCACAAGCTGACTTCCTCGCAGAGGGGATATCATCCGATATTTTCGATTTGTTCAGTGAATCGCAGTGCTCGGAAAGCAGATCGATTCCGATCGATCCAGCACCCCTGCTGGCCTGGCAAGCTCTGCCTGTTGCATCGGCAAGCGAAGAAGGGAGTTGAACCGTGTTCAATTTCGCGCCAAAACCATGGAAGGACAGCTGCGGCCCCTAACACCACCCTCTCTTTGCTCGGGGGCGTGCTGGTTGACCCCTCCCTGGCGATCTTTTTCGGGATCAGTCTCCCTCATGGGATGAGGAAATTTGCCGATAGATAGTGCATGCAAGTGCTTCTGAGCGAACAGAGCTCGTGGCGGCGTGTGTGGATGCTCTGCGCGTTGGCTGGCTCGGTCTTCTGGTCTCACGCTAACCTCGCCGAACCCATCAAAGCGCCGACCACCCTTCCTATCGAGGTCATGGGGGCGGAGGGATCGGTGGCCACCGTCTCCATTGAGATTCCGCAAACCTCTGCCACCCAGGTCAGCTCACTCTGGCTACAAGTCCATGGGCTGGAGTACCCAGACCTGGCGAGTGTGCGGGTGAATGATGGAGTGTGGGTTTCACTGAACAATCGCACGGTTACTGTGCTTGAACCGGGCCTCAGCTATGGCGGCATTGGCGGAGCGTTCGCAACCCTGAAGATGATCCTGCCGATGCCACCCGGTTCCCTGGTGCAGGGAGTGAACCGGATCGCGTTCCGCTTCAATCGGACCAATGGCGTGGTGAGCGGGTTTCGCGTGTTAGCGTTCAACCTGTTGCGCGCGGATGGTGAGCGCCTCTTGCCGCCGGAAACATTCTTGCAGGAAGATTCGGAGCGCTGGGTGGCGCCCATGGCCGAGCCGAAGGAGATCGCCGAGGGTGAGCGTCTGTGGCGCAGGGCAACTCTGCGTGCCAGCGCCCTGAGCGGCGCGCCGGCCATCCGGGCACACTGCGGCGATTGTCATGCCCGCGACGGTCAAGACCTGAAGTACTTCAATTATTCCAACCTGTCGATCGTGGCGCGGTCGCAGTTCCATGGCCTGTCCGAGCGTGAAGGCAAGCAAATTGCCAGTTATATCCGCTCCCTCAATATGCCCCATCCCGGGCGCCCCTGGAATCCTCCGTATCAGCCGGGCCCGGGAACGCAAACACGATCCGCGGCGGAGTTAGCGGCCGGCGCAGGACTCGATTGGGTGCTCGATGACGATCGCAAGACCCTGCGGAGCTTGTTCCCGGTGTCTGATAGTCCGGCGGTACCGTCCGCCGCATTTGCCCCCGATGGCGAGCTGAAGCTGCGAAAGATTCCGATCGCGTTCCAGATGCCGGACTGGAACCACTGGCTGCCGCAGGTGCATCCGCTCGATGCCTGGGGAGATAGATTTGCAGGCAGCGAGTTGAACCGGATGTATGCGGCACGGAACGCAAGTTCGACAGCGGAATCTCCGGGCGATGCCGCAACCTTCTTTGTCCGGTGGCTAAAGGCTCGGTCCAGGTTCCTGAATCCTCCAAGGACAGGTGATGCGACGCGATGGTCGCCTGGGCTGGCGCAGTCACTCTACGCGACGCTGCTGTGGCAACTGGTAAAGACGTGGGAGATTTCGCAGATCCACGCGCTCGAAGGAGCCGGCGGCGATGTGATCTGGAGCAACGGAATAGCGGCCGCTACGGCTCCAGCGACTGCGAACATTCCGAATAGCGCGAACGGCATGGGAGAGAGCGGACTGACAAATGAGTACTTCAACAACGCCTGGTACGAATTGCAGATGCTGCTGAACGACGGAGGACATCAACACCATGGGCGTGAGCCGGTGGATTGGGTGTACATGGCCGGACATGAGAAAGAACTGGAACGATGGAGCAGAGTCCCTGAGCCTGGAAGAGTACTGGTGACGGTCATCGCGGCGATGCAGTCGACTGACCAGCGGATTGGGCCGCAGGACAAGACAAAAGGCTGGCAGCCCGACCAGACGATCGATCCCAGGATGATGGTCGCTCCGGAGTGGAGTGAGACCTTCGCGGGTCTTCCGGCATCGGAGCGGCAGGCGATTACGCAGGCATGGTTGAGCGCCTGGCTGGAGAAGTGCACAAGTTATCCCGTAGCGGCGTATTTTCATCTCGCTCAACTGCCCGGCAGCTACGAACCACCGAACGAGTTGCGTGCGATCTCGGGTGGCAAAGTATGGGACTCGGCCGCAAGGTTCCGCGCCGCGGGAGTAGACGGCAAGCTGGTCGACAGGCTGGAACTGTGGGGAAGCCAATACATGGAGGCGGCGTCGCGCTTTCAATATTGACCCAGCATCCGATCTCCCGGCAAGCACCACTCTCCCCTTTGTCATCCGACCGGAGCGTAGCGAAGCGGAGGGACCTGCAGCCTCCTCATCCACTAATCAATCCTTCCTGAGAGCACCACTCTCCCCATTGTCATCCCGACCGGAGCGTAGCGTAGTGGGGGATCTGCAGTTCCGCGGATTCGTCTTGGAAATGTTTTTCGACCGACTGTAGCGAAGCGGAGGGACTGCAGGCCTCCTCATCCACTAATCAATCCTTCCTGAGAGCACCACTCTCCCCATTGTCATCCCGACCGGAGCGTAGCGTAGTGGAGGGATCTGCAGTTCCGCGAACCCGTCTTGGAAATGTTTTTCGATAGAGTCGAAGGACCTGCACTCGCTCTCCCAGCATTCGATCTCTCGGGAAGCACCGTAACGGCAGCCGTGCCTACAAAGCAGCAATTTTCTTAGCCAGCTCGGTAGCTTTGGCAGGATCCATGATCGCACGGCCGCCAACTTCGAAGCAGCCCGCCAGCTCTTTGAGGTTGGCGGCCGTTAGGGCTGCACTGTCGATTTTTAGGAACAATTTGCATTGCCGGACGAGAAATTGTTCCGCCGCCGGACCCAGGTAGGGTTTGCTCACAGCCAACACCTTGTTGGTCACATCGCTCATCTTTCGCCTTACTCTCCCGTCCCAGCATTTGAGGCCTCTGCCTCCATTTGAAAAAATCTTACCGCGACCACCATGCGTGCAAAAGAGTCGGCAAGATCACCGATCTCATCGTCCGAAAACCGGCGGACGGAAATCTGCAGATTTCCCATGCTGACGTTTTCCGCTACTTCTTTCAGGTGTTCCACCGGCACCAGGATAGCTCTGCACAACACGACGCTCATACCCAAGGCAATCACCAGGCCCAATAGCGAGACGCCAAGGACCACAGGCACCGAACGTTTGCTGACACGTTCTATGTTTTCCTGGGACGACTGGCTGGAATCGCGACCAACCATCTCGCCATCCTCGGCGGTTTCGTTCAAGTGTCCCGCCGCCGCTTCGTAGGCGGCGACGTCGTTGGCGCTGCCCACCCCTTTCTTCTCCACCCCTTGCGACACGCTTTCGACGGCGCTCGCATAGTTGGCAGCGGCGGTAGAAATCAGTTGAAACTTTGCCCGCTTCTCTTCGGTAGGGGCAATCCGTACGCCTCTCTTGGCCAGCGACTCAATCTCGTGGATTTCAAAGTCGGCCTCATCCAGATAGGTTTCGCGCGCTTTGTCCGCACCCAGCTGCTTGAACTCGGCCAGGTAACTCTTGATCTTGCGCTGGGCCTCCAGATTGTGAACCTGGATTTCAAGTGAGATCGAATTCAGGCGGTCGCCCACACGGGCGGTTTCGAGTGCGCTGGTGCGCAGGCTGAGCACCGAGTAGACTCCGATCGCTGCCACAACTCCCATCAAAAACAATACGGCGGTGAAGCCTCCCACTAATTTGTTCTTGATCGTTGGTCTCATACGGCTCCTTTGTCGGTTGCCCTCTGCTAGAGCGGGTAACCCGGTTGACCCAGCGCCTTGCCCTCGATGCGGATGACCTTTACCGATCCCCCCATCGCCGCCAGCGAATTTGCCTCAACCACTGCCAGTCCTCCCGCAGACCCGCTCACCGACCTGCCCGCAGTGGCATCGGAATCTACGGTCTGAATCACCATGGGGTCATCTCCGCGAAATTCCGCGCTGATAATGTAGCGGTGGTATTCCGCCGCCGAAAGACGAACGATGCTGGCAAGCATGCACTGAAAATCTTTGCTCGAGGGATCGCGGGCAATCAGAGCGACGTTTTTACTGTTCTGCCACGCGCGCACATCACCCAGAATGAGCTTTCGCAGCTGCGCCATGGAGAGGCTCTCTACCGGGTTCGCCTTGTTCACGATCACAGCCATGCCGCCGGGTACGCATTGCGCGTGTGCGCAGCCACAGAACAGCAAGAACAACATAGCGATGTGCAAGCCGTGCTTTGCCATGTCAGTTCGCATCCCTCCTCGACCAAGGTTCAAAAGCCGTTTCAAAAAGTGAAAGCAACCTGCGCGTTCAACCCATTTCCCGCCATACGCGTGCTTTGATACAGATGGTTGTATTGCAGTTTGAACGCAGCATATTCGGCGAAATCGATTCTGAGTCCAACCGACGGACCGTAATAGGTTCCCTGAAGCAGATTCAAAGGATCACCCAAGTGATCACGCACGTATTGATAACGGAAGTAAGGCTTGTAGATACCGAACTTTCGCGCCGCCTGGATGTAAGACATCGGGCTGCGGAAGGGCTGAATGCTTCCGTCCTGATTGTTGCTCAGCATGACTGCTTCGTTCAGGAACTCCCAGTTGGGTGACAGATAAACCACGTACGCGCTCTCGATGTTCTGCGTCACCCCGGCCTCTCCCGTGGGATAGAGACGATCGTGATACCACGATCCGCCGATCTGTAGTCCCGGCACCCTTTCCGGCCTGATGTACGCGGCAACGTTGGTTGCCTTGGCATTACGATCGGAGACAAAATTTTGCACCGACTCGATGGCGAGGTTGTTGGTGTTGGAACTAAGACCGTTGCCTACCTCAACGACATAGTGAAGCCCCAGACTGCTGGTGTGGGGCACTGCTCCGGTCACGTTGACACCCACCATGTGTACCGGCAGTATTCCGCCGCTGTCTTCGAATAGATACATGATGGGCCGGCCCTCGGCGGTGGAAAACCACACCCCGTGATGGTAGGCCGTGTTGTAGTACCCGATGGAAGTGTGAAAGCGGCCGGCGGTTGCGGCAAAATAGCGGTTTGCCTTATAGGTGAGTTGATACCGTTCAATGTCCAGACCGAAGACATTGGTATCGTCCGGGCCAAGCACAATCTCGGCCAGAAAACCCAGGCGTTCGGAGAGCTTGGAGGTGAGGAATAGATCAAATTCACCCGCCTGAAAGGTGGTGTGAGGAATGGTGATCGGGTTGCCGCAGGTTCCGCAACCACCGTCGATGATGGGAAAAACCAGGGGATTGGCAATCGATCCGATGCCGAAGTTGAAATCGAAGAATCCTCGGAACTTGATCACTGGACCACCGGGAATCGACATGCTATGACCGCCCATGTCGACATCCGCCGCTTGGGTTGGGGGAGGCTCCGCAGGAGCGGGAGCTGGCGTAGCGGCCGCTGCGTCTGCGGCTGGCGCGGCCGGGGTGGCGGGCGGTGCGGCCGCGGCTGGCACGCCCACGGTGGCAGGGGGGGGAGCGGGCGTCTCGGCAGCCGCCCCCTGCTGTGCCGCCTTCAATTTCTCCACCTGCGCTTCCAGCTCCTTCAGGCGCGCATCCTGCGCTTTAAGCTGCTCCAGCAGTTGCGCCGTGGTTTCGGGCGAGGCATCCGCAGCCGGCGCTGGGGTCTGCTGCGCGCCCGCCGATTCCACACCGACTAACATCAGAACAAAGAAAAACACAAAGACTCTGATTAGCCACATGGCTGTTGCATTCCTTTTCGACCGCCGCGTTTGGTTGTTACTGTGGTGGTTACTTGACCGTTCGGCTGTTTCTCTGAGAACTGCTAAGTCGGTTCTGCTGATGGTTATCGGCGAACGAATGACTAGGTTTAGGTGGCGATGCGGGGGCGGTTATTTTTCAGTAAACGTGAAGGTGGGTTGTCAATGCAGAGGAAGGCGGCCAGGAAAGATACAAACCTGTGGCAGGCCGCACCCGCCGTCCCGGTCAGGGCTTTAGAGTCACGCTGACTCTGGATCCGGGAGAACTCGCGCTCTCTACGCAGCGCTCAGGTTCCGCCAAGCCGCTGCAGCAGTGCGTTTGGAATGCGACCCAGTGCCAGCACTTGATCGGCAGCGCCGAGCAGAATAGCTTCCCGGGGCATACCAAAAACTACGCAGGTTGCTTCATCCTGGGCGATGGTAAAGGCGCGCGCCTCTTTCATCTCGAGCAAGCCTTTCGCCCCGTCCGCCCCCATCCCGGTGAGCAGTACCCCAACCGCGTTCTTGCCCAGTTGCCGCGCGCAGGAAGAAAACAGCACATCGACCGACGGCAGATGGCGATTGACGCGCTCGCCGCGATAGACCCGCACCGCATATTCCATGCCCCGGCGCACGACCTCCATCTGGTGGCCGCCGGGCGCCAGCAATGCATGGCCAGGAAGGATGCGATCGCCATCCCGCGCCTCCTGCACGTGAATACGGCAGAGCGAGTTCAAGCGCTCCGCAAACGGCCGGGTGAAGGCCTCCGGCATATGCTGCACCATGACCACGCCGGGAAAGTCGGCAGGCAGCGGACTGAGCAGATCCTTGAGCGCTTCCGTGCCGCCGGTCGAGGCGCCGATGGCGACCACCTTGTGGGTAGCGGAGAAGTGATAGCCGGCGGGCAGTGCGGCCGAGGACGTGTCGTGCGCATTGGCTCCGCGTACCCTCACCTTGGCCGCGGCCTTGACCTTGGCGATGATATCGCCCGCCTGCTCGATGGTTCCGTTGGAAACATCGAGCTTTGGTTTTGCGATGTAATCGACCGCGCCCAGGCTCAGCGCGCGCAGGGTCGTCTCAGCGCCGCGTTCGGTGAGTGAGGAGATCATGACCACCGGCATGGGATGGCCGCGCATCAGTTTCTCCAGGAATGTTAGCCCGTCCATGCGCGGCATCTCGATGTCTAAAGTCAGAACGTCCGGAAGAAGCGCCTTGATTTTTTCCCGAGCCACAAATGGATCACCCGCTGTCCCGATCACCGTCAGCTCCGGGTCCGAGCCGAGGATCTGCGTCAGCAGCTGCCGCATCAGCGAGGAGTCATCGACGATGAGTACTTTGTAAGGTGGAGGCATCTGCACGGCCGTTTGTGAGCGCTTTGATCAGGCGACTGCGGAGCTTCGCCGATTGATATGACTCAAGGATCCTCTTCAGGCGCTTAATCTCCGCCGTCCGTGCATTGGTTCGCCATTCGCGCCACTGTTGAACTCTTTGACCAGCAGCATTAACCCGCCCGACTGCTGCGACAACGACTGCGACGTTTCGGCCAGCTTCTCCGTTTGCGCTGAGTTGGTCTGCGTGACCCGGTCTATTTGCGCCATGGCGGTGTTCACTTGTTCCACCCCGGCGCTTTGTTCTGCAGACGCGCTCGCGATCTGGCTCACCATCTGGCCCATATCCTTCACCGCCTTAACAATGCCGGCAAGAGACTGCCCGGAACGATCGACTAACCGGGTTCCATTCTCCAGCTTTGTCATCGAGTCTTGAATAAGACCCTTGATCTCCTTCGACGCTTCACTCGTTCGCTGGGCAAGACTGCGGACCTCGCCCGCGACCACGGCGAAACCGCGGCCGTCCTCGCCGGCACGCGCAGCTTCCACCGCGGCGTTGACCGCCAGCAGGTTGGTTTGAAATGCGATTTCGTTGATGGTCGAAATGATATCGGAAATCTTTGCCGAAGCCGCATTGATCCCGCCCATCGCCGTGATCGCCTCTGAGACGACCTGGCCTGCCTGTTCAGCGGCATGCTCGCTCGAGGACGCCAGTCGCTTGGCAGCATCGGCCATCTCTGCGCTCTGCCGCACCGTGGCCGTGATCTGCTCCAGGCTGGCCGCGGTCCGCTCCAGACTAGCGGCCTGGTTCACAGCACCGTCGGCAATCGCGCGAGACGAGGTGGCCAATTCCCCTGACGCATCCGTCATCCCCTCGATGCCTTCCTCCGCTTGCGCGATCATGGAACGCATGGCGCTGACGTGTTGTTGCAACTCGGCTCGAATGCTCACGGCCTCCGACGTTTTCGTGCTCAACACCGCGGCGAGATAGCACAGCGCGACAGATTCGACGACCACATAGGCCGCGTGCACGAAGACCATCCCGAGATTCGGCCTGTCGAATACCCAGACGGGATAGTGGGCTGCCTGCAGATAATTGAACAGGAGGTGGTGTACCGCGATGACAGTTGCCCCCCCGACGATGACGCGCCAGTCCTGATAAATCAGCAGCAACGCCAGCAAAACGAATACCCCAAAATGCAGCTCAGTCATCCCGTGGGACTGGTCAATGTTCAGACCACAAAAAATCATGACCGCGGCGCCCACGATCATCCGCGTGAAGAGTGCGCCGGGCGCGCTCAAGATGAATAGGATGGGCAGCAGTGCGGCGGGTATCCCGGCCAGCAACGCCAGACTCCAGCTTCCATGCCACGGCGCCAGCGCGATCGAAAATAACAGGAGAGAGAAAAACACGGCAGCGAAAAATCGATTCGCCATCACAATATGAGGGGGCACAGCCGGATCAGCGATATCCATGGAAACCTCAACCCAGTCGGGGATTTGGCGGTTTGATTGTCTAGCTAGTCTTATCGGCTGTCGAGGGAGGCCGATCACCCAGAGCCGGATACGGGCTGAGTATTTGCGTCCGCGCCCCTGGGGAACGGCGGAAGGATCAGCAATAAGCATTCTCTACGGCGACGAATCTGTACCGTTCCAAATCGCTTCAAAATAGAGTCACCCCTCCGCCGGAGCCGGCTTTGGCGAAGGCCCAGCGGTAAGCGTCTTCGTCACTCAGGATGGCAGGCAGCCGTGAACCGTCGACGGTATGAACAGTGGTCGTGCCCGTATCCGTCCGGAAGCAAACCCTGACCGGTCGCGTGCCGCCCAGACGTTGGCCAACCAGCGGAATCTTCTCCGTGGCCAGAAAGTTACGGATAAAGACCGCATTCATTTCTCCCACTGTCGGCGATTGCAGGGTGGTGACCACATTCCCCGCGCCGAATACCTTGGCCTCCAGTCTTCGCCGATCTCCACCCTCTTTCATGATGGCGTTGATCAGCAACTCCATGGCATGCACCCCACAGCGCGAGGGGCGCCCGTCACCGTCGCATCTGCCGGGAAGCAGGATATGGTTCATGCCGCCGACACCCGCGATCGGGTCGCGAAGACACACCGCCACACAGGAACCGAGAAGGGTTTCGAGCAACAAGGGCGTGGCGCTGGCCACCACCTCGCCAACATAAATGCGCCTTCTCTGGATCGGCGGCAGACCAGGCTGGGACACCGCGCTCCTTGCCGGGGGCCGCTGCTCGATCGAGTGACTCTTCATGAGCGTGGACGGCGGCGCCGCTCAGCCCCCGTATAGGGCGGCCGTTTCTGGGCGCGTAACTGATGAATGGTGTTGCTCAGCGCCTCCACCGAATCATTTAGCCAGGGAACATGTTCGGAGTGGCCAAGGATGAGATAGCCTCGCGGCTTCAGGTAGCGCAACATCTTGCGCAGAAACACTTCCTGGGTTTCACGATTGAAGTAGATCAGCGCGTTACGGAAGAAGATCACGTCGAACAGCCCATCGATCGGCCACGTTTCGTCCATCAGATTGAGACGTTGAAATTTCACCAGCTGGGCAACTTCTTTTTTCACCCGCACCTGCCCACTCATGTCTCCTTTACCGCGAAGAAAGTACCGGGTCTGCATGGCTGCCGGAACCTCCTCCAGCGATTCCCGGTCGTAGATTCCCTCGGCCGCAGTCGCCAGCACCACGGTGTCGATGTCCGAGGCGATCACGTCAACCTGCCACCCGCCGGGAGGAGACAGCGGCTGGCCCACGCTGGGAACAACCGGCGCCTGGCCCGTCTTCAACGCATCGAGCAGGCAGATCGCGATGGAGTACGGCTCTTCGCCGGTGGAGCAGGCCGCGCTCCATACGCGAAGGCTGCGCGCGCGCCCCAGCTTCGCCCCGGCCACCAGCTGCGGCACCAGCTTCTGCGAGAGAAAATCAAAGTGGTGCATCTCGCGAAAAAAAGAAGTCTTGTTGGTGGTTACACAGTTGATAATCTCGGCCAGTTCCTTGCCCCCGTCCTGAACCTTCTCCACATAGGCAGCATACGTAGCGAAGTCGCTCATCGCGTGGTAGCGAAGCCGCTTGGAGAGACGGGCAGCCAACATGACCTGCTTGCCGTCGCGTAGCCAGATACCGGTTTTGCGATGAATGAGCTCACGGAATATCTTGAACTCCCGCGTATCCATCGTTACCAGTGAGGCGTCGAGCGTATGCGCGGTCAATGCTTTTTCTCCACTCCGGAAGTACTCGCGTCGCGTTCGCCTCGCTCAGGGGCATCTTGCCCCGGGGTCCGGCTTCCGGGCCTGCTTGCCTTCAGGGCCGCGCGGCTCGATAGTGGGACGGGATCCCGTTGTTAATCGGCCTGGGGCACGGTAAGCTCAATATCGCTCAGCAGTTTTTCCAGGTTGAGCGCCACCGCAAGATGTTCGCGCGTCTGAAAGACGCCGTCGATGAACCGTGTATCCACGGCAGAGCCGAAATCCGGAGCGGACCGTATGGCCTCCTGCGCAACCTGCAACACATCGGAGACGGCATCGACCAGCAGCCCAACCATTTTTTCTCCGACCATGGCAATCACAATCACCGTGAACTTGTTGTACTCGATGGGCGGCAGGCGAAACTTCATACGCAGATCGATCACCGGCAGGACCGTTCCGCGCAGGTTCATCACCCCTCTGACATGGGGTGGAACATTGGGGATGGGCGTGACTGGCGCATATCCGCGAATCTCCTGAATTTTGAAGAGCTCAAGACCATACTCCTGCTCATCCAGGAGAAAGGTGAGGAACTGGCTGGAGGCCGCAGCTTGATGCTTCACTATCGCTTGCATACGTCTTTCCTTTCGCCGTCCGGGCTAACGCCGCCACGGCCCGGGGCCCGAAATGCTGTGAAACGCCAACGGTTCAAAATTCCTCGAAGCTCGCGTCCTCGGACCTGGCGGATGGGGCGCCAACCAGGACTGCCGGTTCGGCGCGCCGCTTTCCTCCGTTGCTGGCGGGATACGCCGCAA
The DNA here is from genome assembly GCA_049522955.1 of Acidobacteriaceae bacterium. Taxonomy (GTDB): domain Bacteria; phylum Acidobacteriota; class Terriglobia; order Terriglobales; family Acidobacteriaceae; genus PALSA-350. The sequence continues at coordinate 15,688 of JBEKNJ010000040.1, forward strand.
GGGACAGAGGCCGGGGCATATCACCCACCGGGCGATTGCCCGGGCGCGGTGGCTGATGACTGCGCTCGGCGCGCGCGGCTTGGCGGCTGTCTCCCAGGGTGAAGGTGCTGACCAGCTCCAGCAGCCGCGACGATTCCCCGGCAAGCGACTGTGCGGTCGCGGAAAGCTGTTCAGTCCGCGCGGAGTTCGATTGCGTCACCTGGTCCATCTGCGTGATCGCGGTGTTGACCTGGTCGACGCCGGTGCTCTGCTCTGCCGATGCAGCCGCGATCTCGCCGACAATGTCGGTTACCCGCTTTACCGAGGCGACGATTCCTTGTAGCGTCGTTCCGGAACGATTAACCAGCTCGGAACCCTTCGCCACTTTCTGCAAAGAGTCCTGAATCAAACCCTTGATTTCCTTGGCCGCTTCGGCGCTCCGCTGTGCCAGGCTCCGCACCTCAGTTGCCACTACAGCGAAGCCGCGACCCTCCTCGCCTGCGCGCGCCGCCTCAACCGCCGCATTGACGGCCAGCAGGTTGGTTTGAAAGGCGATCTCGTTGATGGTCGAAATGATGTCGGAGATTTTGGCCGAAGCAGTATTAATTTCGGACATAGCGGCGATCGCGCTCAAAACCACTTCCTGACCTTGCTCCGCGGATTCTCGTGAGCCGATCGCCAGCTGGCTGGCTTGTCTGGCGTTGTCGGCGCTTTGCCGAACCGCGGCGGTAATTTCTTCCAGGCTGGCCGACGTCTCCTCCAGGCTGGCCGCTTGCTGCTGCGCGCCACTGGCAATCGCCTGCGCCGCCCCCGCAAGATTTTGTGAAGAGGAGCCGGATTGCGCAGCGCTGGCGGAGACCGCCTGCAACGTGGATCGCACGTTTTTGAGCGCCGCGTTCAAAGCTACTGCCATCCGCCCTACCTCGTCGCGACTGCGCACCGAGACCGAAGTAGTCAAATCGCCACTGGCTACCCGCTCGAGGGCTGCCACTGCCTCTCCCAGCGGGGCCGAGAAGCCGCGGGCGATGAAGATACTGAGGACTACCCCAATCAGCAGCGCAATCGCCGCCGCCGAGAGCAGCATGGAGCGCGCAATTTGGTACTGCTCCTCATTGGCCTGGTATTTTTTCTCCCCCAGCGACTGCTTCAGCAAACGGAGACCATCGACGGATTGAAACATTGGGCGTCCCGCCATATTCGCCTGAATCGTGGCGGCCTCCGCCCCGGCGCCATCGTGGGCGTTCACCCGCTCAATCAAGGTCAGATAGGACTTCTCATATGCGGGCAACGCTCCGTGTATGTTGGCAATTAAATCTTTTCCCTCTTTGAGGTAAAACAGCTTGTCAGCTTGGTCGAGGCTGGCGTGAATGCCAGAGAGCTCTGCCAGGATGAGCTTCTCATGCGCTCCGGCTCTCGCTTCATCGTCGATGTTGAGAACGGTGAAGCGGCCTTGTTCTCCGAGCATGAGCCGGGCAATCACTAGGTCGTCGGCTACGCCGAGGCCCGTCATGTCTTGCTTGTAGAGCACCTCCATCCGCTGGTTTGTCCGGCTGAGGTTGAAGATCGCGAGCGAACTGATGATCCCGATCAGCACGATCAGGACACCGAAGCTGAGCATCAGCCGGGGAGCCGCATCCAGGTTCTTAAACCAGTTCACGTGCGGACGTTCCTTTGGCCACTGGTGCCGATAAGGCCGTCTGAACAGACACAGCGGAAGCTCCGCCAGGCCGCCTTTTTCCCGAAGAGTGGCCGACCGCAAACAAGTTCAATTCGGAGAGCGCGGTCACGTCGAGGATGGGCGCGACGCGCCCATCTCCCAGAATCGTCGCCCCCATCAACCCTTCGACTTTATGCAGATTTTTCTCCAGGCTCTTAACCACCACCTGTTGCTGACCAAGGAGTTCGTCCACCATCAGGCCGATCTTCTTGCGGCCGGCCTCGACCACCACCACCAGGCGTTGCTCCTCGGCCGTTTCCGCACCCCGGCTCGAGGCCGCGTCCGGTTCCACACCCCGGTCCGTATAACGATCGGCCGCGAGTTCCGCTCCATGGGGAGCGCCCGGCCTGGCTTCGAGGAACCGGCATAAACGCAGCACCGGGATCGACTCCCCGCGGATGACAATGACCTCAGCCTGTTCGGCAACCCGCACGATCTTACCCATGCACGGCACGGCTTCAACCACCGCCAGCAGGGGAAGCACCAGCGTGCGGTCGCCCACCCGGATCATCAGACCTTCCAGGATCGCGAGCGTCAGCGGGAGTTCGATCGAGACCGTGGACCCGCTCCCCAGTGTGCTGGTGAGCGCCACCGTGCCGCTCAGTTGCTGCACATTGCGCTTGACTACATCCATGCCCACGCCGCGTCCGGAGAGATCGCTGACTTCTTCGCGGGTGGAAAATCCCGGGGCAAAGATCAGCATTCTGATCTGATCGTCACTGAGATCGGCCTCCTCCTTGATCAACCCTCGCTCCACCGCTTTGGCGCGTACACGGATGATGTCAATGCCTGCGCCATCATCGGAAATCTCGATAACGATTCTTCCCGCACGATGAAACGCGCGCATGTGGATCAAACCCTCGGCCGGCTTATTAGCCGCCAGCCGAACTGCGGCGGATTCAATACCATGGTCGGCGGCGTTGCGGATCAGGTGAGTCAGCGGGTCGCCCAGCAGTTCCAGCATGCTCTTGTCTATCTCGGTTTCTTCGCCGTCCGTCTCCAGGCGGATCTGTTTCCCGGTAGACTGCGCGATGTCGTAGACCACGCGCACATACCTCTGAAACAGGGTGCCTACCGCCATCATGCGCACCGACATGACGCGCTCGTGCAGCTCGCGCGTGCTACGCTCCATGGCGGCCACTGCATCGCGCAGTTTGGGCAGACATGCCGGCTCGAAGTCTTCCACCATTTGCGCCGTCATCACCTGGGCAATGACCAGCTCACCCACCAGGTCGATCAGCCGGTCGACTTTCTCCGTAGCCACCCGGATAGAACTGGACTCTGCCGCAGCGGCCGGCTTTTTCACCGCTCTTCGCTCTTCGGCTTTCCGCCGCGCTTCCAGCTTTCTCCGCTCGACAGACTCCGCTATGTCCGGGACCGCAGGGGAAACGGCCTCGAGGATAGTCCCCTGCACAGCGGGCCGATGCAAAGCCAGGCCCTTCTCGGGCTGCGCCGGCTGGTCGACGCTGCGGATCGTAATCTCTGCCAGATGCTCGACGAATTCGAAGACTTCGCGCAATTCCGCTTCCGCGCATGAGCTGGCTAGTTCTATGGTCCAGCTGAGATGACATTGGTCGGGATCAAGCTCGGCCAACGGCGGCAGCTCTTCGGCGTGCAGCTGGCAAACGCTCACCGCTCCCAGAGCGGCCAGATTGCGCAGCAGCATAATGGGATTGGTTCCGCTCGAGAACATTTCCCGGTGGGGCCGGAATTCAACCCGATAGAAATTCAGTTCCCGCCCCGGGAGTTGGCCGTCATCCAAAGGCGCTTCCCCAGGGCCCGCTTGCCCGCTTTCGCTCACCTTCTGCCCGATGGGCTCTTTTGCCGGCGCATGGGTCGCGCTCAAGCTCTCAATTTGTTCCGCCAGCTGCGCCGCTCGATCCGGCATCTCTCCCTCCTCGGAGCTAAGCATGGCGTGCAGAACATCCACTGATTGCAAAAGCAGGCTGATGACCTCGGCCGTAGCCGGTATCTCGAGCGACCGCAAGCGGTCCAGCAGACTCTCTAAGACGTGGGTGAAACGGACCAGATGCGTCAGTCCAAACGAACCCGCACCCCCTTTAATGGAATGTGCCGAGCGAAAGATCGCGTTCAGGGTTTCAACATCGTCCGGAGCCGAGCGGAGAGCGAGCAAACCTGCTTCCATGGATTCCACATGTTCTGCGCTCTCCTGCATGAAGGTCTGGCGAAATTGGCTGAGGTCGATTTTCATGTCATAGTTACAAATACTGAGTTGTCTTGAGGGTAACCGCCGGATTGCGCGCTCGGGCGGAACGTATGCCAGGACTCCAACCGCCTGGCCCCACCCTTTTGCGAAAGCGCCTCACGGCAACACCTTGGCTACGGTCTGCAGCAGTTTTTCCGGATCGAAAGGCTTGACGATCCAGCCCGTGGCCCCGGCTGCCTTGCCCTGCTCCTTCTTTCCTGCCAGCCCTTCGGTGGTCAGCATCAGGATCGGCTTTGTTTTCATGGCCGGCTGCGCGCGCAGATTCTGAATCAGGGTAATGCCGTCCATGACCGGCATATTCAGATCGGTGATCACCAGATCCACGGTGGCGCCTTTCAGTTTGTCGAGCGCGTCCTGACCGTGCTCGGCTTCGATCACGTCGAAGCCGCCTTCGCGCAGGGTGAAACCGACCATCTGCCGCATAGAAACCGAATCGTCGACAATCAGGACTTTTTTCAACCTTCCACTCCTCAAGACCGCGGCCCTTACTCCCACCGCGCGATCAAAATAACTCCACATCTCCAGCCGAAGATTCCGCTTCGTCGAGTCCGGCGACCATGCGCTCTTCCTGCATGGTGTAAGTACTGAAACCGTCAGCGGCTGCCGCTGCGCCGGCGGCCATATTCCCAACGTACGGTTCCAGACGCGCCGAGAGTGTGTCCAGATCCTCAATCACGTGGCCGATGCGCTGGCTGATCCGATCCTGAAATTGCAGGCCGCGCACCGCGGCGCCGATATCGGTCGCCAACAGTGCCCCCTCCGACGTCATCCCGTTCAGCATTTCTGCCATTTCGCTATGCGCAGCCTGCAGATCGCGCAGCGATGCATCCACTTCCTGCCGGCATTGCTCTACCCGTTCGCTGTCCTGCTCGTTCATGCGCCGCAGGTCCTGGAGCGTCGATTCGGCGAGCGCGCGCAAATTGAGCGCAAGTTCCCCTACCTGGGCCGTGACCGCCCGCGACTTCACCGTAGCAGCGGCCAATTCCACCGCGACCACGGCAAATCCCGTCCCCGCGCTGCCCGCATGCGCCGCTTCGATGCGCGCATTGAAGGCCAGCATGCGGTTGCTGTTGGTAATCTGGTCCAACTGGCTTAGAGCGTCGCTGATCTGTTGCGAAGCCGTATCCATGTCCTCGATGCGCTCAATGGCGCGGCGAGAGATCTCGCCCGCCTCGACAGTCGTGTTCATGATCTTGACCAGGGTACCGCTGCATGCCTCGATCAGGCCCTCAAAGGACTGTTTGCCGGAAGCCGATTGCCCCTCATTGCCGAGAAAACCTGTCGCCCGCGCCACCGTTGCCCGCGCCCGCGCTGCGATTCCCTGAAAGCTATCGCAGACCCCGACCACCGATTCCTCAATCTGCTTGGAGGTCTGCCTTAGTTGCTCACTCATCCTGCCCATTTGCGGCAGGTAGCGGGCGACCGCCGCCTCCAGGCCGGAACGGTTTTCCGGCGCAGGGCCGGGTTTAGACGGAACCTCCTCCATAGCCCGGCTCAAGCTTCCGTGGAGAGTTTCAGGCATCGCCATTCACGCCTCACGTTCCGGAGAAAGATTCTCCCGTCCCCCGGCGTACTCGAACCACCGGGATAAGGCCACGGAAATATCGGCCAGATGCAAACCCTTGCCCCGCTTCTTCCTCTCCACCGCCAGCGCCAGCAGTATCTGCAGTGCGCTCGCGTCGAGATGGTCGACCCCCTGAAGACTGACGGTCAGATTACCCTCCGCGCCTGCGGCCGAGAGAGCGAGAGCGTGAAATGGATGGGGCGGCAGCCAGTCACCGTCGCCGGTAACGTGGATGACCGTATCTGTTACAGTCTGGCTCGGGTTCCTGCTTGCCATGTGATTTTTCTTCAAGCTCATTCTCCGCAAAGCACAAGCGGCGTCATTTCCATCGCCGTTCGGTCGCCCGTCAACCAGGCGAAAACCTTCATCCAGAGTTTTTGGCGTGTATTCCCGGCGCTGTCGGGTTTATCGGCGAGCAGCCTCAAACATTCACCAGGAGATTGAGCAGGGACGCCCGGGTGTCGAAGATGCAGCCGCAGCCACGGGCGCGGAGGACCGATCGGCGCCGGACGATTGGCGGGAAAACAAGCCGCTGCGGGCTGCCCGACGGAGAGCAGAGTGTCCCACGCGCGCGTTGGGCGCGGGAGCGCGGAAATCTATTTGCTGCGGATGCGGGTACGGGCGAGAAAATTACGGAAGCGCCCGGCGTCTCGGCGCTGCGCCTGAATGAGAAGTTTCTGGCGTTGGAGATGGCCGGGGTGGTATAGGGAGGCAGCGGCACGTTCGTCCTCCCGGGCATCCGCTTCAAGACGCAGCGCTTTCGCCTGCAAAGCGCGATGGAAGCGGGCACTAATCTCGTAGGGTTCGCTATCGGGCTGAGAATGACTCATCGTGGTCTATCGAATATCTTTCGTTGCACACTGAAGTTGTTTCTCACTTTGCCGATAGTACCGATAAGTGGCGAGTGCGGACAGATTACAACCAGGGCTTCCGGAAGTTCCATGAGCACCGGCTTAGAGTTACGCGCGGCAGTTACATGCCGCCCCCGTAGACACACCCGTTACTTTGTTGCGCATCGAGCCATCATTGCAATCGATAATCGTTCGCCGTTTTCGCGGAACTGAGCCGGTGTGATTCCTCCGGGGAATTCGCCAGCCCTTCTCTCGCTCGACCGTGGCCACACCTCCCGCCTCCCCATCGGCTTCCCACCAAGCCGCGCAACCCTGGCCAGCCGGCCCGTCACCCGGCAAAGCCGCGCCGATCGATCCTGGTCACTCGTTGTGCGGCAGCGTCTCCGCCGTATCGACAGCCGGCATCCCCGCGCGAAAGGCTCCGCCCGGAAGCCGGGACAGGAGCCAGCCAATCAACACGCACACCACAATGCTGACCAGCGCATCGGCCGCGAAACTACTGCGCACCCCGCCCAGGGAATAGGCGCGCCCGTCGAGGTACAGCATGTACGCCACCGGAACGTTGGTGGCCGCAATAAGGAAGGTAAACGTGGTCGCGGCCAGTGGATTATTCTCCCCGATGGCTTCAAACGAAAGCGCGACCGTTCCCGTATACGAGATCGCCTGGAACAGAAACTCGCCCAGAAGAGCAGCCGCAAACGTCCACGGAGCGTGGGGAAGCACCAGCAGGCTCAAGGTGAACAGGCCACCCAGGGTCCCGTTCGCCAGGTAGAGAAGACGTAGCGGCATCCGTTTCGCAAGCAAAGGAAAAAGCAGGCTCCCCACCATGCCGGGAACGATTGCTCCCAATCCTCCAGCCAGGCTCACCATCCGGGGTGAGGCGCGGAAATCGTTGCCCAGTCCTCCCAGCATGTTGGTCAGCGCGAAGGAACCGCAGGGGGTCAGGAAAAGCAGCAGCGTGATCAGCACTTCACGCCGGCGCAAAAGCAACAGGATCTCACGGCTGAACTGGGCAAAGCTTTCGCCCGCCAATCGCCGGTCTGGCCCGGGAGCAGGCATAAAGAGAAAGATGGTTGTGGGGAGAAAGATAATCGCTCCCAGAAGACTCGCCGCCAGCCAGAGCGGCAGGTTGCGCACCAACTCGCCCCCCACCACCATGTTCAGGCCCATGGCGGCGATGTATGCGAAGTTAAACCACGCGCTCAGCTTGTTCTCGTGTTCTTTACGCACGACGGTGGAGAGCCATCCGCCCAGCGCCGTCGTCGAAAGGATTGCCGCGGCAGAACCTATCACCAGGGCGATCTCGAGAATGACCAGATGATGAAGGTTCAGGACGGCGATGATTGCCAGCAGAGACGCCAGCGCAGCAAACAGAGTCGCGTACCAGCGACGGCTGAACCGCACATCGAGCATCGGTCCAAACACGACCGCCCAAAAATTGGGAGACAGCGCCGCCGCCGTAATGCCCGCAATCTTCGCCTCGGAAACATGCTGCGCGGCCAGCAGCTGAGGGATCGCGAAAAACGCCAGGCCGCCGTACAGTCCAAACGAGGAATTCGATAGCCCCATCATCCAGATCGGCGGCGCCGTTCGGTCCGATTTCAAGCCAGTCTCCGGAGTTCTAGGATCCGGTCTTCATGCTACCAGCGAACCCCAGGTTCCCATTTCTCCGTTTCCCGGGACCTCGTCCATTTCTTTTCACCGTAAAATAAGCCAGCCCGAACAACGAAGTAAAAGGACAGAGACGGACTTGCTGAAAGTCGCGACGTTCAACATCAACAACATCAATAAGCGGCTGGATAATCTCTTGGCTTGGCTCGCCAAAGCGGAACCGGACGTAGTGAGCCTCCAGGAACTCAAGGCGGAGCAGGGAGCCTTTCCCGCGAAGGCCCTTCGCACTCTCGGATATGAGGCAGTCTGGCAAGGGGAGCAGTCCTGGAACGGCGTGGCCATTCTTGCGCGAAACCACTCACCCGTGTTGACCCGTACAAGCTTGCCGGGAAATCCTCAAGATCATCAGGCCCGTTATATTGAAGCGGCTGTTCAGGGTGTCCTGATCACTTCCATCTACCTCCCCAATGGCAATCCGCAGCCAGGGCCGAAATTCGACTACAAATTGGCCTGGTTTGAGCGCCTCATTTCCCATGCCGGTGAACTCATGGCGAGCGGCGCACCCGTGGTATTGGCCGGTGACTACAATGTCGTGCCGGCAGCACAGGACATCTACCCGACTCGATCGTTGGATAACAACGCGCTCATTCAACCCGAAAGCCGGCGTGCCTTTGCTCGTCTGCTGGCTCAGGGCTGGACCGATGCGATGCGCAAGCTACATCCGGATGGGCCCCTCTGGACATTCTGGGATTACAAGTTTGAACGGTGGCCGAGAGACAAAGGCATGCGACTCGATCACTTTCTGCTCTCGCCAAATATGGCTGACCGGCTCGTGGACGGTGGCGTCGACCGATGGGCGCGTGGCCAGGTAAATGCCAGCGACCACGCGCCAACATGGATAACGCTCGATTTTTAATCAGAGCCGTGTAAGTGACCGGCGTCCCCCCGTCTTCATAAAGCCATTCGCGCAACTGCCGATAACAAAAACGTATGTCTTCTTAACTATTGCGGTGGCTAGTTGAGCAGGTGCCAGCCCCCGTTTTCTGTCGCTTCTACAGGCAGTGAACATGAAAAGGGCTGGGACCTTTCGCGTACCCGCAACCGCGGCACCGGGCCGCTAAGGGAACGATGAACAGGACCTCTTTCTTCAAAAAACAGTTTCTCCTGCAATTCACCACCGTCCTGGTTCTCTTAGGCGCGCCGCACATCGCGTCGGCCCAGGTCGGTCCAGCGGCCCGCCCGGCACCAGATATTGAAATATTTGCGACTGCCACGGGCGCCAAACCCAATTTCCGCTACCTCTATGACCGCGCTGTCTACGGATTCTCCGCGGGAGGCTTCCTCCAGACACATCACATCCTCGGCATCGAGGTGCGCGGTTCCCTGCTGAAGTGGGGTAGCGACCAACACGAGGAGTCGGCACTGGTGGGACCGCGAGCCGCCATGCATTTCCACCGCCTTTCTCCCTATGGGAGCGGCCTCGTAGGAGCCGGCAACGCATGGTCTCGCAACCTGCCCGGGAAACCGCCCTTCATTATTGAGAAAGTCGGACTCCAATGGTCGATTGTGGGTGGAGTTGACCTCCGCCTCACGCATCACCTCCGCCTCCGCGCCGGCGAACTCTCTTACTCGCAAATCTATCTAACCAGCCGAACCCTGACCGCGCTCAACGCCAGTGCAGGCTTTGTCTATCGCTTTCACTAGCGCTCGCAACCGCAGATCTCTCCATTGCGCTGCGCTCCGGTCGAGATGACAAATTTGTTGAGTCACTCACGGCAGGGTCGTCTGGAGAAATAGTCCAATTCTCTAAACAAATTTGTCATCTCGACCGGAGCGTACCCGGATTTCCTGCCACGCAGCACTGGACAAGGCCGCGTGTGCGCCTTTCTGTAAGGGAAAGGCGCATGAAGTGTACCAACGCCACCAAGCTCCACAGGAAATCCGGGGTAGCGCAGTGGAGAGATCTGCGGTTTCTCCTCGGTTCTCACGCAGACTCTAGCGCCTCCCGTTCTCCACCACTTCGAGAACTTGTTCGATCACAAACGCAACTTGATCCAATGACATGCCGGGGTAAATCGGCAAGGAAAATGACCGGTAATACTCCCGCAAAGCAATTGGAAAGCTTTCCTGGCAATAATGGTAAGCATTCCGATAATACGGATGCATATGCAGTGGAATGAAGTGAACACTGGTCCCCACGCCCCTTTGCTTCAACTGTTCCACAACTTCCGATCGCCCGATTGTTAACCGTTCCAAATTTAGACGCAGAACATAAAGATGCCAGGCGGATTCGCGATCGCCCAGAACCGTGGGAGGTTCCACCTCCTCGCACTGAGAAAAAGCCTCAGTATATTGCTTTGCTATGCGTGCACGAAGGCCGCACATTTCTGTGCACTTATTCAATTGGACAATACCAATCGCAGACTGGATATCAGTAAGGTTGTACTTGAATCCCGCCTCCATCACCTCGTAATACCAGGACCCTTCACTGCTGTAACGCCGCCACGCGTCCTTGCCGATGCCGTGTAGCCTCATGATCTTCATCCGGGCAGCGAGTTCATCATCGTCGGTGGTGACCATACCGCCTTCACCGGTGGTGAGCGTCTTGGTCGCGTAAAAACTGAATGCAGTCAGTTTGCTGATCGCCCCTACCGGCGTGCCGCGAAAGGAGGCGGGGAGTGAATGTGCTGCATCTTCAATCACGTGTAGACGGTGGCTGGCGGCAAGCTGCTCTATCCTGTCCATATCGCAGGGCTGTCCGGCAAAATGGACCGGGAGAATGGCGCGAGTCCTGCTGGTAACCTTCTTCCGCGCTTCTTCGGGATCGATACAGAGCGTAATCGGATCCACATCCACCAACACCGGAATGGCCTTGAAGTACACAACTACCTCTGCAGTCGCGGTGAATGTGGTGGTTGGTACAAGCACTTCATCGCCTTGCTGCAGTCCGGCCGCTTCCAGCGCGAGGTGCATTGCCGCGGTGCACGAACTTACACCAATTGCGTGTCTGGCACAAACGTAGGATGCGAAGTTCCGCTCGAACTCGATCGTCTTCGCCCCCATGGTAAGCCAACCGGAACGGATCACGTCGGCGGCTGCCTTGGCCTCGTCCTCTCCGACACTCGCGGCGTGAAAGGGAACTGTCTGCTGCTTGATTTTCATCGATGGATTCTGTTCACTCGGAACATGGGAGTGCGCCGCAGGCAGCGCGGCTTGCCTCGTTCACCACGGTCTGCCCAAGCCATTACGGCAATCGCCGTCCTCAAATTGGAAACAGAACCGGCTCGCGGCTAGTTCACAACGGGCGATGGCCTCATGTCGGGTCGCGGCGGAATAAAGAATATGGCCATAACGATCCAGGCTGGAACGAATTTCTCCGATAACAAAGCCCCCGCCCAAGATCCCATCCCGCTCGGAGGCCGGATAGACGATTTCCACGCCCGGAATCGCATGGAGTCTACCCAGACCATCGACCCCGCTCAGCGTACCCGCACGCTGCACATCAAAGTAGCGGACACACGCAGCGCGGTCCCAGATGCGCGGTGATTGCGGGCGCTGCCCCAACGCCAGCAGGATCGCCACTCTCACCAAATTGACTCCCGTCGACAGAGGAGTCAAATGCGTGGAGATGCGATCTCCTCCGAGGCGGGCGCCGATCTCAATCAACTTTGCGCCCTCGGTCGAGACCTTGACCTCCGCATGAAAGGCGCACCAGGATAGCTCTAATGCGCTCAGCCCTGCCTGGACACAACTCTGGATTTGCTGTTCGCGCAACCCAGCGTGCATGGATGGCTGGCAATGGCCAGCCTCGACCAGCGAACCCCCGGCAAACAGGAACTTATCGGTAATCGCGACAATGGACCGCTCCCGATCCGTGCAGTAGCCTTCCACGCTTACTTCTCCACCATCCACCCACTCTTCTAACAGCAACGGTCCTTCGTTCTGCCATGCACGACAGCGCGCATAGGCCACCGGAATCTCTTCGCTGTCCTCGATGCGGTAAATTCCGCGGCTCCCCGAACCCCGTCCGATCTTGAGCACCACAGGGTATCCGAAAGACTCAGCTGCAGCCCGCGCCTCCGCCCATGAATGAATCAGCCGGGTGCGCGGAGACGGGGCCCCCGACTCCGCAAAGGCTTCGCGCATTAGACGCTTATCGGTCGCGCGCGCTGCTGAGCGACGCGACAACACCGTGAGACTCATGCGGTCACCCACTTCCGCAACCGTGGATACGGCCGCATCCGTGCATAAGGTCATCACGCCGTCGATCCCCTCTCTCTTTGCTATGGCACAGACCGCCTCCGCATCGAGAATATCCGCGACATACGGCGCGTCACACCATGCGAGGCCGACAGCAGAAGGATTACCATCCACTGCGACCGTGCGAATCCCCAGTGCCCGCGCCTCGTGCATCGCCGGTATCTGCAGGGGACCGGCACCCACCACTAATAAGCTGGGAATCAAAAAGGCTCCCTTCGAACCATTCGTTCCCTGTAGATAACCGTTACAGGTACGGAGCGCGAACGATTGCCTACTCGGGGAGTTCGGGAAATTCGTGCGCCAGCATGGAAAACAGGAGACGGTCGACAAAGCGGCCGTTCGCGAAGACCACCCCGCGCAGCATCCCTTCCTCCACAAAGCCAAGCCGCCGGTAAAGGCGAATCGCGGACTGGTTCGTGACATTGACTTGAAGCGAGACCCTGTGCAACCCCAGGGTGCCAAAGGCAAACCGCAGCAACAACCGCGAGGCCTCGTCCGCAAGACCCTTGCCCCGCGCCAAACGATCTCCCAGGTAAATCCAATACTCCGCGTGACGCGATCGCCAATGGATGCCGCGGAGCCCGAGCGCCCCCACCGCTCTCGCCTCGTTCCCTTTACCCAGAGCGATCAGGAAGATGCGCTGCGCAGGGTCCTCCATGACAGATGCGTACCATCGGCGGTGTTCCCAATCGGAGACGGGGCCTTCGGTCCCAGTACCCCACCGCACCTCTTCATCGTTCATCCACGCTCTTACCAGCGGCAACGCCGCTTCATCGAAGGGCAGAAGGGCCCCTAGTTTTCCGTTGAACATCGCTGCGTCTCCGGCTGCCCTCTGCGGCGATTGATTCCTTTGCGCTCCACGACCGTTGCGATTGTCTTGCAGAGAATCTTCAAGTCCAGCACGAATCCCGCGTGGTCGGCATACCAGGCATCCAAATCCCGGCGCACGCTGATCGGCACCTCATTGCGTCCATGCACCACCGCCCAACCGGTCATACCGGGGCGGACCTGGAGTCGCTTGAAGTCGTTGGGTCGGTACGTGAGAATGCCTTCGGCAAGCTCCGGACGCGGCCCGACCAGACTCATCTCGCCCCGGACCACGTTCCACAACTGCGGCAATTCATCCAGGCTCGTTCGCCGAAGAAACCTACCCAGGCGGGTCACGCGCAGATCCCTGTCCGCACTATAAGTACTGCCGTCGGGGTGTCGCAGGTCGGGCGCATGGCGCACCATCGATCGGAACTTGATGATCTGAAACATGCGGCCCTGGCGGCCGATCCGCTCCTGCTTGAATAACACGGGTCCACCGGAGCTGAGCTTGATGGCCACAGAAATCAGCCCCAGCATCGGCGCCCACACGATCAGGCCCGCGACGGCCACCGTGAGATCGAAGAAACGCTTAACCACCATCTGTGCCCTGGCCGCTACGATGGCTCTACCGGCCGAACGGTTCTGGGTTCTGCCGTCTCGAGCAGCAGCTGGATCATCCGGGGAAGATTAGCTTCGCGGGTCAGGTTGTACAGTGCATAATCCAGTCCGCGGGCTCCGGCGGCACGAACCTCCTCCGGAGCACTGGCGGCAATGACTTTCAAGGCCGCAGCCGTTCCCGCCGGATCTTCGGGTGGAATCACCCAGCCCGCTTTCGCGTGGATGATCAGTTTGGCCGTCTCTGAGTTACCGAGCACCATGGCAAGTACTGGACGGCCAGACAACATGTACGAGATGAGCTTGGACGGAACCGAAGCCATCGACTGCTCGCCCTGCGTCGGCAGCAATAGAACATCCGCGGCGCCCAAGACGATTCCTGTGTCCTTCTTCGCCCAGGGGGTGTGAAAGAAAATGCGATCCTGCAGTCCCTTCTCTTCGACCAGCTGCTGGCACGCTCGCAAAGACGAGCCCACTCCCGCGATGAGCATACAGATATTCTCCTCATTCCATAGGTACTCAAACGCTTTGATCACGGTTTCCACTCCGGCTGCCGCCCCGATGTTGCCGGCATAGACCGCCAACGTCGTTTGATCGAGTATTCCGTACTTCCGGCGCAGGCCGTAGGCGCCGCGGGCATCCACGTTGACTGCGCTCGTCTCCCCCCAATTCTGCAGCACGTAGATGCGCTCGGCAGGGACGCCACGATCCACTCGATAGGTTTCACGAAAGTGGTCCGAGATCACGATGAGCGCCTTGGCGGAGTGCGCGATCCTGCGATCAAGCGCACGCAGGACCCGAAACAGCAGCGAATGCGGACTGATCCTCTTCTGCTGGGAGAGCGATTCCGGGTAAAGGTCTTGAACGCTCATCGCGACCGGGATGCCGCGAAACCATGCTGCCGCGGAAACCATGCCGGAACAGACAATCACCCACGAGTTCATGTACAGGACATCCGCCCGCGGCAAAACCAGAAGGCGCACGGAACAGGTGATGGCAAACCCAATATTCTCCAGCAACCGGCTGCCCATGGTTGACTTCCTGGACAGAAAGGAAAAGCAGCGGATCACCGGGAAACCCATGCTCTCCCGGCGATAGAGCGACCGCCGGTAGCCCTTGAAAAGCCTGCCGTCGGGGCGGTTGGGAAACGGAGCCAGAACGGTCACCTGGTGACCATGGCGAAATAATTCGTCGGCAATTTGGAAGCTGGTCTGCGCAGTCACCACAGGTTCAGGCGGGAATACGGCGCTCACGATCACGACGTTCATGGTCTTACTCCCACCGGAGGAATCATGGGCCAGCGACCCACGCAAAGGGATGAATAGCGGTTTCTGTCCAGCAACCGTTATTCATGGAAGCATCGCCCATTCCCTTTGTCATCCCGAGCGAAGCCGAGGGATCTGCGGTTCCGCGGACCCCTCTTGGAAATGTTTCTGGACCGGCGGGAGCGACCTGCTGTTTCTTTCCCATCGGTCCATTTGCACGGACACTCGCTACCGGTGATTGAGCCCCTGAAGGAATTGTCCGTAGGCATCCGGTTTCTGCGAAGACGTTCGTCGCGCACCCTCACCGTGCAGTGACCCCTTGGCCCCCTGACCAGTCTTCGCGTCCACCGTTGCCTTGGGCAACTGTGTGGCTGAATTGTTCTCTAGCTGTCGCAGTTTGCTGCGCGTTCGAAAGTCAGGCGCGCTTCGTATCGATCTGCGCAGCTTGATGGAACTTATATAAGCGTGAAATCTGCGGTCGTTCCCGTCCTCTGGGGGTTCGACCGGCCCGGCTTTTAACAAATTTTTAGCGGCCGATGGCGCGGCGCCGGGTGTCCTCTTCAACGACTTCAGACCGGCACCTTCACTCGTCTGGAACAGCGTGTCGGCCCGGAGTGAAGTGACTGAAGTGATACTGCCGGGTTTCGTTTCGCCGGCGGATCTGCTGGTTGAGCGGGGATGGAGGATGGTGAGCCTTTCGACGCCGGTCGTCTCCTCTGTCAATGTTCCGGGACACTCCGTCGACTGACCTCGCTTCGTATTGGATGGCCTTGCATTTACCGATTGTGGATTCGCTCCGCTGGCCGAACCACTCATCTCGCGTCCCAGCGAAGTATGCCTCTCTCGCGCGGCAGATTCACTGGGTTGCCCGGTGACATTCCTTCGCCAACCGACTCCAGGTTGGAAGCAGAGTCCTGGCGATGCCGCTGAAACTGCGCTGTTTCCCGCCTTGCCGGTCTTCCGCGCCAGTGCGTGACTGGGTGGCCCAGGCTCTGTTTGCGGGCTCGCCTGTGGGGCCGCTGCAAGCACGGCCAATAAGCTGGCAAGACATCGCGTTCTAAGCTCGATCATCCAGGCCTCTCGAAGACTCTCCGTGACCATGCGATCGTTCGCGCGGGAATAAATCCGCAGCACGCTCCACGGTTAAAGAAAAATCAATTGCAAATTGCTTCACCCGATCCTGAGAGGCCGCGATCGCCTCTTTCTCTCGATCGCGGCGTGATGGGGCAGGGAAATCCTCGTGCCGAGCCATCAACAACGCCAGCTGCCCGGCCGCTTCCGGGTCAAAAAAGTCTGCGCAAGTCCCAGCCTGTTCTCTATGAACCCGTAGATCGGAAAGCAGCAGCGGCACTCCCAGCGATTTGCCCTCCTCAACAGGAGTGCTCCATCCTTCGGACAACGAGGGATTGATCAGCGCCGTCGCAGCACGCATCAAGGCAAACACATGCGGCCGCGGCACGATTCCGAGAAAGCGAAAATTGCGAGTTAGCCCCTGGGAAGAAACCATGGCTTCGAGACCCGCAAAGTGTTCAGGATGGCGATAGTCCTCCGCTTTGCCCGAAGCCGCCACCACCGTGTTGTATCCCTTTTGCCGTAATATGCCGAGTGCCTCGATCACGGTGCGATGATTCTTGTGCTTCCAGAACTGATTGGGCAGATAGAAGTAGGACTCAGGCAGTTGATAGCTGCGCGCAATGGCGCGAGCGCCGTACCCCTCAGCATCTGAGAAGTCAGGCGGTAACATCGCCGAGCGAACCACTGAGGTTCTGCCCACCGATCGAGGAAAGTAGGTTTCACAATCCGATCGGCTGTCTTCACTGCTGAGCATAACGTGACGGTGGCTGAATATTTGCGCACGAAAGCCGAGATCGCGTTTCCAATACGCGCCGAAGCTGAACAATTCACGGAGATGCCGGTGTTGAAAGTCGGTGATCCACGCCACGCAGGGAAACGGAAACCGCCAGCCATAAAATTGTGCACACTCGAAGAGCACATCGATGCTGTATTCCCGAAATGCGTGGGCTGCCGCCTGGTCACAGCCGGTCAAAAGCGCCTGGCACAGTCGCTGATTCCTTCGCGCATCGTCGAAGGCAGGAATGCGAACTACCTGCACGTTCGATAGAGCCGCGAAAGGCTCAATATTCCCCGCCACCGTATCTGTGCCCACAAACAACACCATCTGCACCCGATCCTGCGCATGCGCGGACAGTACTTGTGCCAGATTTACCAGGTAGTTGTAGCCGCCCGTGCCCATCCAGTTGGCGGCACTAATCAGCGTGAACGCCACCCGGGTCAAAGATCCCTCCTTGCCGATTGCAAGTACCATCGCACATAATCGCGCACCCCACTCTTCACCGGAACGCTCCATCGAAAACCCTTTGTCTCGAGCAACCAGCCATCCGCTACCAGGCTGCAAGGGTTGCCGGGCCGAGCCTTGCCATCGAATACCACCCTGGCCGGCGCAGGCCACGACTCCAACACCATCGCGGCGATTCTGCTTACGCTCGTCCCCTGTCCCGTGCCCACATTGAAAATCATCATCGCGTCCGGATCCGATGCCAGCCCCATGGCGATCTCCAGGGCGCGCACCACATCGCGGATGTCGGTCCAATCACGCAATTCCTCGCCGGTGCCGCCCAGCATCAATGGCTGTGCGCCCGAAGCCAGGCTGGAGCACATATCCCACAACAGCTGCTTCTTCAACCAACTGCCGAACACCGAAAACAGCCGCACCACCACCAGCGATAGGCCGTAATTTGCCGCGTACGACAGGCATAACTTCTCCATCATCAGTTTGTGAAATCCATAAGGCGAAGATGGCAGAAGTGCCTGTTCTTCCCGGATGGGTCCGGTATGACCCGCCCCATAGACCGCCGCACTCGATACCGAGACCAGTCTTGCGTTGCGCGCCCCCATCCGCATCCACTCCAGCAACTCCGCCGTGGTCGCGACCGTGCGCGTAAAGTCTTCATAAGGATTGGCCACCGACGCACCCACCGAAGAACCCCCGGCCAGGTGAAAGATGTAATCGGGAGGTCCCCCCTCGCGCAGCAGTTGTTGCAGATTGCTCCCGTGAATTCCTCCATTGAGCCAGCATTCGACACCCCACGCCCGCGCCTCTACGGCTGGCCAGGGACCATGGCCGGTACCCACCACGGTGTGGCCCCGGCGGGAAAGCCAGGAAGCAAGATGACGGCCGATAAAGCCCCGGGCCCCTGTGATCCAGATCAGCGCCATGGTTATGGCCGAGTACACACAAACGAGTAGAGCCTGCCCGGACGGCGGTCAACCCAGGAAAGTGTCTTACGGGCTGCAGACCACAACCATGGCAGGCTGAGCGCACTGCGCAAGACCCCCCGCATCGCCAGGCCCAAACGATCAGCAATCGCGTTCTTCAGCGTCTCCTCGGTATGCGGGGCATAGTTGATCACACTGCTCAGCGGGGATAGCACACAGTTGATGGCAAAGCCTGCCTCTGACATTGCCTTCGTATACTCCGCAAGGAGAAAGGCGTTCTCGCCGCCGTACAAACCGTGCAGGGGGTGGCGGGAAAGGAAGACGGGAAGGTCTTTCTTCCGCGAAATCACATGTTCGCGTACCGCAATCAGACGGCCCTCAGGCTTGAGGACGCGGAAGAACTCCCGGCAAGCCAAATCTAAGTTGCTCGTGTGATGAAGAACGGCGCGCGCGAAGGCAATGTCGAATTGGCAGTCAGCGAAGGGCAAGTGTTCGGAGAATTCCTGAACGACCGTGATGGGCAACCCACTCTCTCGCGCCAGGGAACGAATAGCCCCTGCGCCCACCAGACCGCTGCCGTCGGGTTCGAGCGCGGTTACGATAAATCCTTCCCGCGCCAGCGCATAGCTCGCGACCCCTCGGCCCGCCCCAATATCGAGCGCTTGTCCCCTGGTTAACCCGAGCAGCTTTCTGATTTCTTTCCACTCGCCGCTTCCCCAATAGCGTCTTGCTGCGTCGATCAGAGGGTCGTCGTAGTATGCGTTCAAGACAAGATCTTGCTGCTCAGGCTGCGCGCGCAGCCACTGAACCGCGTACTCCCATGCAGAGGATTCCCCGTTCACGCTTGCCCTCGTTCGGAAGGTGTAAGTTCGCGAATGGGATGGGCGGGATTCCCGGCGACGATGGTGTAGGCTGGAACATTCTTGGTCACCACCGCTCCGGCGCCGACAATTCCACCCATTCCGACCGTGACCCCGCGCAGAATGATTGCGTTGGCGCCTATCCACGCATCTGAGCTGATGTCGATTGCGCGTTCGCCGAGATCTATTTCTTTGGGATGGCCTGAGGTTACGATCCTGTGGAATTGCTGATGCCGTGCCCCTGCGTCGACCGGATGGGTAAGATTATCGAAAATGTTCACATTGTGCGCAATCAGTACTCTGTCTCCGATGGTGATGCGCTTGGCTGACCATATCCTTGTACCCTCGCCGACATAACACCATTCCCCGATCTGTATCTGTCCGCCGTGAGCAAAGGTCAGTAGCTCGCCCAGGATCATGGAGCGGCTGCCCACCCGGATGTGATGATCCCTGCCCGATGCATTGCGAATTCTCGCCGATCGGTAAAGCTTGGCGCCGCCGGCCACAACGCATGTCGGCCGGCCCAACAGGCGCCTCGCCATGTAGTCGAGATTCATGCCACTAACCGCATGCAAACCAAACCGCGCGCGGCGGCTGCATAGTCGTGACTGAAATGCTTTTCCTGATGGATGTCGAAGAAGGTTGCTTCCGCCAGATCGACAGCATCTGCCCTCTGCCACCCATCGGGCGAATACCCGAAATAGTCAACCTCTTGCTGGGCCGGCCGAAAATCGTCCAGCACTGTCCGTATCATCGCCGCATCGAAGACTTGAAACCAACCGCGCATGCATGCCTTTCCGTAGGGCACAGTGATGAAGCAGACTCCCCCCGGACGAATGACTCGCCGGAATTCCCGGACCGCGGCGCGAAAGCCGGTTGCGTCACACTCCCGCTTGGTTTGGTCGGTGGTGTAGAGGGCGGTGTTATCTAACCCGATGTGTTCAATCGTCGATATGCTCACAATGGTGTCGAAGATCTCCGAGCGAAAGGCACAGGACCGGAGATCCTCAAATACATAGGAGATTCCCCTTCGCCAGTGACACTGCTTTTCCGGAGCCAGGGTGCAAATCGACAGTTTCGCTGCACTCACGGGAGGCCGCTTGATCAGGAAGCCGTAGTTGAGCGTTGCCCCCGCGTCCAGCATTCGGCCCGGATCTCTGGGCAAACGCGCATAGACCCATGGATACTCAATCACCCGCTCGTCTAACCGGATGCCGTAGCCCTGGGGAAGTCGGACACCGGGCCCGAGCAACCCGGCATCAATGGCTGCTTCAATTCGCCGGCGCTTGGCCGTGTAATATCCCACCGTCCAGGGCCTGCGCCCGCGCAGGAGGTAGGACGGATAGAACATGGCATCTAACGTTTGCTTCCACTCAAACAGCATGGGTTTTCTCAGAGGCTGCTTACCAGGCGATTGAACTCCTGCCATTGCTGCTCCTTGCTGTAGCGGGAACGCACCATTCGATGCGCCCGTTGTGCCATCTCCGCATAGCGGCCCCAATCGTTCAGCACCCCCTCCACCAACGCACACGCCTGGGAGGCAGACGAGTAGGCAAGCAGCGTCTCCCCATCTCGCATGCCAGAGGGATAAAGGCCGGCGTCGCTCAAAAGCAGCGCAGAACATCCCATCGCTTCAAAACAGCGCATATTTCCCCTGTCCTCGCCCGACATATCGATGGCACCGTTCAAAACGATCTTCGCCCTGGAAATGAGCGCATACAGATCGCGGCCGTAAACCGGTTCCCGCGAAACCGCGCGAACGCCCCTGGGCCTTCGGTGCTGGTGCAGGAAAGCAAAGTAGCCTGCCGGCGATTCGGCCATCCGCGTCAGCCGGGAACGGCCCAGACAGAACTCGATCCGGTACCGGTCTCTGAGCCCGGCCACTGCTTCCAGTACGGCCGCGCGCCGCATGTGATGGCGCGAATATCCCCCAACAAACAGCACATCAATCGAACGGTCGTCGTTCTCCGCATATTCGTCCATCACTGGGTCATGGGCGGGCGCAAAGTACTCCGCCTTACACCCCTGCTCCTGGTAACTCTTCAGCAGACTGGGGAAGTTACATACCAACAAGTCATATTTGCTGAAATCTGCCCCGGGCGAGGGAGCGGCACGCCACGCGATGGCCTTGCGCACACACCCGGGCAGCTTGCGGATAGTGCCGTTACCGTAGCGTACCGGATCAAGATTGTAGAAGACCTCGGTGCGATGGGACTCAACCTGGGCGAGGAGAATTTCATGCAGGCTCACTTTGGCGGGCATGCCCATTTCGCGTGCCCACGTGCGCTGCAGCACCTCGTCATCCCCGTTGGTAAGAAAGGCAGTGGCGTCGCCATGGAGCACCGGCGCTAAGAAGTGTAATGCTCCGTAGCGATGGTCAAGGAAAGTGGCACGCTGCGCTTTGAACGTTGGCACACCTCGGCGCCCGTAGCAGTGACGGGAAGCGTATGCAGGGTAGACCGCTGAATTCTGAAACAGCCTCATTGGAACGATCCCGCGACAACTGACCCCGCAAGGTAATCGAACGGTTCGTTTCGGCACGGACCGTCCTGTCCAACCGCACCATCAGTAACCCAATCAACGTGGTATGGCTCTTCCGTCGAAGCGCCCCTACCTTGGACAAAGGACAAATGGCCCTTGCCCGTTCAGCAAGGATTCGGAGCATACACATGCGTTATGTTTTTCTATCGATCGCTTTGTTAGGGGTTTCGGGCACCGCGCTGATAGCGCAAGCGCCGTCGCCGGCGCCTTTGCCCATCACCCAGACCCTCTCCATCGCAGCGTTTGGCGCGCGGGGAGATGGCAAGACAAACGACACCCAGGCATTTATCGCCGCGATCACGGTTGCGGCCAGTGAGGGTGCGCGACTCCAGTTAGGAAATACCACCTATCTTCTGACAGCAACGCTGACCATACCACCGAGTGCCAAGCCGATCTCGATTGCCGGCGGTACCAACACGACGCTTCTGTTTGCTCCGGCTCATCCCCTTGACCCCGCCATTGTCATCGCAAAAGACGCAGCGGTGGAACTGAAGTCGTTCACCATTCAGGGGTCGGGCGCCGGCCTTGTGCATGCTATCTCGGTGACTGGCTCCACGAATGTGCGACTGGATACACTTCAGATCAAAAACATTCAGGGCACGGGAACTTTGTCGACATCCGCCATTCTTCTCGGTAGTGACAACCTCGTCTGGATCACCAACAGCACCTTCACCGGTGTGGGTACCGGAGCGGGAAAGCCGGCCTTTGTCATCTGGAACGACTACCAGATGGATTCGCAATCGATCTACATTAGTCACAACACTATGTCCGGCAACACCGCGAATATTAACATCGCTATGTTCGATACCTACAACTCGGTGATTCAAAACAATGTCATCGATGGCGGGAACAACTGCGTTAGTCCGTGCAATAACAATGGATACGGAGTGCTCTTCTACCTGGAGAATATGCACGGCTTCCCCCCGAGTCTTGCCCCCAAACTGCAGGGTGAAACCATCATGAATAATCAGATAACCAATACAGCGGGCAGCGGGATTTACCTGGCCTCCGTAGGCAGCGGAACGATCAGCGGCAATTCGCTCACCCACACCACCCTACGGATGGATGACACCACGCTCCCGGCGGCCGGGATTGCCTTGAACGGTGCGGACAACGTGGTGGTTAAGCAAAACGTGATTCAGAGCGATGGGAAAGGGGGCATCTGCGTTGCTACAGGCAAATACGATGTGATCGAAGGCAACGAGATTGACGGATCCCCCCAATGGGGTGTCCACCTGCGCGTCGCCGCCGTGGGCACGACCATCATGAACAACACGATTAATACTGCACCGGTCGGTGTCTTGTCGCATTCCGACTCCGTCAATTCGCGGATCCAGAACAATCTTCTGATCAAAGTGGGTAAAGCCCTCGAATCTAACTCTCAGAGCGGCTCCGAGGACGACTCCGACAACTAGAGCTGGCCAGGCCGCTCGTCGACCGAGGCCTCACGAAACAAAGGTTGCGGCATAAACAGGAAGACCAACATCCATAGCATGAATCCACCGCCCAGAAATGCGCTGAACAGCGAGACGTTCGCCAGAGAAACCGTACACATGGTGAGGGCGGAAGCGGAGATCGCGATCGAATATCTTCGGGTACAGCAATCAAGAACCCAGAACATGGCTGCACACACCAGGCCCATCATCGGAATGCCCGGCAACCCGAACCCGGCAATTCCATCGAAGGCAAAGAAGTTTGCGTTTGCGTCCTGGATATGTCCGCTGCCGACATCGGTGTAAAAATTGCCGATCTCCAGTCCTAAAGGCATCTGATATGGATTGCGGAAAAGCAGATTGACGCCATGGACATGGCCTAAATGGGTATGCGGAAAGTGCTCAAAGAAGTACTGATACTGGGCGATCGAGAGCCCCGGTAAGGCGAAACTGCGCATCAGTGTCGAGCTGGCCAGGTTGAAGAGAAACCCGGGCCTTGCGCCGATCACCAGTGCGGTCAGCACCACAAATGTTCCGGCACACAGCAGGCCCATCTTAGGAGCCCATCCACCTCGATCCTGTTTCAATGAATAGTAAAACGCGATGATTAACAACGGAGAGAGCAGGACCGACTTCATCGCCGCTGTGGCATAAACAAACACCTGGCCGAGAAAGCCGAGCACCACCAGTTTCGGCCGGTCAACGCTGAGCCCATACGCAATCAGCAACGGGTTCATTACGTTGCTGAGGGCAGAACTCACATAAGTCAGGGCAACACTTCCCTGAAGGATCGCGCTTGCCTGGAATCTTGACTCATAGATCTCATTCAGGGACGCAAAGTGCAGGTTGTGCCGGAAAGCCACGAACAGGATTCCGTTGCATAGAGCGAAAAGCAAGCAGAATGTGGTCCAAAACAGGCCCTGGCTCACCGCATAGCGACGAAACCGCAGGCGTTTGACTCGGTAGGAGAGCGCGATCAGCAGCATGCCGCCAGTCATATTCAACTGCAGTAAGAGCAGGGTCAGGGAACTGTCCAGTTGCACGAAGAGCGGAACGAACAGCCCGGGGATGTAGATGTTGAAGTAGAGAATCCAGTAGATTACCTGGCTCGTCCGCCGGATGGTGAGCGGGGAAAACGCGCACAGCACAGCCGCCAGGATGTATCCAAACACTAACAAGGCAGGGTTGGGCGTGTGGTAGGTCAGGCCCATGTAGCCCCAGGTCGGAGAGACCCACCGGACGTACGACCAATTGAAGCTGGCGCAGTAAAGCAGGATGGCCAGCGGCATGCTGAAGCGCAGGACTGCGCGCAGTACGATGGTTTTCGGCCTTCCGCTCAGATACGGGTTCACTAAAACATGCATCGCGTCATCTCGAGCCGAGCCTTATGCCTGCGCCAGCTTGGTTAATGGCACGACCGCCGCAGCCGCACAATGCCTGATCGCCCAATACGATTGCATCCAATGGATGGCGTACATCAAAGTCATGGCCATGCCGTAGGCAAGAATCGAGAAGCGCGCGCCGTAGTTGAAATGGTAGGGCACTGCCATGCACAGGACGGTAAGCACCAGCCGCGAGGCATCCCAAACAAATTGCGCCCGTTGCCGCTCAAGAATATTCAAGGTCATGGTGACAGGAGAGTTGATGAAACCGGCCAGGCACATGAACGTCAGGTAGCGAGCATATTCGCCGGCCTCACGCCATGCGTTGCCAAACGCAACCCGAAAGATCCAGGGGGCGAAGATCGTAAACAGAACACACGGGGTAAGGCCCAGATAAAACATTCGCCGCGTGGTTTCAAGGAAGATAGACATAAGGCGTTGGGGGTTCGATCGTGATAACTTCGCCGCCTCGGCAGTATAGATTTGCCCCACACTCACCCCGATCAATGCCGCCGGAACACCCAGAACCCGGTTCACCAGGGCGAACCAACCGGTATGTTGTGGGCCATAATATTGGGCAAGAAAAAGCGACGGCAACGCCAGCCCGGAGGCGTTGATGAGCGCCCCCCACATCGAAACCAGCGGGTAACCGCGATAGCGAACCGCCAGCCGCATCATCCGCGAACAGCGAAGGGCACGAATCTGCCCGGCATATCCTCGCCACAACTGGCGCAGAAACCGCCCACTGCCCAGGATACGGCCCAATGCGTCGCCCATGAGCAGCCCGATCGAGCCGTGGATCAGAAGGCCGGCACCGAGTTGGGTCGTGATCTGTGCGCCGGCCTGGGTTAACTTGGTGGTGGCAATCTGCTGATAACCATTGTGCCGGATAGACCAATAGCTGAGCGCCTGGTAGAGGCCGCCGCCGAACACGCTCAGGGGAAGCAGCCACAGATGCCCCTGCAAAGGCGAAACGCTCGCAGGCAACATCCAGTGGTAGTGGCAAACCAGTACCAGTGCTGTCGTCACCGTGGCGGTGAGGCACACACAAAAAATTGCCAGCCCGAGAATATCGATAGCGCTCTGCTCGTCTTCCGGCAGCAGCAGCGCAACTTCATAGCGCCCCGAGGCGGCTACCAGGGCCAGACCCATCAGCGAGATAAAAATCTGCAGCTCACCAAAGTCACTCGGCTTATAGAGCCGTGTCAGAATGGGCGAGGCGGCGATCGCGAGTGCCTGGGCCGCAGCGGTTCCCCCGGCCAGGATCGAGACGCTTCGGGCGAGTCCTCCTCGAGGCAGCCAGCGCGCGATGAATCCGGATACTGTCGCTTTCATCAATGCGGTCGCTTAGTTCGCCAAAGTTTCCGGCCACGCAAATTCCGCCGGAAACGAGAGGTGTCGATGCTCGATAAACGCCCGCAATGCGTCAATGACGTAAACAATTTGTTGTTCTGACATCTCGGCGTACATTGGCAGCGACAAAATCTCCGAGGCCAGTGTTTCCGCGATTGGCTTCGCGCCCCGCCCTGGGGCGCCCAACGATTGGTAGGCTTCCGTTAAATGCAGCGGAACGGGATAGTGAATGCCCGTCTCAATGCCTGCCTGGTGCAGGAATCGTTTTAACTCATCGCGTTCTGAACAGCGAACCACGAGCAAATGAAACACATGCTGATTGCGTTCCGGGATTGCCGGCGCCAGGATCGCGGACCCTTCGAGCGCAGCGCAGAGCTTCGTGGCATGCTCCCGGCGCGACCTGTTCCAGCCATGCAGGTGTGGCAGCTTTACCAAGAGCACCGCAGCCTGGAGCGAGTCCAGCCTGGAGTTCCAACCCACTGTGCTGTGTACGTATCTGGCTGGACTCCCGTGCTCCCGCAACACACGCAGACGCTGCATCAACTCGGGATCGCTGGTGGTCACCGCTCCCCCGTCTCCATAGGCGCCCAGGTTTTTGGCAGGATAGAAGCTAAAGCACGTGAGGCGGCCGGAAGCACCAATGGGATTGCCGTCGATCGAGGCGCCGTGCGCCTGCGCACAATCTTCAATGATGATCAGGTTGTGCTTTGCGGCCAGCTTCTCAAACGGCTTCAGATTCATGACTCGGCCATACAGATGGACCGCCACCATGGCTCGTGTTCGTTCCGTGACCGCCTCCGCGGCCAGACCGGGATCCATATGGAAGGTGACCGGATCGACATCGACAAACACCGGCGTGGCGCCGGCGTTGCTGATGGCTTCTGCACTGGCGAAGAAACTGTTGGCCGGGACAAGTACCTCGTCCCCCCGTCCCAGGCCAGCGGCTTTCGCTGCCAGAGAGATCGCATCGGTACCATTGGCGACGCCCACACAATACTTCGCCCCGACATAGGCAGCAAACTCCTGCTCGAACCTTTCCACGATGGGACCGCCGATAAAACAAGCCGTCTCCAGCACCTCCAGGACGGCGGCATTCATCTCGTCGCGGAGATTGGAGTACTGTGCCTTGAGGTCCACAAAAGGAATCCTGGTCGTAATTTCAGCCACAAAACTTCCTTCCCCCTTTTTTGATCTGCGACAAAACAAGGGGTGCCCCATATCTCGCTCGTTTTTTGCGAGATGTGGGATACCACTGCTTCCAACCTGCAAGTTTTTATCGTGCGACCATCTGGTTCGGTTCCAGGTGCTGCGTGGCCAGGTTGCCACGATCCACCAATTCGAGCGCCTCGACCACCTGCGCTCCAAATTCACCGCAGGTGAGCGGTTTGCTTCCTGTCTCAACGCAGGTTACAAAATGCCCGATCTCTGTCACAAGCGGCTCGGCGCTGCCTAAATAGGGTGCATACATATCCCCCATGCGGTACGACAGCTGGAACTCACCGAAGGTTTGCGGCTGCTGGAACTCGACCCCGCGGTCATAGATCTTCAACTTTTCCAACGGATCCGTGTCATCGTAGACCACCATGCGTTTGGTCCCCACGACGCACGTCCGCCGCATCTTCTGCGGCGAGAGCCAGCTGACCTCGTTCGAGGCAATCACTCCGCTGGGAAACTCCAGCCACAAAAACGCCACGTCGCGCTTCTCCCGCTGCACACAGGAGCGGCCAAAGGCAGCGCCACGGACAGGCGCCTCCCCCAGCCAGTAGAGGAGAATCGAGATGTCGTGAACGGCAAGGTCCCAAACTACGTCTACATCCTTTTGATATAGGCCAAGGTTGACGCGAGACAGGCTGATGTAATGCAAATCGCCCAGCTCTCCGCTCCCGATGAGTTGCTTTACTCTGACCACGGGTGGGCTGTAAATGAAAGTATGGCCGGTGAACAGAATGCGTTTTTGGGCTGCCGCCAGGGCTACCAGCTGGTGGGCAAGCTGAGCGGTATGGGCCAGCGGCTTCTCGACGAAAACGTGTTTGCCGGCCAGCAGTGCCCGCCTTGCCAGCGCGTAATGAGTGGAGATAGGCGTGGCGATAACCACCGCGTCCAGGTTGCTCGCCAGGAATTCGTCGCAGTCGAGGTATCGATTCACGGAAGGATGTTGCTGTCTCATCCGTTCCAGACTCTCCGCACGCAGGTCGCAAGCGGCGCTGAAATCGCATCCGGGGTATTGACTCAATACCCGGGCCAGGTTCGGACCCCAATATCCTATGCCGAGGAGCCCTACCTTGATCACGAGTTCACCTCAAGCGGTACCGCGGTTTGCGCTTCCTCTCGCTTGCGGGCATTCGAGTCCACGATCCCATCAAGCAACTGCGAGCGATATCGGCTGCGCAGAATCTCGATATTGGGCATCACGCAATGACCGCCGATGAACCCCGGGGTGATGTGATGGGGAAGAAAGTCGATCTCCTGAACGAAGGCATTGATCACCTCGTACGACGTCCCGTGCTCGCGCCCGATGCGCTCCGCCTCCTGCGCCCACCCAACCAGAACGCCAAGCCATGTCGTTTCGAGAAGTTTCGTCACCTCGCCTGAGATTGAATCGGGAAACCGATCGGTGGCGAACCCTGCGCGGGCGAAGTGAGCCACCGCTGCATTGCCGGCTCCGGCATCATCTGCTCCGACAAATTTGCGATAGCGCAACAAATCGCTCTGCATGCGCGCGTGCTTGCCGCGCACCGGGCTGTAGACCACCTGCGAGCGGCTGCTGGCCGCGACGGCCCGCGTTGTGCCTGGGGCCACAGTGCTGTGGATCACGGTAAACAGGGGCTTATATCTTGCGATGTATGTCGAAGCTGTGCCCACGAAGTCGGCAATCTGGTAGGGAATACAAATGTGCAGAAACGAGCAGGGCTGGGTTACACGGACGGGCTCGATATCCACCCCGACACAATCGTAGGTTTGGTGAAGAATCTCCCGCAGGGGGTGGCCAACCTCACCCAGGCCCACGACAACAGTCACGTCTTTTGACATGGTCCTTCGTTCCTCTTAGTCCTCATACAATCGCCGGAGGAAATCGACGGGTGCCCCATGTTCGCACCAGCGTACTCCGGATTTCCTGTCGAGTTTTCTGGCGTTCGCGAACTTCTTGCGGCTTTCCTTAATGAAAGCCGCACACGCTGGTGTTGGTGGAGCCCCGTGCAGGAAATCCGGATACGTGGGCCGAAGAAGAAGGGCGAAGCCCAACGATCGCTTTCGCTGTATTGGCAGACTAAGTCGTCCTGGCTTTACCGGGTTCGGCTATGACACAGACTGATCTTGGTTCTGGATGTTAGGCAATGCCGGTTAACTGTCTCCCAGCGCCTTTTCTGAGTAGTACCCGTGGTATTTCCCATATCCGTATCCGTAATACTGTTCGGCTACCCGCACATCATTGACCGCGATCCCTGTGAGGTGACCACTCCCGAACTGCAGCAACTCACTGGCCCGATGCAAGCCACTGCGCGGCGTAACGCCCACTCGGGAAACGAGAAGAACGACATCCGTCCGCTGCGCCACAAGCACAGCATCGGTAACCACCAGGCACGGAGCACTATCGATGATCACGTGGTCGTACTCGGCTTTCCACTCTTCCAG
Organism: Acidobacteriaceae bacterium; assembly: GCA_049522955.1. GTDB lineage: Bacteria > Acidobacteriota > Terriglobia > Terriglobales > Acidobacteriaceae > PALSA-350. The sequence continues at coordinate 45,026 of JBEKNJ010000040.1, forward strand.
CAGACCGTGCATCTGGGCAGATCCGAGAAGCTCGGCGGAATTCGGTGGGCGTGGCCCCGCCTGAAGCACAAAGAGATTCGGAGCGTTGGGCACCACCTCGATCGCGTCGTGCCAATTCCCCCCTCCGGTCAGGGCGCCACTCAGACCCAGATTTTTCGGGAGCTCCAATCGTTCCGCCAACACACCACGCCGCAGGTCAGCATCGACCAACAATACCCGCGCCCTTCGCTGGGTAAGGGCGACGGCGATATTCATGCTCACCGTCGTCTTGCCCTCGCCGGGTACCGCGCTCGCGATCAGGACCGTCTTGGGCGGCGTGCCGGCCGAGGAAAGCAAAAGCGCTGTGCGCAGCGCGCGGAAGCCTTCCGCAGCCTGCGAGTTGGGCCGCAGCACCGTCACCAGAGAACCCTGACTCGATCCGCCGGCATCCGATTCTTCCTGCTGCCCTGGGTTCCTCAATCGTCCACCCTCGAGACGCGGACGCATGCCCTTGATATGCGGGATCATGCCAAACAGAGGAACTCCGGTGAGAAACTCAACTTCTTCCGGATTCCGGATCAGGTTATCCAGGTTTTCCGCGGCAAAGGTACAGGCGATTCCTGCGCCTAACCCCAGCAGCAGGCTCAACGCCAGCACCAGCGGAGTATCCGGTTCCACCGGTTTGGTGGGGAGCGTCGCCGGGTCGATCACATCGACGGTGGCTGCCTTCAGACTCGCAACCACTCCTGCCTCTTTCAGTTTCTTCAATAAGTCCTCGTACAGATCGTTGCCGGCCTCTACTTCACGCTTGAGGATGCCGTACTGGTCGAGCCCCTCGCTCATGCTGTAGGCTTGCTGCTTCTGCCCGTCAAAGGCTGCGTGCAACCGCTTCTCGGCGCCGGCTGAAACCTCATAGTCGGTCCGGAAGCGTTCCTCAATGTTCGCGATCTCGGTTTGCAAGGACTTCTCCACCTGGGCCAACTGACTCCCCAGCTGGATCACTTTGGGGTACTGCGGACCAAACTCCGAGTTGGCCTCAGCCAGTTGGTTCTTTAAATCAGCTTCCTGTCCACGTAAGACGGGAAGAACGCTGTCGGGAACAATGGTCCCGAGCAACTCCGGGTCGTTCGACTGGGCTACCCGGTACTTTGCCTCCTTCACGATGCGGTCCGCCTCCGCGTCGGTCAATTCCTTGCTGAGATCGTCCAACCGGGAAAGCACCAGGTTGTCGTTCTGATCGGTACCGAAGATCCCGGTCTCTTTCTGCAGATGGGAAAGCCTGGATTGCGCCTGCTCCACCGCAGACTTGAGTTGCGCCAATTGCCCGGATAACCAGTCCGACGCCTTCATCGTGTCGTCGTAGCGCGTCATGAAGGTACGCTGTGTATAAGCCGACACCAGGTGATTGACGACTTCCCGTGCCAGCTTGGGATCGGCATTCCGAAAGGTAATTTCTACCGCCTGGGTGCGCGCGATGGTTTGCACCGTGAGCGTTCCCCGAAAATTTGCCAGCAGGGTGTTCCTGCGTTCTGCACTCGTCTGCTCAATCTGGCCCGGCGGGTCGGGCACAATATACGGACCAAAAAGAATATATTGGCGGGAGCCGCCAAACGTAGGCTGCTTATCGAGCCGCAGCGCGCTGATCACCGTCCATGCCAGGCTGTCACTTTTCAGGATGTGCACCTGGGTCTCGAGCTTTTGATCGAAACCCAGGCCGCCGCCTCCCAGGCTTGCCGTGATGTCCCCCATATCCAGAGCATCGGAACCCTCCGGGTTGATTGCCAGCTCCGCAATGGCCTCGTATCGCCGCGTCTTGAGCGCGCAATACAAAACGCCGAGCAGAAGCACCACCACGACGGAAAAGAGGATGATGTGCTTGCGCCGGCGCAGCACGCGGACCAGATCGGAGAGGCTGATCTCGTCCGATTCGGCGCGATCATTTGTCCCCCCGGCTTCTCCGGCCCCACCGGCCCCCCGAATCATCCCTAGATCACGACGCGGAGATCCGCCTCGAGTTGAGCTCATCACCGGGTTCCTTCTTCCTTATCGAGCATGACGGATTAGTGCAGCTCGGCCGCGTATACGGAATAAACGGCTGCCTGAATCGCTCCCTGCAGCCCCATGGCGCCGTAGTTCTTGACGTTGCTCAGCGGGATAAACACGATATCTTCGGCGTGCAGCTGCAGGTCTGCGGCCTTGCCACGATAGATCTTGTCCAGGGGAATGCGGGTCTGCGCGGTTCCCGCCAGAGACTTCCTGAGAATCATCGAACCCTTCAGCGATGCCAGCCTGGTTGTACCCCCGGCCAATGCCGTCGCTTTCAGAACCGAGATCGAGGTGTTGTCCTCCATGAGAAATGCCCCCGGCTTGTTGACCTCTCCCAGCACATAGACCATCCCCGCTTTCGCGACGACCACGGTGTCGCCCGGATACACCGGCACATTTCCCTGGTCATTTCCATGACCATTTCCATGCTCAGGGCCACGCTCAGCGGGATTTTCACTGGCGTTGACGTTGGCCAGGGCAATCACCTCCGGAGGCTGCGTTTCCCCGGCGTGCAAGACAGTGACTGTGCGGCCCGCCTTCAGCGTAAGACCGCCGGCGGCGGAAATCGCATCGTATAGATGGTGCGGGCCCATCAGCGGATAGATGCCCGGTGCATTCACCTCTCCATAGACCGTGATCCCCTGGGTCGCAAACTCCTCGATAAAAATAGACACTTGGGGATCCTTCACCAGCTGGCGCGCGACTAACTCGCGGGCAATCAAACGTTGCGCGTTGCCAACCGTCATCCCGGCAAGCTTCACGTCTCCGATGAGGGCGAGACTTACACATCCGCTTACATCCACCCGAACCTTCAACACCAGCTCGGGTACATCGAAAACAGTGATATCCAGCAAATCACCCGGTCCGATCGAGATCGTACTCTGATCGCTTACGGTCGCAGGCTGCGCATGGTTCGCTGCTGCCTGCGCCCAGCCGAGAGGTACAAGCATCCCAGCCAGGACAAGCGCGAGCCATCGCGTACGGCGGGTGAAACTCTTCATCAAGGGGTTGCCGGGAGAATGATTTTTAGTTCAGCAGGTTGGCTGGCGTTCCCAGCGGCTGCTGCCACTCGGGAGCAACCGCTTGCGGGTGATTCGGCTTCACCACCATGCCCTGGGTTGCTGGCGGCGACAGGGCAAGCTTCAACAGTGGGGAGCCGGGATTATAGTCCGGAATCAGTTCCTTCAAATACAACACCAGGCGGGCAACATCTTTCCGCTCCGAGATCTGGCGAAGTTCTTCCAGGGCAACATGCATGACCTTGAGATCGGCCGAGAAAGGAGAAAGATAACTGAGAATCTTTGCATGCGCCGTCGGCATGAATTGTTCGCTCTGCAGATTGAGTTCTTCGAAAAGCTTCTCACCCGGACGCAGGCCGGTGAATTCGAACTTGATATCCCGATCGGGGCGCAACCCGGATAATAAAACCAGGTTACGGGCGAGATCTACGATTCTCACCGGCTCACCCATGTCGAGAACAAAGACCTCTCCGCCTTTTCCTATCGAGAATGCCTGCAAGACCAGTTGCGTAGCTTCCGGAATCGTCATGAAGTAGCGACGCATCTCCGGGTGAGTAATCGTCACTGGCCCACCCGCGGCAATCTGCTCTTTGAATATCGGAACGACACTGCCATTGCTGCCCAGAACATTGCCGAACCGTACCGCCATAAAGCGCGTGCTGCCTTGCTTCTGCAGTGCGTTGATCACCAGCTCCGAGATGCGTTTGGTGGCGCCCATCATGCTCGTAGGGCGAACCGCTTTGTCGGAAGAGATCATGACAAAGTCTTCCACTTTATGATCGATTGCGGCACTGGCTACGTTCCAGGTTCCGAAGATGTTGTTCTCTACCGCCGCAAACACATGTCGTTCCATCATGGGTACGTGCTTGTACGCGGCAGCATGGTAGACAATCGACGGCTTATAGCGTTCCATCGCCTGCTGCACATTGCCGGAGCGCGTAATATTACCCAGCTCGGGAAAGAACGTGAGCTGGGGGAACTTGTTGTTCAACTCTCTGTCGAGTTGAAACAACGGAGTCTCGGCTTCATCAAATCCGACCAGCGCAGCCGGGTTGAATCGAGCAATCTGGCGGCAGATCTCAGAACCGATCGAACCCGCCGCGCCGGTTACCATGACGGTCTTGCCCGCAATGCGCTCGCGGATTCTCTCCTCGTCCAAAAGCACGGGCCTTCTTCCCAACAGATCTTCCACCGCTACATCCCTGATTTGTTTGCCCAGCTCGGTGCCGTGGATGATGTCCGCTAATCCCGGGACCATCTTGTAATCAACTTCCGCATCAATAGCAGATTGCAACATGCGGACCAATTGCGGGCCTGTGGCCGACGGGATGGCAATCAGCACCTGCTCAATCTCGTACTTTTTCGCCAGGGCTCCCAGTGCCTCGCCGGTACCCAGCACTCTGGTTCCGTGAAAGGTCAAACCGACTTTGTGCCTATCGTCGTCGATCAAGCCCACCAGTTCGCTCTTCAGGGAAGGATTCTCCCGCAGCTCGCGGGCAAGCGCCAACCCTGCCGTCCCAGCACCGTAGATAAGCGTTCTCGTCCACTCGCCATCGCTCTTCCCGTTCTCCCTCCTCGCGGTCTTGGCTAACCGGACCGCACATCGAGTGCCCAGCGTGAAAGCGCATGAGGTCAGCCATTCCAGGATGTATATGGAGCGCGGAATTCCCGGCCGTACGGCAAGAACAATCAACACGCCGCCCACCAGCGACCCGGCCGAGTTCGCTAACCCGATCCGTACCGCCTCGTCGAGCGAGGTATAGCGCCAGTAGCCGCTGTTGACCGCGCCGAAGAAAAACGCGGCCGTCTTGGCCACCGCCCATATGAGGATGGCCTCACCCATTCCGTGCGCGTAGATAGCGGGCACAGAACCATCGAAACGCAGTTGGAAAGCCAGAAGTCCGCAGAGGGTAAATCCGGCAATGTCCATGATGGATGCCAGAAGCCGGCGTGGAACTTGTCCCGGCCTACCGTCAGGCAGAGAAAACAACGGCATGGAAGAGTCTCCCCGGAAGGTGAAGTTTTCGCATCAGGCGACGGCATTACGATGTTCCGCAGGCAGGCCGGCATGAGAGGCGATTCGTTCGAGGGCACTTCCGTCGATCTGCAGCGACACGCTCTTGCCAATCACATCCAGGGTCACGATGAAACGAAGACCATTCCCTTTTTTCAGGACAACCCCAATCACCCCGGTCAGCGGACCCGCGACCACCCGTACCTTATCGCCCTTGGTCAGCAACGGGTAGGGCTCAATCGTCTTGCAGGCAATGATGCGCCGCAGCAATTCCATATCGCCATCGGGAATGACCACCGGCCCCGCGGTATTACCGACGATGCTTAACAAGCCCGGCAACCTCATAAGCGGGCCCTGGTCTTGCGGCAGCAATCGGACAAAAATGTAATTGGGAAACAGCGGCATTTGCAGATCGACCTTGGTACGGTTCCTCCACGATCGCTGCCAGGTGTACAGGGGAAGGAATTGTTCGATGCCGATGCGTTCGCAATGCGAAGCAATCCGCTTTTCATGCCGGGACATCGTGTACGCTGCAAACCACTCGGGCGGAGCTTCGCCATTGTCACTTAGCAAGTGATCTTCCCCCTCTAAAACACTCACCGTCCAAGGTCGCCGATGCCTGGTTTGCTTCAGGCTTGCCGCTGGCCTTCGTACACATCATCGGCGGAAGAAGAGATTTCATCATGCAATCACGACAAACCAGCCCGGTAAGAGAAGTACCCTCGCGCCTCGCCCCACCAAGGGAAGAAAAACCGCGTCCGCTCCGCACCCGCTCTCAAAGGAACCGCAGCCGTCCCCTTTGTCATCCCGGCCGAAGCGTAGAGGAGCGGAGGGATCTGCGGTTCAGCGGACTCGTCCTGGATATGGTTTTTTCGACAGAGGGTCATGGGCCTTCGGCCCACCCAAGAGGATGAAAAACATGCGACCCAAAGTCTGCTTGGCTTCGTATCAGGGCACGACTTTAGTCGTGCCGTAAAGGCTCGCTCAAGGGTGGGCTTTAGCCCCTGCCAGGGCAGTCGGCAGGAGCTAAAAGCCCCGGGTCATTTGGCCCGAGGTGGCACGACTAAAGTCGTGCCTGATACAAAGCCAGAAGCCCGGGGCCAGCCACCCAAAGTTCACTGTCGGCAGAATGCTTCTCTCGTCCGAGTGAAGTCGCATCCTCAGGATCCAACCTGGGCCAAGGCCGCTTGCCCGCGCCACTCACGCAGATTGTTTGCGCGCCTTGTCAAGAACCTGGCGCAAGCGATTGCCTACAATGAGCTCCTCACCCGGCTGCATGGTGATGGGGAGAATACGCAGCTGATTGCTGGTGGGCCGGCCAATGCCGAAGGGCTCGGCAGGGGTCTTGATGCGGGCCAGAACGCCGCTGGCATTTTCATTGGTCTGTACCTCAATCCGAGGCTCGCCCGCCTTCAGTTGCTCGTTGCATTGAGCCACCGTGAGGCCAAACTTCTGTTCGTCCCACGAGACGATAAGGGTAGGGAAGCTGTCTGACTCCGTGGGGGGTGGGGTCCTGATGGACGTCTGAACCCCCGGTACCGTCTCGACCATCTTGGCCAGGCGCTCCATGCGCCGTTGCCACTCTTTATTGATGGCATCGATGTCGGCCTTTGACCAGTAGTCCAATGCGGCCAGACAGGCCATCATTTCTTCCTTACCGACTTTCATCGGACGGCAGATGGCACCCTCCCACGGCGTGCTGTTGTAGAGGGCAGCATCAATAAGGTCCTTGCGGCCAAGCAACAGACCGGAGACCTGCGGGCCCATAAGCCCCTTGCCCCCGCTGAAGCAGAAAAGGTCGACACCGAGCTTGGCGTAACGCGTGAAGTTCGAGTATGGAGGGATGCCGGCGGCCTGGTCGACCATAAGCGGCACACCCGCTGGCTTGCTGATCTTGAGCATCTGCGTAATGCGATCGTTGTCGTGCCAGGTGGTGTAGATCATAGCGGTCTGCGCCGTAATCGCGGAATGCAGATCGTTCACCGTGGGGGCCACGATCAGCTTGGCTCCGGTGAGCCGGATGCAGCTGTCCCAGACGCTGCGCCCGCCCATAATAATGACCTCTCCCTTCATGCCCGTGGTGTCGGGCAACTGGTAGATATTTCTCGGGTCGCTGCCGGCAATGCACCCTGCGGTGGCGCAGGCGATCGAGCCCGCCGAGCCGGAAGTGATCATGCCGGATTCGGCGCCCGACATCTTGGCTAGATGGCGGCCGACCGCGGCCTGCAGCTCAAAAAGATCGATGAAGAAGTGGGATGCCTCTTCGGCGGCCTTGCGCACTTGGGGGAGTTCGACCGACGCGGTGAGGTAGGTGAAAACCCCGCGGCAGTTGATGATAGGACGTATGCCAAAGCGGGTGTAGATATTGTTATTCCAATCTCGCGGCGAGGTAGGGATCAATCCGGCGGCGGAGGCAGCCACCGTGGAGGCCAGGCTGCGCGCGCCCAGAGAGACAAAAAGGGGAGCGGCGGCCACCAGCTTCATGAATGACCGACGGCTATTTTGCACTTCGCTCTCAAGCGGCACGGTGTTCCTTTCCCACGGCAAGACCCACTTCCATCCCCCGGGCTTGGCTTCAGGCTAGAACTCCACGCGAGTTTTCTGAAGGCGCTCAAGGTTCGCTGAGCGATGTTGTCTTTTCCTGTGAATTGTTTAAGAGCGGTCTCGATGAGTTTTCGCTGGGAGCGACTTCATTTTCGGGCCGGCCCCCCGATGTGGCCTAAAATTAATTAAGAAAAATATTCATGTCAAGAGAAAATTCTCATAGAATTGAGATGTTTATACTGAAACCAAACAACCATACCACGGGAAATTAAGGCAGTTCGCACCCTCATGCCGAACCGCCGCTAGACTTTTCTTGCCAATGGTGAAATTTTGCTTTAAGGTTTCGAGCGGACTAGCCTCACGGTTTTCTCACCGCCGCCGTAATGACCAATCCGAAATTAGGGTCCTGACTCAATGAATGAGATAAACCCCAAAAAACGCAAGGTAGGCCTCCGGGAAATAGCATCCGCCGCAAACGTAAGCATCGCAACCGCTTCTCGCGTTCTAAGCGGAAACAGCCGGGTTGCTCCCCATATTCAAAGAGCGGTCTTCGAGGAAGCGAAGAAGCTTGGAATCGATCCCTCTCAGCAAAACAAGACCAAAAGCTTGGCCTTTCTTCTCAGCAATCGCGCAATGCTGCACATGTTTCACTCCAGAATTCTGATCGGCGCCGAGCAGTGTGCCTCCGCGCACGGGTGGGAGATGGTCTTTCTCTCTTTCAACTATTCACTCCTCGCTCCCGCCGCAGAGCTCCACTTGCCAAAGGTGGTGCAGCGTCACGACGTGACCAGGGCGGTCATTTTGGCCGGCACGAACTCGACCAATCTCACCGAGCTACTACACCAGAAAGGCATGGCCTTTTCTGTTTTCGGCAATAATGTGATCGGCAGGCAACAGGATCTGGAGAATAACGACGTGGTCCTTGGCGATGATATTCAGGGCGGCCATGACGCGACTCGATATCTGATCAGCTTAGGTCACCGCAATATCTGGTTTGTCGGCAACACCCGCCTGCCGTGGTTTGCGCGTTGCTTCGAGGGGTATCAGCGCGCGATGCATGAGAGCGGTCTCGCACCCCGCGAGAGCAGCATCGACTCTGAAGATTCTACGGAAACGGGATATCTGGGCACCAAGTCGCTGCTGGCGCGGGATGAGTCCGTCACGGCGATTCTTGCCGGCAACGATACGACCGCCTATGGAGTTTATAAGGCGCTCCGAGACAAGGGGTTGAACATCCCCAAAGATATCAGCGTAGCCGGCTGCGGCGATACCATTGGCACATGGCTATATCCAGCTTTGAGTTCGGTCCGCGAATTTCCTGAGCTGATAGGAAAGCAACTCGTCGAATCGGTTCTCAATCGTATTGCCAAACCCGATCAGCCCCCCCAGCGCCTTACGGTTCCAACCGAATTCATCAAGAGAGACTCGTGCGGCCCGGTCCGCGCTTCCAACAGCGCAACAACCAGCGGGACGAGGCAACGAGCCACAACCGTATAATCCAAAAGCTCGCATCCTCTCTCACCCGCGAAGGATAAGGAGACTAAACCATGAAGAGCGATTTTTTGCGCCCTATAAAGCGGAGTATCCTGCTAACCGGCCTTCTTGTCATCGCAGCATCGTGCAGTGCTTTTGCCCAGAACAAGACGATCGGCTTTAAGCCGGGAGCGGTTTTGAGTCAGGGGCGGGTTGTCGGCAACATGCTTTTTGTCGCCGGCCTCAAGGGAACTCCAGCCACCGGTAAACTGTCGGACCTCGACATTGCCGCACAGACAACGCTCACCCTGGGCGCCATCCAAAAGGTGGTTGAGGAGGCCGGCTTTAAGATGACGGACATCGTCAGCGTGAACGTCTACCTGTCCGACATCAATGACATCGATAAGATGAACGAGGTCTACAAAAAACTGATGCCGGACCCTAAGCCGACGCGAGTGACGGTAGAGGTAGGGCACATACGCAACGGAAACATCGAAATCTCCTGCATCGCAATCAAGCAATAGGGGAGCAGAACCAAACCTGGTGCTGTCCTAATAAAAACAGGGTTGGAGGCAATCGACGGGTGCCCCACGTTCGCATCAGCGTACTCCGGATTTCCTGTGGATCTTGCTGGCGCTGGCGAACTTCATGCGGCTTTCCTTAATGAAAGCCGCACACGCGGTCGTTGGTGGCGCCCCGAGCAGGAAATCCGGATACGTGGGCCGAAAACGATGGGCGCAGCCCAACGACCGCTTTCGCTGGATCGACTGGCAGATTCAAGTCAGGCGGTCTCCCAAACCAACAGCAGACCGCTGGGTACCCCACGAGCCTCGATGAAAAGCTGGTCATCCCGCCCCCAGCTCGCCCCCGCGTATCCATCCCGCTATGGCAGTCCGAACGAAAACACATCATCCCCCGCTGCCAAAGCAAAGTATTGTTTTCCACTCACGGCATAACTCATAGGGGATGCGCGGGGTATTTGTCCAATATTGAAGTGCCACAAAGGCACGCCGGTGCGCCCGTTAAGGATTACAAAATTGTGTGCATCGTCTCCAAATGCAACCAGGCCCGTTGCGGTCGACATCACGCCAGCCCAGGCAAAGGTAGTTCCGATCAGAGGAGTGCGCCACGCGAAATCGAGCTTATTCAGGTCGAAGGCGTTGATATAGCCCTTCGTAATCTCGCCCGGCGGCGTACGTGTTCCGGTCGAGTAGTACTCAAGGCCTTCCTGGAAGGGCTCGGTTTTCGAAGTAAAGATGCTGCAGGACTCCATCGAGCGGAAGTAGAACATGTGGGTCGCCTCGTTGTAGCTGGGTGAGTACCAGTTGGTTCCTCCGCTGGCGCTGGGACAAACAAGAACGCCCTTCTGATCCGGAATCAGGTTGTTAGAGATAGGCCGCCCGTTACCGTCGATGCCCGTGGCCCAGTTCTCGTCTGTAACAAACTTTTTAGAGTAGAGATACTGTCCATTCGTCCGGTCCAGGATATACAGAAAGCCGTTTCGGCTTGCCGTCACGATCAGCTTGCGTGGCTCGCCTTTGAAGTCTGCATTCACCAGCACCGGCGTCTGCAGGCCGTCATAGTCGTACAGGTTATGGGGGCTGTATTGGAAATACCACTTCAGCGTGCCCGTATCTGGGTCCAACGCCAGCAGGGAACTCGTGTACAGGTCATCGCCCGGCCGCACGCTGCCGTCGTAGTCCGGCGTAGGATTACCCGTACCCCAATAAAGAGTATTCAATTTCGGATCGAAGGTCCCCGGCATCCAGGTCGTTCCGCCGCCATGAAGATACATGTCGCCTGGCCAGCTCTCGTTGCCCTTCTCGCCTGGCCCGGGGATCGTCCAGAAACGCCACACCTCACGGCCCGTCTGCGCATCGAATGCCGCCAGGAAACCGCGCACGCCGTCGTCGCCGCCCGACGTACCCACCAACACCCTGTTCTTTACGATCAGAGGTGCACTCGTTGCTCCATAATTCTTGTTGCCCGTAGCATACAGAACATCCCAGATCACGTTGCCCGAGCGCGCATCCAGGCATAGCAAGTGCGCGTTGTCGGTCTCCATATAAACCCGCGTGCCCAGGATGGCGATACCCCGATTGTGATGGCTGGAAGCATCATCAATGAGCCCTTCAGTGATGGCCCTCGCGTGATGCCACAGCTCCATGCCCGTTTTCGCGTCCAGCGCATACGCGCTGTTCGCGCTGGTAATGAACATCACTCCAGCGACGACAACGGGAGTCACTTCGAGCGGGCCAACTTCTTGGGTATGGAAGACCCACTTCGCCACCAGGTGGCCTACGTTCGCCGGCGTGATTTGCGTCATGCTGCTGTAACGCCGTCCCGTGTAATCACCGTTGTAGGAGACCCAGTTATTCTCGATGCCCGTCTGCTCCAGGTCGCTCTGCTGCACGTCAATAAGCCCAATACTGCCACTCGCCTCGGGAGCGCCGGGCTTCGCTGAGGCCTCCACCACCCGTCTCTCCATCGCGAGTAGCAGGCAGCTCGCCGCCACCAGCCCCAACCGCCATTTGGCCATTCTCGTCATTCTCCCCCTGTTGGAGGTGCGGCCGTCCCCTTTGTCATCCCGACCGAACCCGGATTTCCTACTTCACCGCTCTTACTGCCGACCAGGTATGTGGTTCTCCCGAAAGAGAACCACATGCAGCTGACCGGAGCCGGAACTCTCGACAGGAAATCCGGGGGAGCGGAGGGAACTGCGGTTCTACGGACCCGTCTTGCAAACATGGCTGCCTTCCATCGTGTCGATCTCACTGGTTGTTGGCGACTGGTCTATCGCCGTGCCGCCTCCGTCGCGGCAATGGGGCCTCCACCGGGGCGTTCTTACTCGTAACGATCAGGAAGCTAACCAGGTCATCGAGCTCCTTGTTCGTCAGCCGAGTGCCGTAGTCGCGCGGCATCAGCGAATATTGCTTGCAATTCACCTCCGCCAGGCTGCTCCGCGTCAGAAAGTGGTAACGGCCGTCCTCGGTTTGCAACGCCAGGTCGAAGTTGTCCTCGGAGCGCACCACGCCGACAAGTCTCTGCCCGGTCTTTGTCTGTACCTCGACCACACGCGAGGCCGGGTCCAATGGTGCGTCCGGTTGCGCGATGGCCTGCTTGATGGCTCTTGCTGTATGGTCCGCACCATAGCCTGTCAGCTCCGATGCGATAAAGCCGCCCTGGCCTACGCCCGCCGTGTTCACCATATGACAGCTTGAACATTGTGCCTTGCCGAAGTAGAGAACCCGTCCAGCAACGGCATCGCCCGTCAGCTCCTCGGTATCTGAGACGGCAGTCTTGCCCTGCAGGGTGCGCAGATAGCGCACCACCGCAGTGATCTCTGCATCGCCAAGCCGCTCGAACGATGGCATGCCCGCGGGGGTGCCATCGCGCACAATTTTGATCAGTTCCATTTCAGAGAGCGCCACAACGCTTGGCAGGGTCGCAATCGATGGACCCTTGTCCCCGCCCTTGCCGTCTGCACCGTGGCATCCAGCACAGTTCGCCTGAAACTGCTGCGCGCCTGGATCGACAGCACGCGCCTGCCCCTGTCCCATCAACGGCATTCCAGGGAGCAGGAACAGAGCGGAAGCAGCTAACATGCGTGCCGGCCGGCTATGCCTCATCTGCTTCAGCATCCCCTCAAAAAAAGTAAAGCAACGAATATAGCCGTGCACTGGCGATCATGAGTGGCGCGTTTCAAGGATCGGTACGAAGACCTAGGCCCGTAGATAGGGACCCAGAAATTGTGTCAGCTCTTCGCGGATGACTTTTCTTTGAGCTTCGTCCGGCGTCACGCCGTTGGCGCCGAAAATGCGGTGCGCATCCCGAATCGTAGTGGTCTCTTTGAAGACCCCGCGTGCAGTCAAAATGTACTGCATCGCGCCAGGAATCGTTTGAAACGCCTGTACCCTGCCGAACATATCGAACGCTTCCTTGTGCTTGCCTGCATACCACAGATCGAACACCACCTGGGAAACATCGGCCAGCCCGGCTTTCGGCACGTAGCCATCAAAGCCTAGTCGCATTCCGGCAAGCATTAGAACCGCACCGTTTGCATCCATGACCACGAACTTGTTATCCGTTCGCCTCTTGAATTCCGGGAGGCGGGTCAGGGTGTTGCCGGTCTCATCTTTCAGTCCTTTCAATGTGGGAACCTGCTCATACAGCGCTACGATCAGGTCGACGCTCATATCCCCGTGGCTTTGCACCATGAGGGGAAGGTCTGTCGCCGCGCCTACGGCCTTGTAATAGTCAAGGTGCTCCTGAGGAGTAAGCTTTTTTTCAGGCTGGCCATTGTCGATGCCGGGAGGCAGGGAAACGAGTCCATCTGCGCCATGCTTGGCGGCGTGCCTGGCATAGCGAATCGCAGTATTGACATCGCCATCCAGGGGCTGAACACCAATGATCAACGCGGTCTTACCGCCCTTGCCGGCGGCCAGCATAGCCTCGGCTCCGTCCAGCCGCTCCTGCTCGGAAAGGGTCGTCCATCCGCTGGACCCCTGCGGCCAGAGAAGGCCCGGTATGCCGCCGCGGTTGCAGAATCCGACCTCGGCAACCAGACAATCGAGGTCGAGCTTATTGTCCGGAGTGAATGGCGTCTGCGCAATCGGAAACAAGCCCCGCCATGGTTTGGCGCCGGGATTCAGCGTGCCAGACGCCTCGGCCTCTTCAGAATGCAGCAAAGCAGCTGCACCAAGACCAAGGGTAAGCACCCCGGCAGTCTTAAGAAATCCACGCCGATCGAATTGATCCTGCCTATCCATGGGAGTGCTCCTACGATTTACATGAAACACTTCGATGCGCGCCGCCCATCTCCGCCTCGCTACCTCCGTGGGTGATCAGAATTCCGGGAAAGGCGATATCACCCCGGAACTAAAGGGAAGCTAAAGCAAATTTTCACAAGGAGCAAGAAAAAAAAGCTAACGCCCACCGCAAGCGCCCTAAGTGGTTTCGAATTCGGCTGGTTCCTTCCGAATGGCCATGTTTACCTTATGAGAATTTTCTCTTGACATGAATATTATTCTTTATTAGTTTTGGGCCACACCCTGGCTGGTCCTGGAAGTTGCTCCCAGCAAAGATTCATCGGGCCGGTTTACGACAAGAAGACGAGAGATCTCACAAATTTCACCGAAACGATTCGACAATCGGCAAATTCGCGATGCGAAAGGTTTCGAATTCTCTTAGTGGCAACAGTCGACCTCGCTTAGTAGCAGTAAGAGAGTCTTTGGGCGCCCCGCATTACTAGTTTGACCGCACTTTTCCAGGTGATTTCGAAATCGCTGAATCTCGCGATTGGCCCAGTCTGTCACTGCCAACGCTTCGCGGTAGTGCCCCATGAAGGGCTCTACCCCCAGGGCGCGTTGGTTGCAGCGGCCGTCTTTGCTTTATACCGGGCCACGCTCCACATTCTGAATAATTTTGGGGGGTATCGGTCAAATGAATCGACTGAGACGGCGCGCTTTGATGACCATCGCGATTGTATGTTTCCTCTTTACGGCAGCTGCGACCTGGGCCGCAATCACTGGATCGATCTCGGGCGTGATCACCGACCCAAGCGGCGCGGTGATTCCCGGCGTCACCGTGACGGTCACCAACCAGTCGACCAGCGTAAAGCGCACGACCGTCACGGATTCTAAGGGCTTTTACAGCGTTCCCGCTTTGGATGTTGCCACCTACGACGTCAGCGCCGGTCAGACCGGCTTCCGCGACTTTTTGGAGCAAGGGGTAAAAATCGATGCCAATTCCGCAATCCGCGTCGATATCTCTTTGCAGTTGGGCGCGGTCAATAACGTCGTAACCGTACAAAGCAACGCGCTGCAAGTGGAAACAGAGAACACGCAAATGGGAGAGGTCATCGGCGGGGAGCAGATTGCAACCATGCCGCTCAATGGACGCTCTTTCATCGACTTATTAGCCCTTCAGCCAGGCGTCTCACCCTACCAGAGCACCGGGCTCACCAAGGGCGCCGGCTTGTCGGAAACGGGAGTTTCTGGCGATCTTACCGACGGAACGCAGTCCGTCAACGGCGGTCGAACGGGTGCAAACGGATTCATGGTCAATGGAGGAGACTCTCAGGAAGGCGTTCACAACGGCGCCGCGCTGATTCCCAACCTCGACTCCATCGCGGAATTTCGCATTATTACCAATAACTTCAATGCAGAATATGGTAACTACAGCGGCGGTCAAATCAATGTGGTCACCAAGTCCGGAACGAACGGTTTTCACGGCGACGTCTTCGACTTTCTCCGTAACACGGACTTGGATGCAAGGAACTACTATTCCCCAACTCGCGGCGTTTACATCCAAAACCAGTTCGGCGGAACCGTGGGTGGCCCCATCAAGAAAAACAAAATTTTCTTCTTTGGAGACTACCAGGGAACGAGACAGACCATCGGGCAAACGCAGTCTTTCCCCGTGCCCACGGCAGCCGATCGCACAGGAAGTCTGAGTGACCAGGAGCAGGCGCTGATCAATGCCGACCCGGCAAACAACGGCACAGGAGTCAACGGTGCGTACTTCGCCAGTGTTCTTTCCCAGGAACTCGGTTATCCCGTAACCAGCGGAGAGGCATACTACACGCAGGGATGCGTCAGCCCATCCCAGTGCGTATTTCCCAACGCTATCATTCCGCAATCTGCGTGGTCGCCGGTCGCGATCAATACTTTAAAATACATCCCCGCGCCCAACTCAGCGAATGGGAGTTTTTACCAGACAGCCGCTTTTCCCTCGACCTTAACCGATAACAAATATGGAATCCGTGGGGATGTAAACACCCGCATCGGACAGGCGTTTGCCTACTTCTTCCAGGATAAATTCAACGGGGTCAATCCCTACACCGGTGTGAACATCCCTGGTTTTTCCCAGGGGAATATTGGCGATACGCTGATGGGGGACCTGGGTCTTACCTCAACCTTCAAGAGCAACGCGGTCAATGATATTCGTTTCGTTTACATGCGAGACGACGCCAATGAGGGGACAATCATAGGCGGCAAGGGAGTTTCCCTCAGCTCTCTGGGTTTTAACTCACCCTGGAACAACACCGGTGGCCTCGGGAATGTGTTTCCTGACGACACCGCTGTTCCACAGTTTGGCTTCAATAACTACAGTTTTGGCTCCTCCACCAGTATTACGACCCAGGTCAACAACACCATACAGGTGATCGACAATTGGACCAAGGTCATTGGAACGCACAGCTTCCAGGCAGGGGCCGATTTCCACTACGACCAGATCATCCAGCGTCACCCCTCCACCCCGAATGGAGCGTTTAGCTTCAACGGCTCGGAAACAGGCTTTGATTTTGCCGACTATCTCATCGGCGCCCCTGCATCTTTTAGTCAACAGAGCTTTCAGATCCTCGATACACGAGACATCTACTATGGAGTCTATGCGCAGGATAGCTGGCGGGCTCGGCCAACGTTAACCATAAACTATGGCTTGCGTTGGGAGGTGAGCACTCCCTGGTACGACGCGACCAATAAACTGGAAGCACTGGTCCCAGGAGAACAATCGCTCTCCTTCCCGGGTGCTCCGCTTGGACTGGTTGTGCCCCTCGATCCCGGGATCCCCAGGACGCTGGCGCCTATCGACTACAAGAACTTTGCTCCGAGAGTCGGAATCGCTTACGCACCCAACGTTGACGGCGGATTTCTAGGGAAGCTTCTCGGCGGCCCCGGAAAGACAAGCATACGTACTGGTTATGGCATCTTCTACCAAGGCATCGAGGATGCTACTTCCTTCTACGAATCCGGCGATGCCCCCTATGGTTCGAACTGGGTCAGCCCTGTTCCCCCCCTGCTCGCTTCACCCTATATCGATCGGCCCACCGGGAATTTCGAAGGAATAAAATTCCCCTTCGCGTATCCTCCCAAAAATGTGTCCCCATCGCATCCCTTTACCAACTTTCCCTGGGCGCAAGTGGAACCGATCTCGGGCTCAGAGTTCTACTACATACATAACGTCACGCCGTATTCACAGCAGTTCGAGCTTTCGGTTCAGCGAGAATTCGGCAATTCCACAGTGATGAGTCTCAGCTATGTGGGCACAGTGGGGACGCACCTTCTTACCGGCGTCGAAGCGAACCCTGGAAACCCGGCTCTTTGTCTCTTGCTGAGTAATTCTGCGAACGTCGCCCCCGGATCGGCAACTTGCGGCCCCTTCGGCGAACAAGTCGACTATACCGAGGCGAGCGGGCAGGCAATCAATACGACGCGCGCGCTTGGATTAAATGCCATCGGCTCTAACCCGTGGTACAAATCGGCTGCCCACTCCTCGTATAACTCTCTACAGGCAAGTCTGAAGAGCGCAGGGAAGTGGGGCAACTTCCTGCTTGCATATACGTACTCGAAAGCTATGGATAATGGCTCGGACGTATTTGACGCAACCAATTGCTTCAACCCGGCTTTGAGCTATGGCTTGTCGATCTTCGATCTGCGACACAATTTTTCGGCAAGCTATACTGTGCGACTCCCCTTCGATGACTACTTCGGAAAAGGCAATCTCGCAAAGCGGTTTACGGCCGGATGGGACATCGCGGGTCTTACTACATTGGCCACCGGTGAGCCGATTCGACTCTCGGAAACAGATGATCGCGATCTCGTCGGTGATTTTAGCTTCCCCTTCGATACGCCAAGTGCTGCTAATAATGGAAGCCATTTGTACGTCAACCGGAATCCGAGATCAGGGCAACCCTACTTCAATCCAGCCTATTTCGTGCCCAATCCGTTGGGTCAGGTGGGGGATATTTCGCGCCGCTTTTTCTCTGGTCCCGGTATCGACAACTACAATCTGTCATTGTTGAAGGATACGCAGATCACCGAGAAAACGCAGTTGCAGTTCCGCGCAGAGGCCTTCAACGTATTCAATCATGCGCAATTCAACAACCCCACGTCGGGGGGCGGGAATGTCAACAATACCGGCCAGGGCGCGTTCGGTTACGTGACATCGGCACGAGACCCTCGCATCATGCAAGTTGCCTTAAAACTAGTCTTCTAGCATGCTGCGAAAAAACTCCGATCGTTGAAGAGTACGGGCCTGAGGGTCTGCATGAGAACTTTGCAGTCAGTCCGGTAGGGACGTCTGAAAGTCAATCTTGTCCAAATTAGGTTTTTAGCAGAAGGCGGAAAGCCTGCTAGGTTGAGGTTGGGATTCTTCCAGGAAAACCGATCTCAACAAGGAGCTTTCCGCCATGAGTGGAGTATGCAGTAT
>JBEKNJ010000041.1:0-61170 GCA_049522955.1 Acidobacteriaceae bacterium
CGAATTAAGCTCGACAATGACATCCGGTCGGAGCCCTCTGCTTTAGCAGAGGGGAGCAACGCTTCAGCGTTGCGGAAATGAGGTTGACTTTGATTATGCGCTTTAGCGCCGGCCTCGAAGAATCCAGGGCTAAAGCCCATCCGTTCGGAAGGAACCGCTTCTCCGCTGGACTGAAGTCCAGCTCCCCCCTGCTGAAGCAGGGGGCTCCCACCGGATCTCTGATACAAAGCAAAAAGCTTGTTGCCGAGCAGGACTACGTCCTGGGTTATTTCGCGGGCCACTTCCATTCCCGAATCTCTTTTTGATCGATGCCGTTTTCGTGGGCGTAGTTGACGGCTTTGATGATCTGCCCCTTCAGCCATTGCACGGTGTGTGCCCCCTTCTCCTCAAGTTTGGGCACACGTTCGATCACATCGATGGCCAGGTTGAACCGATCCACCTGGTTCAGGATCGCCAGCTCCAACGGAGTGTTGATGTTGCCCTTCTCCTTGTATCCGCGCACGTGAAAGTTCGCGTGGTTGGTGCGGCGATAGGTCAGCTTGTGAATGAGCGAGGCGTAGGCGTGGAAGTTGAAAATCACCGGCTTGGACTTGGTAAACAAGCCGTCGAACTCCCGATCGTCCATGCCATGAGGGTGTTCACGTTCCGGCATCAGCCGGAAAAGGTCGACCACGTTGACGAACCGTATCTTCAAATGCGGGCAATGCTCGCGCAGGAGTGCTACGGCAGCCAGCCCCTCTGACGTAGGAATGTCACCGGCACATGCGATGACCGCATCTGGCTCTTCGTCGGCGTCCGAGCTCGCCCACTCCCAAATGCCGATGCCCTTGGTGCAGTGTTCCACCGCCGCCTCCATGTCCAGATACTGCAGATGGAGTGCTTTATCGGCGACGATCACGTTGACGTAGTTGCTGCTCCGTAGGCAATGGTCGGTAACACTCAGCAGGCAGTTTGCGTCGGGCGGAAGATAAATCCGCGTTACCTCCGGGCTCTTGTTGGTCACCACATCCAGAAATCCAGGATCCTGATGGGTAAAGCCGTTGTGATCCTGGCGCCATACCAGGGAGGTGATCAGCAGGTTGATGGAGGAGACAGGTGCCCGCCAGCGGATCTCCAGCTTGCTCTTCTCCAGCCACTTGGCATGCTGGTTGAACATGGAGTCGATGATGTGGACAAAGGCCTCGTACGAAGAGAAGAAGCCGTGCCGGCCGGTCAGCACATAGCCCTCGAACCAGCCTTCGAGAGTGTGTTCGCTGAGCATCTCCATCACCCGCCCGTCGTTGGCCAGAAATCCGCCGTCCTCATCCTGGGGCAGCAGCTCTTCCATCCAGGTCTTGCTGCTGGCCTCGTAGATCGCCTGGAGTTTGTTAGAGGCGGTTTCATCCGGCCCAAAGACGCGGAAGCTGGTCATGTTGCGCCGCATCACATCGCGCAGGAAATGCGCGGTCACATCCGTGGAAGACACCTCGATCTGGCCCGGTTTGCTTACCTTGACTGCGTAGTCGCGAAAGTCGGGCATTTCCAGCGGACGGCGCAACAGCCCGCCGTTGGCATGCGGGTTGGCGGTGATGCGCCGATTGCCCACCGGCGCCATCTCCCGCAGTTCCTGAATCAACCGCCCAGACTCATCGAACAATTCTTCGGGTTTATAGCTGCGCAGCCATTCTTCGACCAGGGCCAGACTCTTAGGGTTGGTCTGGGGATCGAGAATGGGAATCTGGTGCGCCCGCCAGGATCCTTCCACCTTGTGCCCATCGACGGTTTTGGGACCGGTCCAGCCTTTGGGCGTGCGCAGAATGATCATGGGCCACTTGGGCCGTTCCACTGTCTGTCCGGCAGGTGCGCTGCGGGCCTTTTCCTGGATGGCGCGGATATCGAGCACACAGCCTTCGAGTACCTCGGCCATTTTCGCGTGCATGACGTCTGGGTCGTCACCTTCGACCACGTGGGGCGTCCATCCCAGACCCCTGAAAAGCATGTCCAGTTCGTCCGCGGGAATGCGCGCAAGGATGGTGGGGTTGGCGATCTTGTAGCCATTCAAATGCAGGATAGGAAGCACCGCCCCGTCGCGCACCGGGTTGAGAAATTTGTTGGAGTGCCAACTGGTGGCCAACGGTCCGGTCTCCGACTCGCCGTCGCCTACCGCCACGGTTACGATCAGGTCAGGATTGTCGAAGGCCGCGCCAAACCCATGGGAAAGGCTGTATCCCAGTTCGCCGCCCTCGTGAATCGATCCTGGCGTTTCGGGAGTGCAATGGCTTCCAATCCCTCCGGGGAAGGAAAATTGCTTGAAGAACTTTTGCAGTCCATTCACGTCCTGGCTCTTGTCCGGATAGACCTCAGAATAGACACCTTCGAGGTAGCAATTGGAGAGGGTAGCGGGCGCCCCATGCCCGGGGCCGGAAAGGTAGATCGTGTTCAGGTCGTATTTTTTGATGAGCCGGTTCATGTGGACCCAGATGAAGCTTTGGCCCGGGTCCGATCCCCAATGGCCAAGCAGCCGGTTCTTGATGTGCTCGGGCTTGAGCGGCTCCCGCAGGAGAGGGTTGTGACATAGATACAGCATGCCGGCGGAGAGGTAGTTGCAGGCGCGCCAATAGGCGTTGATTTTTCTGATTTCCTCAGCGGTCAGTGGCTCGAAGCGTCCTTGCGTGGCTTGCGAAGCGGGAAGCGTCTCAACGTTGCTCATTGTCTCTCCTTATTTCGTTCCATCTGGCCCACGTGCACTGCGATCATTCGGTCTTCCTGGGCGGTGACCACCCAGACGGCAACCTGGGAACCCACGCTGCTCACACGCCGTAGATTATCGCCGCCGGCCTGGTTGGCAGCGGTGTCGAGCATCACACCTGAGGATTCGAGGCCGCGCAGGATTTCCGCCCGGCTCTGCACATCGTGCTCCCCAATGCCCCCGGTGAAAACGACAGCATCCAAGCCACCCAACAGCCAGGCGAATGCGCCAATCGCCTTACGCACACTGCGGGTGAAGACCTCGATGGCCAGCGCAGCGTCCGCGCTTCCCCCGGCTGCGGCCTTGCGAACTGCACGCATGTCGTTGGGTTGGCCAGAGAGCGCCACCATGCCCGCGTTGTGATTCAGCACGGTTTCGACCTTTTCCAGGGCAGCCTTGCGGTCGCCTTCCGCCTGCCGCAGCAGGTACAGAACCAGTCCAGGATCGAGGTCGCCCGGCCGAGTGCCCATGACCACTCCACCCGTCGGCGTGAGCCCCATGGTTGTATCGATCGAGCGCCCGTCCAGCAAAGCGGTAACGCTGCACCCGCTGCCCAGGTGAGCGATCACCATGCGGCCGGGAAACTCGGTCTCGCCCCGATCTGAGGCGGCCCGCATATCCTCCACCACCCCTTCGCACGAAAGCCCGTGGAAGCCATAACGGCGGACCCCATGCTGGCGGTACTCGAGGGGAATCGCGTAGGTCGAAGCTGCGGCCGGCATGGTCTCGTGAAAGATGGTGTCGAAACATGCATAATGCCGCGCCTGAGGGAATCGGCCCATCATGTCGCGGATGAGGGCGATCGCCTGGGGATCGTGCAGCGGGGCAAACACCACGGCCTTCTCGAGATCCTGCAGTACCTCCTCGGTGATTCGTTTGTGCTCCTTTAATAGGGGCCCGGGGTGCACGACCCGGTAGCCTACCGAATCGATCCGCGGCATGCCTGGCCCACACACTGCGTGCTCCAGCATTGTGATCGGATCCTTATTGGATGCGTCATTAGCCTGCGGAGCAGTACCGCGCAGTTCCTGGCCGCTGGCGTCGCGAAAGGTGAACTCCAGGGCGGCGCCGCCCACCCCACTGATTTCACCGAGGAACAAAGCGCGTGGCCGGGAGACCTTCCCCCCGGGAGCGGCCTCCTCAGCGGCCTCGAAAATGGAAAACTTGATGGAAGACGAACCACTGTTGATAACCAGTATGTACACACCACCACCCGACCATTCTCAGCGTCTACTCCAAGCTACACCCGGCATGTAGGCCACAGATGAATTTCACCGGCCATTGCCTTCGGAGGTGTTGAAGGGGACGGCCTTCAGGCCGTCCGTTATCACCGCAAAACAATTGGCTTTAGCCACTGAGGGACGTTCTCTTTCCTGGAAAGAATTCCCTCAGAGGCTAAAGCCCATCAAGGTTGCGAGGGTTATGTACGAGCTGAAGCTCGTACCCTTCACGCCCTAAAGGCCGGCGAACGGTGACCCGGAGGGGTAATCCCATCGCCCTGCTCTTTCCGGACAGACCGCGCCGTCAGGAGGGAGGCGACAGGGGGACCATATCCAAAAAACTGGTTGACGACCTTTTTCTGGGCGTGATAGCTTTTCCGCCGTTAAATGAAACGACCATTGCATGATGTGAAGCGAGCAGGGAATAGATACCCCGCTTGAACGGTAGTGTGCAAATGGCTAGATAGTTCAAAGATTCGAGCAGTGGTAACGGAAAGACACTTTGGGAGGCGGTTCTAAATGTTCAAGCGTATTGGGGTATTTCTGAGTTTCTCGCTCTTGGCAGGCTCCGCGCTGCTGGCGCAAACCAGCGGAACCATCCTGGGGCATATCAACGACACAACGGGGGCGGTGGTTCCCGCCGTCACCATCACCCTGACCGACACCGCCACGAACACCACCCGCACCACCGTTTCGACCAGCGACGGCGACTACACGTTCCCGGACGTTCCGCCAGGAGTCTATAGCGTGGAAGCCACCCATCCGGGCTTCAAGGCCGAAACCGCTGCGAACGTGGAACTTCAGGTGGAGCAATCCTTGACCCAGAATTTCACGCTCCAGGTCGGTGAGGTGACGCAAACGGTATCCGTTTCGGCCGCAGCCGCCCTTCTGCAGACGCAGAACTCCTCCCTTGGCACCGTGGTTCCTACCCAGACCCTGGCTGAGATGCCGGTGAACAATCGAAACTACCTAAACCTGGCGGCGCTCTCCGCGAACGCGAACGTCGTGTCACCGACCCAAGGCCAGGCCGGCGCACGGCTGGGAGGAGCCCGTGCCAACGAGACCATCTCGGTGGGCGGCTCGCGCATCATGTTCAACCACTACACGCTCGATGGCATCAACAACTCAGACGTGGACTTCAACACCTTTGTGGTCCAGCCTTCCATCGACGCCATCCAGGAAATGAAGGTGCAAACCGGCGTCTATCCCGCCCAATACGGTTACAACGCGACCCAGGTCAACGTGGTCAGTAAGAGCGGCAGCAACAACTATCACGGTGCCGGATTCTACTTCCTGCGCAACAATTACGCGGACGCACTCGGGTATAACTACTTCTATCCCACTCCTCCTCCGAAGGCGCTCCCATATAAATACAACGACTATGGATTCGTGCTCAGCGGACCCATCTCGATTCCCCACGTCTTCAACGGCAAGAACCGCTTCTTCTTCATGGTCAACGACGAATGGTATTCCCGCATCAGTTTCTCGAATACCGCGAATACCCAGCCGACGGCGGCTGTCCTGGGCGGCGATTTCAGCCAATACCGCGCAACCGCAACCGGATCCGTAGTTCCCATTTATGATCCCGCCACGGGAAACCCCGATGGCACGGGCAGGACACAGTTCCCGGGCAATGTCATTCCGGCAAGCCGCATCGATCCCATTTCACTGAAGTACATCCAGTTATTCGACGCCCCAGCTCAGAACAACCTATTCCAGAACAATTACACCTACCTCACTTCCTCACGGGACACTCACGACGGCTTCAACGTGCGTGGCGATTACTACCTGTCATCGAAGCAGCAGTTTGCCTTCCGTTTCAGCAATGGCCTGGAAACCAACCCCACGGCGCAACTCCAGACGGCGGGCGGGACAGTCGGCAGCAATATCATCACCAGCTACTGGCAGTACATGGGCTCCCACACCTGGACCCCCTCTCCCACGGTCGTCAACGTGGGCACCTTTGGCTGGACTAACTTCTACAATTCTCTCGGCCTGTACTCGCAGGGTGTCAACAACGCCGTGGGCAAGCTCGGGATTCCCGGCCTTCAACCGGGTATTCCTGCAACCTGGGGAATTCCCAGCGTGGGCTTCACAGGGGATATCTACAGCGGGCTTGGCGACAGCACCGACGGTCCGTATGTGACCAAAGATCCCAATATCTCGGTCAACGACAACATCACCTGGGTGCGTGGTAAGCACTCCCTCTCCTTCGGATTCCAATACGAGCGGCAGACCTTTAATGAACTGGGTAACCAGTTTTCCCGTGGCTCATTCACCACCGAGGCTAACGCTACCGCTGAGGCCAGCGCCCCGGGGAAGCTGGTTGCGAAAACCGGCTCGGCATTTGCCGACTTCCTGCTCGGCCAGCTGTATACATCGGTGTATGCGGTGCAGATCGCGCAAGCCGATTACAAGCGCAACGTCGAGGCCTTCTACTTCGACGATAACTATAAGTTCACGCCCAAACTCACCATATCTGCCGGCCTCCGCTATGAGCTGACTCCGCCCTGGCGCGACCAGCTGGGCAACGAGTTCATCGTGGATTTGCATACGAACAACTCGCCCATCGCCCCGTTTGTCTCCGGGCCGGAGCCTCAGAACCTGTGGCCCTTCTTTAGGCGCCAGGGCACCTGCAGTGACCCGTACCAGGGGGTTAACATCCGCTGGGTCAACTCAACGGGTGGTCCGGTGAGTCCGGGGCCGCAGTGCGCCAACGGCCAATTCCCCAACTCGCTCATGCAGACCGCCTACGACAACTGGGCGCCTCGCCTGGGCATTGCCTACACGCCGAACAGTTCATGGGTCATCCGCACGGGCTATGGCATGTACTACGACAATGACACCGCCAACGCCCGGTTCGACGTGGCCCGTAACCTGGCCGGGCGTGTCACCACAACCTCAGGAGGTGGAACTCCCGGCCTCAACACCATCAACTGGAGCAACGCGGTGGCCACCAGCTCCACCGCCAACATACCGCCGCCCTATACCTACGCCAATGCGTACAGGCACAAATCCACATACAACGAGGTCTGGTTGTTCGATGTCCAAAGGCAGATTGGCCAGGATTGGCAGCTCGAGGCCGGATACCTGGGCTCGAAGACCGATCACCTCTATGGCTTCCAAAATGCCAACTATTCGGTTCCGTACGGACTGCTCGGCGCCGCTGGGTACAATGCGAATGGTTCGCCGAAGAGCATCCTGCAGCGTACGCCCTACCCGAACAATGGCGTGATTCAGTTGGTCCACGACTTAGGCAACGCAAATTACAACGCTTTCACCTTCCAGGTGAACAAACGCTTCAGCAACGGCTTCAACATCATCAGTTCCTACACGTATTCGAAATCGCTGGACGACACCAGCGGGATCCGCACCCAGTCGTCGGAGCTCTTCCCGCAGAACGACCTCTGCATCAGCTGCGAATACGGGCCTTCGGACTTCGATGTGAAGCATCGCGTGGTCGGCTCGCTCATATACAACCTGCCGATTGGCCCAGGTTTGATGTACTCGCCTTCGTCGAAGATCGTGGATGCGGCGATCGGCGGCTGGCAACTCAGCGTCCTCGGCACCCTCCAGACAGGCCAACCCTTCAACATGGGGTACAACGACAACAACGCCAGTACCAATACCATTTCCGGCGGCACACCGGCGACCCGGCCGAATTACGTCCCCGGACAGCCGTTTTTCGCGGCCAACAAAAGGGCCGGATCCAGCGGCCAATGGGTGAATCTCGCCGCCTTTCCCGAGCCGGCGCCGGGCTTCCTCGGAAGCACGAGTCGCAACATGCTATACAGCCCGGGCTATCAAGATTTCGATATGTCCCTCGGCAAGCGTTTCAACATGCCCTACAACGAACACCACCAGTTACAAATCCGGTTTGACGCGTTCAACGCCCTCAACCATACCAATCTCGGCAATCCTACGAGCAACAAATACATCAACGGATCCAACGCCGGCAAAATCACGAGCTCAAATGCAGCTCCGGGAAGTGCAAATGGAGGTGGGCGGGAACTCGAGCTGGGCGCCAGGTACACCTTCTAGCGTCGGATTTTGGTGCAGCTCCTCGTGAAGGGGAGCTGCACTTGTCTTTTGCAGCAAAGGTAGATACAGAAGGCGCGTTCGCGCCGAAAGCCCCCGCAACCGCACCAGAAGAAAACTGACCACGAGAGGAACTCGTAATGAATCGATTTACACGAAGGTCAATATTGAAGGGCGGGGCTGCGGCCCTACCCGCGGCTGGAATCTTCGCGCTCCCCTCCCTGGCACGGGCGATACAGGAGAACAGCACGCCGCAACAGAGGCCCAAGGTCAAGATCACGGATGTCCGCACCGCGCAGGTGCTGGTGCACGGACCGCAAACTCACGTGCGGGTTTATACGGACTCGGGTCTTTATGGTCAGGGGGAATCGACCGATGCGGCGGTGGGCACCGCATCTCTGGTGCATGGTTTTCGCCGCATGCTGGTTGGCCAGGATCCGCTGAATGTCGATGCACTGTGGGAGAGGATGAGGGTTCAGGGAATCTTCGCCGGGGCGCAGGGCGGACAGTACGTGACCGCGATGACGGGGGTGGAGATTGCCCTGTGGGATCTTGCGGGCAAGATTCTAGGCCTTCCGGTTTATCAATTGTTGGGAGGAAAATTCCGCGACAAGATTCGCATGTACTGCGATTCGGATATGGATAATCCCATCGGGGCCGAATCCGACCGCAAGCTGCCGTGGATCAAGGAGCAGGGTTTTACGGCGATGAAGATTGACCTCGACGATGCGGCTGATCCGGCCCGCTTTGACAAGGTGAACTGGACCGCGAGCAATGGCGAAATCGATCGCATGGTCAGCTGGGTAAAGCACGTGCGGGAATCGATACCCAAGGAAATGGACCTGGCGTGCGATATGCACGGCCGTTATGACGCCACAACCGGCAAGCGGGTCGCGGTGGCGCTCGAACCTTACCGGCTGCTGTGGCTGGAGGAACCGGTACCGCCGGAAGACATCGATGCCATGGCGGATATTCGCCACTCCACCACCACGCCGATATGCTGCGGGGAGAACCTGTACATGCGCTGGGGCTATACCGAACTCCTGCAGAAGCGCGCCGCTGACATCATCATGCCGGACATACAGAAAGTCGGCGGCCTCTCCGAGGCGCGCAAGATCGCCAACATGGCGCAGGCATATTACGTTCCGTTTGCTCCGCACTGCGTCGTTTCGCCCATCGGCACCATGGCGTCAGCCCATGTATGCGTGACGATTCCTAACTACCTGGTTTGCGAATGGCACTGGATCAATCATCTCGAGGTCTGGAAGACGTTTATCAAGGAAGGCGAGATCATCATTAAGGGTTACGTCACGCCTCCGGATAAGCCTGGATTGGGTGTGGAGATGAACGAAGAAGTGGCAAAGACCGTGCAGATCCCAGGGACAACGTGGTTCGAACCGAATAAATAAGGGGCAAGGCAAATGGACGCATTGGTTCTTCAGGTCAAGCGCACGGCGGTGGGAGCCGTTTGCTTTGCGATGCTTTGCGGTGCACTTCCGGGCGCTCGAGCGCAGCAGGGATTTTTCTCCAAGGACGACGTGATCAAGTACACCCCTGACTGGAAGGGCGAAAGGTTCCCCGATGGCCGGCCCAAAGTGCCTGACTCTATCCTCGACCGGATGCAAAAGGTCACACTGGAGGAAGCCTGGGCTACGCTGCGCACGCACAACTTCAATCACGAGTTCGAGGATGGGTGGCTGTCGATCCATCCGGACAAGGTACTCGTCGGCAGGGCATTGACGGCCACCTGGGTGCCGGGGCGGCCGGATATACAGAAAGTGATCGAGGACCAGGGCAAGCAGGATCAGCGCCAGGGTGCGATGAACGCCTGGCCGGTGGATATGCTGCAGCCGCGCGACGTTTATGTGGCCGACCATTTTGGGCTCAAAACGGATGGGCCCTCGATCGGCGACAACGTAGGCAACGCGATCTATGCCCGCTCGGGCAACGGGATCGTGTACGACGGCGCGGTCCGCGACATCAACGGCCTCGAGGAATTGCCGAACTTTGTCTCCTTTGTTCGCTACTACGATCCGTCGCATCACTTCGGGTCGCTGGCCAGTGGAGCTCGTCTCAACTCGACCATGGTCAGCATCAATGCGCCGACGCGGATCGGGCACGCGACCGTGATGCCGGGCGACGTGGTGCTGGGCAGAAATGGTGCTGTCCTCTTCATCCCCGCGCAACTGGCAGAAGAAGTGGTGAAGAACTCCGAGTCCACCCACTTGCGTGACACGTTCGGGCACCTGCGGCTAGAGGAGAAGAAATATACCGCGGGACAGATCGACGCTCGTTGGACCCCCGCCATTGAAGACGACTACCGTGCCTGGCTGAAGCAAAACGAGGATCACCTCTCCGTTCCCAGGGAGCGCGTCGAGGAGATACTGCGAGACCACGAGTAGCGCGCAAGAAACCGCAGGTCCCTCCACTACGCTCCCGGATTTCCTGCTTCGCTTTAGCGCTGGCCTAGAAATCCAGGGCTTTAGAGTCTGCGTGAGAACCCTGCACTTAGTCCCGCAGGGACGTCTGAAAGTAGCCCAGGACGGTAGTCCTGGGTAATGATAAGCAAGCTGGGCAGTCCCGCGAGGGACGGCTGAACTCCGCGGCCAAGTTTTCAGCCGTCTCCGCGGGACTGGATTGTCTCTCGAATCTCTTCCCAGGACTACGTCCTGGGCTACTCTCAGCCCGTCCCTTCGGGACTCAGTTGGGAAGAAGTAGTTCTCACGCAGACTTCTAAAGCCCGTCCTTTCGGAATGAATTGCTTTTCCGCTGACCCAGATACGAAAACAAACTCAACCTGCTTTCCCGTGATGCTTTCGTCAAACTGCGCGTACTAGCGGCGTGCAGTGGCCCGGTTCAAGGCGGCGAGGTTGTTCTTTGCCACCTGATCTCCTTCGGCGGCAGCTCTCTCGTACCAGCGCCTCGCCTCGATTATGTTCAACGGAACTCCCCAGCCCTTCGCATAAGCAACACCGATATCATTTGCCGCGTCAGCGCTTCCTTGTTTATCGGCCGCGACGCACCACTTGAGCGCGTCCTGAAAGTTACGTGGCAGCACGCCTTGTCCCGACATCTCATCCCAGCACAGGTTTCCCTGAGCCATGATGTCGCCTTGCTGGGCTGCTGCCCTCAGTAACGCAAGAGCGCGCATCGGATCCGCGGGGCCGCCGATTCCACGATCGAGAACCCAACCGAGGTTGTTTTCCCCGCTGGTGAAGCCCTGGGCGGCAGACTTCTCATACCAGGCTCTGGCCGCAGCTTCATCCCTGGGTCCACCGATGCCTTTCTGGATCGCATATCCTAGACCGTCTTCCCCGTGAGCGTTGCCCTGGGCAGCAGATTTTTGGTACCAGCTCCTCGCAGCGGCTTTATCCTGGGGTCCGCCTATACCGCTCGCCAGCATGTCTGCGAGATTCGCCTCGGCATCTCCGTTGTCCTGCAGGGCGGACTTCGCGTACCAACTTCTCGCACCGGCCAGGTTCTTGGGGACGCCATTCCCATACCAGAGCATGTTCCCCAAGGCGAGTTGTCCCAATGCGGAGCCGCCCACCGCGGATTTTTCGTACCAACCCTGGCCGGCCGGTACATCCGCAGGGCCGCCGTGACCGTTAACCAGCATGAACCCGAAGCTGTACTGAGCGTCTGCATTGCCCTGGAGGGCCGCCTTTTCGTACCAGGACCTTGCCCCAGCCAGATCCTGGGGAACATCCGTGCCCCGCTCAAGATAATCGCCGGTTTTGTACTGCGCCCAGGCAAAACCCTGATTGGCTGCCTTCAAATACCACGAAAAGGCCTGGCGCCTATCCTGAGGACCCCCTATGCCCCGCTCCAGGGAGTACCCCAGGCCGGCCTCTGCAAATGCGTTGCCCTGGGCGACCGCCTTGGTGTACCAGGCTCGTGCGGCCGGGCCGTCCTGTCTTACCCCCGATCCGTCTCTCAGGCAATCGGCATACGCGGATTCGCCGGGAGCATAGCCCTGTTCGGCTGATTTCCGGAACCACTGGGCCGCCTGCGCCGGATCGCGAGTCACTCCCCCGGTTCCGGTATTGAAGCGGACGCCGGTCGCAAAGTCAGCCTGGGCGGATTGCGCTTGCGCGGTCACAGAATGCGGAGTAAACGCGAAAGCTAACAGGGTCGCCGCGAATGTAAGGCTGGTGTGGGCAAAGCTTTTTCCGCTCAGTGTCATCGTTCTCTCCAAGGCAGTCGTTCGTGCTTACTACTTAAGGCGTAAGGGGATCGATTTGCTGCTCACCATGCGCAGAACAATCTCCAGCCCGGAATCGCTGCAATAGGAATGCTGTCCCTTTGTCTCTCTTTGATCCTTTCCGCAAACCGGCGTGGCAGCGTTCACGGAACCGCCGCCGCAGCGTTTGCGTACCCCTCTTCGGAGAAGCAACACCACCTTTCCTCGGAGGAACGCATGTTGGCAGATCTGCGCGATGCGCTGCGGCAACTACGAAAAGCCCCCGGCTTCGCGCTGACGGCGATCATCACCCTCGCCCTGGGCATTGGAGCCACCACCGCCATCTTCACCCTGGTGCATCAGGTCATGTTGAAGTCTCTGCCGGTGGTCAAGCCCGAGGAGCTGTGGCGCATCGGCGACAAGATTCGCTGCTGCAACTGGGGTGGTTACGTACAGGGAAGCGACGGCAATTTCTCCCTATTCTCCTGGGAAATGTACAAGCATTTTCGCGCCCACACACCGGAGTTCACCGACCTGGCGGCGCTGCAAGCCGGCAATGCGCCGCTGGGCGTGCGTAGAGTCGGATCCCAGTCTCCGGCAGATACCCGCAACGGGCAGTACGTCTCCGGCAATTTCTTCCGCACCCTCGGCATCAATCCCTGGATCGGCCGCATGATGACCGATGCCGATGATCAGCAGGGCGCACCGCTGGTGGCGGTGATGAGTTATCGCATCTGGAAAGATAAGTACGGCGGCGATCCCACCGTGGTGGGTGCGGGCTATCAGATCAACGGGCATCCTTTCACCGTGATTGGCGTCGGGCCTCCAGGCTTCTATGGCGCGCGGCTCGGCGGCAGCAGCATGCCCGATTTCTGGCTTCCTTTGACCTCGGAACTCATCATCGATGGGCCGACCGCACGCCTCAAACGGCCGGATGGAAACTTTCTCGACCTGCTGGGCCGTGTGCGGCCTGGGGTAAGTCCGACCCAGCTCGAAGCCAAACTCAGAGTGGAATTCCACGATTGGCTGGCCAGCCACGTGCCCGATATGCAGCCGGGAGAGAAGCAGCTCTGGCAACAAGACACCCTGCACCTGACGCCGGGCGATGCCGGGGTCGCGGCGATGCGCGATCAATATCAGGATGGGCTCAAGCTGCTGTTGGTGGCTGCGGGCTGTGTACTGCTGGTGGCCTGCGGCAACCTGGCCAACCTGATGCTGGCGCGGGGGCTGAAGGATCGCGCACAGACATCGATACGAATGGCCCTGGGCGCATCCCGTCATCGCCTGGTGCGCAAGGCCCTGGTCGAGTCCGTGCTGCTGGCGGTAACTGGGGGAGTACTGGGGATTGTGGTGGCCTATGCAGGAACCAGGCTGATTCTCTACCTGGCCTTCGAGGCCGGTCATACCGACAACTATGTGCCGGTGAGCGCGTCTCCCTCATGGCCTGTGCTGCTGTTCGCGCTCGGGATCTCGCTGCTTACCGGCATTTTGTTCGGGGTCGCTCCGGCGTGGACGACTTCGCACGCGGATCCGGTCGAGGCGCTGCGCGGAGCGAATCGTGCGGTCAGTGGGCGTGGTTCCTGGGCACAGAAGTCGTTAGTGATTGGGCAGGCCGCGATGTCGATTGTGCTCTTGTCCGCCGCGGCTTTGTTGGGCAAGAGTCTGCGCAACCTGGAACACCAGAATTTCGGATTTGCGACCGAGGGCCGCTATCTCGTGTCGATCAACCCCTCGTTGGGTAATGACAAGCCCGAACAGATGGAGCCGAAGTTCCGGGAGATCGACGATCGCCTGCGGCAGATTCCGGGCGTGCGCATGGCGGCCCCTGTGCTCTATGCGCCGATGTCGGGGGATAGCTGGAACGACGGCGTGCGCATCGCCGGCAGACCCGAGCCTCCGGCCAAGGAAGACACCAGCGCCGGCTGGGCGCGCGCCATGCCGGGCTTCTTTGAAACCCTTGGCGCGAAGATGGTCATGGGCCGTCCCTTGATCGAGGAGGACACGGCCACCACCCGCCCCGTAGCGGTTGTCAATGAAGCCTTCGCCCGGCGATTCTTCAAAAACCAGAACCCGCTCGGCCAGCATTTCGGGCCGGACAAAATACAATATGCCACCAAGTATGAAATCGTCGGCGTCGTGAAAGACATGCGTTACATGGCCTGGGACTTCAAGGATCCGATCGGGCCCATGTACTGGATATCGGAGGCGCAGACCACTCACTGGGACGATCCTGTCTTTGATGCCGGCGAGATCTGGTCGCACTACCTGTACAACATCGTGATTTGGGCGCCCGGCAATCCTCCGGGGATAGAAGAAAACGTGCGCAAGGCGTTGGCGAGTGTCGATCCCGATCTGGTGTTTTATGGGGTGGACTCCTACGACAAGGTTCTCCGTGGAGACTTTCAGCAGGAGGACATGATTGCGACTCTGACGACTCTGTTCGGTGCGTTGGGGCTGGTGCTTTCGGCGGTTGGCCTATACGGCGTGATGGCCTACATGGTGGAGCAGCGCACGGGGGAGATCGGCGTCCGCATGGCGTTGGGCGCCGATCGCGGAAGGGTCTTGCGCATGGTGCTCAGGGGAGCCTTTTCCCAGGTGGCCATCGGCTTGGCGATCGGCATACCCGCCGCGATTGGCGCCGGCAAGCTGATGACGCAGCAACTGTTCAGCGTAAGACCCTGGGATCCGGTGATGCTGGCCTCGGCCACCTTGGCGTTAGGACTGGCGGCGTTGCTCGCGTCGGCGCTGCCCGCGTGGCGCGCGGCAGGCGTGGAACCCATGGTGGCGTTACGCAACGAAGGATGACTTATTTTGGCTAAACTAACTGCGCGTGATCCCAACGGCGGGGGACCTGCAGGGTAGGTTGTTTCTATACGCTTCCGCAAATTTCCAGTCCAGTCCGGCCACAAATCCCTGCCGCAAACGGAAGAATCCAGAGCCCGGCGCGGGAGTGCGGGAAAGGAAACTGCAGAAATTGACAACAGTTCTTCCTTGAAGGAAGCGCCCCCGCATTCATGCGGGAAGAGTCTCTAACATCGGTCCCGCGCTTTAGCGCAAACCAGTCCAGGAGGGACGGAAGAATCCAGTGCCGGGAAAGAAAACCAACGGAAACCAAGTCCCCTTTAGGGGACGGCACACCCAACCTGCTGGTTCGCCTCCATTCCAGTCTCAAATCCATGTTTTTTCGCCAATAACTTGAACTCTTTCGCGAAATCCGTTCTGCAGTGATGGTCTTCTTGATTCACAACATATTGCCGGATGGTGGCCACCTGCGGCTGGTAACCCGGGGACCTGTCCCCAGGTGTGTGTCACCAGGTGTGGTCGGACGAGGTTTTGCAGGCACTTCGAAATACGAGCTAGATCGTCCGTTTGGTGCATTAGTTCCGAGTTGTCGACCATGCCCAGGCAGTGGGATAAAAGTCAGCAACCGTGTCAGGGTATAACGCATAAGGGAGATCCAGAAACTGCGATGGCCCTACATGCGAAAGAGAAGAAAGAACCTGAGGTTCCCTTCTTTGCTTCTTATGGCAAGGATCAGCCAAACCACCATGGCTGCTGCCGGGGTCAGAAGAGAGCGCCGCGTGTAGAAGGGTTCCGCGCAGCCGTTTATCTGGCCGCGTTATATCTTACTGTTTTAGCTTTGGGATTCACGTGCTCCACCGTGCATGCGCAAACGAATGAATGGGTGTGGATGGGGGGAGGCGCGAATCAGCGCCCGGTCTACGGCACGTTAGGCACCCCTGCGCCTGGAAACATACCCGGTAATCAATCCGGGATGGCTCATTGGAAAGACAATAAGGGCAATTTCTGGCTTTTCGGGGGCGATGGCGCTGATTCGGCCGGTACAGGCGGAGCTCTCAACGACCTTTGGAAGTTCAATCCTGCCACCCTCGAATGGGAGTGGGTGAGTGGAAGTAGTGTGCTAACAGTCGTAGACTTCATGGGCTCGCAAGACTTTGTGGAGCCCGGGATATATGGCACTTTGGGCACGCCTGCTGCCGGAAATTTTCCTGGAGGCCGAAACTCCCCGGCAGCCTGGACCGATAACAGCGGCAATCTGTGGCTCTTTGGGGGCTATGGCTCGATCTCGACCGGCTACATCGGATACTTCAATGACCTCTGGGAGTTCAATCCTTCCACCGTGGAATGGACGTGGATGGGAGGAAGCAACACGATACCCACCAATACGGGCGGTGAGCCCGGAGTGTACGGCACGTTGGGCACGGCTGCTGCGGGGAATATCCCGGGAGCCCGATACGAGGCGGTCAGTTGGACCGACCACAGTGGCAATCTCTGGCTCTTTGGCGGCTACGGGTTCGACTCAGCCGGGGACGTCGGTCCTCTCAACGATCTTTGGGCGTTCAGTCCTTCCACGAACCAATGGACATGGGTGGCGGGCAGCAGCACGGTCGGTAGCAGTCCGACCTGCTCCATGTACACTTGCGGCCGGCCCGGAGTGTACGGCGCGGCGGGGGCCTTTGCTGCTGCGAACACTCCCGGAGGCCGATATGGTGCCGTCAGTTGGACCGACAGCAGCGGAAAACTATGGCTTTTTGGCGGAACCGGTCTGGGTTTGGGTACGAATGTGTTTTTTCTTAACGACCTTTGGGAGTTCGATCCCTCGATACGGCAGTGGGCATGGATTAGCGGAAGCAGCACACCCGGCACCGGCGCCTCTGGCATCCCCGGGGAGTACGGCACGCTGGGGGTACCTGCTGCCGGCAATAGACCTGGGAGCCGGACTTACGCGACCGCTTCTATCGACAACAGCGGCAATCTCTGGCTTTTCGGGGGTTGGGGCTGGCCTTCGCTCAGTCAACCGGACGCTGGCGCAACCCCGGGCTATCTCGACGACCTTTGGGAGTTCAACGTTGCGAGCCAACAATGGGTGTGGGCGGGTGGGAGTAGCACAGTACCAAGCTATAACCAAGGCAACCCCGGGGTGTACGGCACGTTGGGTACGCCCGCTGCCGGCAATCTTCCTGGAGGTAGGAATTTTGCGGTCAGTTGGACCGACGAGAACGGCAATTTCTGGCTCTACGGCGGGGGTAGCGCGAGTGCCGGTTTTAACGACCTTTGGGAATTTCGTCCCTCCCCAATTGTCTGGCCTGTACCGACTTTTACAGTCAGCGGAACACCTGTCACCGTAACTCCAGGCGCGACAAGCGGGAATACCTCGACCATTACGTTGACACCCAATGGAGGCTTTACCGGCAACGTGACGCTGACCGCTGCCGTGACTTCGAGCCCGGCGGGCGCCCAATATCCGCCTGGCCTAAGCTTCGGTTCGACCAATCCGATGAACATCACCAGTGCGAACGCGGGCACAGCCACGCTCACTGTTGCCACCACGGGTCCGTCCACCAGTGCCCTGAGTGATCCAATCCACAGTGGTTCTGTCTGGTCCACCGGCGGGGCAACTTTTGCCTGCCTCCTGTTCCTCGGTATGCCTATGCGCCGGCGTGGCTGGATGACGATGCTCGGCACCCTGGCGCTTCTCGTCGCTTTCACCAGTGGTTTGTTGGCATGCGGTGGAGGGAGCAGCGGCGGTATCGGCACGGGCATTCCTGGCAGCACCCCGGGGGTTTATACCGTAACCGTCACGGGCACTTCAGGCACAACCACCGCCACAGGTATTGTCACCGTAACTGTGCAGTGACGAGGGGATTTATTCGTCGGGATTTATTCGTCAGGATTTATTCGTCAGACGGGACTGGTACTTTGCAGGCGCAGCTTTCTACGGTTCAAAGGTGAGTGCCTCAGTTAATCCCTCAGCCTTCGCAGGAATGGCGATCAAGGAATAGTTGGACATCAGGCGAGATCCGATGAGCGCTACTCCGTAGAGCTCCTGCGGCAGAGCCACTGTTAATCTATACGGAAGAGGAGCAAACATGCTTGATGTCCATCCACCCCACGAGAAGATGCATGGATTCAAAGACTTTCTGTTGCATCTACTCACAATCACCATCGGATTACTGATCGCACTCGGTCTCGAGGGATGTGTGGAGCACTGGAAGCAAAGAGAGCTAAAAAAGGATGCTGACACAAAGCTTCGCCAGGAAATTCGAGACAACGCAAAAGAAATCGCCTTGGTCCATAACGCAAACGCAACGGAACAGGCAAACCTTATAAGAATCGTCGACTTTATGAATGCTCGGAAGAAGAACCAGTCCTATGACACCCACCAGATCCGGCTTGACTTCACACTCGGCGACCTGAAAAGTGCGAGTTGGAAAACAGCAGCAGCGACCGGAGCGCTGGGGTTCATGGACTACGATCAAGTCCAACGTTTTGCGGCTGTTTATCAGCTTCAAGACAAGTATTCCGCTTTGCAGGACCAGACTATCGACGAGTTCTTACACCTTCAGTCGTACCTCATTCATGGTTTCGACCCCGCAAAGGGTTTCGATCCCGAAAAAATCACGCCTGACGACGCCACTTCAGCAGAGTTGGACGCGCGGCGTACCCTGGTTCGCTTGACGGCGATGGATCAGGTCGGCGCCGCCCTCACCAAGGAATACGACGACGTCTTAAAAAGTGACTGAAAACAAAACCGTTCTCCTGGGCTCTGAATTTAGCTGTCGAATTTGGTCGTCAGACGGCCTGACTGTCCACGAAATATCAGACTCGCGATCATCTCTCGGCGGCACGTCATGCGCAAGGTAGTGGTACCGATAGGTCGGATCGTCGTCAAAAGAGAGGGGCTAACTACTTAGTTATTCGTGAACGTTAGGGGGTAATCACGAGTTTACTACCCCTCCTTCCACATGACTATTCTCCCGGCCCATGGACAGCGGCTCCCGAGCGTATTAAGGTCGACCATAAGACAAGATTCTTATGTCAAACGGAGCCACCCTGCGCCGCGCCAAATTCGATATAGGCGGTCGTACCTCCAAAGACGGAAAATCAGGTGCCTGGTCGTGGACTTTGCCCCCTCCGGAGAATTCGTATCCGCCCGTCAACCAGGCAAGATGGCCAAATAAATTACTTGACCACCTTGGCCATCTTCGTGAAACAAACGACTTATTTGGCAACGTTGCCAAATAAGATTCGGAAGGCCCTGGCCAGATCGATGCTCGGTGGACGCAGGCTGTTGAGGATGATTACCGAGCGTGGTTGAAGCGGAACGAAGATCACCTCACGGTTTCGAAGGAGCGGGCGGAGGAGATACTGCGAGACCACGAATAGCGCACGCTAGTGGGGCGGCGGAGCCGACGAGGAAGGGGTCGGTTTGCCATCGATGGTGTTCGGCTCCATAATCTCGGTGCGCGTTCCATCAGGATCAAAAAGATTTGCCTGCCGTTTGCGATTGATTCCTAAGTGAGTTTCGATCGGCCTGCCGTACATCTTAGCGTAGGGGTTGGCTTCGAGAGCGGCTATGCTCGCTGCGACGTCGGGCACCTGCAGGCAAAGATGATGCGCGCCGCCTCTGTGTGTTGGATCGGGCGAGTCTTTGTACAGCATGAATTCCAGATAGTCCTCCCCATCGGGAACTTTGAGATTGACCCAGGAAAGTACACTTCCTGAGCTGCTGCCTCGCCACGTTTCCTTAAATCCCAGAATGTCTGTATAGAACTTGTACTCAGCGTCCAGGTCGGTGACGATGATCCCAACATGCGACATGCGATGAGAGATTTGCTTGTCACTCGTGTACTGTCCTTTGGCTTTCATCGTCCAACCGTCGGCTGTGTATTGCGTCATCTCCACGGTGTGACCGGCGGGGTCCACAATGTTGAAGGCGAGGTTCCCAATCCTGCCTCGGTGCGCTTCGCTGGGAACTTTGACACCTTTCGAGGCGAGGTAGGCTCTCAGCGCCTCGATGTCGTCGGTCTCGAGCGAGATGTGGCTTAATCGATCGGTGCCGGCCTCACGCTCGGGAGCCAATTCAATATATTGGCGGTCGTTGATCTTGAAGAAGGTCATGGACGGCGATCCGTCGGCGTTCTTCAGCGTATATGGCTCCTGAAAACCGAGGAATTGGCTATAGAACGAACGCGTCTTCTCATAATCGTGCGCGAGCAGCGAGATGTGGGCCACTCCAGTGATGTGCGGCCGTTGAGGTGCCTGCGCGGAGAGGGAAGTGGTCGAGACAAACGCTAGCAACGTCGCGGTCAGAGTTCGTTGAAGTTTGTAGATGAACATGCCCTGGGGTGTCCTCGGTCGTTTTGCCGTCGAGGATAAGTTTACAGGGCCGCTCCAAGGTTGATCGGGCCTCAATAGATCAGCTTGATTTCCAACGACTGATCTGTTTGGTGGGAGAAGCGCGCTTCTTCGAAGGTTGGCGCTCTCATCTTTCTTTCGGGGTTGTTGGAGGCGCCATACCCTTCTTTCGGAATTCCCATGAAGTTTTTATCCAGCTTTTCGTTCATGTTTTCATCGTGAAAGAGCGAAACCGCATACTGTCCCGAAGGGAGACCGGTAAGAACGATTTGGGAACTTAAAGTGTGGGGATCGATCGGAGCGTTCTCCAGGCGGAATGCTTTCGACGCGTCTCCCGGAAACCCTTCGGCGGAGCGAAACAACGCGACCCGTATCTTACCTTTGTCATTGCGCGCGCCAATGACCCGGATTGTTAACATGGTGTTGGCCGAGGTTTGCGCCGGGACTCGCGAAATGAGCGTTGCCACTACGAGAGCCAGGACCGCAAGAAATTTGGTTCGCCCCACTGATTGTCTCCTTCTGAATACCTGCACGTCAGCCTGCCTGAGCGGTCTTACCGCCATCAATGACCATTTGCGCACCCGTCATGAAAGGGAAATCGTCCGAGGCAAGCGCAAGAGCGAAGGAGGCAATCTCTTCCGGCGTTGCCATCCTCCCCATTGGAATATTATGTTTCCCCCATGCGTGAGCGCCCAATTCCCAGACGGCGTCGGGCGCGCCTTCCATGTGAGCTACCCGTCTCACCAGGGCAGTGTCGGTGGTGCCTGGGATCAGAGCATTCACTCGAATTCCATTGGATGCATAATCGAGAGCGGCGGATTGAACCAGGCCGACAAGGCCACGTTTGCTGGCAGCATAGGCAGACCGGTGCGCGGTCGTCGCGATCGCATTGGACGAGGAAGTCACAACGATGTTTCCCCCGCCGGGAGCAAGCGTGTGCGGTATCTCGTACTTCATTGCCAGGAAGACTCCACGCAGGTTGGTGTGCACGATGTCCTCCCATTCCGCGGAGGTGTATTGGTGCAGCGGCTTCTCCAGCGTGATGCCGGCGTTGTTGAAGGCGATATCAATGCGGCCGTAACGTGCCGCAACCCCATCGACAACTGATTGGACGTCGTTCTCGACGCGAACATCGGCACGGATGTAGGACGCTTCCGCTCCCTTGCTGCGGATCTCCTTTTCCACGGCTTGTCCAAGAGCTTCGCGGCGCCCGCAAAATGCGACCGTGGCGCCTTCGGCGGCGAAGGCAAGAGCGGCGGCACGGCCGATTCCCGAAGTCGCTCCGGTGATGAGAACAATCTTGCCTGCAAAGCGTCTTCTTGCCGGTGTTGCGGCGAGTACCGGATGCGCCTGCTGGGTGCACGCGGTCAGCGATCCGGCGACGGCGGCCGCGGTTAAACTGAGCATTGTTCGACGACTGACTTCTTCCGCCATGGGACCCTCCCTGATCTCGGTTGATTGATCTCAGTTGATTCAGCGGCGGGGCGCGACGAATTCACCCACCAGACTGCCGGCGACCTTATAGACAAATGACATACTTCCGATGCGAAATGCGTCGGACGGCTCATAGCGGCTTGGATATCACGCATTTACGGCGGCGAAGGAACCAGCATAGGGTGACACCAGCGCGGGAAGGGAGAAGATGGTTTGTCCGCTTTTCGTCCTTGCGGTGAGTGTCGAGGCGACCGCGTGGACACTGCGCGGAATCAGCCCGGTGCAGTCGCATCGATGGAACGAAACATCTTCATCCATCACAGCGCCCAGAGAATACTTTGTAGTCTCGCTTATCAGGGACATTCCGAATCTCGATCCGTAGCGTTCCGCGTAGCCCTCGGCCCCGGAATCCCATTCGGGCGGGGCGGGTTTGCTTTGTTCCAGTCCTGCTCGAATCGCCGTACTTATGAGCCCCGGGGGACCGAACGTGTTGTAGAGGTAGTTGTGGAATTGCTGTCTTTCGTCAGGGAAGGCGTAGTTGGGGGCGGCGCCGGAGCTCGATTGCGCGTGGGCGTTGGCGCTGACCATCGCGAGCAGGATTGCAATGGTCTGAATAAGTTGATTTCGAGCCATGCACCCTCCTTCAGATGATGAGAGTTTTACCTGGGAGAAGACGCGTAAACCAGCGGCGACGAGTGGACGTCGGATATTTCCGTGTGAACGTGTGGATAGGTGGATGAGCGTTATGCCCGCGAAAGGTACCCTCTCCCAATAGTCCCGTAGGGAATCGACGGGTGCCCCACGTACGCTTAGGCGAACGTGGGGACCCGTCGATTCCCTCTGACGCTGCTATGACACAAACTCCTCACAGCTTTCGAATCAAGGTACCTAGACATTCCAAATCACGTTCTGCGTGCGACTGGCGCATATACAGACCAGCTTCCTGATATCGACGGGAGGTCCCCTCGTCCATCGACAATGGATACGGACCATAAGCCCGGGAAAACCGTTGGAGTATGTCTGTGCCCGTTTGCTCGATCAGATGGCGAAGTTGCAGGGCGCGAATTTGCGCAGCTTTTGCATCACACGGCGCTCCATCTATCTCATCACCTGCCTGCTTCAAGAGAGAGTACATACCCCAAACGCTCGCCTGCATTGCGCCAAGATGAGCGAGGGTGTGGGGATCGTCCCGTTTGCTGGCGAGGGCAAAGTCCAGTAAACCGGCCACGCCGCCCGCCCAGCATGCAGCAGGACCGCACGCGCCATGCCAGAAGCCTGGTCTGTCAAGGTACCAGCCCGAAGTGCCCACCACAGCATTCGAGGATAGTTGAGAATTCAGAAAGGTGACTGCTCCCGTTTGCGTGGCGCGAAAGGCATCTACCTTCCACATATCGAGATCAGCCGCGATACGCTCCTGGTTATTACGCAGATCCGCTTCGACGAGGAGCTGTTCCGGAAGGCCCACGGTAATCAAGGCGCAGTCCACTATGCCGATGCCGCTGCAGAAGGGTTTGCGGCCGCTTAATTCATAACCGTCCGAGGTTCGCTCCAGCCGAAGTGTCTGACCTGGAATCTCTGAAGCCCACACCGCGTAAAGAGTGCCGGGTTGAGGGGCACGTCCTGCTTCGGCAAGAATAGCCACCGCATCCCAGTGAGCTTCGGCCAGCTTCGCTAAACTGATGTCCTCTCGCGCCGTCTCAGCCAGCAGCTGAAGCCGCTCCGATGATTGGCCACCACCGGGAAGCGGCATTGTTTGCGAAACAATCGCGACCAGCCGCGCCTGTAACTCCCGGCTTGTCATCCCGCGATCCCTTCTTGCGCAGCGAGCGTGGCTGCAAATCCGAGCGGCGCGCGTCCGGCCCTTCTGCCGCTGGTTAAGACACAGAGGCTCGCATCCGATAGGTGTTTGTAGTTCCCGCGTTGCAGACGCCGCCACAGATCATGGTCCTCGGCGGTGAAAAGGTCTTGCCAGCCGCCAGCCTGGAGATAAGCATCTGCTCGCACGCCAAGATTGGCGCCGTGGACGTGGGGGTGGGTTCCGTCGGCGTGAATCAAGTATGAGTGACGAAAGCGGTCGGAAACGAAAGACACATGTTCGGCAAAGGAGTCCACCTCAATGATGCCTGCTATGGCGGAAAATCCAGCGTTGGCGAAGGTCAACTGATCCTGCAACCAGGTTGCGGGCACTTGACAGTCAGCGTCCGTGTTTGCCAGCCAGCAGCGGTTTCGGGGGCCGTCGTAGCGTTCCAATGCGCGCCGCACGCCAAGAGCACGAGCGGCGCCTACGCAACCCGCCTGAGTTTCGACCACCGTGCCGTTACCCTGAACGAAGTCCCACGCAATTTTGAAGGTGTCGTCCGTCGATTGATCGACGACAACAATCAGGTCACTCGTTACATGAGGGGGGAGCATCACGCGGGCGTTTTGAACGGATCGCAAACAACGAGGAAGCAGCTCCTGTTCGTCTCGCGCCGGTATCACGATGGCAATGTGAAAGGGAGCTGTCATAGCCGCACCAGGCGATCCAGCCTCATGTTCGCGTCGCGTTCGCTGTGGTCCACCCGGAGGTTCGGGTGGGAAAGAAGAATTTCATGGACCTCGTCTCCAGAGATGCGATGGTCTTGCGAACGGCCCAGCCAATGAGCGGCCAGGACCACAGCCCCTTGCGGGAGCGAATCGATCAGCCCTGTAGAGATACGTTGCCAATCCTGCGGAGTGAAGTAATATCCTATCTCGCTTAAGACCAGTAGATCGAAATCCTTCGCCGGCGTTCCCTCCGGCAGCGCCGCGCAACCCACTTCCACGTGTGGCAGATGCGCGCATCGCGTCCGCGCCTGAGAGCTCGCGGAGGGCGAAAAATCGATTGCGTACACCTCGTCGCAGTAGGCGGCGAGACGCTCGGTGAGCACGCCGATAGAGCATCCTGGCTCAAAGGCCCGGCTATAACGTCGGTGGGCGATCGCATGGATGACGGCATCGTAACGTTGTAGCTCGTAGGCGTTACTTGAGAAGCCCCAGGGGTCTGTCTTCTCTTGATATTTAGCTTCGAAGAAGGCAGCAGAGGATGCGAAATCGATGTCTTGAATCACCGGATGTAGACCTCAAAGGAACGCTGAGCCGGCAACAACAGCTCGGGCGATAGGATCGGCTGGCCGTCCCCGCGTTCGAATTGCGAGACGTAGGCCTGCAATGCGTGAGTCTTCGACTTGAGCTCTGCTTCGCTGAGTGGAAGTTTGGTAACCGGAAGTCCGTCAAGCATGCCTGGGTTGCCGCGGTGCCAGGTCCAAAAGAGATAGGAGGTGACAGGCAAGTTCTTGGACTGAGCAACCCTCGCTGCTGCTCGTCCTGCTGCCTCGTGATCGGGATGAAAATCCTGCTTCCAGGGTGCGACCAGATGCATATCCGTAGTGACCAGGGGTATAAGCAGTTCCACGAGCTGCTCTTCATAATCCGAAACATCGCGGTCCGGCAAATGGAGGCGATGAATCATGCACTCAGGAACTCCCAAACGTTGCACAGCCTCGGTTTGTTCCTGCATTCGAATGGGGCCCAGACCATGAGTGCCGGCATAGGCGTTTTCGCCATCCGTGATTGCGACGATTGTCACGGGAACGCGCGCCCTGCGGAGTTTGGCAATTAATCCGCCGGCCCCGAGAGTCTCGTCGTCGGGATGAGGCGCCAGAACGAGCGTGGGAACAAAAGGCAGATCCCAATCAGCCAGATGCACGAATGCTGGAAGCCACTCGGCTTCTGGAGTAAGAGGGACAATCGTCGGCATATCTGGAATCACTCCGATGGCAGATGGGCGGCAAGCCGGCTTAAGTACGAGAAGTGTGATGCAAATTACGATGTTGCGAAACGCCGGCGGTTTGAAGGTTTAGCAATATGAAACCGAGTCCCTGCTCTTTGAACCTTCGGCATCTCGAACCCCTACCCTTGCATCCCAGCCACTGTAGCTGTGCCTATCTTGTGTGACCGACGACCGTCAAGGGACAGACTCCGATATAACTTCAAATCCTCCAAGTGAGCTCGCAAAGGGTCCCGTCATGACCAAGACAAAGAAGTCTGCCAAACGCATAGCGACCGGCCAGGAAACAGGCGCCGGCGGAGAGATTCATCAAATTTCTGGTGGCACTCATCCACAACTAACGAACCAACGGGGCCTTGTCGTTGGGGACGATGAGAATTCCCTCAAGGCCAATGATCGAGGCCCTGTCCTGATTGAAGATCATTTGCTGGTCGAAAAGCTGCAGCACTTCGATCACGAGCGCATAC
This sequence comes from Acidobacteriaceae bacterium, assembly GCA_049522955.1. Classification (GTDB taxonomy): domain Bacteria; phylum Acidobacteriota; class Terriglobia; order Terriglobales; family Acidobacteriaceae; genus PALSA-350. The sequence continues at coordinate 26,039 of JBEKNJ010000041.1, forward strand.
CGGAGCGCATCGTCCACGCTCGAGGATTCGGAGCAAAGGGTTATTTCGAATTGACCAGCTCGTTAGCCGGAATCACGAAGGCGCGGGTCTTAACGGAGGTTGGCGTTAAGACCCCGGTCTTCACCCGGTTTTCTACGGTTGCGGGCAACATGGGATCGGCGGATACGGCTCGCGACGTTCGCGGCTTCGCCGTGAAAATGTACACCGATCAGGGAAACTGGGACATCGTTGGGAATAACATCCCCGTCTTTTTCATTCAGGATTCCATCAAGTTCGCAGACCTGATCCATGCGGCCAAGCAGGAACCGGACCGGGGCTTTCCTCAGGCGCAAACTGCCCACGATACGTTTTGGGATTTTGTCTCGTTGGTTCCCGAATCCACGCACATGCTCATGTGGATTATGTCGGACCGGGCGATCCCTCGATCGTTCCGCATGATGGAGGGTTTCGGGGTTCACACCTTTCGACTGGTCAACGAGGCCGGCGAATCGACCTACGTCAAATTCCACTGGCGTCCGACACTCGGAATGGCTTCGGTCGTGTGGGACGAGGCTCTGAAAATCTCAGGGGCAGACCCGGATTTTCACCGTCGCGATATTTGGAATGCGATCGAAGCAGGCAACTTCCCAGAATGGGAGTTAGGCGTTCAGCTTTTTGACGAGGAGTTCGCGAGCAGCTTCGAGTTCGACGTTCTCGATGCGACCAAGCTTATTCCCGAGGAGGTTTTGCCGCTTAAAATCATTGGGAAAATGGTATTGGATCGTAATGTCGATAACTATTTTGCGGAGACGGAGCAGGTTGCGTTCGCAACGACCGATGTAGTCCCCGGCATCGACTTCACCAACGACCCACTGCTCCAGGGGCGCAATCTTTCCTACATCGATACGCAGCTCAGCCGTTTGGGCGGACCAAACTATGAGCAGATTCCGGTCAACGCTCCCCGCTGCCCAATGATGAACATGCAACGCGACGGGCACATGACCATGATCCCGCAAAAAGGCCGCGTCGCCTATTCTCCCAGCTCCCTTGAGGCGGACTCTCCACGCCAGGATCCAGCGAACGGGTTTACCTCGTTCCATGCTACGGAGCAAGGAGATAAGCTACGCGTTCGCGCCGAATCCTTTGCAGATCATTTCTCCCAGGCGCTGATGTTTTTTAATTCCCAGACTGAACCGGAACAGAACCACATCATTTCGGCTTTTATTTTTGAGCTGAGCAAGGTGGAGACCAAAGCCATTCGCACGAGGATGGTAGGGCAGCTTGCAAACGTAAGCAGCACGATTGCACAAAGAGTCGCGAACGGTCTCGGTATGGCCGGAGAAATCCAATCGATCCCGGCCAAAGTTCCGGTTCGCACTGACATCGCCACTTCGGACGCCCTCAGCATCCTCAAGAAGGTAGTTCCCGGACTGAAGACCAAAGTTGTTGCCTGTTTCGTGGCGGATGGCTCGGAAGCGACGGCGGTACAGTCATTGCGAAAGGCAGTGACGGCAGCGGGGGCCGATCTTAAGATCGTGGCTCCGAAAATAGGCGGAGCCACCGCTTCCGATGGGAGCATGATCGAGGCGGATTTCCAGTTGGCCGGGGGTCCGTCTGTCCTCTTCGATACTGTGTACCTATCCCTGTCAAAGGGAGGAGCGACTCTGCTATCTCGCGAAAGCGCCGCGGTTGCCTGGGTTCACGATGCCTTTGCCCACTTGAAGGTGATAGGAGGGTCGTCTACTGCAAAGCCTCTGCTTGATGCCGCGGGTGTCGTCAAGGACTCAGGGATCATTCTGGGGGACGACTACAAGGCCTACCTAAACCGCGCGAGCAAGGGGAGAATCTGGGATCGAGAGCCTGACATCCGAACAGTGTTTTAGTTCCTATTGCCCTGTCTTTCGACTTCAATGCTTAAGAAGGGCGACGCCGCAACAGACCAGGGCTGCTGCTACCCAGCGGCGGCGGTTGACGTTTTCGTGCAAGACCCACTTTGCGGCGAGGGCGTTGCTTACAAAGGTGAGGGAACCTGCGGCGGGAGCGATCAGACTTACATCCGCGCGGCTGAGTGCAAAGAGAAGAGAGAAGAAGCTGAGAGCCATACAGGTGCCCCCGGCCAGAAAGCGGCCTTCACTGACGACTGCCCAGATCGCACCGCGCAAGCCTCGCTCCGCTTTGATGTGGTCAAGGTCACCCACGGAGCGCATGGCGGAGGCTAGCAATACGTCGCCCGTGGTGGCGGTTAGGACAATGGCGCCGATCATGAGCGCAATCATCATGCAGGATCAGCCGATTCGCGGGGCGTATACGCTGGTCCCTGAGTCACGAAGCCTACTCCGGCGGTAATGAGGGCTATGCCCAGCCACCGCGCGGGCGAAATCTGCTCGTGCAGCCAGAAACGGGAAAGCAGCGCCACGGCTACGTAGGCGAGGGAAGTGGCGGGTAGTACAAAGGTCAGATCTGCCCAGGATAGCGCTGTGAGATAGCAACCAGTCCAGATAAGCAGCAACAGAATGCCACCCATCACCCAGGGTGTTTCGAGCGCCGTGAGCAGCGCATCCGGATGGGTCAGCTGTACCGGCCCCAGACGCTTCATTCCCACTGCAAGCGCGGTGTCCCCAAAGGCGGAGGCGAGCGTAACTACGCCCAGCACCAGATACCTCCGCGGTGTCAAAGTCTGCACGGGTGTAACCCGATCAGGCGCCGGCGTTGACGGCAGGGCCCGGGGTGTTGGCGGCCTTAATCTTACCGTCGGCCACTACCTTGTTGCGCGCGGCACGAAGCTTGAGAAACGACTTAGCCTCAACGTAGAGCCGCTTTACGTCGCGATTGACAATGGCCTTGCTCACGATCCGCCACGCTGCCTTGGGACGGAAGTAATACTCGTCGTAGAAGCGGTGCACCATCTCGAGCACGTAGTCCTTGGGCAGGCCCGGATATTCAATGTGGGCAAGCTGATGCCCGCCTTCGTCAACCATGGCTCCATTGTTGATGATGAAACCATTCTCGGCGGCGTAGTCGTAGAACTCGGTGCCGGGATAGGCGTGGGCAATCGATACCTGAATGGTCTCGACGTCCAGAGCCTTGGCGAAGTTGATGGTGTTGCGGATCGACTCCTTGGTTTCGCCCGGCAGACCGAGGATGAAATCGCCATGGATGGTGAGGCCGAGCTCATGACAGTCGCGAGCGAAGTCCCGAGCCCGCTCCACGGTTGCGCCCTTTTTGATGTTCTTGAGAATCTGCGGATCACCGGATTCAAAGCCCACAATCAGCAGCCGGCATCCCGCTTCACGCATAGCCTTGAGGGTTTCGCGATCGGTGGTTACACGTGAGGTGCAGGACCAGGTGAGCTTCAGCGGCTTCAGTTTCGCGCAGAGCTCAACCGTACGTGCCTTCTGGATGTTGAAGGTGTCGTCGTCGAAGAAAAATTCCTTTACGTCGGGGAAGAGCTCCTTGGCGTGCGCCATTTCAGCGGCAACGTCGTCCGTGGAGCGCTTGCGCCAGGCGTGGCCGCTCAGGGTCTGTGGCCAAAGACAGAAGGTGCACTGCGCAGGGCAGCCTCTGGTGGAGTAAAGAGAAACATAAGGGTAGAGGAGAAAGGGGACGTTGTAGCGCGTTACATCGATGTCGCGCTTGTAGACGTCGGTGACCCACGGCATCTCATCGAGGTTCTCTACCTGGGGGCGGTCGGGGGTGTGCACCACGGTTCCGTTCTTGAGGTAGCTGATACCGAGGATCTCATCGAGCGGCTTGCCATTGGCAAACTCGACCACGGAGAAATCAAACTCGCGGCGGCAAACGAAATCAATGGCGGCACATTCGTTGAGTGCCTTGTCCGGGGAAGTCGTGACCGGCGGGCCAACAAAGGCGATCTTGATTTGCGGGTTGGCGCGCTTGATGGCCTCAGCTAGTTTCTGGTCCCCGGTCCAGCCCGGCGTGCTGGTGAAGAGCACGAGGAATTCATAGCTCTTGCTGATTTCAATGGTCTCGGTGGCCGAGATGTGATGCGGCGGGGCATCCAGCATGCGGGACCCCTCGAGCATGCCGGCGGGGTAGGCCAGCCATACCGGGTACCAGTAGGATTCAATCTCACGCGTCGCAGGCCAGCGAGAGCTGGCACCGCCGTCAAAGTTCTCGAACGAAGGGGGATTTAACAGTAGCGTTTTTAAAGGCATAGGCTCAACTTCCAGTCTAACAGCACCACGGGCGCTGGGGGCGAAAAGAGGGTCGCAATTGGTTAGACGCCGGGCACCCGCCGGAGGGTTCGTAAATTCAATGGTGGCAGGGGGTTAGGGGAGGCCGCCCGGGCTAGGGGCGGGGGGCTGGTGCGGCTTTGGCCCAGTCTTCGATTCTGCCCATGGAGCGCAGCAGGGAAAGCCGGGCCTGGGTCAGCTGGAAGCGGGTTTCAAGCATGTCGGCGAAATGGCTGCGCTCGCGGATGTGGGCCCCTTGCTCGTCCTTGGGCAATGGGGCCGCGGCGCCAGGAGTCCCGCTTCCTAGGCGAAGCTGGGCGGTTACGGCGTCGAGTTGATCCTGGGATAGTTCGTTCTGCAGTTCCGCCACCTGCTCCTGTGCGGTCAGCTCGGCTACCGTCTTCTGCAATTGCAATACCTGCTCCCCAGTCTGATTGCGCAATTGATCAGCCTGGGCACTGGCCTGTGCGGCCTCTGCGCTGGAACCCTTGGCTTTTGCGTTGCGGGTAGCGTCGAAGACCGGAATGTTGATCTGAATGCCTACATTGAAGTTGTTGTGCTGAAAGCGGAGGTAGTACTCGTTGTAATTGTTGAATTTGGCGTAGCGGTTGTATTCCCCGCCAAAGGCGAAGGTCGGGCGGTTGTTCTGGCGGGCGTCGCCAAAAGCCGTGTAGAGCTTTGATTTGGCTGAAGCATAGGCTGCCTTAACGCCGCTGTTCTCGTCGATCGGACCGGGGTCAGAGATTTCGGGTGGACCGGGCACCGTTTGCGGTTCGGCCACGATGTCTGCCGGGTTGAGACCCGTCAAGTGAGCAAGCCGCACGCGCACCAGTTCGGCCTGGTCCACAAGATGGAGACGCCGCAGTGCAATCTGGGCTCCGGTGAGGCGCGCTTGCGTCAATTCGACCTTGCTGTCCAATCCGGCATCGACACGCTCGGTCTCGATCTCAACCAGTTTGTGAACGAAGCCAGTCTCTTCATCGAGCGCAGAGATCTGCTGGTTAAGCGTAACCAACTCGACGTAGTCCGTTGCAGCATCCAGGATGACTTGCTGGCGGGTGTCTTTCAACTGGAGTTGCGCCGACAGCAGGGCCGCGCGAGCAGAACGGATATAGTCCGGTTGGGAAAAAGAGTAAGCCAGCGAGTTTGCGGCGACGCTGTAAATCGAAGGCTGTCCCACGGGGAAACCGTACGAATAGCCCAGGCTGGAGCCGACGGAGAAGCTTGGCTTATAGGCGTCCACGCTTTCCATCACTGCGGCTTCGGCGTGCTGCACGTCGGCGGAGCTTATGCGTACTTGCGTGCTGTTGCGCAGAGCAAGGTCGACAGCGGTGTAGAAGGAGACTCCCTGGGCACGGGCACTGGTTGACGCAAGCAGGGTAATGATACCCAGCACCACGAACTGGCAGGCGCGTCTCACCAATATCCTCAATTTACGATGCGAATGGGAACGCCTTCTGAGATCGGCGCGCCGTTGGTGCTGCCCAGGGCAACAACCGTATGCTCGCTGAGGCCGCTCAGGATCTGCACCGAAGTAAGGTTGATGGCACCCACCTGCACCGCCACACGATGCAACGTGTCGCGCGTGACCACGTAGACATAATCGCGTCCACCCTCGATGTGCAGCGCCTCACGGGGTACGGTGAGCGCGTTGCGCACGTCCTGGGTGATGACGGTGACCACGACATTGGTGTTCGGCAAGAGCACGCCGTTCGAGTCTTCGACACTTACCAGCACTTCGCCGACGAAGCGCGTTCCGTAGGTGATGATGGTGGAGGGCAGCCGGGTGATGTGGCCATGGAATTTCATGTCCGGTTTTGCATCCCAGACAATGCTGACCGGATCGTTGAGTTTCAGGTCACCGATCTCGGGTTCATCAAAATAGGCGCGCACCTGGAGCTTGGAGAGGTCTGCGGCCTGCAGTATCTCTCCTCCGGGCTCGATATATCCGTAGCGGGTGGCGGGGAGCGAATAGACCGTAGCGGCAAAGGGAGCGCGCACATTCGACTGCGCGATGACCTGCGCAGCGGCGGCGATGGCTGCCTGGGCTTCGACTACGTTCGCCTGGGCCCGGGTGAGGTCAATGGGAGCGAAGGGCTTGGTCTTCTGGTCTTGCAGCGCTTGTAACGATGCGGTGGCCAGGCTCAAGCGCAGTTTGGCCTGGGCAACCTCGCTGGGGGCGGCCGCTCCCTTGTCTGCCAACTGCTCGATCACGCCGAGATCCTTGGCCGCCTGATCGTGATCGATTTGTGCTTTAGCCAGGTTGCTGGCAAGGGCCAGCTGTTCCTGGTGTGTGCCCCCGCTCTGCACACCCTGGTAGCCGGCTTCGGCTGCCCGCAACGCTGCGGTTGCGGTGGCTAACCTGGCCCGGGCGCTGCTGTCGTCGAGGGTTACGAGCAACTGCCCTGGGCGCACCTGCTCGCCCACCTGGACGTATACGTTCTTGACGATGGTCGCGTCCGGGGCGTGCGCCTCAAAGATATGCTGCGGCTCAACACGCCCACTCGTGCTGCTCGGCTTGATCAGATCCTGTACCTGGGCCTCCGCGACCCGCAGTGGCAACTTCTCTCGCGTCAACCGGCGGACACCGAAGAAAATGAAAACGAGCACGATCGCGGCAGCAATCCAGAGCGCACCGCTGCTGATTCTTTTTCGTCTTTCTTCTACCATTCAATAGCGACCGGTGCCCAGTATATAAGACGCGTTTCTCGGGTTCGATTCGGGGGCGAGGTTCTCAACATAATGTTTTCCGACGACGCAAGAAGGGAACTGGGGCGTGAGAATGGCTGAGGATGTGATGCACGCTGAGGGGTTCGTGCTTGCGGGGGGCCGCAGCACGCGCATGGGACAGGACAAGGCTTTACTCCGGTTGGGTGGCCGTACGCTGATCGATCTTGCGCTGGAGAAGCTCCGCGCGCTATCCCTGGCGGCGGCGCGGATTGCAGGGGCGAGTCCTGAGCTGGGTTCTTATGGGGCGGTGATTGCTGACCTTCATCCCGGGTGTGGTCCCTTGAGCGGGATCGAAGCGGCACTGGCCGCGAGCAGTCAGCCGCTCAATGCTTTTCTGCCGGTGGACACGCCCCTGTTACCGGCGCAGTTCCTGCTTTGGATGCTTGAGCGCGCCTTGATCACTGGTGCCCTGGCGACCGTTCCACGAATCAACGGCTGGCCCCAGCCGCTGTGTGCCGTGTACCACCGGGAGCTGTTGAGCCCGATCACCGCAGCGCTGGCCGCAGGCGATTACAAGGTGATGCCCGTGATCAGCGCGGCCTGCCATTTACGCCAGTCCATCGATGTCTTCGATGTCGAAGGTGTCGCCTCAGCCCAGCCGTACCTGTTTTCCTTTTCTGCGCTGCCTCTGTACCGCTGGTTCCACAATTGCAACACCCCTGAGGACATGGCCGGCATCGGAATGCTTTAGTCTTGACCCAATGACTATGCTTCCCGAGTCTCCGGAACCGATGGGCATCCCTGCCGGCACGCCCATCGAAATCGTGGGCCCGCCCGGTGACCAGGAGAGAAAAGAAGAAGCCCGGCAAGAGGATCGCCCTTACATAGCCTTCGAACATGTTTCGAAGTCCTTTGGCGACGTTCATGTGCTGGATGATGTCAGCTTTTCTGTCCAAGCGGGGGAGACGCTCTGCATTCTGGGCCGTTCCGGCGTGGGCAAGTCCGTTTCTCTGCAGCAGATCATGGGCTTCTTGAAACCCGATTCGGGGAAGATCATGGTGGCGGGCCAGGACATCACAGACTTTAACGAAGAGCAGATGGAGACGGTGCGAAAAAAAGTCACCATGGTCTTCCAGAGCGGCGCACTCTTCGATTCGCTGTCGGTCGGGGAAAATGTGGCCTTTCCTCTCAGAGAGCGAGGCCAACTGCTCGAAGACCAGATTCAACAGGTGGTCAACGGGTTGCTGGACATGGTCGGTGTGGCCGGAATGGCAGACCTGCTCCCCTCGGATCTTTCTACAGGCATGAAGCGCTCGGTGGCCATTGCACGCGCGCTTTCCGCGCAACCAGAGGCCATTCTTTACGACGAGCCCACGACGATGGTCGACCCGCTTATGGGCCGCCTGTTGGGCAATCTCATTCAGAAGCTCAAACATCAGCTCCGCCTTACCAGCATCGTGGTAACTCATGACATGCGTTTTGCTGAGCGGCTGGCTGATCACGTTCTTTTTCTGCACGAAGCCAAAGCTTATTTCTTTGGGACCATGGACGAACTTAAGCGCACCGACGACCCCTTCCTGCGGGAATTTCTCGACATGGATAAGTTGGTTCTTCCACAAGCCTGAGCCACACCATGCCGTCCGGATGGCCTGGGAACGGGTGATGACTTCCTGGTTACAGTGTCCCCAAATAGTAACCACACATCCGTCGTTACTTATGCCCCGGGCGGGGGACCCGATGGTATGCTGACTGGGAAAGGCACGAAGGTATGACGTTAGTTTTTCGCGCCTCCGTGATCGTATACCGGGCCCCTGAACAGGGCGATCTTTGCGCTTATCAACAAGGTTGACGCCATGTGTCGATCTGGTTAATTCTTGAAGAACAAAAGGTTTAGGTGGCCATGCAACCCGGACTTTTCGCTCCTTTCCTGCAATCCTTTTGGGTAATTGTGGCATCCTACGTCCAGCTCCAATTGCCGCGTTTGGCACACTCTTTGCCAAACCTGGGCACATGCAATTCCAGTGACCCCAACGGTAACGTTCAGTGATCGCCCGAGTATCTGCTTAGTAATAGAGTAACTTCGACAATTTGAACGATTCCGGCTCTTACGAGGGGCAGAGTGTAAGTAGGCTTCTGCAGCCTCCTCAAGTGAGCGTGTGGCGGGGGTATCGATGGCGACGTCCGGACTTCTCAAGCGCTTGGCGACGAACGCTCAGGACATGCGGTCGGGAGATGTTGTCGTCCAGCGACCGAATCATCAGGGCAAAGGCGCGCGCGTTAGAGTGCTTTGGATTTTGGGCGATGTGTTGATCGTCCTGGCTGCGCTAATGATTGCAGTTCGTGGCTGGCTGGGCGAAGGGCTTTTTGGGGCAGATTCACCGTACCGCACTAATCTGATGTTCCATAGTCATCCCACTATTCTGCTTGGCTGCCTGGGATGGTTCATGCTCTCTCTCATACTGGTCAGCAAGCGCTATCACCTTTACGGCCCCATGCAGATGCGCAATACCCTGCATGAACAGCGGCTGACTATCCAGGCCTGCCTCACTGCAGGGCTCCTTCTTTCCGGGGCACTCTACCTGGTGCGCGGCGAAATCATCTCTCGCGGCGTGGTCATCATCACCGTGGTGGCAACGACGGTCTTGCTTTGCGGCCGGCGGTTGATATGGCGGATGATGATGTACCGGCGCTTTGAACGTGGCCTTGAAGTGCGCAACATCATCATTGTCGGCACGGGCAGGGTCGGCCAGGCGATGCGCCATCATCTGGATAGCATTCGTCACCTGGGATATAGCTTCAAAGGCTACGTGCAAATTCCCGGAGTGGATTCCGAGAATCCCGCATTGGCCGGTGACGTCCTCGGTTCCATCGAACAGTTGTTACCGCTGGCTCGTCAATTTTTCGCTGACGAGATTTTTCTCTCCGCGGCCTGCGACGCGCGGGTGGTCACGCAAATCGTAAGCAAGGCACGCGAGGCGGGAGTCGACATTCGCGTCGTGCCTGAGCTCTACGACGGCCTGGCCTGGAATAGTCCGATCGAATACATCGGCCAGTTTCCCACCATTCCTTTACATCGTGGGGAGACCCCGGTGATTGGGCTGTTCCTCAAGCGGATTCTCGATGTACTGCTTTCGTCGATGGCGCTCCTCATTTTGTTTCCGCTGATCGCCGTGATAGCCCTGCTGGTCAAAATTGATTCGCCCGGGCCCATCTTCTACTGCTCCGATCGGATTGGGAAGAAGGGCAGAGTATTCCGTTGCATCAAGTTTCGAACCATGGTTGCCGATGCCGAGCGACGCCGGGCCGAAGTGCTGCACATGAACGAACGCGACGGAGTGCTGTTCAAGGTCAGCAATGACCCACGCATCACCGCATTTGGCCGGTTCCTACGTAAGTACTCACTGGACGAACTGCCTCAGTTTCTCAATGTGCTGCGCGGAGATATGAGCATGGTAGGCCCCCGGCCTCCGATTGCCAGCGAGGTCAAACGCTACGATCTGAGCCATTTGAGGCGGCTAGACGTGCTGCCCGGCATGACCGGGTTGTGGCAGGTACAGGCGCGTCAGGACCCTTCCTTCGACAGCTATATTTCGCTCGACACGGCGTACATCCAGAACTGGAGCATCTGGCTGGACATCAAGATTCTGGTGCGCACACTGTCGGTGGTCGTGGGCGGCACCGGTAGCTAGGGCATCGCCTCTGAGGCTAAAGCCCATCCCTGCGAGATGAAACGCGTTTCCGCTGCCCAAGCAGGGGCTCCCACCAGCCCTTCGGTTGATAGACTGAAGAAGTGAAGATTGCTCTCGCCCAGATCAACCCCACGGTTGGGGATTTTCAAGGCAATACAAAGAAAATCATCGAGTTCGCACGGGAAGCGGCGGCATCCCATGCGGATATTGTCATGTTCCCGGAATTGGCAGTGTGTGGTTACCCTCCCGCCGATTTTCTGGACAAGCCATCCTTCGTAGCAAGGGCGGGCGAGGCAGTCGCGGAGATTGCCGCCACTGCCACCACAGGAACCCCGCTGACCGTTATCTGCGGCTACGTCACCGCAGCACCCCCCGGATTGGGCAAGCAGGTGATCAATTCGGCTGCTCTGTTACGAAATGGCACGGTGGAATTTGTTCAGTCCAAACGGCTTTTGCCTTTCTATGACGTCTTCGACGAACAGCGATATTTTGCCCCTGCCGAAAACCAGAGCCTGTACCGTCTGGACGACCAGCGGCTGGCCCTCACCATTTGCGAAGATGCGTGGAACGATAAGTTGTTCTGGCCGAGACGCCTCTATTCCGTCGACCCGATCGAAGAGTTGATGCGCGCCGGCGGCTCGATCATCCTCAATATCTCCGCCTCCCCTTATTACCGGGGGAAACGGGAGCTGCGCCACCGCATGCTGGCCGCGATCGCGAAGCGGCACAAGGCATCGGTCGTCATGGTCAACCAGGTGGGAGGCAATGACAGCCTGGTCTTCGACGGAGCCAGCTTTGCCCTGGGGCCCGACGGGGAGGTTGTCACCCAGGCGCATTCGTTTGCCGAGGATCTGGTCTACTTCGACAGCACGACACTCACCGGCGATCGCCGTCCGGTCGATCCGAACGAGGACGCGGCGGTCTACCAGGCACTGGTCCTGGGCACGCGCGACTATGTTCGCAAATGCGGATTTTCCAAGGTGCTGGTGGGCCTGAGTGGAGGCGTCGATTCAGCCCTGGTCGCTGCCATCGCGGTCGACGCGCTGGGCAAAGAGAATGTCACGACCATCGGGATGCCCAGCCAGTATTCTTCCACCGGTTCCGTCGACGATGCACGCGCGCTCGCGGAAAACCTTGGTATTTGCTACAAGACAGTTCCTATCCACGATCTCTTTGCGCAGTACACCCAGGCACTCGCACCCCTTTTCGCCGGGCGGCAGCCGGATATCACCGAGGAAAACATCCAGTCACGCATACGCGGCAACCTGCTGATGGCGCTTTCCAACAAGTTCAACGCTCTGGTGCTCACGACCGGCAACAAGTCGGAGATGTCAGTCGGGTATTGCACGCTTTACGGCGATATGGTGGGGGCCCTGGCGGTGATCGGCGATGTGGTCAAGACAGAGGTTTATCAGCTCTGCCGCTATCTAAACCAGGAGCGCACCGTAATTCCGATGCCGATTCTGGAGAAGCCTCCCTCTGCAGAACTTCGTCCCGGGCAGAAGGATACGGACTCGCTTCCGCCGTACGAGGTGCTCGATCCGATTCTGCAGGCCTATGTCGAGCGCTACGAGACCCCGGAACAGATCGCGGACAAATACCATTTCGATCTGGCGACAGTCTGTCATGTAGTCAAGCTGGTCGAGCGCAGCGAATACAAACGACAGCAGGCGGCGCCGGTGCTCAAAGTCACCAGCAAGTCTTTTGGTATGGGCCGCCGTTTTCCCATCGCCGTCAAAGTTCAGGTATAAGCAAAGTTAGAGAGGAAATGAATGCACCTTCGCACAACTTTATGTCTTTATGTTCTGGCCATCACAAGCGCGGCCACACTCGCCCAGAACGCACCGCCGCCGGCTCCCGTGCCCCAGGCTCCGGCTTCGCAGGCTGCCCCGAGCGGGCCGCCGGCTGCTCCCGCTCCTCTGGCATTTCCCCCCGTCGATCCGGCGAATTTTACTGCCACCTCACCCACCAAGCAGACGGTAGAAGATTTTCTCCATGCCTTCTGGGGATATGACAACAACCGGCAGTGGCAAATCCAGGCCATTCTGCCGACGCCCGCGGCGGGTGTCAGCAGGGTATTGGTTCTAGTCAAGGCGGCCAATCCCGGACCCAAAGACCAGATGGCGCAGCTCTCTTTCTACACTTTGCCCGATGGCAAATTTCTGGTCGCTGACTCGCTGCTGCCGTTCGGTTCCAAGCCGTTCCAAAACTTTCGCGAGATCTTACAGGCCAGCGCTAACGGACCCTCCAAGGGTGGCGCGTCGAAAGCTATAGAGTTGGTGGAGTTCTCCGATTTTGAGTGCCCACATTGCAAGGACGCGCAACCTATAGTCGCCAAGCTGTTGGCCGACTATCCCAGCGCTCACTTTGTGTACCAGGATTTTCCGCTGACACAAATTCACACCGAGGCGATGAAGGCGTCGACGCACGGTTATTGCGTAGCCAAAGCCGGCGGCAATGAGGCTTTCTTTAAATTTTCCGATGCTCTGTTTGAAGCACAGGCCGGACTCACCCCGGCGACTTCGGACCAGACTCTGAAGGATGCCGAGACCAAAGCGGGGCAGGATCCGGCTAAGATCGCTGCTTGCGCGGCAACGCCGGCGGCAAAGGAGGCCATCGAGGCTTCGCGTGCTCTGGGCGATCGTGTAGGGGTCAATCAAACGCCCACGATTTTTGTCAACGGCCGCGCACTCCCACTCACCGGAATTCCGTACGAGATGCTGCAGAAGATTGTCGAGTTCCAGGCGAAACTGGATGGCGTGCCTTTGCCGCCCGCTCCGCCGGCACCGCCGACTCCGCCCGCGAAACCGGCTCCTTCGCTTCGCTAGGGTTTCGTCGGGATGTGTCGAGTCCCGAAGGGACGTCTGAAAGTAGCCCAGGACGCAGTCCTGGGTACAATCCAGAAAACCGAACCAGTCCCGTCAGGGACGGCTGAAATCGTGCGCGCTCGCATTCAGCCGTCCCTGGCGGGACTTTTCAGATGTTTGATCTCGTACCCAGGACTGCGTCCTGGGCTACTTTCAGACGTCCCTTCGGGACTCATCTCGCATTTGTTTTTGTCAGGATGGGGCCCTGATTTTCATTCAACACAATAGGCGTGACAAATAACGTGGCCACTGAGACCGCATCCGCGGAATATTCCCGGCGCCGGGACGAGTTGTCGGTTCGCCGCTCCAGGCTTCAAGATCGGGAACGGCTCACGGGCTATACTCAACTTGCTCTGGCTGCTTTCAGTTTGGCCTGGATCCTGTTGCGGCTGCGCCACTTCGCTGCGGTGGATTTGTTGGCGTTGATTCCTGTTATTACCTTCGTTGTCCTCGCCGTAGTGCACGGCAGACTCATTCGTCAAGTGACCGTTTGCTCCCGCGCCATCCGCTTTTATGAGCAAGGACAGGCACGGCTCGATGGCACCTGGCCGGGAGGGGGAATCACCGGCGAGCGTTTCCTTGAACCATCGCACCCCTATGCCCGCGATCTCGATCTATTCGGACGGGCGTCGCTTTTTGAGTTGCTGTGTACGGCACGAACACGCGCGGGCGAGGAAGCTCTGGCTAAATGGCTCCTGGCCCCGGCAACGCCAGAAGAGGTTCAAGCTCGCCAGGCGGCGGTGGTCGATCTAAGCGGCCGCCTCGACTTTCGGGAGAGCCTCGCGATCCTGGGAGAGGATGTAGCTTTGGGGGTCCGCCCTGCGGAATTGGTTGCGTGGGGAGAAGCACCGGCCGCTTTTGCTTCCGGAATGATCCCTATCGCAGCGCCCGTTCTCGCAGCCGCGTGGATCCTTAGCGTGGTGGCATGGCAGGTTTGGGGCGCATCGGGGTGGGTGGTGCTGGCCACGACCGCGATCAACCTCGGGCTTTCCTACCGTGTTCGCGTGCACCTCGATCATGAAGCGCACGCAGCTGAAGAGGCGTGTGCCGATCTGAAACTGCTCTCCCACGTGTTGACTGCCTTCGAGCGCGAATCTTTCACCAGCCCCAGGCTTTTGCAATTGCAGGCGAGGCTGAAGGAGGCTGGGGTTCTGCCCTCACGGGCTATCGCCCAACTCAATCGGCGAGTGGAGTATCTCGAATCGGCACACAACCTCTTCGTGCGCGTCTTGGATCCGGTCATTTTCTATCGGCTGCAATTTGTGTTTGCTACCGAGAGGTGGCGGAAACGTTTCGGGCTGTCGTTACGCTTATGGCTGGAAACAGTAGGCGACCTGGAAGCTCTTGCAGCCCTGGGAGGGTATACGTATGAGCATCCCGAGGATGTGTTTCCTGAGTTCACCGACCAGGCACCCTGCTTTGAAGCCGAGGGGTTGGCCCATCCGCTGGTCCTACGGACGCGTGCAGTCTCCAATGATCTGCGCTTGAATCGGGGCCTTCAGCTCATGATTGTGAGCGGGCCAAACATGGCAGGGAAGAGTACGTTCCTTCGCGCCATCGGAGTCAACGCCGTGCTGGCGCAGAGCGGTGCGCCGGTGCGCGCAGTCATGTTGAAGCTGTCGCCGTTGACGATTACCGCCTCGATTTGTGTTCTGGATTCGCTCGAAGGCGGCATCTCGCGTTTTTATGCCGAGATTCATCGGCTGAAGCAGATTATGGATTTGACCGGCGGCCGGGCACCGGTTCTTTTTCTGCTGGATGAGTTGCTTTCTGGGACAAACTCGCACGACCGATTGATTGGAACCCGGTCGTTCGTCCGCAAATTGGTCGACCAGGGCGCCGTGGGCCTGGTGAGCACGCACGACCTGGCGCTCACCGCGATCCCCCAGGAGATCGGATCTCGGGCGATCAATTGCCACTTCGAAGATCATCTGGAAGAAGGGCAATTGGGTTTCGATTACAAGCTATATCCAGGCATCGTGCAGACCAGCAATGCGCTGACTCTGATGCGATCGATCGGGCTTGAGGTTTGACCCCGAATTTCCTGTACGCTGTGCTGGACGCGGCTGCGTGTGCGCCTTTCTTTGAGGAAAGGCGCATGAAGTTCGCGGAACCCCATAAAGCTCGACAGAAAATCGGGAAAAAATCAGCTCAACGGGCAGCGAGCTGCAAATCCGAGACCTGATCGAGGGGTGGATCTTTTACCAGGCCCTCGCTGGTCACGCGGGCCGTCCAGATGGGATGGATCCGCCGATCGTTCTGGCCGCGCGCCGATAACCTCACCTCGTCAAACCCCGAATTACACATGTAATCCTGAACCTCAGGCGAAGAGAAATATTCGTCTACCACCGAGCTGATGCCGTCGAAGTAGGCCTGCTGGACCGGCCAGACCACAGGAAAGGTCAGGGAAAGTATGTTGGCGTGGTCGCCCAATAAGTCGACACTGACCTTTCGCGCGCCGAAGGCAGCCGCTAGCTGGTCGGTCTTCCTGAGCCGCGCCTGCACTGCGGTGGCGCGCTGGTCTTTGGGCCGAAGAAGAATGTAGGAGTAACAACTCTGGCTGGCCGCAGGTTGGTAGACTCCCTGCGCGCCAGGGTTTGCGGCTGAATTGGATCCCTGCGACATAGCCGCATGAGTGACAGGCAACGAAAGCTGTTGCTGACGGCACGCCGTCAACATGAACAGCAGAGTGGTGAGAGCCAAAGATTTGCCCGCCATTTTGCCCCTGAGAAAACGCCCGCAATCCGTGGGATATTAGAATGCACCCTTTGTGGGTCGGAGTTCAAGTCAGCTGTGGGGGGGCAGGGGAATCAGGGGTCCAACCTGTTCATTGTGTCGCCGGCGAAGAATGTGCGGGGTGACAAGAATGGCCAGGTTGCTCACGTCATATTCTTTGGTGGTGCTGCTGAGAGGGGCGAAGCCTGGTAGTTCCGTGAGGCCCGGTGTGCCGCTCACCGCGTTCGATTCCTGCCGGCTCAGATCGCCCATCACCAGAGCGCTGGCTCCGCTGCGCAGATGGATGTCGGCGGTATAGCTGCGATTGGTAAGTACCGGCAGTCCATTTAGACTGGCGCCCTGGAGCGCCTGGATCTTGAGGTCGAGCTTGAGCACCACGTCGTCGTTGCGCTCGATCCTGGGAGTTACTTTGAAGGTCAGCCCGAGGTCCTCGTATTGCACCTGGGGGATCGGCTGAACGCTGGAGAGGGAGCTGGCGCTGATTCCCAATCCGCTTAAAACGCTGGACAATCCGGCACTGGTGATTCCCGGGATATTTACAGAGGTGGAGGCAATGCTCGAATAACTGGAGGTGGTAATGGGATAGCGTGTGCCGTTCTTGATGGTTCCTTCTGCGTTGTCGTCAAGGCGGATCTGGAGCTGGTCGAGGGAGCGAGTATCCGCCGCATTGAAGCTCAGGTTTCCCGTTAACCCGCCGTTGGAGATGCCAGTCAGGGTGAGACCATTGCCGAAGGTGGCAAATGGCTGGGTCAAAATTGAGCTCGTCACCTCGCCGGATGCGATCAAAATAGCGGCGATGGCAGCAAAGTCTCCGGCGCTGGCCAGGCCGCTGGAAATGATCTGCTGCACCAGGCTTGAGTTTTGCGAGATGACGCTGTTCAGTTCGGTAGGGACGTTGAATACTGTGGTTGTTTGCGGCAGCTGGATCCCGTAAAGGCGGGTTTTGGTGTTTTCCACCTCGTAGATCTTCACATCCAGCAGCACTTCGCTCTTGCCGTCCAGCAGATCGGCCAGAGTCCGGTTGAGCGCGGCGAGATTGGCGGCCGGAGCACGGACGGTCAGGGTACCCAACTCCGCTTGCACCGCCGCCTGCTGGATACCAAGCACATTCCGGGCCAGGTTGGCCATGTCACTGAACTCTGCCGCAGTCAGGCCGGGCAAACGGACGGTCTCGAGCGACAGTCGGTCGTATTTGGTGTGGTTGTCCTTGTTGTCCTTGGCCACCATGACCCGGACGGGGTCGAGAGGCACCATGAAGGAGCCGGTCGACAGGCTCACCAGCTTAGCGGCCTGGGGGAAGTCCACGTCGTCGACGTCGAAGCGAATCGTCTTGGTAGCCAGCGAGCCGTCGTCCACCATTCTGATTCCGTAGGCCTCGAGCACCCGGCGCAGTACTTCCTGCTCCGTGCTTCTGAGGTGAAAGCTCTGTTTGCCCGGTTTAGGAGTCAGTTCGATGGGAGGAGCGAAGGTGACGGTGAAGTTGTCGGAGGGCTGTCCTGAAAGGCTTGCCAGGTCATCGATATGCTGGGCCACCTCCTGACTTTTAGGGTCCAGGGTGAGCGCCTCCGCGAGCTTTGCCCGGGCGACCTCAGGGTGGCCGGTCATTTTCGCCTTGTTCGCATCCTGGACCAGTTTGGTGATGCTGTGCTGGCGGGCAATCTCCAGGTCCAGCGCGTAATCGTGATTCGTGGGATCCGCTTTAGAGGCTTTCGTGAAGGCCTTCTCAGCCTCGTCTACATCTCCTTTTTCCATGGCACGCACGCCCTCGGCATAGAATTGCTCCGCCTTCCGTACTTGCCGGGAGGATGGGGTGGGCGCGGCCGACATCGTTGGCGCGGGGGGTGGCGCGGGGGTAGATGTGGGCGCGGCTTCCGCGGGCGCGGACTGCTGCGCATAGCCCGCAAGGGGCGTCAGTGCGCACCAGGCGGCAAGCAGGCAGACTACACGCATGAACTTATCCTAGGGGGCGAGCAGTGGGTGGGCAAGTTACCAGGGGCCAAGAGTGACACTGGCTCCCGCGTTCAGGCTGTTGTGGCGAGCAGCGCTTCCAGCGTTGGGGTGCAGACTTCGGGATGATGCTGCAGCAAGGTTTCGTAGGGATAGACTCCGGTGGCCACGGCGATCGTCGGCAGCCCATTGGCTTTGGCGGCGGAAATGTCTGATGGCGTGTCGCCGACGACACAGACTTTGACATTTGGGCCTCCAAGTCTTTGCGCTTTTGCAAGCGCGTTGGCGATCATCTCGGAGCGCACAGCGTGACAATCGCTGAATCCACCGAAAGTAAACCAGTCGCGGAGGCCGGCGATTTCGATCTTCAACCATCCGATCTGTTCCAGGTTGCCGGTGGCCACACCGAGAATTTTGCCTCTGCTCTTGAGATAAGCCAACGTAGACAGGACGCCGGGCATCACGGTTACGCTCATGCGGTCCCGCCGCTCAAGGACCGTCTTACGCATGCGCTCCAGAATTTCTTCCTGGTGGGGCAGCCACACTTCATCGGCAATGGCCGCGTGGCGAAATGCGTCGCGCAGGATAGCCGTATCGGTACTGCCGTGCACGGGCACAGCAGCAATCGATAGCGGATACCCCATCACCGCTTCTATGCTGCGGGAGAAGGCGTCGGTGTGAACTCCACCGTGGGCATGCAGGAGGGTGCCGTCAATATCGAAGAGGTAGGCGTCGCAGCCGTCCCAGCGAAAACCTTCACGGACTGCTACGGGGCCCTCAGCCGGCGAAGTTTCCAGCCGGCCGTTTTTTTCGGTCACTAAGTGCGCACCGTCTGCTTGTTCTCAAAGACAGGACGTTCCGCGCGCGGCGGCCGCTTGAGTCCGTTGCGAATCTGCTCCGGATCGAGTTTGAGTTCTGCGATGGTGCGGCGAAGCGTGTTGCGGTGCATGCTCAGCTCGCGAGCGGCCTTACACTGGTTCCCCCTGTGATGCGACAACACTTCGAGAATGAAGCGCCGTTTAAACTCACGCACTGCCTCGTCGTAATGAATGCCGCCGGCGTGCATTTGCGTCACAAGACTATCCAGCTCACGTTTCACGAAAACCTCTTTCCTTATTCCTACCCGCTCGACTGCCGGGTTTGTGTTTGCGCAGTGTCGAAATGAATCTCCGAACTCGGCTTCAACCAATTCGGTTGCGCCATGCGGAGTGCTTCTAAGCCCTGACGGATTTCTTCCCCTAGTGCAAACGGTACAACCTGAGAGCCACCGTGGGCTGCAGTCAAAAAGACCGGAGCCAAGCGGGAGCTACTCAACCAGTCCTGCCTGGGCAAGAATGCCACAATCCCCATCAGGACCAGCGTGACGATAACACAACCCTCGATCAACCCGAAGACTGCTCCCAGTAGTCGATCTACAATACCCAAGCCCACGCCGCGGAACAAGCCTCGAAGTAAACGACCTGCCAGACCCGCCACCACCATGACCAGGAGCACGATCAGCAGGAACGCTATCAGGTTCGCTGCCGCCTGGTTCCGGACTACGTGCAGAACCCAGGGTGCGAATCCAGCATAGTTTGCCGCAGCGATGAAGAGCCCGAGAATAACACCGATCAGCGAACAGACTTCGACAAAAAATCCCTTGGCAAACGCAGAGACTACAGATACCGCCAGCAAAATAATAATCAGCAGGTCGGCCAGGTTCATACTCACGTTTCCCAAAATTAAGGCCGGGTAACAGGGACAGCCGCAACGGCTGGGCCGGTCAACAACTGTAGAGCCTGCTCATATTTTTCCTGTGTCTGACGCACCACATTGGCCGGAAGCTCCGGCGCGGGCGGCTGCTTATTCCAGCCGATGCTCTCCAAATAGTCGCGCACAAATTGTTTGTCGAACGATGGCTGCGCCGCTCCGGGGCTATAACCTTCGCTGGGCCAAAAACGGGACGAATCCGGTGTCAGCACTTCGTCAGCCAGCACGATGCCTTTCCCGGTGAGCCCAAATTCAAATTTGGTATCGGCAAGGATCAAACCGCGCTCGTGGGCATGATCCGCTGCCTTGGCGTAAATCGCAAGACTCAATCGGCGCAGCTCCTCTGCATGATTGCCGCCGACCCGCGCTACCATCTGGTCGAAAGAAATATTTTCGTCGTGCTCGCCGCTCATGCTTTTTGTCGCAGGCGTGAAGATCGGTTCAGGCAGACGTTCCGACTCGCGCAGACCTGGCGGCAAAGCGATGCCGCAGATTTTTCCGGTGCGCTGGTAGTCTTTCCAGCCAGAGCCGGAAAGATATCCCCTGACCACACATTCGGCGGGAAACATGCGAGCACGGTTCACTAACATGGACCGCCCGCGCAACTCATCCTGGTAGGGTTTCAACTGCGCAGGATATTCCTCTACCTCCGCCGTCACCAGGTGGTTGGGAACCAGATCGCTGAGATAGTTGAACCAGAAGAGGGAGATTTGTGTCAGTACACGGCCCTTACCTGGAATTCCGCTGGCCAGCACATAATCGAAAGCTGAGATTCGATCGGTTGCTACCAGCAGCAGGAGGTCCCCTACCGCGTACAGATCGCGTACCTTACCCCGCGCATAGAGTTGCAGGTCTTCGAACTCGGTTGCAATGAGCGTCGGCAAAGGTTCCGCCTCGGGAGAGGAATGACTTTCCGATTGTCCGAGGTGGCGACCGCTTTGTCAACGCAGGAAAACTAAGCCGCATTCCTGCAGCGCGCGAGGATTCTCATGATAGACAAACGGGTGTCAAGCGCCTTTTCCGTCAGGCCATCGCTAATCGACGCTCTTGCACCCGCTCCCGGGTGCGGGGATGACTTGCATCCTCGCCGCCCAGGCGAACGGAAACCAGCTTGGAAACTCCTGGCTCTTGCATGGTTACGCCATAAATCATGTCGGCCGCGGTCATCATGCGTTTGGAGTGGGTTACTAAAAGGAACTGAGTATCGTTACTCATGTTCTTGAGCATGTCGGCCAGGCGGCCCACGTTGGTCTCGTCGAGTGGAGCGTCGACTTCGTCCAGAACACAGAACGGGGCGGGCGCATATTCGAAAATGCCGACCAGCAAAGCCAGCGCGGTGAGCGCTTTCTCGCCGCCCGAAAGTAACAACACGTTTTGTAACTTCTTACCGGGAGGGGAGGCGACGATGTCGATGCCGCTCTCGGCCGTGTTCTCTTCATCGGTCAAGCGCATGAAGCCCTGGCCGCCACCGAAGAGGCTGGTGAAGGTTTTAGAAAAATTCTGGTTGATGCGGGCGAAGGCTTCGTCGAACTTCTGGCGGGTAATCTGATCGATCTCCCGGATGGTCGATTGCGTGTTCTCGATCGCATCGAGCAGATCTTTGCGCTGGGTTTCGAGGAAGCCGTGGCGGTCTGCCGTTTCCTGGTACTCTTCGAGCGCCATCATATTGACCGGGCCCATGGCCTCCAGTTTCTGCTTCAAGCCGCGGCAAGCCTCATCCTCCTGTGCTAGGGGCTCACCCTCGAGGCGGGGGATATCCTCCTGCTGACGCAGTTCGGAGGCTTCGATTCCCAGATCGCTTACACAGGCCGCTTCCATGTATTCGAGCTCTACGGTCAACTTGGCCGAATGGGCGCTGCTGGTGCTGCGTGCCTCGCGGAAGCTATCCATTTCAGCACGCAGGGTTTTCAGATTGTGATCCAGTTCCTTGAGCTGCTCACGCAGCAGCTTGGCCTCTTCCGTTGCCTGGGCCGCTTCCTCGAGCGCGCCACGCCGTTCTTCCGTCAGCCGCTCGCGTTCCACTTCCAGTTGTTCGTTCTCCCGGGTGCGCTGCTGCTCTTCCGCCGTGGCGGAGGCGAGCTGTTGCTCCAGTTGGTTAACCCGCCGCTCCAGGTCGCCGTACATGCGATCGATGCGAGCGAAGGCTGCCTCGGCGCCACGGCTGCGCTCTTCCAACCCCGCCAGTTCGGCGGAGATGGCTGCAGCCTGCTGTTGTGCCTCGTCGCGTTGGCGGCGCAACTCTTCCATGTTCTGCTGCAGCTCGTTGACCTTGACCTCAGCCGCGGCGTGTTCTGCCTCGACCCGGCTCACCTCTTCACGTTTTTCTTCGATCAACGCCTGGCGAACGCCGCGCAGGTCTTTGTTGCGTTCGCTCTGGACGACCCAGTCGTTGAGGCGCCGCTCCAGGCGGGCGACCTCGGCATCCATCTGGCGCAGTGCAGCGCTCTGGTTGGCGCTCTCCCGTTCCGCATTGCGCCGCTCTTCGCCGATTCGTTCCGCTTGTGCTGCCAGCTCGCTGATGAGGCGGGCCAGGGAAGCGGCGTTGATTTCAGCCCGGCCCAGTTCCGTTTCGACCGAGTCAAGCCGCTTTTGGGTTTCGCGCAGTTCGCCCTTGAGGGCCAGAGGGCCTTCCACGCTGGGCTTGCCGCCGGTCACCGTGACGTTGTGAAAGCACTCGCCGGAAGGAGCGAGGAAAAAGGCGTTGGGATTTTCCAGGGCCAGCGATTTTGCCTGCTCCGCGTCCGGGGTCACGAAACCATCGCGCAGTTTGGGCAGAATCACTTCGAGGGAACGGCCAAAGCCATCGAGTACCCGGATGCAGTCTTTCAGCCGCTTCACGCCGACGCTGTTGTGCTCCGCGTCCAGGGCGTCGCCGGAAAAAGAAAACTTGGCCTGGGAATCGTCAGGGTGGACGAGGAAGGTGGCGCGCCCGTCGACATCGCTCTTGAGCAGCCGCATCCCTTCATGCGCGGCATCCCAACTGGTGACCACGATGTAGTTCAGCTCGTCGCGCAGAAAAGAGTCAACTACGGTTTCGTATTCACCGCTTACTTCCAGGAAGTCGGCCAACGTGCCCACCGGGGCCAAGCCGCCGCCCAGGGAATTCGACTTGAGCAGTTTGCGCACGGTGTCGGTGGAATAACTGTGCTCGTGGATGAGCGATTGGAGCGAGTTGCGGCGGCCGGTCAGCGTGGCCATCTCCGCACGCAGACGGTCGACGTCGAGCTTGGTCACGTTCTCTTCGTTGCGCCGGGTCTCCGTCTCTGACCGCACGGTGGCGAGCTCGGCCTCGAGCCGTTGCAGCTGCTCGGTGACCGACTCAAACTTGAGCGAAGCCTGTCCACGTTCCGAGCCCAGAGATGCGAGCTCTCCGCTGGCGGCGGAAATTTCTCCGGCCAGCCGTTCCGCATCCTGCTCCAGCGCCGTGAGCGACTCCTCCGCGTGCATGGTCTGATTGCGTGCATGCCCAGCCTGGGTAAGCAGCTGCATGGCGTAGCGGCGTGCAGCCTCAAGGCGCTGTTCTGCCCCATTGGCGGATTCGGCTGCATCCCGCGCTTGCGCCTGGCACAATCTTGACTGTTCCCGGACGCCGGCGGCCTCGGCCGCGGCTGTTTCCAAAAAGCTCCGGTGCGACTCGCGTTCTACGATCAGTCCCTGCAGGTGAAGGCGCGCCTGTTCCAGTTCCGCGGAACCGGCAGCGGCGCGGGTGCGCAGTTCGGCAATGCGCTCCTGGTTGGAAATTTCCCGGGTCGTCGCTCTTTCCAGATCTACCGAAGCCTGGTTGGCACGCGCGTTGGCGTCCTTCGCGGTCGAATCCAATTGATAGCCGCGCGCCATTCCGGTGGAGTGCTCAGCTTCGAGCGCGCTGACATGCTCGGCGCCCTGCTCGATCTGTGTTCCCAGCTCGGCGATCTCGATGGTCAGCGCTGCCTGCTCGCTATCCATCTGCTTGATCCGGCTGGCCAGCACCACGCGCAGGCGGCCACGCATCTCATCGCGGAGCGCGGCATAGCGCTCGGCCTTTGCTGCCTGGCGCTTGAGCGAACCCATCTGGCGGGTTACTTCTTCGAAGATGTCATCGACGCGGGCCAGATTCTGCTTGGCCTGCTCAAGGCGAAGCTCGGATAGCCGTTTGCGGGTTTTGAAGCGGGTGATGCCGGCTGCCTCTTCGATAATTGCGCGCCGGTCGTGAGGCTTGGAACTAAGCAGCTGCCCGATGCGCTCCTGCTCGATGATGGCGTAGGATTCGGGGCCGAGGCCGGTGCCCATGAAGATGTCCTGAATATCGCGCAGGCGGCAAAGTTTGCCATTGAGCAGATATTCGCTTTCGCCGGTGCGAAACAGGCGGCGGGTCACTACGATTTCGCCCTGCCGGGCGGCCGTGCGCTGGAAGCGCCGGCGGCGAATTTTGAGGACTACCGGGTTCTCCGCTGCCTGGTCAGGAGTTTCGGGAGTGGGTTGGGTTGCTTCGACCGCCGCACCTTCTACTACCGAGCCTTCTCCCAGGGAACCTTCCAGCAGGGGACCAGGCTGCACTTCGGCGATGATCTCTTCCGTTTCCGCAGCTCGTTCGGTCCGGTTCTTCTCTTCGTCCCAGTCAATCGTTTCCGGCTCGCCGTCGTTGGGCGCTTCGCCCGCGTCGAGGAGTGGACCCTCGGCGTAGGCTTCAGGATCAATGAGGGAGAGAGAAACTTCGGCCATGCCCAGGGATTTGCGCTCCCGGGTTCCGGCAAAGATGACGTCTTCCATCTTGGCGCCGCGCAGACTCTTGGCGGATTGCTCGCCGAGGACCCAGCTTACCGCGTCGAGAATGTTCGATTTGCCGCAGCCATTCGGGCCCACCACGACCGCAATCCCTTGACCGGGGAGAGTCACCTCTGTGCGATCACAGAAGGACTTGAACCCGAGCATCTGGATCTTTTTAAGCTTCAGCATGGACGTGTTCCTTTGGCCTTAAGAAGACTGTAGCGATCGCATTCCCCCGAAGCAACATGGATACCCCAACATGTTGTGGATAAACCGTACACAACCCAATGCATGGGCTGTTGCCGATGTTTGACTGGTCCTGAGATACCGTCGATGACCTAAACGTCCCGTCGCGGCAGGGGCCGCCGGGTTGCTCAGGAAGCGCTTGCGTTTCCCGAAATAACACATATTAAAGGCTAGACCTGCTTCCCCCACGATACAAGTAACGTTCGGGGCACTAGTTTGGCCTGGAAGTTGTGCTGGAACCAAGTAAGTATCTGAGAGGAAAGGGCGAGGGGAGCTTCCGGCAGATCCCTCAGGGGCTAAAGCCCCGTCTCTTCTGGTTGGATTGATGTACTGGCTAAAGCCCGTACCCTTCAGGGGCCCGAATTTCGTGGTGGGAGCCCTCTGCTTTAGCAGAGGGAGCAACGCTTCAGCGTTGCGGGAAAAGAGTAAAACTCTGACCACGCGCTTTAGCGCTGGCCTCGAAAATCCAGGGCTAAAGCCCACCCCTGAGAAATGAACCGATTTTCCGCTGGACTGAAGTCCAGCTCCCCCCTGCTGAAGCAGGGGGCTCCCACCAAACTCAGCGATGAGGTTTGCGGCTTTTTCCCACCTAGCTAGGGTTTCATGGTGGGCCGCAGGAGAACTTCACTAACAAAGGAGGTCGGCGCCTGGGTCACCAGCATGGCTACTACCTGGGCTACGTCTTCGGGCTGGACCATTTTGGTGCGGTCCTTCGTGCTGCCGCCGGAGCCGAATTGGGTGTTTACCGACCCCGGTGCGATGACCGATACGCGCACATTGTATTGGCGCAATTCTTCCGCGACGGAATATGTCAGGCCATTGAGTCCCCATTTGGAGGCGGAATAGGCGGCACCTTCGGGCAGGATATTTTTCCCGGCGAGCGACGAAATGTTGATGATATGACCAGATCTGGCGGCGATCATCATCGGTCCAAAGGCTCGGATCAAGAGGTAAGGGGCACGCAAGTTGGTATCCATCATCTGGTCCCACTCCTCGACCGGCAGGTCGATGAGCGGTTTGCGCAGCACACCAATGCCGGCATTGTTGACCAGGATGTCGCAGCGGCCGTGCTCTTTGCCGACCCGCTGCCCGAACGCCGCTACGGCGCTCTCATCGGTCAAATCACAGGGAACCACGCAGGCCGTTCCGCCGTGCTGTTCAATATCCTCTTTTACCCGCGCCAATCGTGCCCCGTCACGGGCAGTGAGTACTACGGCAGCACCCATGCGCGCGAGCCGATGGGCGATTGCCTCGCCAATGCCTCGGGCCGCTCCCGTGACCACCGCGACCTGTCCCGTTAGTGGAGCCAACACATCAGGCCCACATCGTTTTTCCGTCATTCTGTTACTCCCTTGCCTGATTCGATGTAGTCGCCGATTCGTTTACTTGTCAGAAGTGGCAACGGTTTCTATAATCCTTCCACAGCTCATCGGAAAGGCCTTGGTTTTTCTCATGGGTTCTATCCACGAGCGAAGGATTCAAAGCGATTAGCTCACATACCAGTTTTCTGGCTAGCATCCCATCAAAAGATGAGAGACTTTCGGCTGTACTGTCATGATTGCTGATTTCTGCGTTTTCCTGATTCCCGCATCTCCTAGGAGCGTTGCATGAAGAAGTCCGTCCTTGCTTCCTTGTTGGCCTTGGCCACCATCTTTCCGGTCAGCGTTCCTATGGTCTATGGCCAAGCCGCTCAGTCCGGACAGCTCACCATTAAAGATCCCACGGAATACAACGACTACACCAATGCCGTGGGGCAATCTACGCCGGCTGCAAAGGCGGCGGCGATTGAGACATTCCTGACGAAATACCCCAACTCCGTGGTCAAGAACGACCTGCTGGAAGTACTCATGGCCAGCTATCAGCAGTCGGGCGACATGACGAAGACGTTGAGCACTGCCGATCGGCTGCTCGCGGTCGACCCGGGAAACCTACGCGCGCTGGCGATTTCGGTTTACATTGAGAAATCCCAGGCCGCTACCAAAACCACTCCTGCCGATGCTCAGCCTATTCTGGATAAGGCGGCAACCCAGGCACAGACTGGTCTCAGCGCGACCAAGCCGGCGAATATGTCGGATGCTGACTTCCAGAAATTGAAGGGCGCCACCGCACCGATTTTCGACAGCGCGATTGCCCAGGACGATGAAAACAAGAAGGACTTCAGCGGCGCTATCGCAGCCTTTACCAACGAGCTGAAGGCCTACTCCGATCCGACCCAGACGCAGTCCGGTCCCGGACTCAATGACACGTACCTTTTGGGACAGGCCTATGCTCAGCAGACGCCGCCAGACCTCAAGAATGCTGCGTGGTTCCTGACCCGGGCGGCCCAATTTGCCCCACCGCAGGCCAAGCCGCAGATCGAAAAAGCGGCTGAGTACTTCTTCAACAAGTACCACGGCAGCATGGACGGCTACCCAGCCATCCAGGCTTTGGCGCAAGCCAACCTCTTTCCGCCGGCAGAATACAATCCCACTCCCGCTCCTCCGCCACCGTCGCCCGCCGATCTTGCCGCACAGACCGTTGCTTCCACTCCGGATCTCAAGACGCTTAGCCTTTCCGATCAGGAGTTCATCCTTTTCAACGGTAAGCCTGAGGATGCGCAAAAGGTTTGGGACGTGATGAAGGGACACCGGGTCGAAGTGCCGGGCGTGGTTATTTCGGCGACTGCTGATTCGGTCCAGCTTGCGGTCACGGAAGACAACAAGCAGAGCAAGAAGGCGGACTTCACAGTCAATATGAAGGCTCCACTCAAGACTGTGCCCGCCATCGGCTCGACCGCCACGTTCGACGCTACGTTTGATTCCTACGTGGCTAACCCGCCGATGATCACCCTCAGCGACGGCGAAGCACCGGCCAAGGCGAAGCCTGCCCCGGTCCATCACCGCGCCGCACACTAAAGCGGAACCTGCGGAGGAGCAGCCTCAAAACATCCTGGCTGCTCCTCCGTAAGGCCAAATGAGGGACGCGTTATCGCCTTCCTGCCGGAAACTTATACCGTTCAACTCGCCTTCATGGTGCTCAGCATGGTCTGCTGGGGTTCCTGGGCAAACACCATCAAATTAACTCCAGGCTGGCCCATCCAGCTGTTTTACTGGGACTACGTCGCGGGCATTCTATTGGGTAGCGTGGCTTGGGGGCTTACCCTGGGCGGAGGCCCGGGGCTGCTCTTCCCGGCAATCGCACGAGCTGACTCTACCCATCTTCTGTTGGCGCTGGCCGGCGGCATCATTTTTAATGCCGCCAATCTTCTGCTGGTCGTTGCCATCGAGATCGCGGGCTTGGCGGTGGCGTTTCCCCTGGGAATCGGTTTGGCTCTGGTGATCGGGGTATTGCTCAACTATGCTTTGTCGCCCGCGGGCAACGTGTGGTTGCTTTTTGGCGGAGTCATTCTGGTGGCTATCGCCATTGTGATTGATGCTGTCGCCTATCGGCGCCGTGAACAGAATCGAACCCGGGTTACTGCCCGGGGTATCCTGCTTAGTCTGTTGGCCGGCGTGCTGATGGGCCTGTTTTATCCATTCGTCGCCCGATCCATGCACGGAAGCGGAGGTCTGGGGCCCTATAGCGTCGTTCCCGTGTTTGCCGTCGGGATTGCTCTCTGCAACGTTCCGGCTAATTTGTGGCTGATGCGGCATCCGCTGCCCGAACAGAAGCCGATGCGTATGAGCGAGTACTTTGGCGGGAAAGCGGCCTGGCATTTTTGGGGGTTGGTTGGAGGGTTGGTTTGGTGCTCCGGAGCGGTGCTGAATTTTGTCGCCTCCCAGGCACGCTTTGTTGGCCCCGCGATTTCGTATGCAATCGGTCAAGGCGCGACGATGATTTCAGCCGGTTGGGGAGTGTTTGTGTGGCATGAGTTTCGCGGCGCCCCAGCAGCAGCGCGGCGGCTGATCCCGCTGATGTTTCTCTTTTTCCTGCTTGGGCTGGGTGCGATCGCCCTGGCGCCGAATTATTAGGGGACGGCGAAACGCCTCAGGGCTGCGAGAGTCCCGAAGGGACGTCTGAAAGTAGCCCAGGACGACAGTCCTGGGTTGACCCGCGAAAAATGGACCAGTCCCGTCAGGGACGGCTGAAATCCTGCGTGCTCGCGTTCAGTCGTCCCTGAAGGGACTTTCCTCAGATTTTGATTTCTTAACCCAGGACTATCGTCCTGCGCTACTTTCAGACGTCCCTTCGGGACTTAATCCCGGGGTCTGATAGACGTATCAAGCTAAGCTCGACCCTGGATAACAGTGGGTGGCGGCGGCTGGACCGCATGTTAGAGTGAGGAAGTCGATGCCGACCATCGCCCCCATGTTCCGGCCTCTGCTGCTCATCAGCCTTGCCCTGCAGACCCTCCCGGCTTTTTGTCAGGCACCCAGTCGGGACCTCTTTCCCGGGGTCAGGGCATCCGCAACCAACACGGCGTTTCCCGGCTTCACGGCGCGCCCTATCGGGAGCACCCCACTTTCCAAATCACCCTCGGTGATCGCGCTCGACCATCTCGACCCGGAGCAAATGAGTCGTGCGGATTATGAGGTCGTTTCCAACCTGAGCGCGGAGCTTGCCAAGCAGGCGGCGCTGGCGAATTTCGATATCAGCCGGCCGGGGTGGCATTACCAGCAAATCGTATGCCCCGCATTTCCCGATTACGTATTCCTCACATTCAGCCACGGCGCGGATGACAGCGGCTCTTCCCGCTTCGGGGCCATCCTCCCCCGCAACGACGCCAAAGTGCATGTCGTCACCACCTATGCCCACGGGATTTTGCCGTTCAACGCCTCCTGGAACCGCCCAGGTACCTACGAGGTCTTCAACGGCATGCTGCGCCAGGAGCGGGGAGAAGTTCCCCTCAGCCATGCACCGAACTGGCTGCTCATTGCAGTTTGCTACGCCGAATTGAGTGGGTACCCGGTCCAGGTGCTGAGCACGGTTCCACTGCCGGATCAAACCCTGGATATGCTTCGGCTGGACGCAAACCGGCCGCAGATGGTGATCGCAGCCGATCAGAGCGCAGATGTCACCTTCAGTGACGTTTCCCGGCCCACCATCACCACCAACTGGACGCTTCACTTCGATCGGCATGGTCAGATCACGTCCACGGCGCGGAGCCAGGCGCGCCAGTCCACTGCCATCGCGCTCAAACCCTAGAATGCTATTCCCCCAACATGATGCGCTGGATAGAAAGCGCCCTCCCGGTTCCGCCGTCACATTCGACTAATACGGCGCACATCCGGGGATCGCCCTTGGCAGCTTCAAATTTTCCTGGCATCCCGGTGAGGAAGCGGTTGATGATCTGGTCTTTTTCCACGCCGATTACGCTGTCGTAGGGGCCGCTCATCCCCACATCGGTCTGGTAGGCGGTACCTCCGGGCAGAACTCGTTCATCTGCGGTGGGTACGTGCGTGTGGGTGCCGATTACCGCGGTAACCCTTCCGTCCAGGTACCAACCAAGCGCAATTTTCTCCGAAGTGGCTTCGGCGTGAAAATCTACGAAGATTACTTTGGCCTTTAGTTTCTGCAGCAGGGAATCAGCCATGCGGAAGGGATCTTCCTGGCTGGCCATGAAGGTGCGCCCCTGCAGATCAATGACCGCGTACGTCTGGCCGGAAGGCAACTCTCCCTCATAAAACCCGTATCCTGGTGTGCCGGCGACGTAGTTAGCCGGGCGCAGCACACGCCGGGCCCGGTCGTGGCTATCCGCCGGAACGGACTGCATGTACTCGATAATCTCGCGTTTGTCCCAGACATGGTTACCGGTTGTAAGCACGTGGGCCCCCTGGTCGAAGAGCTCGTCGGCAATTCCCGGAGTGACGCCGAAGCCTCCGGCAGCGTTCTCCGCGTTTACCACCACCAGGTCGACGTTTCGCTGCTCGATTAAAGGGCTTAAGTGTTCGTTTACGATACGCCGCCCGGCTTGGCCAAAGACGTCACCGACAAAGAGAATACGCAAAAAATGGCCTCCTTTAGGCGTTATCGGCCAAATGATCCCGCGACGGGTACGAAATGGTCCTGGAAATGATCATGGTTACCTTCTAGTGATTACGCAACTTTGGAAGTGACTAACGTGCCGTCACAGGTTCATGGCCGTTTCTGGCTCAGTTATGGTAGCGTTCGAGGATGGCTGTTAACTGCAGATTTGCTACCGGGGTACATGTGCTGGTTCTGCTCGCTTCTGAGCCGGACTCGTTGCAAACTTCAACCGATATAGCCCTCAAGCTGGACACCAACCCAGTCGTCGTTCGCCGGGTGCTGGCTTCTCTTCAGCAGGCAAAGCTGATCGAAAGTCAGAAGGGGCCGACGGGTGGTTCAAGACTCCTGAAATCCCCTAAAGCTATCTCTCTTGCGGATGTTTACAAAGCAGTAGAGACGGGCTCACTGTTCCATACTCCCAATGTCCGTGCCGCTGCGGCATTGCGGGTTAACTCTGCGCTCGAAAAGATTTTCTCTGGCTCCATGATAGCGCTGCTGGATGAATTTGAGAAAACGAGCCTGAGCCAGGTACTCAAGCGGGTCGGTAAGCAAACAGCCAGAAAGTAAGCCGGTTCGCGGCAGACTTTTCTGGCTGTTTGGGTGCCCACTCTCCTCATTGCGGGGAGAGCGCGGAGTGGTTTTTCTAACCTGCCCCGTCGCTTGACTGGGAGCGCAGTAAAGGGAAGAGAATCACGTCGCGAATGGACCTGGCCCCGGTCAGCACCATGGTCAACCGGTCGATGCCGATGCCTTCCCCCGCCGTCGGAGGCAGCCCGTAGGCCAGGGCGCGTACGTAATCTTCATCCATTGCATGGGCTTCTGCGTCGCCCCGCTCCCGCTCGGCCAGCTGCTGCTCGAAGCGTCTGCGCTGCTCTTCCGGATCGTTCAACTCACTAAAAGCATTGCCCAGCTCGAAGCCCCCGATGTAAAACTCGAACCGCTCCACCCATTCCGGTTCGTCCTGCTTGTTCTTGGAAAGCGGAGACACGGCCACGGGAAAGTCGTAGATGATGGTGGGCTGGATCAAGTGGTCCTCGGCCACCGCTTCGAAGATGCCGGCGATGGTCTTTCCCGCCGGCTGCCCGGGTTTGTAATCGAGAGAGATTCTGGCCTCGCGCACTCTTTCCGCCATCTGCTCGACTGCCTGGCCGCTGTGAAAATTTTCTAGCGCCGGTTTGGGGCCCGCGGCTTCCGGCCAGAACTCGAGTATGGCTTCACGCATGGAAAAGCGGCGCCAGCTGGACAAATCAATTTCGTGCCCATCAAAGTTGGTGATGGTGCTGCCGTTCACCTCAAGCGCGACCTGGATGATGAGCTCCTGGGTCAGTTGCATCAGGTCGTGATAGTTCGCGTAAGCCTGATAAAACTCGAGCATGGTGAACTCGGGATTGTGCTGGGTTGAAACACCTTCGTTACGAAAGTTGCGGTTGATCTCGTAGACCCGGTCGATGCCACCGACCACCAGCCGCTTGAGATAGAGTTCAGGCGCTATGCGCAGGTATAGGGGAAGATCGAGCGCGTTATGGTGGGTGCGAAAGGGCCTGGCGGCGGCTCCTCCGGCGATGGGTTGCATCATCGGGGTCTCGACCTCGATGTAGCCCCGTTGGTCGAAAAAGGACCGAATCGCCTTGAGCACCTGGGCGCGCTTGACGAAGACCGCGCGGACATCGGTGTTCATGAACAAGTCAACGTAACGCTGCCGATAGCGAAGTTCGACGTCGGCTAAGCCGTGATACTTTTCCGGCAACGCGAGCATAGCCTTGACCAGGAAGGTGATTTTTTCGACATGAATGGTCAGCTCGCCGGTGCGGGTGCGGAAGACGTAGCCGGAGACACCAATGTGGTCGCCCAGGTCGAGCAGCTTATAGAGCTGAAAGCCCTGCTCACCGACCGCATCCAGGCGAACATAGATCTGCAGCCGTTCGCCGCCCTGTTGCAGCTGGGCAAAACCAGCCTTGCCTTGAGCGCGGATGGCCATGATTCGTCCAGCGACGGCGACGATCGTGCGTTCGGCGTCCAATACTTCCGGCGAGGTCTGTTCGAACTTTTGGCGCACTTCGGCCAGCGTGTGCGAAGTGACAAACTGGTTGGGGTAAGTCTGCTGGCCGAGCTCGGAAATCTGGCGCAGCTTGTCCTGGCGGAGCGCAAAGAGATTGCGCTCGAATTCCGACTCAAACAATGGATGCCTCTCTGGTGACAGTATAACGTTGCCGTCATGGTGTATAACTGCCGAGGATAAGCACAGAGATTGCACCTATGGGTATGCCGGATCCGCCAGATGACCAGCCGCCGCAGAGCACGTCCTCGTCCAAAGACGGAGCGCTGAAATCCCTGTCGGGGGTGCAAAGCCTGCTCCAGTTAGGTCTGTTATTACCCGCCTCTGTGGTGATCGGCTGGGCCATCGGTTTGGCCCTGGATCACTGGCTCAATCTGCACTGGATGAACATTGTGGGCCTGATCGCGGGGGCGATTGCGGGCTTTATCCAGACCGTGCGCGTCGCGATGTCACACAATAAGGATTGAATGGAATTCAGCGATCAGGACCTGCGGGCGGTTCTAAACCGGGCGCTGCGCAGCGTGGTTATCGCCGTCTTCGTGGGCATTCCCATCATTTGGATAGCCTGGGGTTGGCAGTCCATGTTGCTGTTTCTGATAGGGGGCGCCATTGCGGCCACGGGTATCGTGGAGTGGCGGCAGCTGATGGCCGCCGTTTTGGTGCGCCTGGATGCGCCGACCCCAGATAGCAAGCCTCGACCTTTTGGGCCGATTTTGTTCTGGTTTTTTGTTCGCCTGGCAGCCATCGCCGGAGTGCTTTATGTTAGCCTGAGGAGTTTGGACGGCAAGGTGGCGGCGCTGATCGTGGGCATCGCCCTGGCGCTTGCCGCCCTGTTCATCGAGGCATTTCGACTATTGCGCGGCTGGTCCGCATGAGGCTTGATCCACCGGTATGCATGAACTAGATCCCATCACTGCTACGTTGAACAAGTATTTCGGCAACCTGGCGACGCAGGTACTGCACGCGGTACACGTCCAGCCCTACAATCCGCAGGCTCCGATCACTGAGACGTTCGCTATGGAGCTGCTGGTATTGGGCCTGTTATTGGTATTTTTCCTGCTCGTACGCTTTTCGTTGAACGTGGAGAATCCAGGCCCGATTCAGCAGATTGCGGAGATGATTCACGGCTTCGTCTCCAGTCAGGCCGATTCGATCGTTGGGCCAGGCGCGCAGCGTTATGTGATGTTTACCACCTGCGTGCTGCTCTTCGTGCTCATCTCAAACCTGCTGGGCATGGTGCCGGGACTGCTTGCGCCTACCTCAATCGCCACGGTTCCGCTTGGCGTCGCGCTGTTGTGTTGGTTTTATTACCACTACCATGGGCTCCGCGAGCAGGGTGCCGGCTACTTTAAGCAGTTCCTGGGGCCCGTCTGGTGGATTGCGCCGATGATGGTGCCGATTGAGATCATCTCCCATTTGGCGCGCATCCTCTCGCTGACGGTTCGTCTTTTTGCCAACATGTTTGCCGGGGAGATGGTGACACTGGTGTTCTTCTCCCTGATACCGATTGGCATCCCGCTAATTTTTATGGCGTTGCACCTGGGGGTGGCCGTGATCCAGGCCTACATTTTTATGCTGCTGACGTTGATTTACGTCTCCCAGGCAGTTTCCCACGAGCACTAGAATTTGATCTCGCGCCGGAGGCTGCTTCCACTCCGGTTCGTTCGCCGCAAGCGTGAGGGGGCCAGCACGGTGAGCCTCAACCACCCACTGGCGGCAATTCTTACGGAAGCAAGGAGAAAGAATGCGCAAACTGCAATATCTATTCATGACGCTGTCCGTGCTGTTCCTGGCGGCTCCAGCCTTCGCCCAGAGTGGAAGTGGAGCATCCACAGGAGCCGGACTCACTGCCATCGCCGCTGGTGTGGGCATGGGCATTGCCGCTGGGCTCTGCGGCCTTGGCCAGGGCCGGGCGACTGCTTCGGCGACCGAGGCGGTGGCACGCAACCCTGGAGCCCGGGCCGGTATCCTGCTGCTGCTGGTCCTTGGCCTAGCGTTTATGGAGTCACTCTCGCTGTTCACGTTCGTGATTATTTTCCTCAAGGTCCACTAGAACAATCGGGTCGTAAGCAGAAGAGATCAGGGCTAGTCCCTGATCTCTTTCTGGTTTTTGATCCTCGCGGGGACTTACAACCGAAAAAACAGCAGGTCCCTCCACTACGCTTCGCTCCGGTCGGGATGACACTTCTGCTTGGGATTGAGATGTGGGTGCCTCAACATCTGCTTGGGATTGAGATGTGGGTGCCTCAACATCTGCTTGGGATTGAGATGTGGGTGCCTCAACATCTGCTTGGGATTGAGATGTGGG
>JBEKNJ010000042.1:0-58934 GCA_049522955.1 Acidobacteriaceae bacterium
ATGCGGAGGTCAGCACCGCGTACGGCCGTGTGCGTGGTCTTCGGGAGCCCGGCCTGCTTACCTTCCTGGGGGTTCCGTACGGTGGTGCCGTGGCTGGAGCGAATCGATTCCGGGCGGCGCCGCCACTGCAACCGTGGACTGGCGTAAGGGACGCACTGCAACTGGGTGCTCCTTCGCCTCAGCCGGGGAAAAGCTATTACGGCATCAACGAGCCGTCGCCGTCTGAAAACTGCCTCTTTCTGAATATCTGGACGCCGGCAGCGGACGGCCGTAAGCGTCCCGTCATGGTGTACAGCCACGGTGGCGGATTCTTCAAGGGCTCCGGAGGGGCCCACTACCAGGATGGGGGCAACCTGGCCCGTACCTATGACGTCGTGGTGGTCGAGACAAACCACCGCCTGGGCCTGATGGGCTACCTCTTTTTGGGAGAATTGGGCGGCGAAGCCTACGCAACCTCGGGCAACCAGGGACTGCTCGACATCAAGGACGCGCTCAAGTGGGTGCATGAAAATATTTCGGTCTTTGGAGGCGACGCCGGCAACGTCATGATCTTTGGTGAATCTGGCGGCGGCCTCAAGACTTCTGCTCTCTACGGCCTGCCCTCCGCCGCTCCTTATTTCAACAAAGCTTCGATCGAGAGTGGTCCTGGCGTTTTCATGATGCCGCGCGACGTAGCAGCGGCCAGTACGCAGATGACCTTGCAACAGTTGGGGCTGACGAAGGGCGATTGGCGCAAACTGCTCGAAATTCCGACCGACCAGTTGATCGTCGCGCAGGTCGCCATCGCGGCAAAGCTCGGCCCCGTGTTCGATATGGCTTCGCTGCGCAAAGGCAATGGCTGGAGGTGGAACGGAGGCTTTGCGCCCGTTGTGGATGGAACCATTCTGCCCCACGATCCCTTCCATCCCGATTCCCCAGCGTTTTCGAAGAACAAACCGTTGATGGTTGGCAGCAACCGGGACGAAACGAATTTCATCTGGTTCCAGGCCAAAATGAACAATATCTTCGAGCTGACCGGCGACACTCTTAAGGCGACCCTGCACCAGCAGTTGGGAGCCGAAGCGGATACAGTGTTGGCGACGTATCGCAAGACTCGTCCGCAAGCCTCTGCGCCCGACCTTTACACTGCCATCACCACGGGAGCGTTCTTCTGGCTCGGCGGCATAAGGATTGCGGAACGTAAGGCTGCGCAGCAGGGAGCTCCGGTCTACATGTACATGTTCACCCATCAGTCGAACTACGTGATTCCCGGCACCACGCACACGATCGGCGCGGCGCATGCACTGGAGATTCCCTATAAGTTCAACAATATTCATCCTGTGGGTCAGGAGAGTCATGCGGATACGCAGCAGCCGGGCTCGAACATCAGCATCGATAACCTGGTCGGTACCGATCCCGATCGCGAGAAAGTCGCTCGTACCATGAGTGAGATGTGGACGACCTACGCGCGGACGGGTCACCCTGGAGCGAAAGGCCAACCCGCGTGGCCAGCCTACGACAACGAGACTCGCGCAACCATGCGGATTGACGCCCCATGCACGGTGGTCGACGACCCCTTCGGGGAAGAACGAAAAATGTGGGAGCAGCTGGATGCCAGATAGCCTCGGCCGAAACCGGAGCCGCTCCTCTGAAGGCCTTCCTCGCGCTCACCGGTAGCGAGCTCCTTGGGACAGATCCTCAGTCGAGCCGGCGACGCTCTTCAGTCACCCACTGAGCTGATTGTGGGGTTTGCCTTTCTGCGGCGATGGACAGTTGCGATCGCTAGCGCGACGATCAACATTCCAACCGCCCAAATGGTTTTGGCCGGAATGCTGCCGAACAAAAGAGCGTAGACGCCCAGCAGCAATGACAGGATCAGAGCAGCGGCAAGATTGAGTCTGCCAAAAACTTGCCGGGTCGCTCGGACGCCCCCGCGCCAGGAAAAAAGATAACCACCGCGAAGGCAGCCAGAAGGACGCCTTGCCAGACCGGGATCATCGGCACGTTGATGATGGCATGGGCGATCATCGAAGGGACCAGCGACCGCGTCCAGGCAAAGACCACACCCAGTCCGAGTGCCAGACAGAACAGGCTGATGATCATGGTCTCGTTGTACAGATTCGCGATCAAATATTGTTTATGCGAGAGAGTAAACAAGCAGGCGACGGCAAAGATTGCGGGGCCATCTCCCCAATCTTCGGCAAGCCGCCGTTGGTAATATCCGCGAAAAAGCAGCTCCTCCAGCACCGGGATAACCGCGTAGCTCAAGATCCCGGCGAACAGCCAAAATTGCCACCGTCTCCAGGACATATCAAAGAACGCCTGGCGCCACGGAGCCATTGCACCCAGAGGATGGATCGCATCCACGAGAGAATGGATCAGGACCGGGCATTCTGCCAAAGCAGCGGTAGCGAGCCCCGCCAGGATCAGTTCCTTTCCTGATCGGCCTGCGCGGGTTAGCCCGTAAGTGGCTGCGCCGCTCCTGCCGCGCCACCAGTCCAGTGGAACAATGAGCACGAAAAAAGAAAAATAGATGCAGGTCAGACCCAGGAGCAACTGTCGCGACGCCACGAGCAACTCGGAATTTGTCGCGTGGATAGTCAGTAGCGCGAACGGGCTCTGTGGGGAGATCAAATGACTGCGGGTAAGCACCTCGACGATCTTGTCGTTCAGCAGGGCACCCGCCAGGTAGACACCAAGAACTTCCAGCAGCGCGGCAACTCGTCGAGTCATCTGTGCGTTCACAGCGGGAATTATATTCGGACGGCGGGAATGCTATCTTAGCGGGATCTTATTCGGAGCGATTACCGGACATCACTACGCACGCGTTTTCCTGACAGTCGCACACTCTCTCAACTCTTGCCAAAAAGGCGCGACCAGACGGGACGTTTACCCACGCATTACCTGTGAGCACGTGCGGTCGCGCAAACTTCCATACCGGTTGGGTGAACGTCCCCCCCCGCGCAGACACTTCCGCCTGTTTTGTATCAGGGCACGACTTTAGTCGTGCCGTAAAGTCGCAAAAAGAGTGGGGCTTTAGCCCCTGCCACCGCAAATTCTGTAAGAAATTCCGAAGTTCTCACGCAGACTCTTCAGGGCTGGCGACGAAAAGCTTCTGTACGCGCCGCTGGACTGGATCGGCTTCCACTGCTACACACACCGTGTTGTCTCTGATGCGAGACAGTAGACGATCTTGAAAGGTATTCGGCGGTGTAGAGAACGGGTTTCGTACTGCCACTTTCTCAGACGATCGGGAACTATTCAGTGAAACTCATAGCATTGACGGGATGCCTGGCTTTCTGCCCGGCTGGAGCTTGTTCCATGCACTTTCGCTGAGTGTTGCATCGACCGTCTGAACCGGCGGGGGATTTCGGCAACTTGCAGTGCCTCGACCGTTCACCCGTTCACGCGGCGATACGAGTTGGAGTTAGGTGGGCCTTCTCCGTTCTGGAAGTCGTAGGCCGGCCCAAACTATGAGTTAGCGACCTTTATTTCGCCGATCACGCAGCAGTGAGAAGCTGCTGAAAAGCCGACTCCTCAATCAAGGCGCAACAATCGTCGCCTGGCGAGCAGTCAGTACCCAATGACCACCCTCCATCTTCCACACATCCGTAAACCTCCGCCGGACCTCTTTCCCAGCCATTGGAGAATCACCCTTCGGCACGACCCGCTCGTCTCCCATCAGCAATACCATCTCGCCAAGCATCCCGGCGTACTCGATGGACCGCACATAACTGCTGTAACTGATCAGCCCTGAAGTATTTCTTCGCCCTGTTGCCCCCCTGATCGAGATACTATTCTGCGGGTTGTTGACCACAACGTCTTTAGCCAGCAAAGCCGCAAAGGCGGCATGGTCATCCTTTATTAATGCCGCATCAATTGCATTGACGGCCTCCAGTACAGAAGCGATCTTCGATTCTTTCGCGGCCGCGGCAACTTCTGAATTCGCCGCCTTCCATTCCGCCATCGCTGATGCTGTAAATATCAGCACGATCAGCGTCGCATGCGAAGCGTTCCTGATTGGCCGTGAGTATCTCATAATGAGTTCTCCTGAAGGGCCATCTCAATCGTCGAGTGCTAGGCTCTTTCTGCCAGTTTTCATTGAGAGAGACTCTACACAAAGGAACCGAGTGTGGCAAAAGAGAAAAAGACACACAAGCTGGGCTTTTCGATAGGACCTGCAGCCTGACTAAAATCCTAGAACATTTCTCACACCGGGTATCCCTCCACGAGTTCCAGATGGAGTAACCACCATAGTGTCAAATAGGCCACAGATCTTCCAGGTAGGATGAGTCTGTCCACTCAGCCTGGTGTCCCAGAACCTTGTCTGGAGAGCGTCCTTTATCAGACCTCGTCATCAGCGCACGCCGCCCTTTCGCAGCCCGTCTACACTATGAGTGTGACCCACACCGCCGGACCTCCTCCAACCGGGCTAGCCCCGGGAAAGCCCGACGACCACCCACGCATGCAGCGGCCGCTGCCCACCAGCCTTTCCACACACACCGCTCCCACCTTCTATATCACCGGCCGCCAGCCCCTCAGCCCTGCAGCCATCCTGCTTGCGATCGTTGCCGCCGTGGGTGCGCTCTCCCTGGTCCTGTATGCCATGAGCCACACCCCAGCTTTCAGCCAGAAAGAAGATGACGATCCGAACCAGGTGGACACCATCGTCCTCGGCGATCCCGCCGAAGCTCCTGTCCCCGCCCGCCCCGGTGACCACGTCAGCCCCGTTCACCCCACCATAATCGTTCGTCTTCCTCGCATGGGCGGCCAGCTCGGCCTCATCCCCAACACCCCGTCCGGCCAACTCCTCTACAACTGGCTTGCCGCCTTTAATCAGGCAAGCTACCCCGCGCTTGCGAATGCTCTCCCCAATGTTGCTCTCGCCTCCGCGACCGCCGCACAGATGGAACTCCGCAGCCAGACCGGCGGCTTCAGCCTGCTCTCTGCCAAAGAGGTTCAGCCTGGCGTCCTGGTCTTCCGGCTCCGCGACCAGACCCCTGCGGCGACCGAGGTCCTCGGCACCCTCCAGATGCGTCCAAAATCCAACCCCGCCACGATCGCGAACTTCAGTCTCCGCGCCGTTCCCTCTACCCGCCGCGACTCTCGAGTCTCAGTATTGAAACTTCTCCCTTAGTCGACGGCAACCTCGACGAGTTAACACCACCTGTATCCTCATCTTTATTTTCATACGCTCTGGACGCCACTCTGGGCCCATATTAGGGTGGTCCCAGGAAACAAAAAACTCCATGGAAGCGTCCAGTGCGGCTGCACCAGGCCATCCGTACGCCTTGTTGAAATCGCAACCAAACCCTCCCCTGGGCGATACGCAACAGCGCAAATACGGCCGAACCGCTTCCATTAACCAGGTGACCCGATGACGTTCCAACCAAACCCGCTGGTGAAAACCCTCGCCGGCCTACCCCTCAAACCCCAGCCGGAAGTTTCTTCCCAGGGCGAACAGATCGAGCCTTCGCCCAGCCCGGCAACCGATTCCGACACAGCGAGCTGCGCGGACTTCGTCTATCTCTCCGACCTCCAAACGCAACCCGTCCAATGGCTCTGGCAAGACAGGCTCGCCTCCGGCACCTTAGCCATGATCTCCGGGGTGCCTGGCTCGGGAAAAACCTGGGTCGCGCTCGCCATGGCCGCCGCTCTGAGCAGGGGCCGAGTCCCATACACGGGCGAAGCGTGCGAACCTTGTACCGTCTTATATGCCTCGATGGAGCACGGCAGCTCAGAAATCATTCAACCTCGCTTCGCCAGCCTCCTTGGCGATCCCAGGCGTTTCGCCGTCTTGCGCGGAGCCGTCTCCGCGCCATCTTCCTCCCTCAACCTCCGCGATACCTCCGTTCTCGAAGATGCACTCCAGCGAACCCATGCCCGCCTCTTGATCCTCGATTCTTTCCTCAGCTCCTCGGGTGTGGGCATCGATCTCCAGCAGCCCACCGAAACCCTTCCCATCCTCGAGAAGCTCGCGCGTGTAGCTGAGCGCCATCGCTGCTGTATTCTTCTCATCTGCCATCTCAGCAAGCGTGGCCCTGCCAGATCGGCCGTTCGCAGCTCAGGATCCATCGAGATCTCTGCCGCCCTCCGCACCGAGTTCCTCGCCGGCAGTTCCATAGACGCACCATCACGACCTGCTCTGCTGCAGGTCAAATCGAATTTGGGACCGCTTGCTCCCGCGCTCGCCTACAAAATCGACAACGCCGGGAACTTTCGTTGGACGGGTCTCAGCAAGCTGACCCGGCAGGAAATGTTGGCCGACCGTCCCACTGGGGCAGGCTTGCCAAAACGCCGGTTCGTCGGAGAATGGCTACGCGAGTACCTGCAGGCTGGCAGTCAATCCCAATACAACGTCGAAATCGCAGCCGAGCGTGAGGGAGTTTGCATCTCCACTCTGCGCCGTGCCAAATTCGATCTGGGCGTTCGTAGCGCCAAAGATGGACTCAGAGGTGTCTGGTACTGGACCTTACCTGCGCCCGGAGAACACGAACAACCCATCAACGGGGCAAGATGACCAAATTGCATTGTTTGAAATTTTGAGCACCTTCGTGAAACAAAGGACTTAGCCGCCAATCACTCGAACGCAGAACCGCTTCAGGAGACGCCTTGCCGGTAAACGGACTACGAACCCAGGAGAATGGCCCCTCGCTCCTGCTGCGCGGCCTGCGAAAATCCTTCGGCGATGTCGTCGCCGTGGATGGTCTCGACCTCGAAGTCACCCGCGGAGAATGTTTCGGCCTGCTCGGGCCCAACGGGGCGGGGAAGACCACCACCATTGAAATCTGCGAAGGGCTCACCCCACCCGATGCTGGCACGGTAGAGCTGCTGGGATTGAACTGGAGCACCGGAGAAGCCGCACTGCGTCAGCGCATCGGCATTCAGCTGCAGGAGACGCAATTTCCTGACAAGCTGACCGTGGACGAGACCTTGCGGCTCTTCCGCAGCTTTTTCCGCCACGGCCTTCCGGTCGAAGAATCGATCCGCACCGCGCAGTTGGAGGAGAAGCGCCACGCACGCGTGGGAACGCTCTCCGGCGGCCAGAAGCAGCGGTTGGCCATGGCCTGCGCGCTGGTCGGCGATCCCGAGCTGCTGTTTCTCGACGAGCCGACCACCGGACTGGATCCGCAAGCGCGGCGCCATCTGTGGGACTTGGTGGAAGGCCTGAAGCAGGCGGGCCGCACCATCATCCTCACCACGCACTATATGGATGAGGCCGAGCGGCTGTGCGACCGGGTGGCCATCATGGATCACGGCCGAATCATCGCCCTCGACAGCCCGGAGCAGTTGATCACCTCGGTGGGCGGGGAGCACATCGTGGAGTTCGCGATCACCGGCAACGACGGCGCACATGGGGTGGTGGATGCTGCGCTGTTGACGGCCATTGCGGGCGTGCAATCGCACCGCGTGGATGCGGGTGTGCATCAACTGTCCGTGCGCGAGCTACACACCGCGGTGCCCAGCATCTTTGCCGCGCTGGCTGCGCAGGGATTGCACCTGAGCGAATTTCGCACCCACTCAGCGACGCTGGAAGATGTCTTTGTAGGGCTTACAGGAAGGAATTTGCGCGATGAGTAAGCTCGAGCTCAGCAGTCTCTATCAATTGACGATGGTTCGCTTTCGGCTTTTCCTGCGCGAGCCCGAGGCGATTTTCTGGATCTTCGTTTTTCCTATTCTGCTCGCGGTAGGTCTGGGGATTGCCTTCCGCAATCGCCCCGCGGATGTCTTGCAGGTGGGCGCGACGACCGCCCAGTTGACGCACGCATTGGCGGCCGACAAGGGACTGACGGCGGTCACGATGAGCGAGGCGGACGGCACGCGGGCCTTGGCGACGGGCAGCATTCTCTTGCTTGCTATCCAGACTCCGGCTGGGGTCTCGTACAAATTCGACGAGACCAATCCCGATGCGCGGACTGCTCGTATGGTGGCTGATCGTGCGATCCAGACGGCAGCTGGCCAGCGCGAGGCAGTTGCTGTTACAAATCAGCTGGTGCATGAGACTGGTTCACGTTACATCGACTTCGTGGTGCCGGGGTTATTGGGAATGAACCTGATGGGTTCTGCGATCTGGGGAATGGGCTTTTCGATAGTTGAGTCCAGGCAGAAGAAGCTGCTCAAGCGGTTGGTAGCTTCGCCCATGCCGCGCTGGCAATATCTGGCGTCATATCTGCTCTCGCGGTTGGCGATGTTGGTCATCGAAGTGGTGGGCTTTCTCGGTTTCGCGCGGCTTGTATTTGGCGTGCCTTTTCGCGGCTCTTTTTGGCAATTGGGATTTCTCTGTGTGCTCACCTCGCTGGCCTTTTCCGCCTTGGGCCTGTTGGTGGCCTCGCGCGCCAAGACTATGGAAGCCGCATCTGGGCTGATGAACCTGGTCATGCTTCCCATGTGGATTTTGTCGGGAGTCTTCTTTTCCGCCACCCGTTTCCCGGCGATGATACAACCCGTGGTTCGTGCACTCCCACTGACAGCGGCCATCGACGCTCTGCGCGGCAACATGCTGCAGGGCCTGACCCTGGGGCAGCTAACGACCCAGATGGCCATCTTGCTCACCTGGCTGGTGGTAGCTTTCGCCATCTCCCTGCGCATCTTTCGCTGGAGATAACTTTCCCTCTCAAACTTCAAACCCTTAAACAGAAGTGTCATCCCGACCGAAGCGCGGCGTAGTGGAGGGATCTGCAGTGCGCCCTCACCCTCTCAAAATTCTCCTATCAAAACCTCAACCTTCAAACAGAGGTGTCATCCCGACCGGAGCGAAGCGAAGTGGAGGGACCTGCTGTTCCCTCGATCACAATAACCAATGTCGAATGGAAGCGCCACTCTCTCCTTTTGTCATCCCGACCCAAGCGCAGCGCAGCGGAGGGATCTGCAGTGCGCCCCTCGGCCCACCCAAATTCTCCGTCTCAACCCTCAAACAGAATTGTCACCCCAACCCCACTCACACTCCGCATTCCATCCTTGAACCCAAAAACAGGTTCAAGGATGGAATCCCTTCCGGTTAGAAGGAGAACCGCGCGACGAACTGCAGCTGGCGCATCCCGGCAAACGTGCCGCCGAGGATATCCGTTATCTGCCCGTTTCCGGAACAATCCACGCACGTATTTGTGGGATTAGCCAGGTTCGGATGATTGAAAACGTTCTGTGCCTGCACTTCGAGTTTCATAGTCAAGCTCTCGTACAAGGGAAACAGCTTACTCAGTGCGAGATCGGTGCTAAACAACCCAGGTCCCGTGAACGCGTTATAGCGGATATCACCAAACTGTTCAACCTGGGGCCGTTGGTAAGGACCGCTGATTTGACCATTAACCGCCAGTGGCGCAACCGGAACAAAGTAAGTCGCGGAGTGGGTCGCTGCATTCAGAGAGCTCGCGCTCATAGTTTGACTATGAAGCAGATTCGGCACGCAGGGTCCATTGTCCCGATCCGATCCACACTCGCCATAGGAAGGAGTGAAAGGAAGCCCGCTAGCCAGGTGCAGGTTTCCATTCAGCGCCAGTCCACCGATGGCCTCGTTTGCCCATCCAGGTAAA
Organism: Acidobacteriaceae bacterium; assembly: GCA_049522955.1. Lineage (GTDB taxonomy): Bacteria > Acidobacteriota > Terriglobia > Terriglobales > Acidobacteriaceae > PALSA-350. Next base: position 9,510 of record JBEKNJ010000042.1, read on the forward strand.
CCTGAGCCGAACTGCTGCCCGCGCCCAAAGGGAAGGCTGTAATTTCCAAAGAGCTTGAAGTCATTGGTGCGATTGAAGTCGAAGTGCCCCCATTCCGCATGGGGATTAATCATGAAGTAGGTACCCGTGCCCACGCCCATGGTATCCGACCACACATAGCTTGCATTCATCTGCAGCCCGCGAGAAAACCGCTTTTCGATCGTAGCTTGCATCGAGTTGTAATGCGCGTTCGCTTCATTCACGTAATAGCCGACATAGCCCGGCCCGCAGTAGCCATTCTGCGCAAAGAAAATGGAACGTTGGCACTGAGTGAGCCCTTGGGCAAAGCCATCGATGGTGTAATCGTTCCAATTCACGCCGCCCCACGTAGAGTTGGGGATGGAGTGGGTCGACTTGTTGCCAACGTAAGCCAAACTAAAACTCGTCGTGGAATCAAGCTGCTGTTGAAGCGTGAGGTTCCATCCGTCCACCTCAGGAATTCTCATCCGATCCGGCCGCGAGGTCGGAGAGATGCCGGGAGGGAGCGGGAGCTGTCCATTGGGAGGAATCACGTACGCGTTATTGGGAGCCGAAGGTCCGGTAGCGATATTAAAGGTGGTTCCATCGAGATTGCGAGCCGTGTCATAGAGTTCGCCATCAAGTTGACTCAGCTGTTGGTTCTGCAGAACTGGAATAGTCTGTGTTACCAATTGGCCGAAGATGTCGCCGAAGAATCCAGGATCGAACGCGCGGCCATACCCGCCACGGAGCACAGTCCTGGGCATCAACTGATAAGCAAAGCCAACCCGCGGCGCAAAAAACGTGAAATTATTTTGTATGTTCAGATTGAGGCCGATGGGTCCGTAACCCGCGACCCGCACCGTGTTTGTCGCCAGGTCGTAGAACCCTCCCATTCCTTTACCGTTGACCGCCTCGGGAAAGTAGATCTCCCAGCGTACCCCGAGGTTCAGGGTAAGTTTGGGAGAGACTTTCCAGTTGTCCTGGACATAAGAGAATAGACGGTACTGGTGCTCGGTTGCGGTCGTAGACGTACTGAAATATCGCGACATGTCTGACACGTCGCCAAACAGCAGCGAGGCGATGCCCAGGCCGCCCGGTGTCGAACCGGACGCCGTCGCTGTACGCTCGGTAGCAAACTGCAACTGGCCGGTACGGTTCACGTCGCTGGGAATGCGCAGCTCTTGGAGGTGGCGAATCTCGCCCCCAAATTTGATCGAGTGGCGGCCAATGTCGCGCGTCCAATCGTTGACAAAGGCATACTCCTGCTCGGTCATGTTGAGCGGGCAGTTGCAGTGGTTGGCGCCATTGTTTCCCGAACCAAAGTAGGAGGTTTCACCCACTTTACCGGCAGCGTCCCCCACCTCAATCTGTGAAGCGCCGCCCGATCCCGGCGCGCCCGTGTTTAACCCCACCCAACCAAGATTGTTCATCAGCGGAGTGGTGCCATCGTATTTTGCTTCTATGAAGGCGTAACGAAAGTAGGAGAATCGGATGTCGGTGACCAGCTTCGGTGAAACCGCCAGATCGGTGCCAACCGCCAGGCTGTCATTGCCTCCCGTTTCAGTGCCCGCCCAACCACCCACGCCAAAACCATTGCCGCCCACCGCGCCCATGGCGGCTGGTGAACTCTGATTCGAGCCCAGGTAGCCGTAGCGGCCGAAGATGTGCACGGTCGGCCGTAATTGGTAGTCAATGCGCGTATCAGCCTGGTTGAAGTTGTACACTCCAAAACCGCTGGCCACGTAATTGTTCTGCACACCCGGCAGACTGGGAGCTGGAATGATCTTCAGCAGATTGACCGCTTGCGGAGACAACCTCGAGTTCGGAATCTGATTGTTAGCAAAAGGCACCCGCCCTACGCCGGTGTTTGCGCCGCTCGCATTTACGACTCCCGTGGCCGGATCATAAGCTTGCCCCTGGCCGCCTTGTAGATACTCGCTCAGGTCGCAGTTGCCGGTGCCCGTTGCGGTGCAGGTGCTATGCACTTCAGCCGTGGGAACCGTAAGTTTGAAGGAGTTCCCGATCTTCGATCGCGTTCCCTGGTAGTCGGCAAAGAAGAAGAGCTTGTCCTTCTTGATCGGACCGCCAATCGTGCCGCCAAAGACACTCGACATGGTGTGCGGGATATCGGGACCCACCGGGTTGTTCCCTGGATACTGGGTGAAGGGGTCGCGCGCTTGCTGCGCGTCGCTATGACGGTAATCGAACACAGACCCATGAAACTTGTTCGTGCCCGATTTCGTTTGCATCACCGTAACGCCCGCCACTGCGGCCCCAAACTCGGCGTCGTAGTTTTGGTTGATGAACTTTAATTCCTGAATCGAGTCCAGCGGAGGATTCACCACGATCTCACCGATAAACCCGTCTTTGTCATTGGCCCCATCGAGCACAAAACCCGCGGAAAAGGGCGACTGGCCGTTCGAGGAAATGGGAATCGACCGTTGCGGATCCTCAGCATTGGCGTTGGAAAATGTAGAAGCGGTCGTCGCCGGAGCGAGCAAGACCAGGCTGGTGGTATTGCGTATCAGGTTAGGCGTTTCTTCCACCGTAAGCGTGTCGAGCGTGGTGGAAACGTCCGCGCGATCGGTCTTCAACTGCGGAGCCTCAGAGGTCACTTCAATCGTCTGTGAAGCAGCACCGGGTTTCAGCGCGAAGTTCACCTGGGAAGAACTATCGGCCGAGACCGAAATCACCTCCGATTGCACGCCGGCAAACCCCGCAGCCTCAACCTTGAGCTGGTAATGGTCGGGGATCAGGTCATGGACCAGGTAGGCACCCGAGTCGGAACTCGTCACCACCCTGGTCGTGCCCTTATCCGTATCGGTGACGGTGATGGAAGCATTGGGAACCACCGCACCACTGGCGTCGGTAACCGTACCGTTGATCGAGCCGAAGATGGCCTGGGCGAGTATCCGAGAGGGAAGCAAAGCGAGAAGAAGACACAGCAGCAGGCACGATACTCGAGCCGCCCCGTTATTAACCCGACCACCTATGCATGAATCCAAAACGTGCGTCATAAAACACTATCCTCCAAATCGTCGGTTGCAGCATCGTGGGTACATGCTGTCAACAAGAGAGAAGCAACCTCGATCGTTACTTCTGTTCAGGTACCGGTAGCTGTCGTTTTAGGGGAGTTACACGGCGGCCGCAAACGACGCTCCCAGCCGGGTTGAACTCTAGGCACTCAAAGGTACGACGCGAATCCGCCTAAAGTAGGACTTTGCGTAAAAAACTTGCAGATGATCAACTTTGGCAACAGGTTTAGCGGTTTCCGCCAGGGTGGTACACTTCTCCCTCAAGAACAGGGCGATGTCTGGGCCCCAAACCAAGCGCGGAAACTTCTGTCTGTTCGGTCGGTGGGTGCAGCCCCTCCTGCTTTTCGCCCTACTGCCGCCCACGGGTCTAACCGCCCGGGCGCACGCCTGGACGGCAACCTCGGGCTCTTCCGCCCCAGCGAAGGCCGCGCCCGCCGAGCAATACACCCGGCACATCTGGCGCGTTCAAGAGGGTCTCCCGGAAGATACGGTGCAGTCGGGGGATGGATATCTCTGGGTAGGGACAACCGGCGGCCTGGTGCGGTTCGCCGGGTCGCATTTCCGCCTCTACAACCATGCCACCACCCCCGCCCTGGTCGACAACAGCGTCTTTTGCGTCCTGGCCGCGCGCGATGGCAGCCTCTGGATCGGCACCGATGGCGGCGGCCTGGTGCATTTCAAGGATGGAGTCTTCCGCGCTTATTCAGAGGCCACTGGGCTGGCCAACAGCTTTGTGCGCAGTTTGATGGAGGATGACCAGGGCCGCATCTGGATTGGCACCGATAACGGCCTCTTCCAGAGGATTCAAGACAAACTCAGGCAGGTGAGCACCGCCCCTTACGCACTCACCCGTTTTCCGGCAATGATTTAACCCGTGGTCCGGGCACTCCCGCTGACGGCAGCCATCGATGCGCCGCGCGGCAATATGCTGCAAGGCATGACCCTGCGACACCTGACCAACCAGATGGCCATACTGCTAACCTGGCTGGTGGAGGCGTTTGCTATCTCGCTGCGCATCTTTCGCTGGAGATAGCCGTTGAAATACTAAACCCACGATGGACTCGTCACTGCAAGCGACCGGAGCGTAGCGCAGTGGAGGGATCTGCAGTTCCGCGGACCTCTCTTGGAGATGTTTTTCGACCGGAACGTAGAGGCCTGCGGCTTCTTTTTAGGTTCTCACGCAGACTCTTCAGAGTCTGCGGTTTCCTCTCTCTCTAGGCCCACGCAGACGCTGAAGCCCATGAGGGAGAAGAAAGGCACTCCCTCATGGGCGAACGATTCAGTGTGCTTTAAAACGTGATCTTTCCAGCAAACAGCAACTGCCTCATAGTCGTCCCCGCCAGGATATTGGTTATCGCGCCCGCTCCCGAAGCAGCGGTACAGTCTACGCACGGGGTCGGAGGGTTTTCGAGGTTGGCATGGTTCGTCGCATTTTGTGCCTGCGCTTGCAGTTGCAGAACGATGCCTTCATGGATCGTAAAGTTTTTCATTATCGAGAGATTTGTATTAAAGAAGTGGGGTCCCCAAAGGGAGTTGTAACCAAGATTTCCGAAAGTTGCGATCTGCGGCCGCTGGTAGGGATAGTTAATCTGCAGATTTGTGGCCAAAGGTGCAACTAAGGGCATATACGTTCTCGAGTGACCAGCCAGGTTCAGCGGCCCCACCTGATTAATCACAGGCCCTACCCTGCTTGGGAATTCAATACCTTCGTCGTTATCCGAGGAATACTCATTATAGGTCGGCGCGAACGGTAAGCCGCTAGCCCAATTCAAAGTGCCATTCACAGTAATCCCACCGATAATGCCGTTTACCAGACGAGGGGCATTCGTCGCAAATTTTCCGCCGCGCCCAAAAGGCAACGCGTAATTGCCATACAAGATGAAGCTATTGGTTCGGTTGTAGTCGAACGGCGCATAGCTCACCCGCGGATCGTAGGTGACATAAGCGCCGTCATCTCCATTAGCCATAGCTTTTGACCATACATAGCTTGCCTGAAATTGGAAGCCATCTTTGAATCGCTTGTCGAGAACTGTCTGTAGGGAGTTGTAGTGAGAGGATCCGGCGTTTCCGAAGTACCCGATGTATTGGCAATCTCCATACTGCGCGAAGAAGGGAGTGCGGTTACAGAGAGGCACATTGGGGAACCCTTCAACGGATGGTTGGTTTATATTGTAACCGCCGTAAGTTGAGTCGACACTCTGATGCGTCCCTTTATTGCCGACGTAACTGACTTGAAAGCTGAGAGTCGGTGTGAGCTGTTGCTGCACCGTAAGGTTCCAGGCGTCTACTTCCGGAACCTTCATCTGCAAGGGACGTGTGGCCGGCCCAAGATTATTTGGCAGCGGAATCAGGCCGTTTGCCGGAATGCTGGGGAAAATATAAGCTGGCGGTCCTTGCGACAAAGTAAATCCAACATTGGAATAATTCCCATTGGAAACATATTCCTGATTCGCTAAAGCCGGCAGGGTTTGGGTCACCACAGCGCTGAAAATATTCCCAAAGAACCCGGGATCGAACATCCGGCCGTAGGCTGCCCGAACCACGGTATCTTTCCTTGCCTGGTAGGCGATGGCGAGCCTGGGCGCGATATAGCTAAAAGTGTTTTTGACGTTGAAATTGCTTCCAATTCCGCCGTAGCCTGCAACCCGAATGTCCAGGGTGTTGAGGTCGAGAAACCCGCCGTTGCCTTTGGCATTCACAGTCTCCGGAAAATATATTTCCCACCGTGCTCCGTAGCTTATCGTCAACTTTGGCGTAGCGCGCCAGGTATCCTGAGCATAGAAAAAAGTTCGTTTCTGGCGTTCCGCAGCGTTCGTGGTGGAGCTGACAAACCGCTCAAAATTTGTGATGTCGCCAAGTAAGAACGTGCCCAACCCTAAACCACCAGGGATGGCGGTGCTTCCGGAGCCTGTATAGCTGGCGGCGAACGTCATGTCTCCGGAACGGCTCTGGTCACTTGGGATTCTCAATTGCATTACGTACCGCAAATCGGCTCCGAACTTAATCGAGTGATTGCCCCGGATTTTCGTCCAGTTGTCGACAACTTCAAATTCCTGCTCCTGCATGTTGAGAGGGCAGTTGCACGCATTAACTCCGTTGGCCGTACCAATTTCGGTTAGACCAGCAATATCGAACTGAGACGCTCCTCCAGACCCATAGGCTCCATTATTCAGACCTGGCATGCCTAGATCACTTTCAATGTTTGTATTTGCGTTATTCTTGCTGATGAAGTACCGGTACCGTAAGAAGCCAAAGCGGAAATCGGTCAGCAGGTCGTCCTTCACGGCTTTATCGGCACCTGCCGATAGACTCTGGTTCCTGCCTTGAGAAATACCAGCAAACTCGCGGCCGGCTCCAAAACCAGGGCCATCCAGCAGACCAAAGCTTCCGGGCGAAGACACGAGCGACCCAAAATAGCTATAGTGGCCAAAAATATGCAATTTGGGGGTTAGCTGTGCATCAATGCGTGTACCAACTTGGTTGTTATTGAAGATGCCGAATCCGCTTGCGACAAAATTGTTCGCAATGCCGGCTGAGGTCGGTGCTGGCATGGCTTCGATAAGATTGACTGCCGGCGTCGACACAAGCGATGGGGGAATAATGTTGTTGGGGAAAGGAGTTCTTCCGACGCCATTCCCCGTTTGGCTTCCGGTGTTGGGGTTATAGATTTGACCCTGACCACCTTGAATGTATTCGCTCAAGTTGCAACCGGTAGCCGAAATGCAGGACGAGCGAACGAGAGCGGTTGGGATTGTTTCTATCAGTGACCCTCCCGTTTTTTGCCTTATCCCTTCGTAGTCCACGAAATAGAAAACCCTGCTCTGGACGATAGGGCCGCCAACCGTTCCGCCGAAACGGCTGAAAAGCGCAGGAGGCACGTCCGGAGCCCCAGCCGCGGCATTTGCTCCAGGGAATTGCGTGAATGGATCTCGAGCTTCCTGGGCAGCACTAAATCGGGTAAAATAGCCGCTTCCGTGCATACTATTCGTGCCGGATTTAGACTCTGCGATGGCAACACCGGCTACCGCCGCTCCAATCTCCGCGTCATAGTTCTGAGTCGTGAATTGCATCTCTGAAAGCGAATCCAGTGGAGGATTAATGACAACTACGCCCAGGAAGGAGTCCTTATCGTCGGCGCCATCCAAAACAAACCCTGCTGAAAAGGGAGGCATGCCATTTGCCGAGACAGGGGTAGCAGATTGAGGATTCTCAGCAGATGAATTGAAGAAGGTGGAAGCTGTTGTGCCGGGTGACAAGGTGACAAGCGAAGTCGTGTTCCCCGTAATGTTCGGAAGATTCTCCAGAGAGCGCTCATTCAGGGTGGTGGATACATCAGCGTCATCGGTCTTAAGCTGCGGAGACTCAGTAGTTACAGTGACAGTTTGTGATTGGGCGCCGGGCTTTAGTTGAACGTCGAAACGTGGCGAGCTATTTGCGGTGAGCGTGATTTGACTTGAGGCTGACGTCTCAAAACCCGGCGCATCTACCTTGATGACATAGGTGTCGGGAATTAGATGTTCTACCAGGTAAAGGCCGGACTCATTTGTCTGTGTAACGATGTTAATGCCCTTGTCTACATCGGTCACTGTAACAGTTGCGTGGGGAATAGCGGCCCCCGTACTGTCGGTCACCGTTCCGCTAAACGAGCCGTAGATCGCCTGGGCGTCGGCCGGTCTCAGACTGGCGTCACAGAGAAAAAGTAGCAGTATCGAACTCAAGGCTAAAGCCCAACAAGCGGGAACAAGACTCAGGCGCGTTCTGGCTGTGCTGGCCTCCCGGTGATCGTTTCCATCACGTGTGTCGTTATTATGCGCGAGCATGACAACCTCCAGTATCCGTAGCAATCGTTTGAAATCGGCAATCGAATAGCCATTCTCGGGTTACCTCCAACGCCTGTGCTCTTCGTAGCCTGATTGCATGTCAGCTGAAGTCAGGTAAGACAGCAGGCATGAACGCTTGCTGTTCGCCCTTGTGCCTCGCGTCATATTGGAAACATCCTCTGGTCGAAGAACTGGCACCATCCAGAAGCCAAAACCCCGACCGGGTAAAACTCTAGGTACTCGAAGGTACAGTGCGAATCCGTCGAAAGTATGACTTGGCCAAAAAAGACAAAATGCAGATATTCGCCAAGAGAACTCGGCTGTTATCAGCGTGGTAGAATTCGTGCTTCAAGAGCCGCCGGGTGTCCGGTTCAGGACTATCGGATGTGTGGTTTCCAAGAAGATTGTGGGTGGTCCTGCCTTCTCTGGCTGCGCGGGCGGGGGATCCATTGGGCACTTCTCTTCGCATTTCTGCCGCTTTTGGCCCGGCACGAAACCGCCCTGGCGCACGCCGGGACTGGAAGGTCCCTTGTTGGCTCTTCCGGCCATGCGAAGGCCGCTCCCGTCGAGCAATATACGCGCCGCGTCTGGCGCATTCAGGACGGTCTTCCGGAAGATACGGTGCAGTCCATTGAGCAGTCTCGGGATGGGTATCTCTGGATAGGCACAACTGGCGGGCTGGTGCGGTTCGACGGGTCGCATTTCCATCTCTACGACCACGCCACGACCCCAGCCTTGGCCGACAACAGCGTCTTTTGCGTCCTGGCCGCGCGCGATGGCAGCCTCTGGATTGGCACCGATGGCGGAGGTCTGGTGCATTTCAAGGATGGAGTCTTTCGTGCTTATACCGAGGCCGCCGGGTTGACCAACAGCTTCGTGCGCAGTTTGATGGAGGATGATCAGGGGAGCATCTGGATCGGCACCGATAACGGCCTCTTCCAGATGATTCAAGGAAAACTCAGGCAGGTGAATACCGCCCCTTACGCCCCCGCGTTCGCTGTGCATTCCATTATCGAGGACCGCGAGCACCGAATATGGGTAGGCGGCTCGGCGCTCCTGGTATTTGATGGAGCGGACGTAAGCGTGAAGCGGCTACCAGGCAGAGAGAGCGAAAATCGAGTGAAGTCGCTGGTCCAGACGCAGGATGGAACCATCTGGGCGGGTACGGTAGGCGGCCTCGACCGGCTGGTCAAGGGAAGCTTCCAACCGGTAACGCAGATTAAGGGAACGGTGCGTACCCTGCGCCAAGCCAGCGACGGAGCCCTGTGGATCGGCAGCATAGGGCATGGCCTCTACCGCTACACCAACGGTACCTTCTCCCATTGGACCAGCGCCGACCTGTTGCCCAGCAACACCGTCCTGAGCATTTTTGAAGACACCGAACAGCAGGTCTGGATTGGGACCCAGGAGGGCATGGTTCGTTTGAGCAAGACGCCGGTCAGCGTATTGCCGCTGCCCGGGGATACGGATCCTGACATCGGGACCATTTCCTCTGACCCGAACGGGACCATCTGGGCAGTGTCATCGGGCGTTTACGCGATCCGCGACGGGGTGGCCCGTCCTTATAAATTCCCCGGCATACCAGACGTGACCATCCGCAATGTCTATCGCGACCGCTCGGGCGATCTTTGGATCGGCACCGACGGCAGCGGCGCCTACCGCATCACCCATGGCCGGGTCATCCACTACGACGCGCCGAAGAGACTGGTCAATAACTTTGTGCGGGCATTCTTGCAGAGCAAGGATGGCGCCATGTGGATAGCTACCGATGAAGGGGTCAGCCGCATCTCCGGTGGAGATACGCAGAACTATCAGGTACGCAATGGTCTGGCTTATTTCAGCACCCGCGCACTGTTTGAAGACAGCAACAACGACATCTGGATCGGCACCGACCACGGTCTGAGCCATCTGCACGCCGGCGCTTTTGTGCACGATGCGGCAACCGCAGCGCTGGTCGAGGAAAAGGTGTGGTCCATCCTCGAGGACAGCAATAAGGCGTTGTGGTTTGGCACGCGCAGCCGAGGGCTACTGCGCTATGCCAATGGTGCGATCACGGTATTCACCACCGCGCAGGGTCTGGCCAGTAACAGCATTTACCAGGTGCTCGCGGACCGGAGCGGATCCCTGTGGCTGAGTGGCCCGACGACCATCTCCTCGTTTCCCCTGCCCGCGCCCGAGACCGATCCAGGCGACACGCACCTCAGGGTGAATGTGTATGAGCTTCCCTACGACTCGATCGCGGCGCAAATGTACGGTGGCCGCCAACCTGCCGGCTGTGTGGGCCGCGACGGCGCCATCTGGTTTGCCAGCAGCCGGGGTGCGGTGCGCGTCCTGCCCGAACCACAGGCCAGGGCCGCACCGCCGCGAGCGCTGCTCACTGGCATCAAAGCCGATGGCCGCGAGTTGAGTCTTGCCTCTCCGCTGGTTTTCCCGGCATCGCTGTCGCGCCTGGAAATTGCCTTCGCGCCCTTGCTCCTGCGCTCCCAGGAGGACGTACGCTTTCGCTACCGGTTGGAGGGTTTCGACCAGGACTGGGTCGCCGCGGGAACCAGTCGCGTTGCCAGTTACACCAACCTGCCTGCGGGCAAGTATAAATTTCGCGTGGTCGCCTTTGAGGTAAGCAATCCATCGACCGACTCCGAAGCCTCGTTCAGCCTGGAAAAGAAGCCGCATTTCTACGGAACCTGGTGGTTCGTCAGCCTATGCCTGCTGACGGCGGCACTGCTGATTTTGGCGATGTACCAGTCGCGCATCCGTTCCCTGCGGCTGCGTTTCAAGGCAGTCCTCGAAGAGCGCAACCGCCTGGCACGAGAGATGCATGACACCGTGATTCAAGGTTGTACCAGCATCTCGGCGCTGCTGGAGGCGATCTCCAGCTTGCGGCGGGAAAATCTTACTCTGCAGGAAAATCTTCTCGACCATGCGCGCATTCAGGTCCGTTCCACCATCGATGAGGCGCGCCAGGCGGTGTGGAACCTCCGCCACAAAGAGGATTCCGTCGACGACCTGGGGATTTCCGCCGCAGCCATTGCGGCCCGCACCAGCGAGGAGTTTGGCATCGCCGTTGGCTGCGTCGCAGAAGGCCGCCCCTTTAGCGTGCGCGGCTCTCTGGCGCGCGAATTGCTCATGGTGATACGCGAGGCAGTCTATAACGGGGCGCTCCACGGGCATCCTCGTAGTATCCAAATCAAATTGGTCTATACCCGCGACGAGTTGAAGAGCAGCGTCACCGACGACGGATGCGGTTTCGATGCGACCGCCCGGCTGGCCGAGGGCGCGCAACATTACGGAATCGAGGGAATGCGGGAACGGGTGGAGCGCATGGGCGGCCGCATCGGCATCGTGAGCGTTCCCGCGCGAGGAACCACTGTCTCCTTCAGCGTTCGTCGATCTCATCTCCAATCCCCGGCAGCCGAGGACAGCATTCAGATATGAACGATGAACAGAAGATTAAAATCCTCATCTGCGACGATCACCCCATCATGCGTTTCGGCATTGCCGCCATCATTCAGTCGCAGCCCAACATGACGGTGGCCGCCCAAGCGGGAACTGCCGAGGAAGCGCTCCGTCTGTTCTGGGAACATCGGCCCGACATCACCCTGATGGATCTCCGGTTTCCGGATAAGAGCGGGGTCGAAGTCATCCGGGCTGTGCGGCGGGCCGTTCCCCAGGCACGTTTCATCGTGCTCACCACCTATGACGGGGATGAGGATATCCACCAGGCGCTCGAGGCCGGCGCGATGGGATATCTGATCAAGGGCATGCCCCACGAAGTGTTGATGGAAGCCTTGCGAAAGGTCTATGCCGGCCGTAATTTCCTGCCTCCGCCGGTCACTCGGGCCCTGGCCTCGCGCATGCCGGATGGAGAGCTCAGCACCCGGGAGCGCGAAGTGCTTGCTTTGCTGGTTCGTGGCAAGAGCAATCGGGAAATTGCCGACGAGTTGTCAATCAAGGAGACCACCGTTAAGTCCCACGTGAGTGTGATCCTGATGCGCCTGAACGTGACCGACCGTACCCAGGCGGTGGTTGCCGCCCTGCAGCGCGGCCTGGCCCACCTCTAGCGCGGTCGGGATGACAAGTTTGTGTGGGAACGCTAAGTATAGTTTCCAAGATGAATTGTCATCCCGACCGGAGCGTAGCGCAGTGGAGGGATCTGCTGTGCGCCTCTCGGACTTCCCAAATTCTGGAGTTCTCACGCAGTCTCTTCAGTCCCTGCGGCTCCCACCAAATCAGCTGCTCCGGGCAACTAGTTTCGAACAGAGTCTACAAGTACAATCGGGCATGTTCTTGAGGGCCACAACTACGCTATGCCCGGAAGGTTCATGTCCGACACCAGCCAAGACACGCCGCCCAGTTCGCCCGATTCCCTGTGGGGACCGTACCTGAGTGAGCGCCAGTGGGGAACAGTACGCGAAGACTATTCCGCAACTGGCGACGCATGGAACTACTTTCCCCATGACCACGCGCGCAGCCGCACGTATCGCTGGGGAGAAGATGGTTTGGCGGGAATCAGCGACGACCAGCAGAGGTTGTGCTTTGCCGTCGCGCTTTGGAACGGACAAGATCCCATCCTGAAAGAGCGGTTGTTCGGCCTCACCAACGGTGAGGGCAACCATGGTGAAGACGTCAAGGAATACTATTACTACCTCGACGCCACGCCGGATCATTCCTATCTGAAGATGCTCTACAAGTATCCCCAGGCGGCGTATCCCTATGCGCAACTGCTGCATGAAAATGGCTGCCGCGGCCTTGCGGACAACGAGTACGAACTGATCGATACCGGGATCTTCGATGAAAATCGCTACTGGGATGTTTTCGTCGAATATTTCAAGGCTGCTCCGGACGACATCCTGGTGCAGATCACGATTCACAATCGCGGTCCCGAGCCGGCTGCGTTACACGTGCTTCCCCAACTGTGGTTCCGCAATACATGGTCCTGGAATCCCTCTACGGCGAAACCGGAGATCAGCGCAAGAGGCTCGATTGTGGTAGCGGAACATTCCGAACTAGGCACCTATTACTTCTACGTGGACGGCCACGCCGATCTGCTGTTCTGTGAGAACGAAACGAACACGCCGCGCTTATATGGAGCCCCCTCCCAGGGTTATTACAAAGACGGGTTTCACGAGTATCTGGTGCAGGGCAACCATTCCGCGGTGAACTCGCTGCAGCGCGGGTCCAAGTCGTGTGCGCATCTCACCGCGCGCGTCGACGCCGGCGCAAGCGCAAAGTTTCGCTTACGCCTGTCTCATCCCGAGAACCCGGAGCCCTTCGCCGATTTCGATCTGATCGCAGCCGATCGAACCCGAGGGTGCGATGATTTTTACGCGAACCTTCAGGCCAACCTGGACAACGAAGACGCCCGGCTCGTACAACGGCAGGCATTCGCCGGAATGATTTGGAACAAGCAATACTATGAGTATGATGTTCGCCGCTGGCTGTCCGGCGATTCCGGCACTGCGCCTCCTCCCGCGGAACGTTGGTACGGACGAAACTCTGACTGGCAGCATGTCGACGGCGGGACTATCTTTTCCATGCCGGATAAGTGGGAATATCCGTGGTTTGCCTCCTGGGATCTGGGATTCCATGCAGTCACATTCTCCTTGATCGATCCGGAGTTTGCCAAGCATCAGCTGATTGAACTGTTGCATGTCTGGTGGCTTCATCCCAACGGCCAGCTTCCCGCGTACGAGTGGAACTTTTCCGATACCAACCCCCCGGTTCATGCATGGGCCACGTGGCGTGTCTTTGAGATTGACCGTAAGCGGAAGCGCAGGCAAAATCCGAATGAAGTCGGGGACCTGGTCTTTCTCGAGCGCGCCTTCCAGAAGTTGCTGCTCAACTTTACCTGGTGGGTCAACCAGAAAGATCTCCATGGACGCGACCTTTTCCAGGGCGGTTTCCTCGGCCTCGACAATATCGGAGTTTTCAATCGCGATCAGGTGCTACCTGACGGAGCCTATCTGAGCCAGTCAGACGGTACCAGTTGGATGGCGATGTTCACGTTGAACTTGATGCGGATTGCTCTTGAGCTCTCACAACACAACCGCGCCTACGACGATATGGCGACCAAATTCTTCGAGCACTTCCTGTACATAGCCAAGGCGATGACCGATATGGGTGGTCACGGGGTGGGACTTTGGGATGAGGAAGATGGGTTTTACTACGACGTGCTGAATAAGTCGAACGGCCAAACCATAACCATGCGCGTCCGCTCCATCGTCGGTTTAATTCCACTATTTGCGGTCGAGTCACTGGATCCCGAGATGCTCCAGAAGGTTCCCGGCTTCACTCGCCGCATGGAATGGTTTCTTACCCACAGGCCGGATCTTGCTACGCTGGTATCCCGCTGGACCATCGAGGGCAAAGGCAAGCGTACGCTGCTCTCGTTGCTGCGCGGACATCGCATGAAGGCTCTTTTGCGGAGAATGCTCGATCCCAATGAGTTCCTTTCCGACTACGGTGTCCGTTCGGTTTCGCGATATCATCTGCAGCACCCGTACACCTTCGTAGCCCACGACCGACAGCTCACCGTGGACTACGAACCGTCAGAGTCTCGTTCACGGCTATTCGGAGGAAACTCGAACTGGCGCGGCCCCATATGGTTTCCCATGAATTTCCTGATCATCGAATCGCTGCAGAAGTTTCACTACTACTACGGTGACGATTTCAAGATCGAGTGTCCCACAGGTTCCGGAACCTTTATCACCATTGACGAGGTAGCAGCCGAGCTCACCCGGCGGCTGTCAGGAATCTTCCTCAAAAACAGTCATGGAGAGCGCCAGGTAAACGCGCTTTACCCGCGCTTCCAGAAAGACGAAAACTTCCGTGACTACGTGCCCTTTTACGAGTACTTCGATGGAGACAACGCCAGGGGGGCGGGGGCTTCCCACCAGACCGGTTGGACAGGGATCATCGCCAAACTGTTAGAGCCTCGCCGAGGTTATTGAACAAACCCGAAAGGAAATGCAGATGTCACTCGCGAACAAAGTTGCAATCGTTACTGGCGGAAACAGCGGGATCGGCAAAGCCGTTGCCCTCGAGCTCGCAAAGCAGGGCGCAAGTATAGTCATCGATTTCGTCTCTCATCCCGAGGCGACCGACGCGCTCGAAGCGCAGATCACTGCCTTAGGCGCAAGCGTCATCGGCGTCCAGGCCGACGTAAGCAAGCTGGATGACTTGCAGCGCCTGTTTGCTTCCGCGGTCGAGAAATTTGGGCACGTCGACATCATGGTGAACAATGCCGGCGTAGAAACCCGGACCTCGATCCTGGACACGACCGAAGCGCAATACGATAAGGTCCTGGACATCAATTTGAAGAGCGCCTTTTTCGGTACCCAGCTTGCCGCCAAACAGATGATCAAGCAGGGCAGCGGCGGCCGCATCATCAACATGACTTCTATTCATGAAGACTGGCCGATGCCCGGCAACACCGCGTACTGCCTGTCGAAGGGCGGCATGCGCATGTTGACGCGCACCGCGGCTACGGAACTCGCTGCGCACAACATCCTGGTCGTAGGCGTGGCGCCCGGTGCGGTCGCGACCCCGATCAACCTTTCCACCATGACCGACCCGGCACTGATGGCGAAGCTGAACGCTGCGATTCCCCTGGGCCGGATGGCGAAACCCGAGGAGATAGCCAGTGTAGTCGCCTTCCTGGCGGGAGACGGCGCAAGCTACATCACGGCAACGACCATCATCACCGATGGCGGTATGATGCAGAGCAGCCCCGGGCTCTAGCGGAGAAACATGATGACGGTCCTCATCCACGCGTGGTTGCTGGCGTTCACCACGCTGGCGGTCGATCTCGGCGGGCGGCCCATTACCCAGCTGGCGCCCCCCGGAACGCGGGCCCTCGTCCTCTTCTTCGCCGCGTCGGATTGTCCTATCTCCAACCGCTACGTGCCCGAGATACAGCGACTGACCAGGCAGTTCGAACCGCTCGGTGTCCGGGTTTGGTTTGTGTACCCTAATCCGTCCGATGATGCCAAAACAGTTCGTGCCCACGACGCCGAGTTTGCCATCGACGCGAACACAGCACTCGACACCAGCCAGAGACTGGTGCAGATGGCGCATGTCACAGTTACCCCGGAGGCCGCGGTCTTCGTTCCCCAGGGCAAGCAGCTGCGCGAGGTATACCGCGGGCGGATCGATGACCGTTACATAAACCTCGGCACCGAGCGGCCGCAAGCCAAGCGTCACGACCTCGAAGAAGCGATCCGCGCCGTGCTTGCGGGTAAGCAGGTTCCGCAGCCCGGAGGTCCACCCACGGGCTGCTCGATAGTGACTCTGCAACCATGAAAAGTGCAGATTGGGTCCCGTGGTTGGTTTTGGCGGCAGCTCTGAGTGGAGTTCACGCCGCGCCGCAAGAGCCCGCTGTCACCTGGTCCCGCCAGGTCGCTCCGCTGGTATACAGCAACTGCACCACGTGTCATCATCCCGGCGGCGCCGGCCCGTTCAGCCTGCTGACCTACGAAGACGCCCGGCGCTGGGGCCCGCAGATGGCCACCGTCACTGCGTCCCGCTATATGCCGCCCTGGCTCCCGGAACATGGCTATGGAGATTTCGCCGACGAGAGAAGACTCACCAACGACGAGATAGCGCTGATCGCGAAGTGGGTGCAGACCGGTATGCCGCAAGGAGATCCATCCGCATCGCCGGCGGCGCCCACGTATCACGAAACCTGGCAGTATGGCACTCCTGATTTGATCCTCACGGTGCCACAGCCGTTTGCTTTGGCGGCTTCCGGGACCGATGTGTTCCGCAATTTCGTTCTGCCTTATCCGCTCAAGCAAAGTCATTACATTCGCGCCATGGAGATCCGCCCCGCCGTGCCACAGATCGTCCATCACGCCAACATTCTCATCGATCGCACGGCTTCGTTTCGCCGCGCGCACCCTGCTGAATGGAAAGCAGGCGTTCCCGGGATGGAGTTGGAAGTAGATACGGGCAACGAGTTCGATCCCGATAGCAATTTTCTGTTTTGGAAACCAGACACGCCGGTATTGGTTGAGCCCGACGGCATGCCCTGGAGACTCGATCCCGGCAATGACCTGATCCTCAACATGCATCTCAAACCTTCGGGCAAGCCCGAGTTAGCCGCAGCACAGATAGGCCTTTACTTCACTGATCAGCCACCCGCGAAGAAACCGATGTTGATCCAGCTTGAGCACGACGACGCCCTCGACATTCCCCCGGGCGCGCGCAACTTCTTGGTCGAAGATTCTCTGCGTCTCCCCGTCGATGTAGAAGTGCTCGGTATCTATCCCCACTCGCACTATCTGGGCAAGCGCCTGGAGGCGTGGGCGACGCTGCCCGATCAACAAAAGAAATCGCTGATCCTGATTCCCAATTGGGACATCGATCGGCAGTCTGTCTATCGCTATCGCAACCCGGTGTTTCTGCCGAAGGGCTCGGTCGTTCACATGCGCTACCTCTACGACAACTCTTCCGCCAACCCCCACAATCCTCATGCGCCTCCAGTTCGAGTGAAGGCAGGGAACCGCTCCGAAGACGAGATGGCCCATCTATGGCTGCAGGTTTTGCCGGTAAACACGCCGAGCAAAGGACCCGATCCGCGACTGTTGCTTGAGGAGGCATGGATGCGGAACTGGCTGAGCAAAGATCCAAACGACATCATCCCGCTCTATAACCTTGCATCGGCACTGGCCGGGCAAGGCAAGTATCAGGAAGCCATTGTCGCTTACCGTCACGCACTCGCCTTGCATCCTGGCGACGAACGCACACTGAATGAGCTTGGCGCCGCGCTCGAGAACTCCGGTGACTGGCAGCAGGCGCAAAAGGTATTCAAGCAAGATGTAGCCGCCCATCCTGAAACATGTAATGCGCGCTTCAACCTGGCTCGTTCTGATTTGAAGCATGATCAAGCAAGTGCTGCCGAGGAGCAGTTTCGCACCATGCTGGCACAGTGTCCGGCCGACGCGGCGGTACATAGCGGGATCGGAGTCGCGCTCGAGAGCGAGGGTCAATTGGAGGCTGCGGGCGCCGAGCTTCACGCGGCACTGCAGATCGATCCACAGGACTACACCGCGCTTCTCAACCTAGGAAATTTAGCGTTGCAGGCGAATCAACCTAGTCAGGCCGCCGAGTTCCTCGAAGCCGCTGTCAAGCAGCGCCCAACCGACGCGGACGCACATCAGCAACTCGCCGAGGCGTATGGGCTATCGGGCCGCATCGATGACGCGATCAACCAGTTGCATCAGGCAATCGCCTTATCACCGGACAATCCTGATCTGCACTCGTTACTGTCGCAAGCCCTGGCCGGCACCGGTCAGTTGGAGCAGGCGATTGATGAACGAAAAGCAGCACTCCGTCTGCGGGCAAACGACGCCGATGACTGGAACAATCTAGGCGTGCTCGAAGCCAAGGCGGGCAGGCTAGCCGAGGCCCGTGAGGATTTCCGACGCGCCCTGCAGCTCGCGCCCGATCATGCGCAAGCACGTGCTAATCTGCAGCGTCTGCCACCCTCCTGAATCGAGCGGTCGCGAAATCACGAGAACAGCAGGTCCCTCCACTGCGCTTCGCTCCGGTCGGGATGACACTTCTGTTTAAGTACTGACATTCCAACCCCAAACAGAGGTGTCATCCCGACCGGAGCGTAGCGTCGTGGAGGGACCTGCTGTTCAGCGGACTCGTCCTGGAAATGTTTTTTCGACACACCTCTAGTGTTTGAGCAATCCCTGGGCGTCCATCCATTCCAGAAAAAGCGAAGTCCACCCCGAGACCGGCGCTGGGTTTGTCTTGCGGACGCCGAAGCCATGGCCCACCCCTGCATAGACATGGAGTTCGGTTGACACGTGGAGTTTGGACAAGGCGAGATAGAGTTCCGGCAGACCCTGCGAGATGTCCGGCCGATCGTTGCCCCCGCAGGCCAGGAAAGCGCGAGGCGTCTCCGCAGTGAGCCGGGGGTCCTTGGGAATTGCCGGATAGATGAGCGCCTGAAAGTCTGGTTTGGAACTGAAACGCTCGACGGGATCCTCTGAAGAGGGCACACCAGCGTCATAGCGAGTGCTGGCAAGCGCTGCCAACTCGCCCCCGGCAGAGAAACCCATGACCCCGATGCGCGCGGGATCGACTCCCCACTCCTTGCTACGGCTGCGCACAGTGCGGATGGCACGCTGCATATCGCCTAACTCCGTTCCTTCGACCGTGTACTTCGAGATGGGCTCCCTGGCCAGCCGATACTTCAATACGAAAGCCGCGACGCCATGGCTGCTGAGCCATTCGGCCACCGCGTAGCCTTCGTGGTCCATCCATAGTTCGCGATGACCCCCGCCCGGCGCGACGACGATCGCTGCTCCTGTTGCTGTGCCCGCTGCCGGAAGATAGGGAAGGATGGACGGGTCTTGAATGTTCGAGATAATGTGCTCACCATCCGGATTGAGCCGGACAGCTTCCGGAGTAATGTTTCCTTCCGAGCCAGGAGCCCCCTTAGGCCAAAGCTTGATCGGTGCTGGTTGCGCCGATGCAATGCCGAACGAAAGACAAATCAATACCGCAAGCAGGCACTGGACACTCTTAACGGTTCGCAAACGGTCCTCCTTGTTTCAACGAGTGATGGTGATTAGATACCACGTTGTCATCGTATCGCCGAGAGTGAGCGTCCAGTCGTTGCCGCTGGCAACGCCTTGGACAACAGCACCCACTGGCTGCCCGGCACCATCCAGGGCCTGAACGCTCACTGCCCGCGCCTTTTGAATTTTGCGCAGGGTGATCGTCCCTTTGACCTGATCCACCAACGTTGGCGATCCACCCCATGCCGTCACATCTGTACCCGCGCCGTTCCAGACCTGTCCGCTATTCTCGACCGGGCCGCCGGCCACCAGAAGAAGCTTTGTGCTGGCCTCAATCGGCTGCTCGTCCATGGAAGTGACCAGGATAGTACAGAAGTTGTTGCTGACGTCGGCGACGAGATGGCTGACCGCCTTTCCCTGTGCCTTCACAAAGCCGATAAGCCCCTGGCTTCGCGGCGTGTCGATGGTGATCAATCCAGACTGCTGTGGTGATGTGTACCAGGCCAGCTCGTGCGTGTCGGAGAGAATGGGATTGGGCGGAGAAATCGGGCCAAACGGCTGTGTCGGCGGACCATCCAACGAAGAGATACGCACCTCGTGCTGCAGCGGAAGATACAAAGGAAACCCCTCGGTATAAAAAGGCCGTTCCGTGGTGGGGATCACCATGCTGTCAAAAACCTGGTGCTGCGAATACGAGCGTTCGCTTGTGGTGGCGGCCTTGGCAACGTCTGCGCGCAGAAACATGAGTGCTCCCTCTGCCAGCTCCGGCATCTTCAGCGGATCGAGCGAAATATCGAAGGGATCTCCCACGTACGGCTTCCAGTCGGCATCGATCTTGGGTTCGAAGGTGTACCAGAAGATCCCATCCCAATCCTGCAAGCTGCCATAGGCCGCGAGCGCCGGAATACCTTCGCCCGCGTAATCATTTGGGAAGGGATCATTGACCTCGCTGACGGTGTAAGGCTTTCCTTTGATGGCAGAGCGCGACAGCTCAACGACCATCGAATTGAATGGGTCGTTTACCATGGCAGACTTCTTTACGTAGTACTCAGGATGTTGCCAGTAAGTGTGACCGTCGATGATATCGATCGTAGACGTGGCTAGCAGAATCGGATAGCCGCTGCTGGCGTGGCTGTGATCCGCGGTGGCAATCACCAGCGACTTCGATCCCAGTGTCTGCTTGACATACTGCTCCATATCCACGAAGTAGTCGCGCTGCAAGTCGTTGTAGAATTCGGCCTCGGCATAGAACCGCTCCGGCGGAGCCTTTGCAGCCTGTGCTTTACTCGCCAGCAACGGCACCGGTGTAGCCGCCACGACCCCGGCAATGGACCGAAGTTCGGTCATCTGCTGCTGGTTGCGGTGCTTCGTCAGCCAGTCGTTGTACATCAACGTAAGCTCATTGTCATAAAACGGCGATGGCGCGTGGAAGCCGATGTTGATCGCATTCTCGTTGTTAATTTCAACGATCGCGACGGCAGGATCATCCGTATATTTCGATTTGGTGTAGGGGTTAACATGGCTCAGCAGCTGCTGCGCATACTCCTTCTGCAAGGCAATCAGCCGGGCATCAAAGAAGGACGTACCCTTTGCTCCCTGGCGCAGCGACTTGGCGTCTTGCACGCCATCACCCTCCTGGAACGGGCGGCCGACCAGGAGATTGAAGTCGATGTAGATGCCCCGTTTTTCCAGCTCAGCGATAAAGTAATCTTCACGGTCCAGCTGCTCCGGGTCCAGGGATCGGGTGTTGCCGGCGTCCTTAGTGATCAGACCTCGTGGAGCCTCCAGATCAAGGAACTGAAAGCGCACGCTGTTTACGCCGAAGCGCGCCAGAGTCGCCGCCCAGAAGGCTGCATCGTCCTTCGACGGTATCTGCCGCGAACCCTTACTCCAGTCCGTGATGTTGACACCCCAGAATCGAATCCTCTGGCCGTCGCCGGTCGCCAGGTGACCGTCCTGCACTTTGACGAAGCCGTGTTTGCCGGCCGGAGCGTCCAGCAGAAAGGAGACATCCACTGGTGAATGCGTCAGGGCCGCGCGCCTATGATCCATCGAGAAGGGTGCCATCTGGTTCTGCGCCCGGAGTAGAGAACCGCAAGTGAGTAGTCCAAGGACAAGCAGGGCAAACCGGCGACCGTTCATGCGCAATGAGAGTACGCGCCCATTGTATTCCGCGAATCCGACGAAAGGATGACTGGCCAAGGATTGATGGCGCTCCTACTAAAGTAGGTACCGCGGGACCTTGCGGGGCTTATATCGTCGTTACCGTTCGTTGAAAGGTCTCATCCATGTCTTATAGCCTGACGCGCCGGGACTTTCTGGGAGATGCCGCAAAAGCTGGAGTGGTTTCAGCATTCAAGCTCGACCTCTCCGCACTCCCAAAGTCCGCTATGCCTGCGCAGCCGGATCGAAAATCAAATTTCGATGCGCAATGGAGGTTCTCCAAGGGCGATACGGAGGGCGCGCAAGCTCCGGACTTTAATGACAGTAGTTGGAGAACGCTTACCTTGCCGCACGACTGGAGCATAGAGGGCCCTTTCAGCGAAGACGCTCCAGCAGCGGGGACCGGAGCTTACCTTCCCACGGGCATTGGCTGGTATCGCAAACAATTCCTGCTTCCCCCGGCCACGCGGGGAAAGCGTGTGGTCTTGCAATTCGACGGAGTGTATCAGCGTAGTGAGGTCTGGATAAACGGAAACGGAACATCGCTGGGCATGCGGCCCTATGGGTTCACTACCTTTTCTTACGACCTCACTCCTCACCTAAAACCTGCCGGAAAGCCAAACCATATTGCGGTGCGGGTAGACAATTCTCTTCAGCCGAATTGCCGCTGGTACACCGGGTCCGGCATCTACCGGCACACCTGGCTCATCATCACAGATCCCATTCACCTCGCTCAATGGGGAACGTTCATCACCACGCCATCGATTTCGCCGCAGAGCGCCGTGGCTGAGGTCAAGACTCGAGTCATGAATGAGAGCGATCGCGAAGCGGCCTGTGATCTGACGACAGAAATACTGGACCAGAAGGGAACTGTGGTGCAGCAGGGCAGCAGCACGATGCGGGTTCCACCAGGAGGTGAAGCCACCTTCGTGCAACGTCTGCAGGTTGCCTCGCCGGCCCTGTGGTCGGTTTCCGCACCAAATCTCTACACCGTCCGAAGCACCCTGCACTCACGCAGCGAGCAGCTTGATCAGGACACGACCACCTTCGGTATCCGAGAGGTCAAGTTCGATGTCGACCGAGGGTTTCTGCTCAACGGAGAGCACGTCAAGATGAACGGCGTTTGCATCCACGGTGACTGCGGATCGGTCGGGACGGCGGTGCCGGAGCGGATGTGGGAGCGGCGTCTGGAGCTATTGCAGAAGATGGGCTGCAACGCTATCCGGCTGAGCCACAATCCTCCCGCACCGGAGCTTCTCGACCTGCTCGACAGGATGGGTTTCCTGGTGATGGCCGAGGCCTTCGACGAATGGAAACAACCAAAGTTGCAGACGCCGCTCTACGGCTATCACAAATATTTCGATGAGTGGTCGGCGCGCGATATGTCGGCAATGATCGAGCGCGATCGGAATCACCCGTCGATCGTGATCTGGAGTGCAGGCAACGAAATGCCCGATCAAAGCGATCCGCATGGGCCGGACACATTGCAGGCCCTGCTGGACATCATGCGCAGTAAAGATCCGACGCGGTTAGTGACGGCCGCGTGCGACCAGATTGCCGCCGAGCCCAAAGCGGCTTTGCCCGAGTTCCTCGATAAACTTGATGTCGTTGGCTATAACTACGTGGACCGTTGGCGAGACCGGCGGGAGAAGTTTTACAGTATCGATCGTCACGATTGCCCAAACCGGCGATTCATCGGAACGGAAACCAGTTCGATCTTTGGTCCACGCGGAGCATACGCATTCGAAACACCCGAGGACCCCTTCTATGGCCGGGCTGCGAACACTGCCATCGAGGTGGAGCAACTACAGAAGTTCATCCAGACCTATGACTACGTCAGCGGTGACTTTATCTGGACCGGCATCGACTACTTAGGAGAATCTCTCTGGCCTGCGAAACTCGGCTCCAGCGGCGCACTGGATACATGCGGATTTCCCAAGGATGCCTACTACTTCTATCAAAGTCGATGGACGAAGGAACCCGTGCTTCACCTCTTCCCACACTGGAATTGGTCGGGAAGAGAAGGCAAGGTCATTACCGTGACCTGTTACACCAACTGCGACACGGTTGAGCTATTCCTCAATGGCAAGAGCCTGGGGATGAAGGGATATGCTTTTCCCCGTCCGGGCATGGTGGGCACGTATGGAAACTATCCGCCGCGGGCAAAGGCGTTGCAGACGACTGCGGACCTTCACCTGTCATGGGATGTTCCCTTTACTCCGGGCACGCTTACTGCCAAGGGGGTGAAAGATGGCAAGGTCATTCGAACCGTCGAGATCAAGACCACGGGCGCCGCGGCAAAGATTGCCCTGACGGCCGACCGGCCGCGCATTTCCAGCGGACCCAGTGATGTCGCCCACGTGACCGTCCAGGTTTTGGATGCAGAGGGGTTGATAGTTCCAACCGCCAACAACGACATATCGTTTGCGGTCGAGGGTGCGGGCCGCATCCTGGGGGTGGACAACGGACAACCCGATAGTCACGAGAGTTATCAGGGGCCCAGCCGACGCGCATTCAATGGACTGGCTCTTGTCGTTCTGCAGTCGACCGGAATGCCAGGGAGGCTGACACTTTCTGCATCGTCTGCCGCACTTGCTCCGGCACAGATTGGAGTGGAGGTTGGCTAGTGCAGACCCTAGGTCTGGCTTGGCTTGACCGGCCCGTCGATGCTGCTGAAAGCGGCGAGCCAGCGCGACTTGAATCCAGTCAGCCGCTTGCGGACGACCGCGGTAAATTCCGGCTCCGGGGTATTCTGCAGCGCATTGACGAGTTCATAGTGCTCTTTGCCCATGGACCCCGTTAGTGGAGCTCCGCTAGCCAGCACGACGAAGATGAAGAGAGGCGCCATCAGGCGGTCCAGAGTTTCGGCAAGGTAGGCGTTCCCTGAGAGCGCCCAGCACTGCCGGTGAAAGGCGTAATCAAGTTCCAGGAACTGGCGGCGGTCGGCTCTTTCCCCTGCTTCGACCACTTTCGCGATCTGGCGGCTGAGCTCCTTGAGGTCGGTTTCCGTAACCCGGGGCTTAGCCCACTGCAGCGCCAACAGTTCCAGTTCGACTCGGAGGGTATAAAGCTGGCGTATTTCGTCGGTTGTGAATTGGGTCACAAAGGTGCCGGTATTCGTTACCCGGCGGACGAACCCCTGTCCCTGCAGGGAGATCAGCGCTTCCCGAACGACAGGGGTGCCAACCTTCATCTGCCGCGCCAGCTCCCGCTCCACGATGGCATCGCCCGGCTTGAGTTGGCCCGCAAAGAATGCGTCCTTAAGCGCGTTGATGACGCGGTCGCTTAGCGAGAGAGGCTCAATTTCAGCGAAGGTGGGCATGCTCGTTCATTTATCATCGCAGCACCCAGTGGGTGCTAGCAACCTATTTGCGTGTGCCCGTCTAGCCATGGGTAGCCTGTTGTGTGTACACTTCTCGCGTCAGCAAAACAGGATGATAGATCAACAATCACGCGGTCGTCTCGGGCTGGGAAGAGGTCTGAATGCCAGGTAACGATTCCGAGATGACGGGCGTGGCGCGTCCCACGCGCGTTCGCTACATCGTGTTAGGCCTTACCATCGCCGCCTACATGATTACCTATATCGATCGTACCGTCATCTCCTCCGCGGTGCCTTCGATACAAAAGGAGTTCGGGTTCTCCATCGTGACCATGGGATGGATTTTGAGCTCCTTCCAGTGGGCCTACGCTCTGTTTCAGATTCCGGGCGGCTGGTTGGGTGACCGTATCGGCCCTCGACGTGCGCTGACGCTGATCGTGAGTTGGTGGTCCGTGTTTACCTGCGCCACGGTGTTCGCCTGGAGCGCGGGATCGATGGCCCTGATTCGCTTTCTTTTTGGGATGGGCGAGGCCGGTGCCTTTCCCATAGCCACCCGTTCGCTTTCCCGATGGATGCTGCCCACCGAACGCGGCTTTGCCCAGGGTGCCACTCACGCCGGCTCCCGGCTCGGAGGCGCGATCACGCCGGCTTTGGTGGTGCTCATCATCGCCCGCTGGGGATGGCGCGCTGCTTTCCTATGTTGCGGGGCGCTGGGTTTGATCTGGGCGACCGTATGGTATTGGTACTACCGCAACACTCCCGACGAACACCATTCAGTCAACACCGGCGAACGGGAACTGATACGTTCTTCTCTCGAACTCTCCCGTGGCACTCAGCACGCGCAGAATGTTCCGTGGAAACGTATCGTGCTGAGCCCGCAGATGTGGATTCTTTGCGCGATGTATTTTTGTTACGCCTACAACCTGGCGGTTTACCTGGTCTGGTTTCCCAAGTATTTGAATGACCACCGCGGATTCAATCTTCGTCAGATGGGCTTTTACGCCAGCATGCCTTTGTTGGCCGGGACGGTGGGGGATGTATTCGGTGGGTGGTTTTCCGATTTACTGGCCAAGTGGTCCGGCAATCTCAAGTCGGCTCGCCGCATAGTCGGAGCTGGAGGTTTTCTGCTTTCGGCTTTGTGTATTGTGCCCGCGTGTCTTACTAATAACTCTCTTGTTTCGGTGTGGCTTTCCTGCGTGGCCATGTTTGGAATGGAATCGACGGTTGGTGTTTCCTGGGCTATCACGCTCGACATTGGCGCTGATTCCGCGGGCGCGGTTTCGGCGGTCATGAACACGTCAGGAAATATCGGGGGCGCGATTTCGTCCGCGCTCTCGGCGTACCTGGTTACGTTCTTTGGATGGAACGCGCCGTTTCTGGTGATGGCGGGGCTATCGGTTTTGGCTGCGGTGCTCTATCTGAGGATCAACGCCAGTCAGCGACTGCTGACCAGTTGATGGTTGAAAACCGCAGATCTCTCCACTACGCTACGCTCCGGTCGAGATGACAAGTTTGCTTGGAAACAATACTTAGCGTTCCCAAGCAAACTTGTCATCTCGACCGGAGCGTAGCGTAGTGGAGAGATCTGCGGTTTTTCTTACCGAGGCGCGGCGCCCGCCACGCGATTGCCGGCGATGTAAACCGCGTGAATGCTGCGGCTGTTCTTAATATCGTCGAGCGGGTTTTTGTCGAGCACGATCAAATCGGCCCACTTGTGGGTTTCGAGCGTGCCCAGATCCGTGGCATGGAGAAAACGGGCGGCATTTCCCGTCGCTGCTGTGATCACCTGCATCGGAGTCAAACCTGCCTGTACCATCAACTCCATTTCCCAATGGGCGAAGTAGCCGGGGAAGCGTCCCGGGGGACCGCTATCGGTGCCAAATCCGTAAGGCACGCCCGCGTCCGCAAGAGTCTTCAGGTTTTGCTCCGCAGTGCGCAAAAAGCCCGGGTACATGCCGAAATCAGGATCCGATCGTATCTTCGCCTGATAGGCGGGGCTCTTCAATTGGGCGAGAACATTGGCGGAAACACTGCGCGTGAAAAATGGATCGTTGGCAAACGGAGGTGTCTGCCCATATACGAACATGGAGTCTTCACGGGAAAGCGTGGCAGCCATCTGCCAGGTTCCGTGCTTCTTCATGTCCGCAACGAAGGCCGCATCGACAGGTTTGTCGCGGACACTATGCGCCAGTCCGTCCACCCCGAAGTCAACTAGTTGCCGTGCATCCTGCAAGTAAAAGATGTGCGCGAGCACACGCAGATGATGCCGGTGCGCGCTCTCGATGATGGCCTGGGCCATGTCGTAAGGCATCTTCTTCTTGGTGCCGAGGTGATCGTCCAACCATAGCTTGATAAAGTCGACGTGTTTCGCAGCCTGCGCGGCCACCGCGGGCTCCACTTCCGCGATTGTCGAGATTCCCTGGTTTACCCCATCCAGACCGCCGTAGCCGCCTTTGAAGACAAACCCCTGGCCTACGGTGAAAACGCGCGTTTCGCCCGGACGCCCGGCACGTTGCTGGTCCCGAATCTTGAAGATGGAGTCTTTATCCGTCCCCATGCTGAGAACCGAGGTAACGCCATAGGAAGCGTAGGTTTTCAGGTCCTTCTCGACGTTTTCCGGGGTAAAGAACTTCTCGTTTTGCTCGAGGCCAATGGTCGCGCCCAGGTGAACATGCAGATTGATGATGCCCGGCATGACGTACTTGCCCTGCAAATCGACAACCTGGGCCGAAGGCGGCGCTTTCAACTGGGCCACCGGTCCCACCCACACGATGCGACCGTTGTCGACAATCATGGCGGCATGGGCCACGGGTTCGTGGCCAGTGCCGTCAATCAGGGTAAAGTTTTTTAAGACCTTGACTTCTGCAACCAGAGAAGTTGCAAACAGAAGCAGCAGGCAGGTGAGAACGCTATTTCGAATTCGACCGTGCATCTTCGAGAACCCTCTTCGCGCGCGACGGATTGAAGATACCACAGGAACAGAAACGCGAGAGATAGGTCGCTGCCTGCTCCGGGGTCCGGCGATTTTCTTTGACGAAGTCGATCATCTTCTTGGCCAGCGAGTGGCTGATCATTCCGTGCCCACACATGGTCGAGAGGGTGGTGACCTGGGTATTGGGAAGCTTCTCTGTCTTGCCTTCAAAGCCCAGGGAGTAGCCTACGCTGTGCCGGTCGAGGCAGGCATAGTTACAGCATCGCTCCGCGCCCTCGATGGACGCGGAAATGTTGACGCTCATCCCCAAATTCTCTTCTTTGATGCGCTTAACGAACTGTTCCGCGGCGTCCGGGTTGTCAAACACGGCGGCGCAGGTGGTCGGAATGGTAAGCCCTTTGATTACGCTCTGAAAGTCCGGTTTGAAATCGCGATTCCAATGGGCCAATGGGCCCAAATTCTTGGAAGGCCGCAGCGCGCCTCCGTGCCGGGTCTCTCCCAGGTTGACGGGCTTGTATTCCAACGCAATCTCAAGGAAGCGGTGGAGCTTGGGCAGGGCATTGGGATCCTTATTGCTCTTGCTGGGGATGGCAAAAACAATGTAGTCGTCTTTGAAGCTCTCGGCATTGCCGAACCGATGCAGTGTATTGGTCATACGTGTGCAGCCTCCCTGGCAGATTCGGCTGTGGGTTGAACCATCTGGCCCAAGCCAATATTTGTCTTCGCCCTTTCCAGCTTGTATCCCAGCCGTTCAAGGATGGGAGCTACGATGACTTCTTCGCCGTGCTCGCCGCAACGGGTAGCGACGCCGATGGCAACCACCGTGTCCAGCTGTTTCTCAACGTCCCACACCACGCGAATAATTTCTTCGGTGCGCTCGACCGGAACTTTGATTTCGACAATCGCCGACATTACCTTTTCATTCATGATGTCGGGGCGCAGGGTGCCTGTGCTCACGTCCGACATCAATGAGGTAATTGGGTTCTTCTTCTCGAAGCTAACGTTGGCCTTGGCCAGGGCCCAGCACATTTGTTGGATTTCGTGGAAGCGAACCCCGACACCCGGCCGGCCAAATTCGATGGTGAAGCCGACATCGCCGACCTTCACTCTTCCGGTCACGTCGTTGGTTTTCACTTCTTCGGTGCCGCGACCCTCCACGCCAGTCGACTCGTGGGGCACGCTGGGGTCAGAGAAGGCCCGCCGCACGACGCGGGGCCAGACGAGTTCGTCTGGTTCGAAGGCAGCTGTGGGGCAAACGTCTGGTTCGGGCTCAAAGCGAATGCGCAACGCCGCAAAGACGCGCCGTACTGTGCGCACCAGGGTGGGGTTCAGGTGTTCCTGGCTCAGCCCGTTGAAGCAGGCATAACATTCGACGCATTCGTCACTATTGATCGTCGCCCGCTTCAAGACGGGATCAATATAGATAGCGCCCATGGGGCAAACATAAGTACAGTTTCCGCAAGCCACACACTTTTCGGGATTGATCTTCATTGTCCCTCCCTGACAAAGCTCACGCACCTGCCGTGCGATGATCTATCGTAGATATTACCACGCCGCTTTCCTGTGCGGTTGGGGATTGCTCCTCCGGCGAAAGCCCGTTACGACCAGTCCTGGAGGTTACCAAAGTCAGGCTCGTCGCAGCCTGGTCCGTCGGGTCGGACTGGACTTGCTGCCAGCAATGCAAGGCATGCGAAACGTGATTTATCATCTATCGGGCCGTCGGATGACCCAAAAGTAGGAGGGTAAGCGTCATGGATCGCAGGCAATTTCTCACCACTTCCGGAAACATTCTAGCCTCTGGCGCCGTTGCGATCGCCACTCCTCCTTCGACTGCGGCTGGCCAGGCGCGTACAGATCAGGGTGTGCGGCACGAGCCGCTGTATCCGCAGCAGCAGCAGTATCGCATCGGCTATACGACCAATACGCGAGGCGGTTGGGAAGGCGACCCATTCAAAGGCATGAGGGAAGGCCGGGAGGTCGGCTTTCGTTACATGGAAATTTTCGGCGCCTCCTTCTGCCGTCCCGACACCCTGTATTACCCCGATAATGCTGAGGGCCTGATGCGCCGTATCTTCGAAATCGGCGTCAACTTTGTCGCGATCACCGGCGGCTCGGCCACCGGCAACACCCGGTTTGAGGATCTCGACTCGCGACAGGCAGTGGTCGATAACCATTTCAATATGGCCCGATTCAGCAGGCGGTTTGGCACCCAGGTGCAAAAGACCAACACTGGGCGCCGCAGGCCTGGCGGCACTACGGACGATGACCTCAAAGTGATGGCCGGTACGCTCGAGGCGCTGGGCAAGCGCATGAGTGAAGAACTCGACATGCAGCTCGGGGTTCACCCCCACCTGGGCAGCCAGCTTCAGTCGCAACACGAACTGGATTTCATCATGGCCAACACCGACCCGAAGCACGTCGGCCTGGTTCTGGACACCGGGCACTTCACCATGGCGGGGATGGATCCTCTGGCGATGGGTAAGAAATACGGCAAGCGAGTGCTGGAATATCACCTCAAGGACACCAAGCCGGAAGACCGGGGTGGGACTAAAAATGTTCCAGGGCCCGAAGTGGACCAATTGAAGACTCCTTACTTCTTTCCTATGGGCGCCGGCGGGGTTGATTTTCCTGGTCTGAAGGCCTATCTGGACAGCATTGAATGGAGAGGGTTTTTGAACGTGGAATTGGACACGTCTCCCTGGCGCCCGCCGCAGGAGAGCGCCAGGATCACGGCGGACTACATCGTGAACACGCTCAAGATTCCGCTGTAGGGGCGTAGCAAACTTTGCATTGTTATCAGGGCACGACTGAAGTCGTGCTGGCCCCGGTCAGAATGGTCAGGGCTTCAGAGTCTGCGTGAGAACTCCAGAATTTGGGAAGCCCGAGGGGCGCACCGCAGATCCCTCCGCTTCGCTACCCCGGATTTCCTGTTGACTTTGGTGGCGTTGGTGCACTTCATGCGCCCTTCTTTACGGAAGGGCGCACACGCGGCCTTGTCCAGCGCAGCGTGGCAGGAAATCCGGGTACGCTCCGGTCGGGATGACAATTTTGTTTGGGAACGCTAAGTATAGTTTCCAAGATGAATTGTCATCCCGACCGGAGCGCAGCGTAGTGGAGGGACCTGCTGTTTCCTTTGCTCTCACGCAGACTCTGAAGCCCCACCCTTTTGCGCCCGCATCAAGCTTGCGAACGGGTCCATTCAACCAAAGCGCGCAGCTTTCTGAGGCCCCGGAGCACGCTGGCTCGTTCCTTGTCGCTGGCAGTGCGCAATGCTTCAGTGAGTGGGCTGATCGCGAGTTGGGGCATGCGATTTGCTACGAAGTCACGTACCTCGCTCGATGGGGCAATCACGGTAGCGCGGCCGTCGGCTTCATCTTTGCGCCGCACCACCATCCCGCGCGCCTGCAACCGATCGACAATGCCGGAGACGGTGCTATGGGCGAGGCTGACCTGAGCACTGAGTTGCTTCAAACTCAAGCCCTCGGACTGGACCAAGGCCTGCATCACCATGCGCTGGGGCCCGGTGAGACCGCCGCGCGCAAACTCGGTCTCCAACGGCTCGCGCAATTTCTGGCGAATGACGCTCAGGTGTTGGTCCACCTCTTGCGCGAGCTTGAGTAACGATTCATCCGGAGGAGCTCGCCGTGGCTTTTTCTTTTCAAAAGACATGAGGGATGAGCGCTTTGACCTGATGCTGATAGTGACTATAGTCCGCACCAAACTGCTCGAGCATAAATCGCTCCTCCGTTCTCGACTTTAACCAAAAGGAGAGGAACAAGACCCCGACTCCGAGCAATCCACGAATTTCACCGACAATCGTCGCAACCCCGAGGTACGCAAGCAGAAGACCACTGTAAATCGGGTGGCGAACGACGGTGTAGGGACCTCGGCGGATGAGCGTGTGACCTTCCTTGACGGAAACCGTACCACTCCAGTTCCCGCCCAGCTGCAGACGAGCCCAAATCGAGAAAGAAATCCCTAGCAGAACCATAAGGAGCCCGATGGCTCCGGTCACGTCATTGTGCGGGACAAAGGACCAGGCGCGCCATCCCGATCGGAAGTAAGAAGTGAATACAAGAGAGAAGGCAAGCAGGGTGAGTCCCAGTTCGAGAAGCCGGGAGCCAGGTGACTGGGTTCGAGCATTAGGCTTAGCGGTAAGCAGACCGAAAAGCCAAACAACACAGAGTAGGAGCCAAAGATCGCAGGCGATGTCGAAGAAGTCGAAGCGCATAGGGCTATCCTCCTATATACGTCGTATACGACGTATCGTGTACGACGTATATTAGGCCCATGCGGTCGGCCAAGGCAAGCGGGGTATGCTGGAACTTTGAGCGAAGGAAGAGCGAGGCGAAATGAAATTTGGAGTGAACACATTCATCTGGTCGGGGACATTTGACCCGTCCAATTTCGGCCTGCTGCCAACCATCAAAGAGGCAGGCTTCGACGGGGTCGAGATTCCGCTACTACGGCCGCGGGAGTTTCAAGCCTCGAGCATTCGCAAGGCGGTCGAAGTCAACGGTCTGGAATGCAATGTCTGCACGGTCCTGGTGGATGGCCTGAGCTTGATCAGCGAGAGTCCCGATATCCGGCGCCGGACCAGGCAGCACCTTCAGGAAATTGCAAAGGCCGCAGCTGATGCCGGCGCGAAGATTGTGGCCGGCCCGCTCTACAGCCCCGTGGGTTACTTGCCGGGCCGGCGACGCACCAATGATGAATGGACATGGGCTGTCGAGGGATTTCAGTCTGTGGGCGACACGCTCGCCGCCCACGATGTAACGTTCGCCATCGAACCGATCAACCGTTTCGAAACCTATTTTCTGAACACGGCCGCCGATTCTGCCAGGCTCTCCGAGCAGATTGGCCATCCTAACATCGGAATCCTCTTTGACACCTTCCACGCCAACATCGAAGAAAAAAATATCGCTGCCGGTTACCAGACGGTTGGCTCCCACCTCAAGCACGTGCATACCTGCGAGAACGATCGCGGTATCCCCGGCTCCGGACATGTGGAGTGGAAAGAAGTATTTGACGCGTTGCGCGCGATGAAGTACGACGGCTGGCTGACCATCGAGGGCTTCGGTTTTGCGCTCAAAGATTTGAGCGCAGCCGCGGCAATCTGGCGAGACATTGAACTCACACCGGAATCGATCGCCTTCGACGGTGTGAAGTTTCTTAGGAAGAACATGCAGTAGACACACCCGGCTCATCCCAGGTCGACTAGTTCGTATTCCTCAAGCGACGGTAGCGTGAACTCTGCATATCCCGCGTTCTGTGTGATCGACACCGTTTGACCGGACCTGAGTGCCCGGCCGGAGCGGAAGTAGCCCCGCACACTCACCTGGATATTCGTCATCGGAACCGGGCGGAAATAGGCAGTGTCTGCGTGGCCGGAAAGATTGACGAAGTGGATCAGCCGGCGGTCCTTCTGGCGCATGAACGTTATCTCCACCAGCGGGTGCGCGTTGCTCTTTAGCAGGCGCCCCTGGGGCAGCATGTTGTCAACCAGGTCGCTCAACAATCTCGAGTGGGCCTCAGAACTCTGGCGATAGTAGAGGCCGCCGATGTCCCACGGCAGCCAGGCGAGCTTGCCGGTGCCGATATCCTTCATCAACAAGCCGGGGTCCTCGGTATCCTTCCAGTCGATGTGAACAAACTCCGGAGGGCCGTACATGGAGGGCGGGATGAAAGTGATCGGACTGCTGCCTTCCGTCTGCACCTGCAGGTAGTCGCCGTACATGAAGACCACATCGGTCTGCTTCAGCGAAGGGAACATGGCTTTATTGCGGATGCGGAAGTAAGCCCCGTCGGGGGACTTCCATAGTTTGACGGGCTTGGCGACTTCGAATTGCGGAACGGTGGAACTGGCGATGATGAGCCGTCCTCCCTTCTGGATATAGGCTTCGAGCGCCGCGGGTGTTTCCCCCGGACTGATGATCAGATCGGCTTCCCGTTTGCCCAGGAAGTCGAGATTCTCAACCGCGGCAAATGGAATATGCTGCTCGGTCAGGAAGCGATAAAAGCCGCGGTAGGCATCACTGGATATCTGAAAACCAATTCCGCCCGGCCGGGGAGCGAGCAGAAACACGCGTGCCTCGCTGGTTTGTCCAACGAAATATTCCTGGTGATCCTTGAGCCAGCCATAGGCCGGGATGGCAACATCGACGGCCATTCTGTCCTGCTGGTCTGCGATGGTTCCGTGCAGGTTGAAGGCTGCGGCGCCTCCGTTCGCAACTTCCTGCCAGATGCGGGTGCGCACTTCGGCTTGCGGTACAACCGCAAATCGCCAGGGAAAGTCGATGAATGACATCCCCTGGCAGACAACGCCCTTATCGGGATAACTGTTTCGCCATTGGTTACTGCTGTCGCCGGAGGAGTAGGGCCAGAGGGGAAGCGGGCGACGGACTGCCGTATTCGCTTCGCCGTAGGCAATATCCCCAATTTCAACGGAAGTGCCGAGCAGGGCGGCTTTGGGGCGCTTGGTCCTGACCACGCTGCGAATGGCCAGCGACATCGACACGCCGGCGTCGTGCAGAAAGGCGCGATAGTCGCCATCGGGAGTTTCCGGTACGTCTCGATGGAACCGCTCGCGATAGATTCGCTCGCAGTTATCGCAGTGGCAAAGGCCGAGTTGCCGCTCGCTGTAGTCCGTTGTGGGATTGCTGAAGAAGTTGAAAAAGCAGCCATCGACGTCGTAGTGATCAAGAGCCTCGCTCAGAATCTCGATCGACTTTTGCCGGTACCAGCCTCCGTTGATACAGGCCAGATAGAGGCCGTTATAGATGGCGGGTTGGCCATCCGCCATCTTGAAGAACCAATCCGGGTGAGCGTCGAAGACATCTTTGTGGGTCTTGCTGAAATCCCAGCGGCTGACCACCCGGATCCTGCGAGCATGGGCCTCCCGGAGCACCTCGCCAAAGGTGTCCTGGCCTTTCGGCATGTAGGGGCTTACATAGTGGTACTGGACTTTGCTGGGATAGAGGGCCGTGATGCCGCCCGCTGACATCATCAACACGTTGGCGTTGAAGTTTGCGACGTCCTCAATAAACTGCGCGGGTTGGAGTGCCGCATTGGTTTCGCGAAGATTGGTCTGCAGCCAGCGGATGGGTTCGACCATCCACCAGCCTGGTTCTGCGCTCGGCGTGTCCCGGCCGGCAAACAAGGTGGGAGCGGGAACGGTGGCTGCAAACGCTGTGACTGCGGCGTTATGAAGAAATACCCTACGGTTCATATCCGGTCCTTCTTCTCACCCTGGTACGTTCACAAAGAGAGCCTGATTTGATCTATATTGGCGAGTGGAGTATTTCGCCTCGCGAAAGCCCCGTTTTCCCGGAGATTCTGAATGTCCCAAGTAACCCGCTCACCCAAGGTATACGACGTCTGCATCATAGGCTCTGGCGCTGGAGGCGGGACCGCCGCCAAGGTGCTGACCGAGGGTGGTTTGAATGTGGTCATGCTGGAGGCGGGACCGCGGCTGAATCCCCGCAAAGATTACAAAGAGCATGTGTGGCCGTACGCGCTGCCCCATCGGGGAGCGGACATCGGAGGACGGGCCCGGCATGAGTTGAACGGCGAATTTTTGGCGCCCAACGGATTCTGGGAGATCGATGGCGAACCGTACACCACGGCTCCGGGATCGCAGTTCCGCTGGTTTCGCTCGCGCATCGAGGGCGGCCGCACCAATCATTACGGACGCATCACCCTGCGGGTTTCGGCGACAGACTTCAAGGCACGCTCCAAAGATGGCCTGGGAGATGACTGGCCGATTTCGTACGAGGACATCGCGCCTTACTACGATAAGGCCGAAGCGTTTATTGGTGTTTTTGGAACCAAGGAAAATCTTGCTGACGCACCTGATGGCGTTTTTCTTCCCCCTCCCAAGCCGCGCTGTACCGAGACCCTGGTCAAGAAGGCTTGCGATCAGCTGAATATCACCTGCATTCCCTCGCGCATGGCCATTCTGACCAAACCCCTCAATGGGCGTGCCCCCTGCCACTATTGCGCGCAGTGCGGACGAGGATGCATCAGTGCTTCGAACTTCAGCTCCAGCCAGGTGATGATCCCGCCGGCGGAGGCTACCGGCCGCTTCACGATGATTCCCAACGCCATGGCGCGCGAGATCATCGTGAGCAAGGACGGGAAAGCGCAAGCGGTTTCCTACATCGACAAGACGACCCTAAGCGAAATGCGTGTGCATGCGAGGGCGTTCGTGGTGGCCGCCAGCGCTTGCGAAACGGCTCGCCTGCTGCTGAATTCGCGCTCCACGTTATTCCCCAATGGGCTGGCGAATTCTTCTGGAGTGGTCGGCCGCTATCTCACCGATTCCGTCGGCAGCAATGTCACTGGATATTTTCCGCAGCTGGAAAAGGTGGCTCCGCATAACCATGACGGTGTCGGCGGTATGCACATGTACATGCCGTGGTGGAGGGGCGATCGCAAGAACGATTTTCCGCGCGGCTACCACATTGAGTTCGGCGGCGGACGTCACATGCCCGGGGTGGGTGCGTTCGACGGAATATGCAATGAACATGAAGGCTACGGAGCTTCTCTCAAGCAAAACGTCCGCGGCAAGTATGGCAACTTCATCAGTTTCTCCGGGCGCGGGGAGATGATCCCCAATCCGGACACGTACTGTGAGATCGACCCGACCGTGGTCGATAAGTGGGGTATTCCGGTACTGCGTTTCCACTTCGCGTGGAGCGACCACGAGCTCAAGATGGCG
The DNA here is from genome assembly GCA_049522955.1 of Acidobacteriaceae bacterium. Taxonomy (GTDB): domain Bacteria; phylum Acidobacteriota; class Terriglobia; order Terriglobales; family Acidobacteriaceae; genus PALSA-350. Next base: position 46,032 of record JBEKNJ010000042.1, read on the forward strand.
AAAGATATGCAGGAGACGTTTCGCTCGATTGTGGAAGCGGCGGGGGGAACCGTCGTCGGCGGCGGTCCGCGTGAGGCCTTAGCCGCAAGAAATGCAGGAACCAAGACGGATGGAAGGCCTTACGGAATCTCCGAAGGGGGAGAGATTATTCACGAGTTGGGCACGGTGCGGATGGGCGATGATCCGAAGACTTCGGCTCTGAATAAAAATTGCCAGGCGCACGACGTCAAGAATTTGTTTGTCGGCGACGGAGCGTGTTTTGTAACCGGACCTGACAAGAACCCGACGCTTACGATCACAGCGTTATCGTGGAGAACTTCAGAGTATCTGCTCGATCAGGCTCGAAAAGGGGAGATATAGCATGTCTGTATCCCGGCGTGATGTATTGAAATCGCTCAGCATGGGGGCGGCGGCGACTTCGGTTCTGCGCGTGATTCCGCTGCAGGCTGCCGAGTATGCACACCACATGATTACGACGGAAAAGGCGGCCAAGGCGGGGGTGTATACGCCGAAGTATTTCCCGCCTCAGCAGTACAAGACGCTGCAGTCACTATGCGAGACGATTTTCCCGGCGGATGCTGATTCGGGGGGCGCTATTGAGGCTGGGGCTCCGGAGTTTATCGACTTGCTTACGAGTGAGAATCCGCACTACCAGTTGACTCTGGGCGGGGGGATTATGTGGCTTGACTCCACTTGCACGGATCGGTTTGGGAATACTTATCTTGGGTGCACGGCGAAGCAGCAGACAGAGATATTGGATTGTATTGCGTATCGCAAGAACGCGGTTGAGGATGCGAGCTTGGGGCAAGGAGTCGAGTTCTTTTCGTTTTTGCGAAATTTGACTGCGGATGGGTTCTTTACCAGCAAGATTGGGATTCAGTATTTGGGTTACATCGGGAATGGGTATCTGGCTGAATTTCCGGGATGCCCGCCTGTGCCAGGCGTGTAAGGACCTTTCTTGGCGTCGGCGTGAGAACGGATGTCGGAAAACATTTCCAGGACGGGTCCGTTGAACTGCAGATCCCTCCACTACGCTGCGCTCCGGTCGGGATGACAAAGGGGAGGACGGCGCTTCCGTGGAAAGTGGTCGCTGGGAAAGCTAACAGCAGGTCCCTCCACTACGCTGCGCTCCGGTCGGGATGACACATCTGTTTGGGATTGGGATGTTGATCCGTCAACATCTTTTCGGGAGGGGTCCCGATCCCTCAACATCTGTTTGGAATTGGGATGTGGGTACCCAAACAGAAGTGTCATCCGACCGTAGAAGCGTAGTGAAGGGACTGCTGTAAGGTTTTCCAGCGACGGCGCTTATTGAAAGCGTCGACGTTCCCTTTGTCATCCCGAGCGAAGCCGAGGGAGCTACATGCGTTTCTTCAGCCAGGACAGACCTTCGGAAGTGCCGGCCTTTGGCCGATATTCGCAGCCGATCCAGCCTTCGAAGCCTAGGTCGTCTATCAGGTCGAGCACGTAGTCGCAATTGAGTTCGCCGCGGTCAGGCTCGTTGCGGTCGGGCACACCTGCAATTTGTAAGTGGCCCACGCTTTTCTCTCCCAGATATTTGCGGAGCTTCATGCTCACATCGCCTTCAACAATCTGGCAGTGATACAGATCCATCTGCACCTTGAGCGCAGGGCTTCGGATTTCATTCACAATCGCGTGGGCCTCATCTTGCCGGTTCAGAAAATAGCCCGGCATATCCCGTGGATTGATCGGTTCGATCAGCAGCTCAATGCCTGCAGGCATGGCGAGTTCCGCAGCCCAGGCCAGGTTGGCGACAAATGTGCTGCGCACGCCCGTGTTGATACCGGCCATGACATGCACACGCGGGCAGCTGAGCGCCTGCGCATATTCGAGCGCCGTATAGATGGCGGCGCGAAACTCCGCCTCTTTGCCGGGCAGAGAGGCCAACCCGCGTTCGCCCGCTGCCCAATTTCCCGGCGGCGCGTTGAAGAGCACCTGGACCAGGCCATGCGCCTTTAGCCATCCCGACAACTGCTGTGCCGGAAACTCATAGGGAAACAGGTACTCTACCCCGGTGAAACCGTCCCGGGCGGCGGCAGCAAAACGGTCAGGGAAGGCATACTCCCCATACATGAAGCTAAGGTTCGCGGCAAAGCGCAACATGATTCCGACTCCCTACCACGAAGCGCCGAAATGCTGGCGCAGTTGATTGATTTGCTCGGCGGTTAGCGGCTCCGGCTTACGGCCGGTGAGCAACCAGAGCCTCGCGGTTTCTTCCAGCTCTTCCAACGCCGCCATTGCACCGGCAAGCGTACTGGCCCAGACATTGGGACCCAGCCGGTCGATCATCACCGCGCGAATGGGCGTCGCCTGGGCGCGCATGCGCTCGATGGTCTGGGCCACCAACTCACCCACCGCCGCATCCCCCGGACGGTGATATTCGATCAACGGTACATGACCGACCTTCATCACGTAATAGGGGGTAAGCGGGGGCAAGATATCCTCTCGCCTCCATACCCCAGCCAGCGTCAGCGCAACCAGGTGAGTGGAGTGCGTGTGGATCACGCAGCCGGCATCGGCATCTGCAGCGTAGATGCGCCGATGCAACGCCAGGGTTTTGCTGGCGCGTTCGCCGCTTACCTGCACTCCATCCGCGCCGACCTTGGAGAGGACCGCGGGCTCCAGGAAACCCAGGCATGCTTCCGTCGGCGTGATGAGGAAGCCGTCCGGCAGACGAACGCTGATGTTTCCTGCCGTGGAATGAACATAGCCCCGCGCAAACAAAGAGTGGCCTACCCGACAGATCTCTTGCCGTAGTTCCGTCTCGTTCATCACTCACGCCACAAAGGCAAACGCTTTCGAGAAAAAGTCGGGTGACCCGAAATTACCCGATTTCAAAGCGATGTGGAGGCCGTCCCCGGCGTAGCACCAGGGCACGCCGGGATCGATCTGTGGGCCAATCTGTATTTGCTTTATATCCAGGGCCTGGACGCAAATGCCCGCTGTTTCTCCGCCGGCGACCACCAGGCTGCCAACGCCGCGCTTCACGAAGGCGCGCGCCAGGGCGGCCATAGCCTGTTCGATAACGGGTGCGTGCGCTGGGTTAACCTTTTCCGGCTCGGCGGTCGAGTAAACCAGCAGGGGCAGCCCGGCTTCGGTGCGCCAGCATGCATCGGCCCACGCCAGCACCTCGGCAATCTGCATTTCGAGGTCGGCCGCAAGATGCGCCGGTTGCAACGCGTAGGCCTCGCCTCCATTGCGGACAAAATTCCGTACCTGGGCGTTCGTTGCCACTGAGCAGCTGCCGGCCAGGATGGCCTTGAGTCCGCGCGCGGGCGGCAGGTTTGCCTGGTTTTGCGGGCTGAACCCCCAGTTGCGCGGCAAGCTGCCTCCCAACCCGGAGCCGGCAGTGAGGAATGACGAATTCCGCAGCGCCTCGCCCAGCCTGCCCAGGTCTTCATCGCTCAGCGCATCCACGATGGCGATCGCGATCCCTTCGGCTTTCAGCTCATTAATTCGTGTTTGGATCGCCTCTGCCGATTGCGCTACCGTGCGGTAGTCGATGAGTCCGACTTTGCGTCCTTTGCCAGGATTCAGTTGCGCCTGGAGCACCCGCACCAGGTTGGCGTCGGTCATGGGCGTGAGGGGATGGTGGCGCATGCCGCTTTCCGAGAGCAAGGTATCGCCCAGGAACAGGTGTCCGTGGACGACTGTTCGCCCATTCTCCGGAAATGCCGGCGTGGCGATGCTGAAACTACACTCCAACTCATCCATCAGGGCCTCGATCACAGGGCCGATGTTGCCCGCCGCCGTGGAGTCGAAGGTAGAGCAGATTTTGAAATAGATCTGACCCGCTCCCTGCTGGCGCAGCCATCGGCAAGTGCGTAGCGATTGCTCAACCGCGGTCGCGGCGGCCACGGTGCGCGACTTGAGCGCCACCACGACAGCATCCGCGTCTACTCGATCACTTTCCGCCGGGACATCGACGGTTAAGACCACCCGCATGCCGGCGCGCACCAGGTTGTTTGCCAGATCGGTTGCGCCGGTAAAGTCATCTGCAATGCAGCCCAGGACCACGGCTCAAACCGCCTGCTCTTTCTGAAACTGGCGGATGATGGACAGAAAATCGGGGTCAGCGGAAAGACCGAGCCGGCGTGCCCGGGCGCTTTCAAAAGCGGAAGGCCATCCCAACATCATCCTGGCGATCTTTGGGTCTTCTTCGAAGTGCACCCGATCGCGCGCCACTCGGCCGCCTGCGATTTCCAGCGCGTCCAGCATCTCGCTGACGCGGACCGTGATGCCGGGGAGATTGACCGCCGTCCGGCTGCCCCAGGCGTCCGGCGTAGCCTCGGCGGCCTTGATCAGACCTTCGATGGCGCGTTGTGGGGAAGCGACGGCGACCAGCGTGTCCGGCGCCACCGGGCACACGGTCTCCTGTCCGTTCAGAGGCTCACGCACGATGGAGGATAGAAAGCCGGACGCGGCCGCGTTGGGGCGGCCCGGGCGTACCGTCACAGTCATCAATCGCGCGCTACGGCCGTCGATCAACCCGCGCCGTGTGTAGTCCGCGACCAGTTGTTCGCAAACGAACTTTTGAATACCGTACGAGGTCTGGGGGACAGGCAAGGTGTCGTCGTGGATGATCCTCGGCATGGGCAGGTCGACGTCGCCACCGAAGACCGCCACGGAACTGGAGAAGACAAGGCGCGGCGCGCCCGCTCCGCGCAAGGCATCGAGCAGAGCGCGGGTGGTGTCGAGGTTGGAGCGGAGGCCGAGGTCGAGGTCCGCTTCGCACTCCGCGGAAACCGCCGAGGCGAGGTGGAAGACTACATCGAAGTCTTCGTTGCGCAGGGCATCAGGCTGATTGATCAAGGTGGCCAGCAACGCGCCGGTCCAGGCGCGAACCCTCGGGTCAGCAGCCAGATCAGCGGCGGGTGGGACCAGATCGGCCAGTACAAGCTGGGTTAGCGCCTGGCCTGAAAGCTGTCCATGGTGGAGGAGAGTGCGTGCCAGCCTGCTCCCGAGAAATCCCGCTCCACCGGTAATAAGCACCTTCATCGTGTTAAGGGTACCATTCTTGTCAGGCCCTGTTTCATCTGCATCTGAGTAAGAAGAGGTTTTCCTATGCGCAAATCCATTGTGTCTCTCCCTAAGTCTTCTTCTTCACCCTCCTCAGATGCGGGGCTCGATATAGCGCAGATCGCGAGTGTAGAGATTTCGTCGGAAGACCCGCAGCATCCCTTCGAAAATGCCCTCCAGGGGGGGAAAGTGGGCGGATGGAAGGCTGCTGATCCGGGCCCTCAAGTGATTCGCTTGACGTTCGATCACCCACAGTCGATCCGGCGGATACGACTGGAGTTTCGTGAGCAAACCAGGGAGAGGTCGCAGGAGTTTGCCTTGTTTGCGAGCTCAGCGGCGTTTCAAAAAAGAGAGATAGTCCGGCAGCAGTGGACCTTCAGCCCAGGCGGTTCGGCCATCGAGGTCGAGGACTATACCGTCGATCTGGCCGGCGTATTGTCGCTCGAGCTGGAGATTGATCCTGGACGTCACGATAAGCAAGCGATTGCCAGCCTCGAGTCGCTGGCGATCGCATGACGATAGCCGGCTAGCCCCTGCTCAAGTCAAATACTCCGGTTCAACGTATGGACAACCCTGTCAAACCACTTCGTCCGGTCGACACGGTCGATGAAGCAATCGTGGAGGCATCCATTGCAGCAAAAAATATCGGAGATAAAATTCGCCGGCTGCGATTGAAGCGTTCCATGGGCCTGGTCGAGCTGGGGCAACAGGTTGGGCTTTCCGCGAGTTTCCTTTCCCAATTGGAGACCGGTCGGGTGATTCCAACGCTCAGAAATCTGGCGCGTATTGCCCTGGTGTTCAAGAAGGACTTCTCCTACTTCCTGGGCCCGGAGAAAGAAGCTGTCTTTCGTGTTTCTCGAGCCAAAGATCGAATTCGCCTTCCCGTAGGGGAAAGGCTGAATCCGTTCCTGATGTCGGACAGCATGAGCGTGTTGGCGCCGGATCGAAATATTGTTCCCTGTATTGCGGATTTCCTGCCTGGAGTCGAAGGCGCGGCGTTCCATCCTCATATCGCTCCCGGCCTCGAGTTGGTTTATGTCATTCACGGCCGGCTGGTTCTCTCGACAGAGAACAGGACTGAGGTGCTGCACGCTGAAGATAGTGCCTGGATTGATGGCAGCACGAAACGTCAGTACCAATGCTTTGAAGATAAGCCGGCAAGAGCACTCATTATCACGTTTGCATTCCCGTCCTACTAACCGGCCCCTGCACCCTTCTCGCCGTGCCCGGGGTGCACCCTTTCAAATTCGAATTGCCTGCCTGCGTCTGGCCCGGGTTGATAATGATGTCTGGCATAGATATAACCAGAACACATTGTTGCTTCGTGTTTGGAGCAGACTTTTGGTTGATCAGCAGGGATAAGGCGGCGATTCTCTATGCGGTTTACTCGGCGCGACACATTGAAATTGCTTGGCTGCTCGGTCGCGTGGACACAGACCCGGGGTATTTTAGGCCAGGCTTCCGCGCTTCCCATCTCCCCAGGACCGTTCAAGGCGACGCGCGGTTCGCTCGATGCCTACCGTGTCCCCGACTGGTTTCGCGACGCAAAATTCGGTATCTGGTCGCATTGGGGGCCGCAGTCGGGGGTCGAGGACGGGGACTGGTTCGCGCGCAATATGTATATCCAGGGCACCCCGCAGTATGAGTATCACCTCAAGACTTACGGACATCCCTCCAAGGTGGGCTACAAAGACCTGGTCCCGTTGTTCAAAGGGGAAAAGTGGGATCCGGACCATTTGATGGATCTGTATGTGAAAGCGGGCGCCAAGTACTTCGTCAGCATGGGAGTTCACCATGACAATTACGATATGTGGAATTCGAAGTACCAGCCGCGCTGGAATGCCACCGCGGTTGGGCCCATGCGCGACATCGTTGGTCTTTATAAGCAGGCCGCTCGCAAGCGTGGACTGCGCTTTGGGGTAAGCGAGCATCTTTCGAATAGCTTTGACTGGTTCGCGCCGGCGCACACCAGCGACAGCACCGGTCCATTGGCCGGCGCGTCCTACGATGGCACCGACCCGCGATTTGCGGATCTCTATCACAACTACACGCAGATGCCTCACGACTTTGCCAGGACCGCGAAGGCGATGGGCCGGGTGGCACCCGATGAATGGAAGCTCGAATATTTCAACCGGATTAAGGACCTGATCGACCAGCATCAGCCCGATCTGCTGTACACCGATGGCGGCATTCCGTTCGAGGAATATGGACTCGCCACCGTGGCTGAGCTCTACAACGTGAGCGCCGGCCTGCATAACGGCAAAGTCGAGGCCGTCTACGCCAGCAAGGTAGCGGGCGATTGCGCGGTTGGCACCTGCGTCGTCGATCATGAGCGGGGAGTTTCCGATGCTATCTCCGAATTCCCGTGGGAGACCGACACATGCATTGGTGATTGGCACTACAAGCGAGGACAGGAGTACAAGACGCCGAAGAAGGTGATCGATCTGCTGGTTGACATCATCAGCAAGAACGGTAATTTGCTGCTGAATTTCCCGCTGCCCAATAGCGGGGAACTGGACCCTGAGGAGAGAAAGGTACTCGACGGCATAACTCAGTGGATGACCGTTAACAACGAAGGCATCTATGGCTCTCGTCCATGGAAGGTCTACGGTGCGGGGCCATCGACCGAGGTATTAGTCCCTCAGAGCGGCTTTAACGAAAGCAAGCAGCCCGGCCTGACTGCCGAGGATGTGCGGTTCACCACCAAGGGAAAATTGCTTTACGCCTATGTCATGGGTAAGCCGGCGGCGGACGTGATCATCAAGCCGTTGGCGACGAACAGTCCGCAGGAACCGGGGAAGGTCCTCAATGTGGAGCTGCTTGGCTACCACGATAAGCTGCATTGGAAGCAGGACAAGCAAGGTCTGCAGGTGCGGCCGCCCGCAGCCAACATGTCGGATATCGGCAGTACGTTCAAAGTGACGTTGGCCTGAGAGGTATAGATACGAATGAAGTCGTTGATCAGTGCTCTCTTGCTCGCTGGAAGCACAGCTCTTTTCGGGCAAGGGGTAGACAATCCCATGCTTGTCAAGCCGCCGGCCGACAGTTGGCCCCAGTACCACGGCACCTATGACGGGCAGCGCCATAGCAAACTGGACCAGATCAGCCCACAGAACGTAGGGAACCTAGCCCTCGCCTGGGCCTTTCAGACGCATCAGCCGGTGGATATCAAGTCCACCCCGCTGATGGTCGACGGAGTGCTGTATCTCACCGTCCCGGACAGAGTCTGGGCAGTCGATGCGCTGTCGGGCAATCAGATCTGGACATACACCTACCCTCCCAATCATGGTCTGCATATCGGTCATCGCGGCGTGGCCATGTATAGAGATTGGCTATATTTCCTTAGTCCGGATGGGCACCTGGTGTCGCTCAACGCCAAGGATGGGAGCGTGCGCTGGAATGTGACTGTGGCGGATGCAAGCAAGGGTTATTGGACCAGTATGGCTCCGCTGGTGGTGGGCAATCATGTGCTGGTTGGCACCTCTGGTGATTTCGATAACCTGGTGGGCTATATCCTGTCGGTCGATCCTGAGACGGGCAAGACACAGTGGCAGTGGAACGCCACGCCCCCTTTAGGAACACCGGGAGCACCCACCGGCGGCAACACATGGATGACCGGCACTTACGACCCTGAGCTGAACCTGCTCTACTGGGGGACAGGAAACCCGACCCCTGTACTGACGGCCTCCACTCGCCCGGGAGACGATCTCTACACTTGCAGCATCGTGGCGCTTAATCCGGATACGGGCAAATTGGTTTGGGCGTTTCAGCCGTCGCCTCACGATACCCATGACTGGGACGCGGCCGAGACCCCGGTCCTGGTGGATGGAATGTTTCAGGGCAAGCCGCGGAAGATGCTCATGCAGACGTCGCGTAACGGCTATTTCTTTGTACTCGACAGGACGGATGGCAGCAGTTTACTCACCGTCCCGTTTGGGCCGGTGAACTGGGCGCTCGGGGTAGACAAGCAGGGGCGTCCTATTCCCAATCCAGCCAAAGAGCCGGCCCCCGATGGGCGTTTGATCGCGCCCGATGAGAACGGAATGACGAATTTCCGCTCGCCCAGTTTTGATTTGAAGACGGGGCTGTTCCTGGTGTCTGCTCATCCCAGTTACAGCATCTACTTTGCCAAACCGGCAGATGGTACCTACGGCTGGGCCGGTGCTGACTATGACCTGTGGAGCAAAGGCGTTATCGAGGCGATTGATTACCAGACAGGCAAGATTCGCTGGACCCATGAGCTGGGTACGGGAACCCCAACGGCGGGGATTCTGACCACCGGGTCGGGGCTGTTGTTCACCGGCGATCTTAAGGGGAATGTTCTGGTTCTTGAGACCGGTACCGGTAAGACGCTCTGGCACGCCGGGTTGGGAGGAAGGATTTCCACTTCGCCGATTAGTTACGAGCTGGGCGGGCGTCAGTATGTGCTGCTCAGCGCCGGCACTGTGTTGTTTGCGTGGGCTCTACCTCAGGGGCATATGTAAGTGCTACGGTGGCATGGCAAGCTGCGTCAGGAGGCTTATAGACTGTTTTTCGTCAAAACCCCACAAAGCCGTCATCCTGAGCGGAGCGCGCCACAGATTTATCGTGTGACACAGCGCTTGTGGCGCATGAGATGACGTACCCGTGATTATCAAGTGCGTACCGCGAGAGGATCCTATTCTCGGGCTTCGGTGGTTGAAAACCCTGAGCGGCATGGGTAAGACAGGCACCGCCGAGGTCCTTCGACTCCGCGCCACAAGCGCTGTGTCACGCGATAAGTCTGTGCTGCGCTCCGCTCAGGATGACGATTTTGTGAGAGTTTCGGCGAAAAACATTCAAACTCTAAAGCCCAACTAGGAAAACATCCCAAACTCTAACGCCCAACTAGGAAAACACCCCACACTCTAAGGCCGAACTAATGATGGCCGATCTCTTTGTGCGCTGGTAAATCCTCGGTTGACTTGAAAAAGTTTACTTGTGCAGTGATCCTAGCCTAGGTAGGCTGGTTGGCACCGGAGGAACGACAATGCAGGGCATACGTGTCGCGTTTGCAGTAGCGGGGTTGATGATTTCTGGAACAGCGCTGGGGCAGAGCCCGTTGGCGAGCGAAGCGCAGGGGAGCTATGCGCGAATTAAACCGAACATACTGAAAGCCGCGGATAAGATGCCGGCGGCCGACTACAACTACAAGCCCACGCCGGATATCCGCACCTTCGCACGGGTGGTGAACCACGTAACCGAAGCGCAGCTTCATATTTGCGGAGCAGCGAATAATACCGACGCCAGCACCCTGCCGAAAGTGCCGGCCGAGACCGCGGATAAGGCGGCAATCATCGAGGCACTCAAGGCTTCCTTTGCCGAGTGCGACAAAGCCTATGCCGGCCTGACCGACGCCAACATGTCAGAGATGCTTCAGGCCGGCCCCGCGAAGCGCTCACGACTGGGCTTGCTATATGGAAACATAGCCCACGACAATGAGCAGTACGCGACGCTATCGCTGTATCTGCGGCTGAAGGGGCTGGTGCCACCCAGTAGCGAAAAGTAGTTATAGGATCGTGACCTGCCCGGCAGGCGTCTTGGTGAAGGCATGCACCGTAGCGCCGTTTTGATTCAGGTGGCGCAGAGTCATTTGCCCTGCAGTCACGGAAATATGACTAAAACCGTAGACCTTCTGAGCGAAAGGCCCGCGCTGCCCGGGATCAACCTTCAGTGAGTACAGGTCGGCACCCCCACCGCCGGAAAGGAAATGGCTGGTGGGGTGGCCCTGGAACTCGAGGTGCTGCAAATCATGGTCGTGCCCGGCCATGAACAGATCCACCCGGTATTTTTGGAAGAGCGGATCCCAATCGCGAATCAATACCGGATGATCTCCATGGGGTCCATCGGAGTAGACGGGATGATGGGCGATGACGCTAAGAAAAGGAGCAGTCCGCGGACGCTTCAGCTCCGTTTCCAGCCATGCAAGCTGTTCTGCTTGTTGCTGCGGCGTCAGGGTAAAATCGCGCCCGGAGTTTTCCTTGCCGTCGGCGCGCGGCATGTTGCTATCGAGCGCGATAAACGAAATCAGCGGATTCTTCGCAGGAAACTCAAAGCGGTACCAACGCGACGGCATGGTCCAGCGAGTCCGGCCGTTGCGCGCGTATTCCAACTGGGCATCGACTTTGCTCTCCGGCCAGCGCTGGTAGTCGTGGTTCCCCAGCACGGCGTAGGCAGGGCAGGGGAAATCGCTCGGCGGATACATATCTTCGAACTGGGTCTTCCATCGGGACGAGCCGGCGCCTCCGGCCAATTCGCCGTACCAGTTGTCTCCCAGCATCAGTAACGCCTGGGGGCGAACCGAATGCTGTTTGGCATAAGCCCGCAAGCCCGCGGCCACCTGGGCTTGCGCCGTCTTGTCCTCGTATCCCCAGTCGCCCAGTACCAGCAACTGCGCAGCCGCGGGATCCGGCGGCGGGGAAGCAGCCAGACCGGAAAAAGACCCAAGGCTGGCCAAGGCACTAAACGCAAAACTTTGCCGGAGAAAGCGGCGGCGGCTGAGGCTATCCGGGGATGGAGGGCGGAAGGACATACACCGGGGTTATACCATCTTCCGTTGAATGCCTGAAGAACAGAAGGGTTTCAGGTCCTTGGTTGATCCGCCTGCCTGTGCTGCCAGTGATAGGCGGCCACAGAATTCTTCCAGAAAAACTTCTCTGCGACACTGCGGCCCTTTGGCTCGACATAGTTGCGCACGATGGAGATGGTTTCTTCGTAGGTAGCGTGATGATCGCTGTTTGGCCAGTCGCTGGCGTAAAGAACATGATCTTCACCGAAGATGTCCCACAGGGCGTCGAGCCTTTCCCGATAGAAGTTGGGTCCGCCGGTCTCTTCGATGCGGGCGGCGGCTACTTCAGACAGCTTGACGAAGATGTTCTTGTTTTGCGCCAGGTGGCGCAGCAGAGACCAGTACTCATCGCGGGCGGCTGCGTCCGCGGGAACGCGCGCCGTGGGCAGATGGTCAATAACGATCCTCAACGCGGGAAGTTGGTCCGCCACGCCGGCAATGGCCCGGATGAGACTGGGATCGGGGTTCGCGCTGTCGAGCACCAGGCCGCGCTCGGCCAACATCTTTAGCCCGGGCAGGAATTCGGGTTTCTGCGCATCGACGGCAAGATCCCGATTCCATAGATTGCCGTAGCGTATGCCCAAAAAAAGAGGATTCGCATGCAGCCGCTCCAGGTCCTCTTGATAAGAGGCGGTTCCCGGAATCAGGTCGCCAACCATGCCTACGATGATGGGGTGGTTGGCCGCCTGGTTCAGCACCCAATCGTTATCGGTAGCGAGGGGGCTGGCTTCGATCACGATAGCCCCGACCACTCCCAGCGGGCGGGCAATGCGAGCATAACGATCGGGCAGGGCAGCCTGGTAGAGGGCTGTGTCCGTCTTCGCAGGCCAGGGTACGCCTCCTGGACGCCCGGGATCAAAAAGATGAATGTGTGTGTCGATTACGGGGATGGCCGGGGGGAGGGCTTCCGCAACCGCGGCGGACACCCAACTGCCGGCGATTGAAGCTCCGAGCTTGAGAAATTCGCGTCTTTGCATTTCCAACCTGATTCTCCGGCCGGCGTCCTTCTCCCAGATCTAGGGCTCGGTGTCGAGTCCAAGCTCCTTGATGCCTTTCCCGCCGTGTTTTTCCAGGTCCGCCAGCAGTCCCTCGTCTGTCAGATCGAGCGTGTGCGCATGCTTCCAGTCATGGCGCACGACGTCATGCAAACGGTCGACAATATGCTTATCCCGTACTTCGATGGCCAATTCGCGCCTGCTGTCGAAACTGCCAGGCGCCAGGTTGATGGATCCGATGATGGCCCGTTCTCCATCCGCAAGCAGCATTTTTGCATGGAG
>JBEKNJ010000043.1:0-64851 GCA_049522955.1 Acidobacteriaceae bacterium
GGACGGCAGTCGCCGTACTCGCTCTACTCCGACGATTTGTCCTCGTTCACCATGGGCGACAGCTATGACCAGAAAGACGCCAAGGGCTTCATCCAGATACTGGGGCTGCCAGCCCGCACCCGGGCGCGCCTGCTGCAGAAGAAAGAGGCTCACCAGTGAAGATGTGGTCTGGCCGCTTTCGCGAGCCACTAGACCAGGACTTCGAACAATGGCAACGATCACTGGCATTTGACTGGCAGCTGCTACCCCAGGAAGTAGCTGCCAGCAAGGCCCATGCGCGCACCATCGCCGCCGCGGGCATCCTCACGCCAGATGAGCTCGCCCGCATTGTGGGTGCCCTGGACGCCATTCGCGACGAATACGCGCAGCGTCCGCCCAGCGACATTTACAACTGCATGCAAGCGGAAGACATTCACCACTTTGTGGAACTCGAACTGGTAGCGCGCATCGACGACTTGGGTTTCAAGCTGCACACTGGCCGTAGCCGGAACGAGCAGATTGCGACTGACCTGCGGCTCTTTGTGCGAGGAAAGTGCGCATCGATCAGCGCACGCCTGGCGGATTGGGTGCGCGCGCTGACCACCCAGGCTACAGCCGCAGGAGATGCGGTTATGCCCGCCTACACCCACCTGCAGCGCGCCGAGCCCGTGCTGGTCGGCCACTGGCTGCAGGCGTATGGCGAGATGCTGCTGCGGGACATGACCCGGCTGGGGGATTTGAGCCGTCGATTGAATTATTGTCCACTAGGTTCTGGAGCGGTGGCGGGCGCGACACTGAAGCTGGATCGCACGATTGCCGCGCGCGAGCTCGGTTTCACGGCGCCGACCGCCAATAGCATGGATGCGACCAGCGACCGCGACTTCGCACTCGAGTTCCTACAGGCGCTTACGCTGGTGGCCTTGCACGCCAGCCGGTTCGCGGAAGAGATCACGCTCTATGCCACGGCGGAGTTCGCATTTGTGGAGCTGCCCGAGGCTTTCTCGACCGGGTCGAGCGCCATGCCGCAGAAGAAGAACCCCGATCTGACCGAGCTGGTCCGCGCCAAAGTGGCTCGCATCAACGGAGCGGCGCAGACGGTCACGATGTTGCTCAAGGGTCTTCCTTTGGCTTATAACAAGGACCTGCAGGAAAGCCAGGAGCCGCTGTTTGCCGCGGCTGACTCAGCGGAGCGAATGACGGCGCTGCTGGCCCGGTTTACCGCTGCTCTTCGCTTCAACACGGCTCGTATGCGCAGCGCCTGCGAGACCGGTTATCTCAATGCCATGGCGGCCGCGACCTACCTCGTGCACAAGGGAGTTCCCTTTCGCAAGGCGCACGAGAAAATTGGTCTGGCCGTGCGTTATGGTTTGGAGAAGGGTTGCGAACTCGATGGCCTCACGCTCGATGAGCTGAAGCAGTTTGGGCCGGAGTTCGAAACCGATTTTTTTTCGAGCATCACCCTCGACGCAACCGTAAACTGCCACGATGTAATCGGTGGCACCGCGGTGAGCCGAGTGCGTGAGGCGTTAGCAGCGCAGGAGGCAAGACTTTCTGCTGCTATGGGACAGATGGATGGAAATACGTAAGGCCAGGTTACAAGACGCTTCGAACATATATGAGCTGGTGAACAGCCTGTCGTCCGACGGCACATTGCTGCGCCGCGCCTTCGCGGAGATTTGCGAAAACGTGCGCGACTTCACCGTCGCTGAATCGGCCCAGGGCATCTTTCAGGGTTGTGGCGCCCTGCACCTCTACGGTCCGCACCTGGCGGAGGTGCGGTCGATCGTGGTGCGTCCTGAGGCCAAGAGCAAAGGCACCGGGGGTTTGCTGCTGCAATCGCTGCTCGACGAGGCCGAGGACCACGGCGTGGGCTGCGTGTGTCTGTTCACCCGCATCCCGGACTTCTTCTTCAAGCATGGGTTTCGCGTGGTGGAAGACAGAACCGCCCTGCCTGACAAGATTTACAAAGACTGCCAAAACTGCCCTCGCCTCTATCGTTGCGACGAAGTAGCGATGGCACGCGGCCAGATTCCTAAAGTTTCGATCCTGGGCACAAGGATCGAGGCCGAGCAATTGGTGCGCCTGACCGGGTAAGACCCTGATGCCGGGGAGCGATTTGGCAAGGTTGCCAAATAAGTCCTTTGTTTCCTCAAGGTGGCCAAGATGGCCAATTAATTAATTGGCCATCTTGGTCGGATCTCAAGTTGTCAAAACTGCTCAATCAAGAGGACGCACTGGGCGCACCCTGCCTCGCGGTGAGTTCTGCTCTTTGCGAGGCCCCTGCGGTGCGAAAGGATCCCGCGCAAAGCGATATCCATCAGTTCTGGTTGCGGCTGCACGGAAAGAAGCGGTTCGGTGCAAGGCCGAACAGCGCCGGGATGACAAGACGGCACTGACGTCTGAATGCTTACCTCCACAGTAGTATGGTTTTGGGGCGACGTCGAGGGCGGTTAGAGGTTTTTTTTTTGGTAACCAAGACAACGATCTTAATCTAGTTACCGCGTCTGTGACTTTTCTGTCGATGTGCAACGATCATGGTTTTGGCCGGCCCGAAGAGTCTGCCGTTGGTGTTCTGCGAGCGAGGAGCAGAATCCTTTGGGAGGGCATCCAGGGCTAACGCCCATCCCCTGGAAATGAACGCTTCTCCGTTGGACTGAAGTCCGACTCCCCCTGCTGAAGCAGGGGGCCCCCACCAAACTCCAGGTGACATCGGCGGCCTTTTTCCGGTTCTCACGGAGGCAGGGGTGTCCGCGTGAGAACTACTTCTTGCAAAATTGAGTCCCGCTGGGACGGCTGAAAGCTCGGCTGCGGTGTTCAGCCGTCCCTCGCGGGACTGTCCAGTTTGCTTATCATTACCCAGGACTACCGTCCTGGGCTACTTTCAGACGTCCCTTCGGGACTAAGCAAGGTTCTCACGCAGACTCTAAAGCCTGCGCGGGTTTCATGACTCATCGAGTTGCCGGGATCAAAATGTTCTGCCTGGTGTCTAAGTAGGTATAAGTCGAAAGTAACTCGCACTTATCGAGGCAGAGCCATGTTTGAAGACTCTCTTATGGAGTCGGGTAACGGGATCAAAGCCAGAAGTAAGTATTGGTCGGTCGTTTCCTTGTTGGTCAATGGCGGGATGATGGTGGCATTTATCATCTGGCCACTCTTACATCCAGAGGCACTCCCCAGGCAGATGATGGCTACGCTCATGGTGGCCCCCTCGCCTCCTCCGCCGCCTCCACCCCCAGCGCCCTTGCCGAGGGTTCAAGTCGAGTCGGAAATGCTGAAGAGCGAGTTGCTGGCACCGAGCAAGATTCCAAAACAAATCAAGGTGGTAAACGAAGCGGCGGCGCCACCATCGATGGATGGTGTTATCGGGATGGAAAACATGGGCAGCGACACGCCGGGCGGAATAGGAACCATCATCGGCAGCGTTGGAATGGGAACGGGCGCAGTCGTCAAGCCGGAAATTCCCAGGAAACTAAGCGTTCCTTCGCGTCTGATGGCGGGCAACCTGGTCGTCAAGACCATGCCTCAATACCCCGCGATCCCCAGGGCGGCCGGTATTCAAGGCACCGTGGTACTGCAAGCCACGATATCCAGAAATGGTTCGATCGAGAATCTCAGGGTGATCAGTGGTCCACCTATGCTCCAACAAGCAGCGATTGACGCGGTTCGTACGTGGCGGTATAAGCCTTATCTACTCAATGGAGAACCGGTCGAAGTAGATACCACGATTAATGTAGTCTTCAACCTTAGCGAATAAATGCGCGATCCGGGTTATGCTGCAGGTAAACTTTTGCCAGCACGTATAGGATCGGCGCCGTCAACACTGCGGTCGTGAGCAAGAAGGTTGGTCCAGCTTTCCACAGGTCGGCGTGCTGCGCCAGTTGTGAGAGGGTCACCGCCGCCCCTCCTCGACTCCAGTTATCCATCACGACCCGACCCCATCTCTGTGTCCAAAGTGTGAGGACAGCCATTGTTACAGTCCACAAAGCCATGAGGAACGCCCCAGGAACCTTCATTCTCTGCGGTCTGGTGCTCTGGCGAATTCCACAACCTGCCGGGAGAAGGACGAAAAGGAAACTCATGAACAGCGGCAACCATGACCACCCGGTCAACCAGAGAATCCGATGGAAGGGATACACGGCGCTGATCGCAAAAGCGAGATAGAGGCCGAAGAACAGACCTCCGGTTACCCAAATCGTTCTTCGAGACAAGGTGCCTAGAGCGAACGCACAGGTCCAAGACCATGTGGTGAGCGCTATAGCTCGGATACAAACGCCAGACCAAAATGCGGCAGGTGACAACCCGGTTCTGTAAGCGACGCCATGATTCAACCACATGACCAGGCTAGGCCAAATTCCGTGGCTTAGTTGATTGGACAGCGTTTCCAGTAAGGGGCAGACGGGCAGGACGATCGCAACCAAGACGAACCAGGGGTTCCATTCCCTCCACAGTTTAAGTTGACGTCTTATCACCAAGCCTGCAAGGCTCTTCACGACTTGACGGTCCGTCATGGCTAATTCGACAAAATCTCCGAAAACAGCCTCCCGCTCTGCTGGATCGAGCGATCTCAAGAGCGCATCCCTCAAGCGCACCCAGAGTCTGCTCACTTTCGCGCTCCAGTCTGTCCGGCCTGCCACGAAGTTCCACGGCTCACCGTCGATACCGCTTCATAAAAAGCGGTCGCGGCTTCAACGCCCTTCGCCAAAACCCGCACCATTCGCTTGGACCGGCCGCCTCGCTCTGGTGTCGGATTACCCATCCAGGTCTTGATCATTCCCTTGGCTTCGAGACGGTCCAACGTGGTGTAGAGGCCACCGATGGAACATTTTTGACGAGTAGCGCTTTCGATTTCCTGCACAATGGCGGCGCCGTAGGCGTCGTCGCCGAGACGAACGGTGGCAGCAAGGATAAGGTATTCAAATTCGCCCAGCATGTATCCTTACATTGTGATATTAATCGACGTGGGAGTCAACACCACATGAAGCCACTTCGTTTATCCGCGATCTTTTTCGGCGTGATCACCCTGGCGGCCGGCTTGCCTGCCTGCACACCGCTACGCGCCGCAGATAACTCTCAGACGGCAAAGGCTGCCGCCGACACGCTGCTACCAAAGGGCCAACGGAAGGCTGCGCCCGAATTCTCTTTGACCGGCGCTGACGGAAAATCCATCGACCTGGCTCAGTATCGAGGCAAAGTTGTGCTGCTTGATTTCTGGGCTACCTGGTGCGGCGGGTGCAAGCTGGAGATTCCGTGGTACATGGAGTTCGATACGAAATATAAGCGACAGGGTCTGGCCGTGATTGGTGTATCCATGGATGAAGACGGCTGGAAGGCGGTCAAGCCATTTCTCGCACGGACGCGTGACCCGGAAACGGGCGGGAATACTGCGATGAAGTATCCGGTTGTGATCGGCAATGACACCCTGGCGAAGGAGTACAACCTCACCTCGATGCCGATGACTCTGCTCATTGACCGGGAGGGAAAGATTGCTTTGTCGCACACCGGGGTCGTGAACAAAGAGGAATTTGAGGGTCACATACGTGAGTTACTGCATTGAACGTAACCGTCGGATGGGAGACAGGTCCTAATTTGCCGAGGGTGGATCCATGGCAAACGCTCAAATGGAGTTTGTGGACAATTCAGCGAGAGCGATTGTTGGGCTTCGCCCATCGTTTTCGTCCCAGGTACGCTGGTGCGAACCTGGGGCACCCGTCCGTCCTGTGCCCCGGCTATGAAAGGGACTCCTCTTGGACTCCAGAGTACTCAGGTCGAAAGATGTGGGATGCCCGCGATTTTGTTGCGTAGCCTGATTTATGGCGCATATTGGATTTCTTTCGGTTAATGCAAAGGGGCATATGTACCCGATGAGTAGCCTGGCGCTGGAGCTCCGGCGGCGGGGTCACGACGTAACTTTCTTCTGTGTTGCGGATGCTGAAGGGTTCTTCCGGGCCCTCGATCTTAACGCGGTGGTTGTCGGCCGAGATCAATTCCCGCTTGGCTCCACGGAAGAAGTGTTTGCTCACCTGGGAAGGTTGAAGGGTCAAGCCGGCGTACTCTACACGGTCAGGATCCTCGGGGACATGGTGGAGACGCAATTCGCCGAACTCCCGCAAAGGATCCGTGAAAACAACATCGATGGCTTAGTGATTGATCAGTTCTCTATGGGAGGCGCCACCATTGGCGACCACCTTCGACTTCCCTACGTGCACGTCGCCAATGCGCTGATGTTCAATATGGAAAGAGGAGTTCCTCCGGTCAATTTCGGATGGGGCTACGAAACAAGTGCTCCGGCGATCACTCGCAATGCGATCGTACACGCGCTGAGCCGATGGAAGCTGACACCCTTGCGCTCGAAAATCAACCTTCAGCGAGTTCGGTGGAACCTGGTTCCCTACCGTGATTTTCCAAATGATGCCTTTCGTGGACATCCGCAGATCAGCCAACAACCACCCGCTTTTGAGTTTCCACGACATGACTTACCAGCGGACTTTCACTTCGTGGGCCCCCTGCACCAGCGGATGGATCGCGAGAAGACTCCCTTTCCCTGGGAGCGGCTGGATGGCCGGCCCATCGTTTACGCTTCCATGGGCACCCTGCAGAATCGCCTTGACTGGGCAGATCGAGTTGCTTCAAAGAGCCGCAGTTTGCATCACGCATGCAGGCTTGAATACCGCGCTCGAGTCCCTGGCACAGGGAGTGCCAATGGTGGCGATCCCGATCACCAATGATCAACCAGGGGTTGCGGCCCGCATCGCGTGGAGCGGCACAGGAGTTGTGCTGCCCCCAAAACGCTTAAACGCCTCACGGCTCGCTGAGGCCCTGGTGAGAGTTCTCACAACACCCAGCTATCGTGAGAACGCGTTGCGCTTGAGACGGGAGATTCACGAGTTGAACCCTCTCCAGCGGGCGAGCGAGATTGTAGAAAGAACGCTCATGGAGAAGAGCGCATAGAGTCCGGCTTGACGTATTCCTTTATGGGAATATACGATGCTTGCATGGCCAGGGCTACTACCACCTCAGATGTTTTCAACGCGATTGCCGAGCCGCGGCGGCGGGAGATTATCGACCTGCTGGTGAATGGGAAAGAGCATGCGGTGGGGGATTTGGTTCTTCGGCTGCGCATGCCGCAACCGGCGGTATCGAAACACCTGGGCGTGCTGCGAAAGGTCGGGGTGGTCTCGGTGAGCAAGCGCGGCCAGCTACGTATGTACCGGCTGAACGCAAAGGAGTTGAAGCCTGTGCATGATTGGGTGAAGACTTATGAGCGCTTCTGGACACATCAGCTCGACCGGATCAAAGAGCGGGCGGAGATGAAGATGGCAAAGGGAACGGCAAAGGGAGAGGGATGATGGCAGTGAGTACGGAACAGGAAGTACGCAGCTTCGAGGTTGTGAAGGAAGAGAAGATCGCGGCCTCAGCGGAAATCGTATTTGAGTCGATTCTGGAACAAATGGGGCCTTTCAACGAAACTCCCGATGGAACATCGCTAGCGATGAAACTCGAGGCGTGGCCTGGCGGCCGCTGGTATCGAGATTTAGGTAAGGACGCCGGCCATTTCTGGGGGCACGTACAGGCAATCAAGCCGCCGACGCTGCTGGAAATCTGCGGGCCGCTCTTCATGTCTTTTCCGGCCATGTCGAATGTGCAATACCGGTTGACGGAAGAAGGCGGCTTGACGCGTTTGAAATTTGTACATCGCGCGATGGGGCTGATTCCGTCTGAAGTTATTGAGGGGGAACGGAGCGTACATACGGGGTGGAATTACATATTGACCAGGATTCGCGAACGCGCTGAGGGGCGAAAGAAGTGAGGTTGGGGTTATATGAAGAATCTCTTTGAAGCCACGATGGTGGAAGAGGTGCAGGGGCGCCTGGCGCATATGCGCCCGGATAGCGAGCGCCTGTGGGGGAAGATGACCCCGGCGCAAGCGGTGGCCCATTGCTCGGCGGGTTTGGAATGGGCGTTGGGGGATAGGACTCCGCCGCGGTTGCTGCTGGGGCGGATTGTTGGCGGGATGATCAAGCCTAAGGTACTCGGAGACGACGAGCCGATGCGCAGGAATTCGCCCACGGTCAAGGGTTTGGTGGTGAACGATGACCGGGACCTGGGGAAAGAACGGGAGCGACTGCGCGGATTGATCGACCGGTTCGCTACTGGCGGACCTGGGGGGTGTACGGCGCATCCGCATAGTTTCTTTGGGAGGCTTACTCCGCAAGAGTGGGCTACTTTGATGTACAAGCATTTGGATCATCATTTGCGACAGTTTGGGGTTTAGTGACTGGGTTGGCGATCCTTTTCAAATGATCGAATGGGGTTTGTGGGTTATTCAGCGAGAGCGATCGTTGGGGCTTCGCCCCATCTTTTTCGTCCCAGGTACGCTTTGGCGAACCTGGGGCACCCGTCCGAGCTTCGCATCTGCTATAGCGGAGACTCTTAATTGCACTAAAGGGTCGCAGGTCGACGGCTGTGGTATCCCACATCTCGCGAAAAACGAGCGAGATATGGGGCACCCTCGGTTTTGTTGCTGGTTGAGTTCCCGGTCCCTGCGGATCCTGTGTGGAACCTCGGTTTTGTTGCTGGTTTAGCTTCCTGATTTTGCGATTTTGATTATCGCTTCCAGGCTTCGCTCTACGTCTTCATTGGTGGTGGCCCAGCTGGATACGCTGATGCGCATCGCTGCGCGCCCTTGCCATTGGGTTCCTCCACACCAGCAAGTGCCTTCGGCCTGGAGAGCGGCGATCACCCGCCTTGTCTCTTCGTCAGTGCCGAAGGAGACCAGCACCTGGTTCAAGACCACGTCGTTCAGAATGGTGAAGCCAGCGCTGCGCAGACGATCGGCAAACATCTTCGCCTGTTGGCAGTTTCGCTCGATCAGCTCCTTCAGGCCGCTGCGCCCCAGGGAGCGCATCGCCGCCCACAGTTCGACAGCACGGGCGCGCCGCGAAGCTTCTGGTGCGTAGTGCCAGGGCTCGCGGCCACCACCCGGCGTCAGATATGCGGCGCTCATCGCCATAGCGGTTTTGAGATTTTCTGCCGACCGCACGACGGCCACCGCGGAATCATAGGGCACGTTCAGCCACTTATGGCAGTCGATGGCCCAGGAATCTGCAGCGTCCGCACCCGCCAACAAAGGTGCGTATTGTGGGGAGACCGCAGCCCAGTAACCAAACGCGCCATCCACGTGTACCCAGGAACGTCCGTCGCGCGCGCGGGCGCAGATTTCCGATGCGGGATCAAACGCACCCGTATTCACGTTGCCCGCTTGTATGCAAACCAGCGTGCGGTCGTCAAGCGCTGGCAAAGCTCCCGGGCTCATCCGCCCCTGAGCGTCGGCCGCAACCCGGGTCACACGCGAACGGCCCAGCCCTAACATAGAGAGTGCCTTGAGTAACGACACGTGGACTTCCTCACCCACCACTACGTGGATCGGCGGTGCGCCGAACAAGCCGTCTTCTTCGACATTCCATCCAGCACGCCGCAACAGCGTGGACCGCGCTGCTGCCAGGGCGGTGAAATTGGCCATGGTTGTGCCGGTGACAAATCCCGCTCCCGATCCGGCGGGCAAGCCCAACAGGTCCACCATCCACGCGAGCACAATCTCTTCCAGCTTCGCCGCGACCGGTGACATCACCTGCATGGCCGCATTCTGATCCCAGGCTCCCGCCAGCCAGTTCGCTGCAAGAGCAGCGGGCAGCGAGCCGCCTATGACAAATCCAAAATAGCGGCCTCCAGCGCTGGCCACCGTCGCGGGCGAACCGATGTCATCGAGCAACGCCAACACCTCCGCGGGATCAGCCGGCCCGTCTGGCAGAGACCCTCCGAGTTTTTCCAGGCGAGCTACATCTTCCGGCGAAGGTGCGACCTTCCGATGCGGAAGACCCGCGAGGTAACGGTCAGAACGATCCGCAACTTCTGCCAACAACTTCTTCATCCAATGCCTCCGTCCGAGCTTGCGAATTTGATCATAACGGTCGGCCCGTTAAACTAGTCGGGGGACAACGGGGTGGATCCGGGTCGGGGCAAACGAAAATGGCAATTCCTATTCCTGCTGATCACCTCTTTCCTGATGGCAAGGGGCGCGCTGGCGCAAGGTGCCGAAGACGCAATCAAAGATCTGGACAGTTGCCGTGTCCATGAAGTGCGGAACCTTCCGGGAAGTCATGAATTCGGAAGTAATTTTGTGGAAGCGATGGCCGGGGATCCCAATCCCAGGGCCAAGGATCGCAACGTTGTGTGGGGCCTCACCGCAGACCTGAGCAGCAAAGTTCCCGCTCAGGAGCGAGCCATGTACATATCAAGATCAAGCGATGGGGGAAAGACCTGGACGCAGGTTGCCCGCGTGGACTCGCAGTATTTCGATGCGGATATCGGCGAGGGCGAGCGTAACGGGCTGAGTGTGTCTCCCGGTGGCACTGAGTTCGTGATCACCACGCAAAGGGGAGCGTTTCAGGTCATCCCACAATCCGGAACACGGGAAGCGGTGGTGCGATCGATTGTGGGCCCGCGAGTTTTGAAACCCGATCTAACGGTGACTATCCCTAAGAAACCGGGGGATCCGGTCACGGCGAATGTGGTCAAGATGACTGCCGACGGCAGACATCTGATGGTCGGTTATGGCTACTTTGACCTGAACCCGCAAATTTTTACCTACCGCAAGAGCCGCGACGGTTCGTGGATCAAAGCTGGAAGTCTGCCCCCTCTGCCGACGCAAATGGATCTTCTTTCGATCGAATTTGGTGATCCGAAAACGGAGGCTGCGAGTTCTCTGTATGTTGGTACCGGCGATCAGGCCTTCCGTCTCAGACCACGCACGAAGCAGTGGACGCGCATCGATGGAGTGGGGGACGATTCGGCGATTCAGAGCATCAGTACTGTTGGGGGCCCCCATCTGGCGGCCTGCTGGGGAGTTTACAACCCCATCAGTGCGGATGCCGTCGAGCGCGTGACCCATGCGAGCTTTCTTCTGCATAGAAACGAGGATGAGGCCGGGCCCAACATCCGGGCCTTCAGCGTAGAGGTCGACCCGTCCAGGCCAAATCGAGAGATCGTGACTTCGCTTACTGGTGTGTACTTCAGCAAGGATCGCGGCGTGCACTGGCAACGGCTCAATGACGTCCCCGATGGAGAATTTCGCCTGGCGCATTTTAATTCTGAGGATGGAACAGTGATTGTTTCCGGAATCTATGGAACATTCCTGGCGAATCCATTTTCGCCCCGCTGCTCGGCTCACCTTAGAACTCGCGGGACAACCGGTATCCAGCTACACTGAGTAGATTCATGACGCTACGTCGAGTCGCACAATACCGGCTTCTGTTCCTTATTATCGGGCTATTGATCTTTCTGGCGGGCGGGAACGGCGCGATGGGAGAACCCACCCCTGCTGCTGTCACAGCTTTCAACGCCTATATCACCACGGTTGAATCGAGGCTCGCGCGGCAACATCAATCGCCCAATGGTTTTCTGGCTCCTCCCTTGACTGCGCAAGACGAGAAGCGTCTGCAACAGGGAGAGCTGATCATCGAGCCGATTACGCCGCTCACCGGTTCTCCGTTGCCTGGAGCCCTGCTGCACGACTGGCGCGGTACCGCGTTTGTGGCTGGAGCCAAAGTGGCTGATTTCGAGCGTCTGATGCGCGATATCAGCGCCTACCCCCAGCACTTCTCCCCGCAAGTGCTCCAGGCGAAAGTGCTGATGCAACAGGGCGACCATCTTCAGGCAACCATGCGCGTCCGCCAGAAGCACATCCTCACCGTAGTGATGGACACGAGCTACGACATCACTTTTGGACGGCTCGATGGGCAGCACGGCTACAGCCTCTCGCGAAGCACAAGGATCTCGGAGATTGGATCGCCCGGCACCAGCAGCGAGCATGTGCTCAGTGCGGATGAGGAGCACGGGTTTCTCTGGCGGCTGAATACCTATTGGAGCTATGAGGAACGGGACGGCGGTCTCTACATGCAAATTGAATCGGTTTCGCTTACCCGCTCCGTTCCAACCGGGCTTAACTGGGTGGTTCAGCCGTTTATTGAGAAAATTCCACGCGAATCGTTGGAATTCACTTTGCGCTCCACTTGCAACGCGCTTCGCAAATAGCTGTGGGATGAGCTTGAATCTTCGCAGCCGGTCGGTTCATCCAACAAGCAAAAGCAATTGGGGAGATTATCGAGATGGCGGCTTTTTGTGCATGCTGTGGAGCGGAGATTACGTTAAAGGCAGAAGCGTGTGCTGTTTGTGGTACTCCTCGACACGGAATGTTGCCTCCGGATCTGCGGCCTGGGCTGGATTCTGGCCCGGGTGGGGCTAAGGAAGATGTTGAAGTCGGCGGGAAGGCGCGTAAACCGCGGCTGTAGTGCTTGCGAGAGAACTCCAGAATTTGGGAAGTCCGAGGGGCGCACCGCAGATCCCCTTCGACTTCGCTCAGGGCAGGCTCTCCACTACGCTCCGCTCCGGTCGGGATGACAAGTTTGTTTGGGAACGCTAAGTATCGTTTTCAAGATGAATTGTCATCCCGACCGGAGCGGAGGGATCTGCGGTGCGCCCCTCGGGCTTCTCACGCAGACTCGTTCACTGGTTACTCGACCCCGAGGACCTTCACGATGACTCGTTTGGATCGCTGCCCGTCAAACTCGGCGTAGAAGACCCTCTGCCAGGTGCCGAGATCCAGCTTGCCGTTGGTCACCGGCAGCGTTGTTTCATGGTGCAGCAGCAAGGCCTTTAAGTGGGCGTCGCCGTTGTCCTCTCCGGTCCGGTGATGCTTGTAGTCCGGACGCGCCGGGGCAAGCTCCTCCAACCATTTGCCGATGTCTTCGATCAATCCGTCCTCAAGATCGTTCACGTAGACGGCGGCGGTAATGTGCATCGGCGAGACGAAACACAACCCATCCTTTACCCCGCTCCTACGCACAATATGCTCCACCTGGTCCGTGATGTGGACCATCTCTCTTCGTTTCCTGGTTTCGAAAACAAGGTATTCCGTGTGACTTTTCATTTCCGGGACATCTCCTTGACCCTTGGATGCTGGGATTTTCTCCGATTCTTCAGAGGCACGCGCAATGAATCTTCCTGTCGTTAAAGGAAAAGCGGTTGTTGGGCTTCGCCCATCGTTTTCGTCCCACGTACGCTTGGGCGAACGTGGGGCACCCGTCGATTCCCTCCGGGCGTGGCTATGACGCAGACTCCTTCGGGACTGGCGCGGCGCTTCCAAAGTGAATCGATTGAGGAAGGACTCCCTTGTGTTCTGCTTTGATACAGAATCCTGCAATTTTTTCGGGCGAAAAGGGGGAACGGGCGTCTGTCTCCATAGAAGGCAAACATGGCGTCGACCGAGGGCTGCAGCTTGGCGTTGTCGTTTAGGGAAGATGCTCGGCCGGCGGTGGATCCTGCGGAGCTGGTCGATACCTACTCGACGCTGCTGTTCCGAATCGCTTACTCCGTACTGAGAAGCAGACCGGAAGCCGAGGACGTGGTGCAGGATGTTTTCATCCGGGTGCTGGAACATCGTCTTACGCTTTCTACGGTGCGCGATATGCGCGTTTGGCTGGTTCGCATCGCATGGAACCTTGCCCTGGACCGGAAGAGACGAAAACGACCGGAGCAACTGGATGAGAATTTCGCGAGATCGCTGGTCAGCGGGACGATACCCGCAGATGCGGCGATGGTGGAGGCTCAGCGCTTTGAAGTCACCTTGCGCGAGGTCGAGAGATTACCGAGGGCGGAACGGCATGTGTTGCTGCTCTCTGCCCTCGAAGAGTTAAGCACGGTGGAGATTGCCGGCGTGTTAGGACGAAGCGAATCAGCAGTCCGTGGACTGCTGTCACGAGCGAGAGCGCGGCTGCGGGAACGGCTTGAAGGGAGGGAGGCAGACCGATGAACGATGCTGACGAGAGAATCGAGAGACTGATGGCGGGTTTGCGAGACGCCGAGCCTTCTCCCGGGATGAAACGCCGCATCCTTGAGGCCATGGAAGCCCACCAGGCAAGACCCTCGCCCTGGCTTTCGTGTCCTCCGGTTGTCGCTTCGGTGGCGTGCGCGGCGACCCTGGCAGCTTCGTTGATCGTGGTCTCCAAAGTTAACCAGCCCTCGCATCCGCCTGCGAATGTTCGACAGCGCACACAGCCAGTGGCCGTGGCACACAAAGATTCCATTGGGCCACGAAGGAGTGCTCCGCGCGTCGCGGCGAGGCGTCCACGGGATTTGACTGCCTTGAGTGACGTGCCATCCGCCGGCTTTCCCGCACCTCCTTTGCCTTTAACCGAGCAGGAAAGGATGCTGCTGCGCGTGGCGCGTCGCGACGATGCAAAGAATAAAGCGTTGCTCAATCCCGACTTGCAGGCGGCACAGTCTGCGAAGAACACAGAACAGTTTCAACGTTTTTTTGAAATCGACGCCAAAGAGATGAGGAGTGAAAGTGAATAATCAAATGAGGACGACACCGGCCATTATTCTGGCACTGGCCTTTGCACTGAGCGCGGCCGCACAGACGCAGGCTCCCGACTCGAAGGGCGCCGCGGAAATTTATCAGACCCTCTATCTCACCAACCTTACGCAGGCAAATGACGCTAACGAGATTGTGACCGACCTGCGAAATATGCTGCCGAATGCGAAGCTCTATTATGTGGCTTCCCAAGGCGCGATCTCGCTCCGAGGCTCGGCGGAGGAGATGGCCCTGGCGCAGAAGATTCTCACTGACCTGGATAAGACCAAAAAAATCTACCGACTCACCTACACCATGACGGAGAAGGACGGCGGCAAGATCATCGGTGTGCAACATTTTTCGATGATCATAGCTTCGGGGAGCAGGACAGACTTCAAACAGGGCAGCAGGATACCTGTCGCCACGCGAAGCCCAACGTCGGCGAACTCGCCATCGGAAATCACCTATCTCGACCTTGGTCAGGAGATTGATGCTTCACTCGATGGTTATCTTGACGGAGTACGTTTGCGCAGCAAGGTCGTGCAATCGAGTGTCGCGGAAGATAAGTCCCTCGTCGGCACGGAGGATCCCGTGATTCGGCAGACTACGCTCGAAGGAACAGCCACCCTGGTTCAGGGCAAGCCGCTGGTGCTCGGGTCGCTCGATGTTCCGGGGAGTACGCGGCATCAGGAGGTGGAGGTCGTTTCGGAACTCGTGCGCTAGTCCTGCACCAAGGGTGGATAATGGCTGTGCCGTCGCGAGAGGAGAAATCGGCTATGCCGCGTGCCGTGAGATTCGATAAGTATGGCGGGATTGACGTCCTGCAGGTCGTTGAGGTATCCCGGCCGATCCCTTCGACGGGCGAGGTGCTGGTCCGGGTCAAGGCTGCGGGTATTAATCCGGGGGAGGCCTCGATCCGCAAAGGACTGTTCGCCGAGCGCTGGCCTGCTACCTTTCCCTCGGGCCAGGGCAGCGATCTGGCCGGCGTGGTGGAGGAGATCGGCCCCCAGGTGGTGAACTTTGCGGTGGGTGATGAGGTGATCGGATTCGTAGAAAATCGATCCAGCCAGGCCGAGTTGGTGCTGGTCAAATCCGGCAACCTGATCCCGCGGCCTCGAAACGTCTCGTGGGAGCAAGCGGGATCCCTGTTCGTGGCTGGAACCACGGCATACGCAGCGGTACGGGCCGTCGCGCTGAAAGCGGGTGACACTGTTGTCGTCTCCGGCGCTGCAGGCGGGGTAGGCTCCATCGCCGTGCAGTTAGCGAAAAACGCTGGTGCCGAAGTTATTGGTTTGGCCGGAAACGCAAATCAACAATGGCTCGCCGATCACGGAGTCATTCCTATTACGTATTTGGATGGGGTGGAAGATCGGATACGGACTGCAAGCGGAGGGAAAGTCGACGCTTTCGTTGACACCTTCGGCGGCGGTTACGTCGAGCTGGCGCTCAAGTTGGGCGTCGCTGCGAATCGGATCGACACGATCATCGATTTCGCCGCCGCGGCCAAGCATGGGGTAAAAGCAGAAGGTAACTACGAAGCCGCAAATGCCACGGTGCTAGCGGAGCTCGCCGGGCTGATCGCAGGCGGCCGGCTGGAGATCCCCATCGCGAAGGTCTACCCGCTGGCCGACGTTCAAGAAGCCTATCGAGACCTCGAACAGCGCCACACGCGTGGCAAGATCGTGCTTGAGCCTTGATGAGCTAAGGCTGCTGCTCCGCAGGCACGACAATCACCGCCCTGCCTTCAATCTGGCCGCGGCGCAACGCGTCCAGAGTGGGGTTCGTCTGATCAAGCGTGGTGTGCAAGATAGGAATGGACGGCATACCGCTGGAGCGCACCAGCGCGAGTAATTCTGCCAGTTCCGCTAAGGTGCCGACAAAGTTTCCTTGAATGGTAATACCGCGCATGGGGATGAGTGGAAGTGGCCAGGAGGCTGCGCCGCCAAAGAGTCCAACGCAAATCAACTTTCCGCCCTTGGCCAGAGCCTTGAATGCCAGCTGGGATGTCGATTCTGAGCTGACGAAGTCGATGATAGCGCGGGGAGCATGGCCAATTTTTGCGGTGATCTGCGAGAGAGCGTCCGCAGCACCCGGGTCGACTGTGTCGAGGGCGCCGGCACGCATGGCGGCGGCTCGCTTGCCTTCATGAATTTCGGCTACGATGGCTCCCTTTCCTCCCATTGCTTTCAGCAAACGGAGCGCCATCAAACCGAGACCGCCTGCACCAATCATCAAGATGGGCTCCTCGCGAATGAGGTCTCCCGCTTTTTTCAGAGCGCTGTAGGTGGTCAATCCCGAGCAGCCATAGGGGGCTGCGAGCAGAGGATCGATGCCATTCAAAGGCAGAAGATACTTTTCGTGTGGCACGCGCAGATACTCCGCATAGCCACCGTCGCGAAAGATACCCAGGGTCCGCGGTTGAGCGCACAGGTTTTCTTCCCCGGCGTCGCAGATGCGGCAATTACCGCAACCGATCCAGGGATAGACCAGGTAGTCCTGGTTCGATGTGTCCATTCGCCTTCCGACAATCTCATGGCCGAGGGTGAGCGGGAGTTTCATGCCTCGGTCCGAGGCGAGCAACTTTTCGCCATGGCCGAGGTCATAGCTACCATCGATCAGGTGTAAATCGGTGTGACAGATCCCCGCGGAAACAACCCGCAGCAAGACTTCTGAGCCGGTTGGCTCGGGTATGGGCAACTCACAGAGCTCCAGGGGCGAACCGAACGAGACCAGACGCACACTCTTCATCAGAAATCCTCCTCCAGGCTACTGCGTTAATGCCGGCTGCGGGTTGACTGGCATCTCCCTTGGTATGCTTTCGAGCAGAACTGCCAGGTCTCGCTTCATGTGGGTTAGCCGGGCGCGAAAGTCATAGAGCATCGCTTGCCGGTCGTCCAGATCACCGATTGTTTGTTGAATTTTCTCTCCCGGCGTACTGGTAATTTGGCTGATTTTTTCTCGCCCCCTGGCTGAATCCGGCTCAGGCATTCGGCCCACCTCTACCCATCCGCGAATGAGCCGTTGCTGGCGCGTCAGACTCTGCGGATCGCCGGGCACGGGGGAGTTCATGAAGGTCGCGACGACTTTTGCATAGACGTTTCTACTGTTGGCAGGACGGTCGAAAAGTTCGCTCAGCATGTTGCTCTTGACCTCCAACTCACGCTTTGGTCCCTCGCTGATGCGCAGCCCGATGAGCGAGAGAGCGGCCGTCGCCGACCCTGCCACGATACCAGTGACCGCGGCGGCGTGGGCGTGGGTCGTCAGGCCCAGCGCTGCGCTGGCAGTGCCCGCGGTGCCGCCGATGGCAATACTCACGAGATTGAGCCGGGCCACCTGGGTATCGCGGTGCGTCGTTAGATAATTCTGCAATTCTCGCGTCTCCGCAATCTCCACATCAATTTGCCCCGTCGCCGCGTCCACTTCCAGTGATGCCGCGGTCACCTCCATCAACGCCTGCTGCTGGCGAAAGAAGAGCTCCCAGCGATTCTCCGGAGAAGATTGGGACGATAGCTCCCGAATGCGATCGAAGAGCGGCGACATCCCGGTGGCCTGCGCGGTTTGCTCGGCAGAGAGCGCCAGATCGTTATCGGGCGCTACCTTGGGTGGACTTTGTGCGGAAAGCGCAGGATTCAGGCCGAGGATCGCAAGCAGAAGTATGGAACAGCCGCGAAGGCTCTGATGCATCGTGTGAAACATGGCGTCAGTCTATCCTCGGCTACCTCTCTGCGGAAGCTGTTCCTCAGACGGGACTGCCGGATTCATCGGCAGCTCATGGACGACCTGAAGAGTCTGCGTGAGAACTTAAAAGGGAGCCGCGAGTCTGGTGGGAGCTTTCTGCTTCAGCGTTGCGGAAAGGGTTGGACATTGATATGCGCTTTAGGGCTGGCCTTGAACAATCCAGGGCTAAAGCCCGTCCTTTCGGAATGAATTGATTTTCCGCTGGACTGAAGTCCAGCTCCCCCTGCTGAAGCAGGGGGCTCCCACCAGATTCGGGGTGGATGTCGGCGGCTTATCCCTTCAAGGGCCGATTTTGGGTTTGCCTTCCAGGAAGGCGGCAATCTTCTCGTTGAGAAATTTGTCGTCTGCCGGACTGGCCCCGGCCCCGGCGGGGTGCCCCCAGAGCGATGGGATGGGTTCCAGGGTGCAGTGAGGAATCATCGGCGCTTCGTAGCGGGCATCGGTAACAGGGAAATATAAGTCGGTCGCCGACGGCATGTACAGCACCTGTGCCTTGATCGATCCCAGCGCTTTACTCAAGTCTCCACCGAAACCGGGAGTCGCTCCCACGTCGTGCTGTTCCCAGGTGTGCATCTGCAAGATGAGATTGTTCGCATCTGCGCCGGGAATGAAGTTCGTCTTGTACTGATCGACCACCTGCGCGAACGTGGTCCTTGGCGGGTTCTCGGATTTCCATAACTCGTCGCGCCACCAATCCTGCGAAAAGAGCCATGCCGTCCAAACCAGCGCAAATGCCTGGATGCCCTTGACCGGTTCCTGCTTGTAGTCACCGCCCTGGAACGCCTGGTCGGTGGTTAACGCCGTGATCTCGCTTTCCAGACGCACGATGCCGTGACCGTAAGTCTTGGCCGTTCCCGAGGTGGCAACAATGCGATCCATATATTGAGGGTAGGAGACGGCCCATTGGAAGGCCTGTTGCGCGCCCATGGAGAAACCGATCACCGCCACGAGGTGCCGCACCCCAAGCTCCTGGGTCAGGAGCTGATGCACTGCCTCCACATTGTCACGAATGGTGGTGACGGGAAAGCGTGGACCGTGGAATGGCTCCGGCGTATTGCTGGGCGACGAAGAGCGTCCGTTGCCAAATAGCTCGGAGGTAATGAGAAATTGGCGTTCGGGGTCGAGCGCCTTTCCCGGTCCGATGAGCCAGGCATAACCATTCATATCGGCCATGTAGTGCGAAGGCAGAAGGATGGCATTGTCTCCAGCCGCGTTCAGGTGCCCATAGGTGCCGTAGACGATCTTCGCTTCGGGTAGTGTGGTCCCGCTCTCGGTATGAAAGTTGTGAATCACAAACGTATGCTCGACCGGCTCGAGCTTCGGGGGCGTCGTCTGCGCGCAGGCTAAGAACGAGCAAGACGCAATCACGATGGAGGCAAGGAGTTTCATGTATGGTGGTCTCCCCATGAGTATTACTGTTAAGAAACAGCTGCCCGCAAAACCTCTGATCGTGCTTTAGGGCAATGGAGGAAAAAGCGGCGGATCTTTGCGTTGGCCTGTAGTCTGCTCAAAATCATAAGCGTAGCCGATGAGGGTCGACTCGCTGAACGCCGGCCCGAGAAAGGTTAGCCCCGCCGGCAACCCACCGTGGGTGAAACCCATGGGAACACTGATCGCGGG
Source organism: Acidobacteriaceae bacterium (assembly GCA_049522955.1). Lineage (GTDB taxonomy): Bacteria > Acidobacteriota > Terriglobia > Terriglobales > Acidobacteriaceae > PALSA-350. The sequence continues at coordinate 19,748 of JBEKNJ010000043.1, forward strand.
AAATCCGGTCTGCGGGGAGAGCACCTGGCTGTTATCTCCCGCGGGACTCGTCATATCGCCAATCTTCCGGGGCGCATTACTCCAGGTGGGATACACAATCGCGTCGAGATGATCCTTCGCCATGGCCGCGAGCAAGGCGTTGCGAAAGGCAACTTTCGGCGGGTCGTGGTAGACGTCGGGACACGGCGTGCGGCGGTCATCTGCCTTGGGGGGAGCCACGGCACCACGGATCTCGTCTTCGATATAAGGAAGGTAGAGGCCGGATTGCACGATCGAAGCCAGGTCGTGATACGGCGCGTTGGGATGCCTGGCGAGGTAAGCGTTTAGATCCGCCTCGAAGTCGCCGCAGTCCAGCGTCTTTTCCATCTCCTCGTAGCCCGGAATAGAAAATGGATCGACCAGCACCGCGCCTTCCCGCTGCAGCGCTTGAAGCGCCTGCTCGGTCACTGCTTTCAAATCAGGATCTGTCTTGGCATCGCTGAAGTACTGGCGGAATACACCAATACGCGCGCCGCGCAGTGCATGCCGGTTGAGAAAACGGGTGTAATCGAGTTGCGGGCGATCGGCATCGAGTTGAGTTACCGGATCGGCGGGATCCGCTCCTGCCACTACCGATAGCACGGCAGCGGCATCGGCCACCGAACGTGCCATCGGTCCGCCCACGTCGTTGTGGGCGAAAAGAGGAATGATCCCCGAGCGGCTGGTGAGGCCGATCGTGGGGCGAATGCCGACAAGGTCGTTGTGCGACGAGGGCCCACGGATGGAGTTGCCAGTATCGGTGCCAAGGCCGCATTCTCCCAAACTGGCCGCAACGCCGGCAGCCGTGCCACCGCTCGATCCAGCAGGAACTCGGGTGAGATCGTAAGGATTGCGCGTGATTCCGGCGATTGAGCTTGACGTGAGATAGGGACTAAACGCCCACTCGGCCATGTTGGTCTTGGCCAACAGGATAGCTCCAGCCGCACGCAAGCGCGCCACCATGGTGGCGTCACTGGCGGGCACGAAGCCTCGCATGGCGAGCGATCCACCGGTGGTCTGCAGCCCCTGGGTGTCGTAGTTGTCCTTGATGAGCACGGCAATGCCGCCCAGCGGGGGCAGCTTGTGGGTGGCTGCGAAGCTGCGATCGCAGGCATCGGCTTCGGCGAGAGCATTGGGATTGACCAGGACAATTGCATTCAGACGCAAGCCGTCGATCGGCGTCTGGTCATAAGCACGAATACGGGCCAGGTAACTCTCCACCACCGCGCGGCACGTGGTGCGTCCTTCGCGAATGGCCTTTTGTGTTTCGACGATGGTGGTGCCCACTACATTAAAGCTGTTCGTGGTCTGCGCGTAGTTAGACCCGGGAAGGGCGAGCGAGAGCAGAAAGAGGATTCGAAGAGTGCGTATCATCTCGGTCTTACGAGAGATAACACACCGGGCAAATTATGCACGGCTGCCTTCAGCGTTTCTTGAATTCCTTGTCTGCGAATTCGATGAAATAGGGCCAGTTCGGCGCGGGCGTGTGGCCATATTGATGCTGGCGGAAGGCGACATCTCCCGAGTCGACGAGGGTGCCCATCGGTGGAAATGTGGTTGTCCCGAGGCCCTTCGCCCCGAGCAGATCCCACACCGGACTGGCGGCGACAGCAGCCATGAACATACCTTGCGCATCTTGCCAGGCGTCGCCGGGAACGTACACGGCATCGGTGAGCAGAGCGCCACCGCCGATGAAGACGGGCCGCGGCGCTACCAGCGCGATGAATTCGTGGCTGTCTACCGGCATCTCGTTGGTGGAATGTCCGTCCGCGGCATATTTCATGAAGTTGCCCGCGAACCAATGAAACTCGCTTACTCCGGCTATGTTGCCTGTTGTCTCGCCATAATTGCGGCGATACAGGTCAGCACCCCCGGCGCCGGAAGAGGAGATGAAGCCGATGGCGAACCGCGGATCATCGACCATCGCTACGAGCGCCGCCTTACCGCCGCGCGAGTGGCCCATCACGCCGACTTTCTTTCCATCCACATCAGGATCAGTCTGGAGATAGTCGAGCAACTTGCTGTCGCCCCAACCCCAGGCGCGCAGAACGCCCCAAGCGTCGAGCCGGCGCGGCTGGCCCTTGTTCACCAACCCGATGATGCCTTTGTCGAGGCCGGCACCGTTGTCGGCCTGCACCTCGTTGGAGTTGCGGCCAACAAAACCCCAACCATGCTGCAGGAGCAGCTTTGCGGAATCGGGGGCGTCGGGTGGTGCCGAGAGTTGGTGCACCACCTGACCTGGAGCAGCCGGCGGCCGGGCGAAAATCGGGCGTGGGCGAATCGAGCCACCACCAACGATGACTGGCACCCGAGTGCCCTTGGTGCTGGCCGGCGTGACTACGTCGGCATGGATGTCGACGGTAATTGCCGGATAGGAAGAATTGTCGACATGGCCAGTGACATGTTTGACGATGGCGGGGATGCCCTGAACCGTCATTGTTTCCACGCTGTCTACCTTCCAGGTCACGCTGGGAATGTGCGCGGGAAACTTGCCGTAAACATCTTCGTCGAAAAACGCTTTGATTTCGGCGCGACGCTTCTTCCACTGCTCGGGCGTCGTCACCCTGGTCCCGTCATTCATGCGCAAAACATCGGGGAGGGTGGGGTAGGGATTCGCCTTGGACTCATCGTAATTCGCATTCCCCGGCTTACCGATGTCGTAGGCGGTGGCGGGAGGCTGCATTCCGGTGATGCCCAGCAGCTTGAGCTCCCGATCACGTTCCGCAGCGGAGGCCGCAGTGATCGCGGCGCGGTCTGCTGCTGAGGGTGGCGCCGCGGGCGCCTGGGTTTGCGCGGCCATCCCCACAGTGAGTGCGATGGAGGCCGTTGCGGCCATGACCTTGGCGAATTTAGTCCTGATCACATTGCCTCGTAGATTTTCGATTTTTAAAACATCCCCGCGATCCCAACCTTCACCAGGGTGATCAGAATCCACCAGCCCCACACAGCCACAGCCGCGGTGCCCGTCTTCATTTTCCCCACGACGGCGCAACCGATGGTGAGCAAAATGAGCACCCAGATCGTCAAAATGTCCATCGCGGTGCCGAATGCCATCAGCCACTTGGGCGAATCCATTGGCAGGAAATATCCGACGTTGGTGCCCACTGGATTTTTCAGATTGAACGAATCGGGGTCGAGCCCGGCAAAAATTGTGACGATGCCGAGAATGCCCTGAATCACGAATGGCAGCGTGGCATACAGCCACACGGCAAACACCTGGTTAAATTTTGCGTGGCCTCCCAGCGCGAAATTCAGTGTAGCCAGGAGACCGGTCGCCGCGATAGCCGCGTACACCAGAATCAGAATGGGCGTGGTCCAGAAAACGTATTTTACAAACGACGCCCCGATTGCTTTCTGCCTCGCCTGCTGATCCGGCGGAAGCTGCGCCAGCCTGTCTTGCTGCGCCTGCGGGCTCTGCAGCAAGATGTTGTTGTATGTCTTGTCCCACCCGATCTTCTGCTGGATAGCCAAACCAAAACCGAGCGTGACCAATACGCCCAGCAGCCAGGGCAGCCACCAGCTCGAGTCTCTCAGAATGTCGTGGAAGGTCTTCGCAGGAGCGATGAAGGTATCGACCACCCGCTCCACCTGGGTTAGCGGCGCGGATGCTTCGGCATTGGCGACGACGTCGGACATGGAAGCCTCCGTGAAGGTTGCCTCGCAAACTGCGTTCGCTGGGATCTTACACTCCCGCCGCGAAAATCGAAACGGGACGGATGACCTACCGCGACGAGCGGAGACAGATTACTTCCTGGTTGCAGTGAGATCTCTGTAGCCCGGATGGACGCCAGGAGTCAGTTCGTGGCGCGCTGCAATTCGCTGTAGCAGGACGGCAAGTTCGGCGCGTTCCCCCGCATCCAACCCCGAGCACATCGCTTCATCGTGACTGCGTGCCACCTCCCCGATGGCACGCATCATCTCGCTGCCGGCGCTGGTCAACCGCAGCGAATAGATACGCCTATCCTGGGCATTCGCCTCGCGAATCACAAGCCCTCGCTCCTCCAGGGCATCAATTACGGCTACCAATCTGCTGGCGTGCATATCCAGTTTCGCGGCGAGACTTTGCTGGCTCATGCCGGGTGAATGACTGAGGAGGCGAATAATCCCCGCATCGCATGGGGTGAGCTTGAGTGGAGTCAGGGCTATGGCGAACTCCTGCGCGGCACGGGCACCCAACTGCGCGAGGAGAAATGCCACGGAGGAGCGTGGCCCATCGGGTTTTTTACGGTTCACAAAAATAGTATTACACGGGACAATCATTATATTTTTTAATGATTATAATTAATAAGTGTAACGAGGAATTCCATGCAGCCATCCACCGATGCCAACGCCGTCCTGCAACGCCACCCAAGCCCGCCCCTGGGCCTGGTTGCCATCGCCTTCACTGTCCTGTTCCTGGCGGGGTTGTATCCCGTGACTACGTTTGGGGGGAAACCTTACTTCCCCGGGCCGTGGGAGCCGGCGCCGACCATCGTCAACTTCTTTCTATTGCGGCCAACCGCCGCCGGGTTATGCGCCTTTCTCCAGTTTGGATCAGCCATTCCGCTGGGCATCTTCACCGCAACGGCAGTCAGCCGTCTGCGCTTTCTCGGCGTGCGTGCGGCCGGCGCGTACATCGCGCTCTTCGGCGGCTTTGGAGCTGCGTTTGCGATCGGTTCGAGCTCGCTGGTGCTATGGGCGATGACTCATGCCGGCGTTGCTCAGGACGCGGCCCTTACCCAGGCTCTATATTTCCTGGGCTACGCACTGGGTGGACCGGGCTACTCCGTGCCGCTGGGTCTGCTGATGGCCGGGATTTCCGTTCCATTGCTCTTCTACCGGATTGTTCCGCGCTGGATTCCGATACTAGGCCTCTGGCTTGCAGCCTGCGGCGAGCTGAGCTGGCTGAACCTGGAGTTTCCCTCGGCGTTGTTTCTTATTCCCCTCACGCGCTTCCCCGGGTTCGTGTGGATGATCGCGGTGGGCTTTGCATTGCCGGCCACAACGGAGCGGACACAATGAATGCCTCACGTGAACGCTCTGTCATCCGCGTGCTTCATCTGCTGCTGAGCATTCCAATTCTCGGCTATCTTTACGGGCCGGTGGCGTTCATTCCACGTGCAGCATGGTTTACCCGTTGGATCGCGATGCCTGTGGTGGTGCTGAGCGGGCTCTGGATGTGGCTGAAACCACGCATTATGAAACGCTCATATCAGCGGCGCGCCAGTAACAGGGTCATGCAATCTAACAAAAAACAAGACTTCGAACGGGCTCGAGGTCTATCTGTTTAGGTTCAATCATTCATTCAGCAAGAGCGATCGTTGGGCTTCGCCCATCCTTTTCGGCCCAGGTATCCGGATTTCCTGCACGGGGCTCCACCGACACCCGCGTGTGCGGCTTTCATTAAGGAAAGCCGCATGAAGTGCGCCAACGCGAGAAAGCTCGACAGGAAATCCGGAGTACGCTGGGGCGAACCTGGGGCACCCGTCGATTCCCTCTGACTCTGTTGTGAGACGGACTAGGGTAGGGACGGCTCCGATTATTGATCACGCAACAAGGTTGCAGGATCAATCGTTAAGGCGCGCCGCGCAGGCGCGTAGGCGGCCAGCAGACCTAACAGAAGCATGGTGAAGACGACCCCGGCAAGCACGGCTGGGTCTCGTGGAGAGGCCTGATAGACAATGTAGGACAGCACCCGAGTGGCCGCCATCCCCAGCAACAGGCCCGCCACCGCGCCACTTGCCAGCAAGCGGAATGTCCTTCCCAGAGCGGCTTGCAAGACTTCCTGGCGACGTGCTCCCAGGGCGACGCGAATGCCGAGCTCTCGCAGACGATTGCTCACCGAGTACGACGCCATGCCGAAGATGCCGGTCACCGCCAGCATGGCGCCCAGTACACCCAGCACGCCGAGCGAAATCGTTGCCATGCGCGCGGCAAAAAGCGCACTGTCCAGCTCCTTTGGCCAAGTCATGATCGTGAGCGGCAGCCCCGGGGCAAGATCGCGCAGTGTCTTATGGAGTTGCGCCGGCAGCTGTGGCGAATCGCGGTTGGACCGCACCACGAACCAGGTAGCGGTGGCAGGCGATTGCAGAATGGGCTTGAAGTAGGCCGGCCACGCGTCTTCGGTCAGGGTCTCGTACTTCCCGTCCTCCACTACGCCGGCCACTTCGATCCGCTGTCCATCATGGGTCTTGAAAGAACCGCCAACCGCCCGCGTGATCGAGCCAAACACCTTGCGCGCAAACTCTCGATTCACGATTGCCACTTTGGGCGCGTTCTTATCGTCACGCCAATTGATGGTCCTTCCCGCCAGCAACGCCGTGCCGGCTGCCTGGAAGTACGCGGGAGAAACGCTGTAGGTGATGGCCTCGGCAACCTTGTTAGACTCGCGCAGGTCGGTAGTTGTGTTGGCGAAGACTGCGTTCTCATCCCAGCCCAGATCGAGCGGCAGATAATTGATCAATCCCACGGAGGAGACTCCGGGAATGTTCGCGACCTCATCCAGCATGCGCCGCTGCATTTCCGGCACCTGGTCACCGTGGTAGCCGGCCATGTTGAGATCGGTGCTGACCACCAACGCGTTCTGGGGTTGGAAGCCGAAGGTGCTATGGAGCGACCGCACGAGGCCGCGCACCGCTACCAGCGAAGAGGTGACCAACACCGCGCATAACGCAATCTGCACCACCAACAAAACATCCCGAGTGCTAAACCACCGGCCGCCGGTTCCGGCGGTCGAACCGGTCTTCACCACCTGCCACGGGTCGGCGTTGAGCACCTGTCGCACTGGAACCAGGCCAAACAACAGGCCACTGCCTATCGCCAACAACAACGCGACCGTATAGGTCAGCGCATCAGGATGCACGGGCAGGTTGATAGGGATCGTCGAAATCGGCTGCCAGACACTTAATCCACGCAACAGAACCACGCTTCCGGCAATACCCACCACTCCGCCCATCAATGCCACCAGAATGGCCTCACTCAGCAATTGGCGCAGAATGTGGCGGCGGGTGGACCCGAGCGCTAGCCGCAAGGCAAATTCGCGGGAACGGTCGGCGGCACGAGCAGCAAAGAGGCTGCCCAGGTTCGCGCAGGCCGCGAGCAAAATCAGTCCCGCCAACAGCATCAGTCCGACCACGAAAGCGCGGACGGGGCGCCCCAGCATGTTGCCCAGAAGTCCTGGCCGCGCTAGCGAGTAGGTCAACCCATCGTCGTCCTTTGGGTAAGTTTTGGTTAGAAATGTGGCGACCGAATGCAGGTCAGCACTCGCCCGGGCCGCAGTTACTCCGGGCTTCATCCGCCCCACCACCCAGAGACTTCGCGCCGTCCGATCATTGAGGGCGTTAAAGCCCTCTATCTGCTCCTGGTCTACGAGCGGCACCCACAGAGCCGGGGCGAAAAATCGTTCTGTACCGCGGAATTCCGGGCGCGCCACCCCGAGCACCGTGAAGGGATGCTTGTTCAATTGAACCGTACGGCCTACGACCGCCGGATCTCCCGCGAAATGATCGCGCCAATAGGCATAGCTCAACACGATGTAAGGACTGCTGTTTGGGCCGTGCTCGTCGGAACGGTGAAAGAAGCGTCCGAGGTAAGGCTGGACACCCAAGGTATCGAAATAATTTCCGCTCGCTTCATAGAGCCAGATCTGCTGTGGGTCGCCGCCCGTGGCCAACCCCGCACCGGCGAAATTAAACGCGAGCACGCCATCAAAACTTCGATTCCGGTCGCGGACATCCTGGTAATCGGCATACGAGTTGAGCGACTGGCCCATCTCTTCGATGGAGTAGAAGCTTTTTTCACCAGGCACATTCATGGTGTGCAGAACCAGCGCATTTAACACGCTGAAGACCACGGCGTTGGCCCCGATGCCCAGCGCCAACGTGAGGATGGCAGTGATGGCGAAGCCGGATGATTTCAGCAAGCGCCTGTACGCGATTTTCAGATCAACCAGCATAGAGGTGACACCTTCCGTGGCTCGGTGATACCCCGGTTCTATGCATTCCGGGCGCCGTAGTCAAACGAACCAGGGAATTGAAAAAGCGTGACTTAGCTGCGAAGGCTCGGCGGATCCTGTCCATAACTGAGGTTTTCTGTCCGAAATTGAACAGAGTTTGGCGCGGTTATTTAGAACGGGTGATCAGAGTCAAGCGCTCGTTCTCTCGCGTGACTGCTTTGCTTCGCCCTTTCAGCAGATCCTGAAGGGTGATGGTGCCGCTGATGCGGTCGGTCTTGCGGTCTACCACCGGGAGGCTTGCGAGTGCTTCGGTCGCCATCAATTCCGCTGCACTGCGGCAGGTACCATCGGCGTAGACAAAGATCTCGGGCAGCTTTTCGCCAGCGGGCGGATTTTCAGATAAAGGCGACATCAGGTCTTTAATGATGACGATTTCCAGGGGGTCCACACCGTACTCGCGCGTGAGGTGGTAACCGCGACGGCTGAGCTTCTCGGTGAGAATCGAACGTGGCATCAGCAGCGCAGTGACGAGATAGGAGGCAACGCAACCCAGCGTCAGCGGCAATAGAGCGGGCAGGCAATGCGTGACTTCCAGGCTGAAGAGAATTGCCGTCAGCGGAACACCAAGGGAGCCGGCCAACATTGCTCCCATCCCAATGAGAGCCCAGAATGCCTGCATTTCTGTTGTAGCGTGGGTGAGGTGCGCTGCGAGCGCACCCACCGCTCCGCCGATCATAAGCAGCGGCGCCAGAACCCCGCCGGACGTTCCAGAGCCCAGAGAGAAAGCCCACATCAGCGATTTGACCAGGATGATTCCGAGCATCAGTGCAATGGGCGCATTTCCCGTGAGCAGGCTGGCGATGTTGTCATAGCCGACGCCCAGGCCGTGGGGAAAGATGAGACCTCCGATCCCGATCCCCACACCTCCCAGGGCCGGCCACCACATCCAGTGCAAGGGCAAGCGCTCGAATGCGTCTTCAAAGGCGTACATCATGCGGCTCATGCCGGCCGCGACAAGACCAAGCAAAGCCCCCAGGATCAAGCAGCCCAGGGCAATTGGAATCCGGTCCACTCCGCTGATGGGGGGTACGTGGAAGAGAGGACCAGGGCCGAGGAGATATCCACGCAAAATGGCAGCGGTCGCGCTCGCAACAGCAACCGGAACCAAGCTTCGCGGTCTCAACTCGAACAGCAGAAGTTCTACGGCAAGCAGAATGGCAGCCACTGGCGTGGCAAAAGTGGCAGACATACCCGCTGCGGCTCCGGCCACCAGGAGTGTTGTGCGTTCGGCATCGGTGAGCTTAATCCACTGCGCGATAAGCGAACCCAGCGCCCCGCCACTCATGATGATGGGGCCTTCCGCCCCGAACGGACCGCCTGAACCGATGGCGATTGCCGCCGAGATAGGCTTGAGGATGGCGACCTTCGGGTCGACGCGCGCACGGTTCAACAGGATGGCTTCAATCGCTTCGGGAATACCGTGACCGCGAATTTTGTCTGAGCCGTAGCGAGCCATCCATCCAACCAAGAGCCCGCCAACGACCGGAACAAGCACCATCCAATAACCAAGAGGACTGCCGGCGGGGGTGACGGCGGCTCCGCTGAGCCGGAGATAGTAGAAAAGATTTGTAGAAACGGCAATTAACTTAAGCAGCAGCACGGCGAGGAAGGTGGCGCCGACGCCGATGATCAGAGCGACCGCAGACAACAGCCAGACCCTTTGGTCGACGGTGAAGTCACGAAGGGCAGAGGATTCAGCCTTCATTGGTTAACTTATGCGCTCCCTTCCGCGGTTTGCCCGACACCGTTCGGAGCTCAGTCAATGTTCGAATGAGCTGCGGAGCAAGCTCATTTAGCTCGAGCGCGTGATCGATGGAAAGCGAGTCCAGAAGCCGCCCGCCTTTGGACGTTAGTTCAAGCAGCACACGCCGGCGGTCATCGTCGCCTTGTTTGCGCTTGATGAGGCCGGCCTCCTCACTGCGACTGCTTAACTCAACCGCTGTATTGTGGCGCACGCCGAGGCGTTCGGCGACATAGCCGACGGTGGTTGCGGTACCGTCGGGCGCTCCTGCGATCTGCAGCAGCAGTTGATGTTGTTGTGGCTGCAGACCGAGCTTTTGAGCTGCATTCTCGCTGAATTGGAGAAACAGCCGGAGCTGATGACGAAACTCGGCCAGGGTTCTGAGCTGGGCCAGCGGAGCGGAGGTGGTTGCCTCGGTTCTCATGTTCCGATTATATCGTGATACGACATAATTTGCGAGTGAAGGCTACAGCTGGCCCGGAACGCCGCCCCTCGCGACGGCATTGACTAGTCGAACTAATAGAGCGGTTGTTGGGCTGCGCCCATCTTTTTCGGCCCACGTACGCTGGTGCGAACATGGGGCACCCGTCGATTTCCTCCGGGCTGCTATGCCTTTGGGCTCCAAAGTATGCAGGTTGAAAGCTGTGGTATCCCACATCACGCGAAAAACGAGCGAGATATGGGGCACCCCATGATTCTTGGTTTGGACAGAGGAGGCCGTAACTGCGAGGATTCGGCGACACGGATTTCGGCTTGGGGCTCTGGCAATTTGCTTACCGGTCCGGGTTGAAATTCCTTATCATTAAAGGAACATTAATGTCATCACTTTCTTGTTCAGGGAGGACTGATTGGCAGACGAAATTCGCCGGAGATTCATGAGGGCCAGGTTGGCCGCGATTCTGGAGCACGAACTACAGGAAAGCGGTAAACGCCATGCCAGGCCACACGTCGCCATCGTTCCGCAAAAGGGGTACCTGATCGCAATCGGCGATGGAGAGTCACTGACCATTCGCCTGGTGGAAGACTAGCTTCTGCCTAAAACCAATACGCCCGGAGCGGAGGTCCCCTTCCGCTCCGAGCGCATCATTGGATGGATCGGACTAGGGTTTGGGGTTGGTGGAAGGAACGCGCTCCACTTCAACCTGCTGACGCCGAACTGTATCGTGCACTGTCTCGACGTGATCGGAGCCGGTCTTCCCGACGACCACTTCTTCGGCGACTCGGGCGGACTTCGAGACAACCGCTTCTTCCGCGGTCTCCAGTACTTCCACCGTGGTGTCGGACCAGTCGATATCCTTCACATAGTTGGGATCGGTAATCGCGCGGCGGACGACCTCAGCATGCTCTTCGTGCAGGGTCACCTGCGCCTCTACCGGCTTCTCGGTAACAAAGCGGCGGATGCGGGTCGTGCCTTGTTCCACCAGCCGTTTGCCTACATCGAGGTGCTCTTCTGCCAACCGGATGACCTGGTCTTTTCCCAGGTCTGAGGTTACCGGGCGGGCGGGCACGGCGGCCGCAACCGCCGCTGGAGCGGCAATGGCCGCAGCCGTTTCCTTCGAGATGACGCCAGTATCCACGGCGCGATCCTTGACGTCGACCAGGTTGTGCTGATTCAGAATTCCCATCGCCTTGGGAATGTCCTCTTCCGCCGCGCGCAGGGTGAGCACCACACCACCCGACTCGACCGCCTTGGCGTATACCGTGGCTTCGTGCTGTTCAATGTCGCTTCCAAAGATGCGGTGCCATAGACCGGGTTCGCGAAGAGCATTCCCGCTCCTGGGCAGTTCTGCACCACTAACGATGCTGATATCGTCGCTTGAGAATCCTGCATGCTGCAGGTTCTGTGCGGCGGCTTCCGCGTGATCAGCGGTATCGAATAACGTAACAACCTTCTCGTAGGCGCTCATTGGTTTTCCTCTCCTGGGTTGATTAATTTTTGTCTCGCCTGGTCTTGGGTGACGGCAGGCTGTTCTAAGGGGTGGCGAGAGATCACAGCTTCCTGTCGACGCAATGTGATCGTCTCCTGATGTCTCTCCGTATGCTTAACCCGCCGAATGTGCACCTCTTCTTTAAGTACGAGATGTCGTTCTATTTTCACTACTTCTTCAACGACAGGGATGATCGTGACATCACCCTCCTGACGTACGGAGGGCATGGCATCAACTGGCCGGTCGATGGGAACGCGTTCGACCTCCACTTTCTCGTGCTGCAGCAACTCGTCGACCACCTGCTGATAGTCATGAGTGACCCGCGACACACGCACACGCGCTGTTTCGACGACGCGTTTGGTAACGGAGAGATTTTCTTCAAAGACCGGGATAACCGTTTCCCGGTTGGCGTCCGCAGCCGAGACTTCGACTGCGGCCGATTCATTGATCGACGGATTCATGGAGGCTACCTATGAAGAAGATGCAAAGCTAAAGAGCTAATTACTTACTGGTCACCAACATCGAAATGCGCCGGTTGAGCGCACGTCCGTCCGGAGTAGAGTTGTCGCCCACGGGATGTTCTGCGCCGTATCCCTTGGCAACCAGGCGATCGGAAGCTATACCCATGCTCTCCAGTTGCGCAACTACGCTATCTGCGCGCCCCTGGGACAGCTTCTGGTTGTGACTGGCATCGCCTGTGTTATCCGTATAGCCGCCGATGGTAAGGTGCACCGCAGGATAGGCTTTCAGGATACCGGCGACAGCAGTAAGCTGTTCTGTCGACTGGGGTTCCAGGGTGGTTGAATCGGTTGCAAAGAGTAGGCGATCAAAGTCAAACCACGATGTCTTGTCCGGGGCACGATTCGGATCCTGGATGAAAGCGAGCAGTTTGCCTTCCACACCACGCTGGGGAATTTGCAGGGTTGTTCCGTCGGGGAGTTTGGTACCAACGAGCGCGCCTAAATCGGCGCCGGTTGAAGAGGTTACTGTAGGTGAAGCGGGGGCCGGCGGGGGTTCTGTGGCTACGGGCGCAGGCGTTTGATGCGAGCGATACCACCAGAAACCGAGCAATAAGGCGAGTAGCAGAGGAAGAAGCCAAAGCCAAATCGAACTTTTCTTTTCCACTTGCACTGCTTGCGCGATGACCGGGTTGACCTCTATCTTGTGGTGGCCGGTTGTAATCGTCGAGAAACCCGCGGGAAGCATGGCCAGCAAGGCGCTGCTCTCCTTTGCGAGGAATGCAGGCAAAGTGCTCGCGTTCACGCTGCCATCGCGAACCTTGTTGCCCAGGAAGCCCAGAACTGTCTGACCGCCCAATGCCAGCAACGTGGTAGCCGCCGCCGAACGTAAGCCTGTGTGGGTGGCGATTGCATCAGTCAGGCCACCCAACTTATCGCCGAAGATGCTGGATAGAAACTGCCTGCTTCCCGTCAGAAAGCTGGACGCAGGATTGGCCAGTGCGCCATTGGAGAGCGCAGTCGCAAGGCCGGTCTCCGGAGTCGCCTGGGCGGTTTGTAAAACCTGACTAAGAAAGGTCTTATCGCCGGATTTCTGCGAGAGACCGCTGATGACCGCGGCGATGGATGCCTGCACACCGTCAAGGATGGTTCGCTCGGAAGTGCCAAACTGGCTGGCGATACTCTGAATAGCTGGCGCCGGAATGGCTTCAGCAATGGTCGCAAGATAGGAACTTTGCACGGTGTTTTGTCTCCTCTGTTTGAAAGCACAATACCGGGGTTCCAATTTCGAGATAAGCGTAAAGCCGAATGTAATAAATTCGCAACCACACGTGATGCTTATTCACAATACTTCTTTTGATAGGGTCATCTGAATGTTCATCAGAGTGTGCACGCGATCACAGGTTCGAAAAGCGCCGGCGGAATAGAAATCGGTTTGGTAATCGCGCAGCAGGTTGGTTTCCCGCTCCGCCTTTCATCGCATGTTAATGGAGATAACTCCAGTCGGGTCCGCTGCTGTCGAAGTTGTTTCTGTTATTGGCTTCGAGATAGCAGTGCGTGTTTGTCAGTGGCTGTGGTTCAGCGTGTACGGTTTTTATCCAAATCAGGAGCCGGAGGCCAGGTGGAGAAACTTTCCATGGGGTGAAAATTGAAAGCATTTCCAGGAGAAATCCGCGGAACTGCAGATCCCTCGGCTTCCATGGATTTCCTGTCGAGAGTTGCGGCTTCGGTCAGCTGCGCGTGGTTCTCTTTAGAGAGAACCACATAAGTGTTCGCCAGTGAGAGCGGTGAAGTAGGAAATCCGGGTACGCTCGGGATGACAAAGGGGAGGGTGGTGCTTCCATTCAGATTCGGTGCTGCGGATGATGAACAGCAGGTCCCTCCACTCCGCTACGCTCCGGTCGGGATGACACGTCTGTTTGGAACGTTTTCAGTAAGTGCAGGTTCGAGGACGCTCTATCAATCGACTGCGAGTATAGTACTCATTTCAGGGTTTCGGGCGTCGTCCGACTAGTTAAATCAGGGATCTCCTGATGTTAGTAATCTGAGCTATTTGTAGAAGGATACCTTGGCGATATCTTCCCAGCCAGTTACACCGCCTACACGCAGCGCACCCGAGCGACTCCTGCTCAAACTTCGAACGGCGTGGCAGGACATCACCGATTTGAGCGCGGCCATTGCGCAAGCCTCCGCCGCGGCGCAACAAGTTCCCACGTTGGTTGGTAACTTGCGTGCTACTCGCGATCAGTACGAGGAGACTACGCGGGCGCTGCTGACCACACCTCTGGGACGATTTCTTCAACTGCAGCCCATCAAGAATGCCCTGGAATCTATGCACTCTTGCGATCAGGAGATCGCGCCCGCCGCGGTAGCTTCGCGGAGCAACATTGATCGGAAATTTCAGAGCATGGCCACGCTGGCAGCTCTCGACTTGTGTGAGCCCTGGCGGATCTGGCGTGCCGGGAATCATCCGGCCGAATGGCAAGCCTGGAACAGGAAACACGACGGTTACAACAAGCAAGCCGTGGCGACCTTTGCGAGATATACCCACTGGGCCCAAGCCGCGTCGCATGCGGAGGGGAAGGATATCCCCAAACTTAAAGCTACAAAAAGAGATACATGGTGGCGGCAACATCGGGCTCTGCTCGCAACCATCGAGTTGGAACTGGCCCTGCGCGATCTGACCCTTACCTGGTTCGGGGCCACCGATGGGCTAATGAACGACGTGTATAAGGAACGCGAGGCACTCCAATCCTATCGAGCGGCTACGCTTACCTGGCTGGAAAATGGCGCCCGGCCAGAAGGCGCCGTTTCCGAAGGCACCTTTGCGCTCGTCGCCGCTGAGGAGAGGCTGCGGGCTTGGAGTAGCTCAGTCGAAGCCGAGGCGAAACAACGTTTGCCCGAACGAGTTGAGCTGTTGGCTTCGTCTGTCTCGCTCCCGCGCTTGCACTCGGTTGCAGTTCGCTCGTCTTTCCTGAAAGCGTTCCATAGTTACGCCCGGACATCGATGTCGGCCATCATCGAACAGTCGTGGGATCTCAGTGCCCGCAGGGTCCGCGAAGTAGAGCAGGCGAAGGAGATGATCGTTTATTGGAGCGAGGCGTCTTCCAGCCGTCCCAACGAGGCGCCCCAACTATTGGCGGAAGCTCGCCACAATGCAATCGCCTCGCTTTCCGACGAGACCAATTCTCTCAATGAACCGGAAGAACTGGACGCAGCATGTTCCGGTGCATTCCGCAGCTGGCAGCAGAAGAGCTTCCTGGTTCTCGAAGGAGAACAATATGGATGGATTTCTCTTGCGCTCCGGCCGCGGGCTCGTGCGCTGCTGCCCACGGTGGTGGAGATAGGGCAACTGCGGGGCCAGAAAGGTGTGCAACAAGCCGGCCGATGGACCAAGGCGCGCCTGGAGGGCGTGATGGAAACCCTTGGGGGCAGAGTTCCGGCGCACCCTTCGCTCCCGGCTGTCGTGCGCCGAACCACTCTGCGTGACACGCTCGCTTTGCCTGTGGCAAAAAGTGAGCTTCCCGCGCTCTATCGTTTGCTCTTCCGCTTAACTCCGGTCGAGGATCGGCGCTTCCTGGTGGGGCGGGATCAGGAACTCGCCGGCCTCGAGCAGGCGGTGAAAGATTGGGCGGCCGGGAGATTCGCAGCTTGCCTGCTGATCGGTGCCCGAGGCAGCGGCAAAAGCAGTCTTTTGAATTGCGCCACCCGTGATGCACTTCAAGGCCAGCTATGGGTCCGGGCGGAGTTTCATGAACGGCTGCTCACCCCGCAGCAGCTGGAGAACTTTCTGCGCAAGCTGCTGCATCTGCCTGAGGACGCTGACCTCGAGCAAGCCTTTGCCGCAGAGCGACGCGTGCTGATCCTGGAGGAAACCGAACGGATTTTCCTGCGAAAGGTGGGTGGCTTTTCCGCTGCGCACCATCTCATGCATCTGGTTCATCGCACGGCTTCCACCACGCTCTGGATCCTGGTCATGAACGACCGGTCGTATCGTGCGCTGGACGCGGGTACACAATGGCATCGAGTCTTTTCTCATCGTATTAATGCTATGAATATCTCCCGTGAGGATCTCGAGAACGCGATCCTGGAGAGACACCGCCTCTCCGGCCTGCGGCTCGAATTCGCCCCCCGCCAGGCGGGCGATCCTAAGCTGAACCGCATCAAGCACTGGGTCGGCCTCGAGGACTCGCCGCAAAAGATGTTCTTCGATTCCCTCTTTCAGCAATCGGAGGGAATTTTTCGCTCCGCCTTTGAGCTCTGGCTCAGTTCCATCGAGCGCGTCGAGGGCGACACCATTCGCATCCGTCAACCCTTCGATCCTTCGTTTAATCGGTTCCGGAGCGAACTCGCACAGGAGGATCACTTTACGCTGCTGGTCATTCAGGAACATGGTTCCCTGACCGAAGATGAGCTGGCGGAACTCCTTTACGAACCCTTTGCGGCCAGCCGTGGCCGGATGGAGAGGTTGTCCGCTCTTGGCCTGGTGGAGCGCGATCCAGATCATCCCGGGTCGAGAGTCCGCCCAGAGGCCCAGCGGTTTGTGAATGATCTCTTACGGAGAGCCAACCTTACTTGACTTGAGGAGACTTCCCTATGCCCGGTGAGGGACACGCATTATCAGGCTTCAACCCGCAAAGCGAATCGAGCGTATTGGCTCATCTGTCTACCGGGAAAACCCTTTTCGTTGTGTTATTGATTGGGGCCACCTGGGCTTTGCTTCGATGGCTGCGCGGAGTTCTTAACGGACTGGAAAAGCACAACCCGCGGCTGCGCTTCTTATTACGCCAGATAGAACCTCCACTACGCATAGCGATCTGGTTCGCGGCCCTGCTCATTTCCGCGGAGATCCTGGCGCCCTCGAGGGATGCTTTTCTGGCGACGTTAGGCTCTGCAGCCCTGGCAATCGGCCTGGGGCTGCAGGATCTCATCAAGAATCTGATTGGAGGCCTGGTAGTCATCGTGGACCGGCCCTTTCAAACCGGCGATAAGGTGGAATTTGGGGAAGGGAGAGGCGAAGTAAAGCAGATTGGGCTGCGCAGCACACGCATTATGACCGACAGCGGCGTGCTGGTCACTATCCCGAATTCGGCGGTTCTTACCAAGGCAATCTTCAACGCAAACGCCGGCGTGGCCGAATGCGTTGTTTCGGCCGAAATGACCCTCCCCGCCGACGCGGATGCGGATCGCGCCTTGCGTATGTGCCGGGAGATCGCGGTTTG
Source organism: Acidobacteriaceae bacterium (assembly GCA_049522955.1). GTDB lineage: Bacteria > Acidobacteriota > Terriglobia > Terriglobales > Acidobacteriaceae > PALSA-350. Next base: position 37,108 of record JBEKNJ010000043.1, read on the forward strand.
TTGTCCCTACACCCATCTTGGCAGGTCGATCGAGACGGAACTGACGGAGGATCCCAAGCGGGCCCGCGAGATGCGGGTTGCGATCTCGGCCTATGTCTACGATCATCGCTTTGCCGCGGCCATGAAATCGGACTTGCTTCGCCGTGCGCGACGCGAGTTTTCAAGACCGGAGTTTTTGAAGGATGGAGAGAAGACGCCTAACGGCAGACTGGCGCCGGCTCCAATGGAGGGTTGATCAGGGAGCTCACGCCCTGGGCTTACCGAGGCCAGCGCTAAAGCGCACGATTAAGATCGATTTTTTTCTCGCAACGCTGAAGCGTTGCTTCCCTCTGCTAAAGCAGAGGGCTCCCACCGGGTTCAATAAGAAGTCCGGAGCGTAGTGGAGTGGCTCAAGCTCGCCCGGCGAATTGGCGGGTCTCCGTATCCACCTTAATCCTCTCCCCTTCCTTAATAAAAACGGGAACACGAATCTCGATGCCGGTCTCCAGTTTGGCGGGCTTGGTCACGCTTCCGCTCGCCGTGTCGCCACGGACACCAGGTTCGGCGTAGGTGACAGCCAGTTCCACCTGGGCCGGCAACTGTAACCCGATGGGATTGCCGTTGTACTTATCGATATGAATGATTGTCCCTTCCACCAGGAAATCCAGCGCGTCCCCTACCATTTGCTCACTGAGCGTGATCGTTTCGTAGGTTTCCTGGTCCAGGAAATAGGAACCGTCGCCGTCGCTGTAGAGGTAAGAGGCCTCGACGGTCCCCAGGTCCGGCTCCCTGAACTTGTCGCTGGCTTTGAAGGTCTTGTCGAAAACCGCGCGGGTGAGCATGTTACGCATCTTGAGCCGGACCAGAGTCTGGCCACCCCTGGCAGTCGGCGTAGAGATTTCCGCTTCCAGGCAGTGGAAGGGTGCGTTTTCAAATTCGACAAACATCTTGCGCTTTACATCGATGGCGTCGATCAATGAGGCCATGGTTTCCTCGAGTTGCAGCGGCTCCGCCGCCGGACAAATTGTTAACTTGCTTAGAATACCCTGCTGGATAGTTTGCCGGCGGTTTGGACCGGATACGAGTAGAGGGATGCGATTCAAATGCTCAGTGCGGCCTGTGGGGTCAAAGGCGATCGTTGGGCTTCGCCCATCTTTCTCAGCCCCGGTACGCCTTGGGCGAACTGGGGGCCCCCGTCTGTTCCCGGTGGCTCGGCTAATGAGACAGGCTATCTTTCGGCTAATACACTTTAGTTTTGCAGTCGCGCACAACTCGCAGCCTCGGACTGATATCTAATAGATGGGATTGGAGGAGCAATTGATGAGTCATTGGAAAGTTATTGTTTATTCACTTTTCGCTGCGTCCATGTTGAGCGGTTTTTCGGGTGCGCCGGCGCAGGTGTCCGTCAACATCGGGGTGGCGCCGGTCTGCCCATATGGGTACTTCGACTACGCTCCCTATAACTGCGCACCCTATGGCTTTTATGGGCCCGATTGGTTCGTGGGCGGGCTATTCATCGGAGCTGGACCCTGGTTTCACGGTCCGCGCGGGTTTTATGGCCACGTCGACAATCGCTACGATCCTCGTCACGGTTATCATGGCCCAATGCCAGAGCGCGGAGAGACGGCGTTCAACCATTTCCACGCCAACGAGGCGCATGATGCGCATGGCAACGTAGGCAATCCCGGCCATGATGGTGGCGGCGAACACGCTCCTGGATTTTCCGGCGGAGGCCACCCTGGTGGAGGCGGCGGTCACCCCAGCGGCGGCGGCGGTCACCGCTAGAGCCAAGCCTCAAACCCGACAGCAAGGCCCGCTCCTCGAGCGGGCCTTTTTATTTGCGCGATCGTATGATGGACACGACTGATTGAAAAAGTAATTAGGAGATCAAGATGAAGCTAGCCGTGGCGGGTATGGTGCTGTCGCTATCGAGCCTTGCCTTTGCGCAGTCAGAGAAGCCAATGACCCTTAAGGCTGTTCTGCTGGAACAGCTGCGTTCGACGCATAACAAGGCCGAGTGGTTTGTACCGGCGAATACCGCGGTCGCAGGTTTGACTCCGGCACAGGCAAGCTGGACTGACAAGAGTGGAAATCATTCCGTCGGCCAACTGGCCAATCACCTTGTGTTCTGGGACCGTGAGTCGCTGGCGAAATTCAAAGGCGAGCAGCCGGCGAAGTTTGATGGGAACAACGACGAGACATTCAACAACTTCGATGCAAAGAGCTGGAATGAAACCGTTAAGCAACTCGACCAGGTGATGACGGAGTGGGAGGAGGCAGTGGAAGCCGCAGATGATGCAAAGGTCTCGTTGTGGGCCTCCCGCATTGCACACGTCGGAACGCACAATGCTTATCACATCGGGCAGATGGTCTATGTACGTAAATTGCAAGGCGCCTGGGATCCAGATAAAGGGGTGAAGTAGGTGGACCAGAAACTCCATCGAAGGATTGATTACTCATGGCGAAGCTCTTGACCCTAGACAATTTCGGACCAACCGCTGTTGTATCCCACATCTCGTAACTACACGAGATATGGGGCACCCCCTGATTTGTTGCCGGGAAAGAAAAAGCCAGGGTTCCACTCCTTGATTTGTTGCAATGAAACAAAAGACTCAGGAATGCTTCTTGTATACCCTGGTAGCAACCACGGTTGCTTGTGGCGAATCCGAGCCGAAGCTCCTGGTCTCAATCAGGATCTCGAAGGGGTTAAGAGAATCGTCCGGATTTCTGAACTGTGCCAGGAGCGGCCGCATTGCGTCCTGATTGAAGAGGGTGTCCACCGCAGCCTGGGTTCCGGCCATGGTCAGTCCTTCTACCAGCAAAACCCAGCCTGTATTGCTTAGATTGGGAACCAGGGCGATGACCGCATAGGTGCGATGCGACGGCCCGATTGCGTCATTCTCGTAGACCGGGAGTTCCCCAGCTAATGGGTGCCGGTTGACGATCAGAGAGGCATTCGGATGAGGCTGGTAGGAGAACCCGAAATTGAGGCTTTTCTCAAACAGCTCTGCCCACGGATTGGAAAAACTGGATCCGAGAAGAATGACGTTCGCATCCTTGAGGTCTCCCATGTGCAGCTCGCGCGCATACCGCACGGTGAGCTGACCGGCGTTCGCCTCGGGGAGACGGGAAAACCTCATCGCCGCATTCAGATCTGTAACATTGGTGTAACGTTGAGCATCCAGGTCTTTCATGTTCTGCGCATCGATGTTGTAGGGGCTCTGGAGAGACATGTAATCGCGATTGATGTATTCCGAGAGAGGAACCAGATGACCTGTCAGGTTCTGAATCATGACAATTCCATCGTCCGAGGGGACGATCAGGGTCTGATGGCTCTTGTCGAAAAGTCCCGCCCACAAAGGGTGTGACGGATCTGCTGCGTACGCGGGCGCACGATGGGCAACCATCCATGCAATCGCCACACAGGCGAAGAGTACAAAAGCTCCGCCAAGCAGAAACCACGAACGGCGCCGCGCCGGATGAACAGGTAGCGTAGGGGGCGTTGCAGGCACCAGGGTTTCCAGAACGACACCGCTATCCGTCTCGCGCTCCGGGACGACAAGCAACGGACGCTCCTGAAAATGGTAGGGAGAATAGACGGGAACATATTTGCCGCGAGGGATGCTGAGGCGAAGCTCCTCCTGTCTGCCCTCTTCCAGGAAATATTGGTCCAGACGATGGCGGAGCTGTCGGGCGTAGTTCCTTACTATATTGTCTTCACCAGGGTGATACCCCGGCCGCCGTCCAAAGACGTGAACACCGATCTGATGCTCGCTGATCTCGGCGGTCTTTCCGGTAATCTCGCGCTCACACACGTAGAGTAGAAAGCGCGAGAGCAACACAGATTTCGCAAAACTGCGGCTGGCGACGATGCGTTGAGCCAGCTGCCAGCGAGGCTCAGCAGAAAGATCAAAAACGGATTTCCAGGTAGAAGTATCCGGCAATTCGGGACTAAGGGCTGGATCCTTCGCAGGCGAGTCGAAATCTGGAACTGAGACGTTGCTCTGGTTCATAGCGTCCACGCACGGAAGGGTAACAGATCTAACGAGAACAGACGATAAAAGGTAGCTAAGCGGTTGTCTGTCAGTGATTTATTTAAAATCTACGGAAATTTTCAGTGCCGATACACATTCCGGGAGACATGGGGATCGGTTGGCATCCACTCGTCAAAGTCTCGGTGTAAACACAGGGTAGACCCCTAGCCACGCAGGTTGTGGAAGGGTCAACATGAGCCCACTGCAGTCTTTTCAAGAGGCCAATATCATGTCAGCGAATGAAATTCCTCCACGTTCTTGTGGGCGCGGTTCGTCCGTGTCAGGGTTTACTCATCCGATAGCCAGGCGAGTTTTGGGCGCAGGTGTGTTCTGTCTTTGTGCCGCGCTGACGTTTTCCATCTCGGTATTCTTTTCTGTGCCCGCGCTGGCACAAAATGACGTAGGTTCCATTGTTGGATTCGTGTCCGACTCCTCCGGCGCGGCCGTGCCCAATGTAAAAGTAACCGTCAAGAATGAGGGAACGGGCGAAAGCCGAACGGTCTCAACCGATGGGTCGGGTCATTACGCGGTCCCGAACCTGCCTCCCACGGCGTACACCATGTCGGCCGAGGCCACGGGCTTTCAAAGGTTCGAGAGCACACACAATGTGCTGGCGTCCAACAGCACCATTTCTATCGACGCGGTGCTGGCGCTGGGAGCGGCTACCCAGACGGTCGAAGTGACGGCCACCGCTGCACTCTTGCAGACTCAGTCCGCAGCGGTACAAAGTGAGATCACCGGACAGCAGGTTCAAAAACAGGAGTTGAACGGCCGCAACCCGATCTACATGACACAGTTTCTACCCGGCGTCGTCAGCACGGCAACCCTGGGCGACTTTAACTTCGCATTCAACAGTGGGGACTCTTTCGTTATCAACGGGGCGCGCCCGCAGGATACGTTGTACACGATCGATGGCGCTCCGGCGGTTCGCACGCGAGATGACGGAGAGATCATCGCCGGCGTAAATGTCGACGCGGTGCAGGAAATGCAAGTGATTACAGCCGCCTACTCGGCGGAGTACGGGGGTGCATCGGGCGCCCAGGTTCGCATTGTGTCCAAGAGTGGAACCACTAACTTCCATGGCACCGCGTACGAGTACCTGCGTAATTCGGCGATGAACGCCAACACCTGGACGCGGAACCTGAACCCGGCAACCCGGTTTCCTTCACCCTTTGTTTACAATAATTTTGGATTTAGCGTGGGCGGACCCGTTTGGGCGCCGAAGGTGCCTATCCTAGATGGCCTGCGGAACAGGTTCTTTTTCTTCATCAACGAGGATTGGATCCGCTACCGCTTTGCAGCCACGCAAAACATGATCGTGCCCACGGCGCTGATGCGCCAGGGGAACTTCAGCGAGCTGCTCAGCACGAATCCGTGGTACCCGGCCGGCACCAAAATTTATGAGCCCGGGACCTGCCCGTCAGTCGGGGCCTCCAGTTGCGTAGCCTATCCGGGCAACATCATTCCCCAGTCCCAATTGAGTACGAATGGAATTGGGATCTTGAACTCCTATCCTTCGCCCACTCCCGGGTTTCTGCAGGGACAGCAGAATTATGCCGGCTCGCTGCCCCAACCGGAAAATCAGCGTAAAGGCCAAATCAACGGCGACCTTCTGATCACGACCAATCAGCACCTCTTGTTTCGCCGCTCCGATGACACGTTCTACGAGCTCTCCCCCTACAACCAGAGCAATCCCCTGGTTCCGATCATTTTCGAGCGCCCCAACCAAACGAACTCCCTGGGTTGGGTCTGGACGATCAGCCCGACCATGATCAACGAGGCCCACACCAGCGTCAGCATCGACGACGTCTACATCGACGCGGCGCCAGGAGGGGCTGGTTATAACCGGGGAGCCTTCGGGATCGATTTTCCCTACATCCTGCCCGGCACGAAAGCTTCGGAGCAGAAAATTCCTACTGCCACCCTCCCGATTTTCTCCAGTATCGCCGGTGGGCCATATCCGTCCCACTCATCCGGGATCATTTATGCGGCGTCCGACAGTTTGACGAAGGTGTGGGCGAACCACACGATCAAGGGGGGCTTCTTCTTCGACTATGCGGGCGAGAACGACAACGATCAGATCAACGTCTCGACGGTTACGAACGGGGCCAGCAACCAGAACGGCACGTTTCTATTCACCGACCCACGGACCGGCTACGGCGCTACGTCGGGCGTCGGCATAGCCAACCTGGCACTCGGCCTGGCAGACCAATATACCGAGATTGGCCCCAAGGCATTCACGGTCTGGCGGGGCAAGCTGTTTGAGGAGTTTGTCCAGGATAACTGGCAGGTTACTCACAAGCTGAACCTGGACTATGGTCTTCGCATCACCACGATTGTTCCTCCCAACGCGCAGTGGGGCAATGCCGTCTACTTCGATGCAGCCTCGTTCAATCCGTCAAGTATTCCGCAGGTAAGTCCAAAGACGGGCCTGGTCACGCTGGGCACCGGGAATCCTTATAACGGTATTGTGATTCCAGGGCTCAAGCAATTCCCCAGCTCAGCCCTTGCCGGCAATCGCGTGCCTGCGGCGAACCCGGCAAATAACGCCTGCGCCGGCCAACCGTGCACCGGCCTGTTCGCCCCGAACCTGCCCAAGGGCTACGTGCACACGACCACTGCGGTGCTGCCACGTCTCGGCATCGCCTATCAGCTCTATCCAAATACGGTGGTCCGCCTGGGGGGCGGAAGATTTGTGGAGAATAAGGGGATCATCGACAACATTTTCCCTGGCGGCAATTCTCCGTTCCAGCCGACGGTCGTGGTCAACAACATTTCGGTCGACAATCCCGGCGCCGGGGTAACGAGCACCGTAGAACCTGTCATAACGGTCACTTCGATGAACGCCCACCTGATACCGCCGACACGGTGGAATTGGAACGCGACTATCCAGCAGCAACTTCCGGGGCGGCACTCGTCCGCGACCATCGCCTATGTGGGGGCCCGCGGTCTCCATAATTGGAACGTGTTTGACATCAACCAACCCACGGCTGGTTCGCTGACCAACAATCCGGGCGTCAACGTAAACTATCTCCGGCCATATCGAGGTTTGGGCTCCATTCAGCAAGCGCAAAGCGGTGTCAGCGAGTCTTACAATGCGTTACAAGTTGGATGGAATTGGCAATTCGGCAGCGGTTCGACATTTGGCGCGGCGTACAGCTGGGCCAAGGACATGGACAACGGTTCGAATTACCACAATATAGTTCCCGACACCTACGACACATCCAATCTGTGGGGGCCTGGGGAATACGATGTCCGCCAGGTTTTCATCATCAACTACCTGTATGTGCTGCCGTTCTTCAAGGGACAGCAGAGCCTGTTAGGCAAGGTGGCGGGTGGATGGCAGATTAGCGGCAACACGCAAATGCAGACCGGCTTTCCCTGCTCCGTCGGTGTTGCCAACGACTACGCCGGCGTGGGAGAAACTGGCACCTTCAACTGCAATCCTCCCAATATTCCGACAGGATCCGTGGGCCAGTTCTGGGTGCAGCATGGCGGGGTGAAGCATCTGGGCCATTTTGCCGGCTCTACGGGTACTACCGGCAGCCCTCAGTGGTTCGCTACGACAACCGGCAGCGGAACGCCTCTCTGGACGGCGCCTGCTCCCGGGACGTTTAATTTGCAGAAGGGCATTCGCGACAATGTTTACGCACCTGGGCTGGTGAACTGGAATCTCGCGATGAGCAAGGCGTTTCCTATTTTTGGGGAAAATGGTTTCGAGTTCCGTGCCGAGGCTTATAACTTTGTTAATCATCCTAATTTGAATTCGCCGAACTATACTCCGACTGCACCGACGTTCGGGGAGGTGACGGGTAAGACCACTAGCAATCCGCGGACTTTGCAGGTGGGGCTGCGTTATCAGTTCTAGGTGGGCTACTAAGGTAAGGGACTCCCGGACAGCAGCGCTGTGCGGGAGTTTCTTTTTATGTGCCAAAACGGGGGGAGGGCCAAATGTTGCGGACTATTCGGAAGTCGGACGACGGACGGTTAATCGTAACAATGATCGGTTTGGGTGTAAGGGTTTGGTACGGGAGATTCGGGAAGGCCGAGGGGCGCACTGCAGATCCCTCCACTACGCTACCCCGGATTTCCTGTAGAACTTGGTGGCGCTGGTGCACTTCATGCGCCTTTCCCTTACAGAAAGGCGCACACGCGGCCTTGTCCAGTGCAACGTGGCAGGAAATCCGGGTACGCTCCGGTCGGGATGACAAAGGGTATGGGGGCGTTTTCAATAAAGATTGGCTAGCGGATGATGGGACCGCGGGTCTCTCCGCTCCGTTACACTCTGTCGAAAAACATTTCCAGGGAAGGTCCGTCGAACAGCAGGTCCCTCCACTCCGCTACGCTCCGGTCGGGATGACACCTCTGTTCGGAACGGACAAAAGAATGAGTAGAGCTTCGAGGCAGAGTTGGGTTGCAGGGCTGCTGGCTGTTTTCGCCGCTTGCTTGATTGTGCCTTCGGTCGAGGGGCAGACGATGAAGGCCCCGGATATTAGCAGGGATCCTACCCTTTTTGTCGTCCCATATGCTCACCTGGATACACAGTGGCGTTGGGAGATGCCGCAAACGATCAGCGAGTATTTGCTGAAAACGATGCGGGTGAACTTCGACTACATCGATAAGTACCCACACTACGTCTTCAACTGGACCGGCTCGAACCGGTACCGGCTGATGAAGGAGTACTTTCCCGGCGATTACGACAAACTGACGCAATATGTGGCCGCCGGCCGGTGGTTTCCAGCAGGTTCATCGGTGGAAGAAGGAGATGTGAATCTTCCCAGTGCCGAAGGGATCTTTCGTCAGATCCTGTACGGCAACAGTTACTACCGAAAGGATTTTGGTAAGGCGAGCACGGAGTTCATGCTGCCGGACTGCTTTGGATTTCCTGCTTCCCTGCCCAGCATCCTGGCGCACGCCGGCCTGAAGGGATTCTCTACCCAGAAGCTCAGCGCGGCTTGGCAACCGGCGCCGAAAGTAGGGGGACCGGATTCCCCCGAGCACACCCCGGAAGGAATCCCGTTCAATGTTGGGATTTGGACTGGCCCGGATGGAAAAAGCATTATCGCGGCACTGAACCCGGGCGGCTATGGAAGCAGCGTATTTACCGATCTCAGCCAGCCACCTCCACCTCCTCAACCCCCGCCCCAATTGACCGCGGAGCAGAAGGCCAAGCTCACACCGCAGCAGTTACGTTTCCTCAACCATCCGCCGCAAGAACAGGATTGGGTCACGCGTATCGCTCTGGATGGGCAGGTCACCGGCGTGTTCGCCGACTACCACTACGTCGGCACCGGCGACGTTGGCGGCGCGGCACAGGAATCGACAGTCAAACTGCTGGAGGCCATCGTCGATAAAAGCGAGACGGTGCTGCCACCGCCGCCCGGACCGGTCTTTGGACGGCCGGAAGAGGGAGCACCTGAAGCCCATGGTCCGGAGGTGAGCGTGGGCCAAGGGCCGGTACACGTGATCGAGGCGACAGCGGATCAAATGTTCAATGACATCGCGCCCGGGATGACATCGCGCATGCCGCAGTACAAAGGCGATCTCGAGCTGATCAATCACTCCGCCGGTTCGTTGACTTCGCAGGCTTACCACAAGCGGATGATCCTCAAGAATGAGCTGCTCGCCGACGCCGCCGAGAAGGCTTCCGTGGCCGCCGCATGGATGGGCGGCCGGCCTTATCCTCAGCAAGCATTGAACGACGCCTGGACCCTGGAGTTGGCCGGACATTTTCACGACCTCGCTGCCGGCACCGCGACTCCTCGCGCCTATCAGTACTCCTGGAATGACGACAACATCGCGGCGAACCAGTTCGCCGGCGTCCTGACGAGTGCCAGTGAGGCCATCGCTTCCGGCCTCGACACCCAAGGCAAGGGCACGCCGATCGTGGTCTATAACCCGCTCAATATCTCTCGCGAAGACCTGGTCGAAGCGAACGTAGCGTTTCCCGGTGGTTCGCCCAAAGCGGTGCGCGTCTTTGGCGCCGACGATAAGGAGGTACCGGCGCAGCTCGAAGGCGGCAAAGTGCTGTTTCTGGCCCAGGCGAGTTCTGTGGGATATGCCGTCTATCATGTGCTCCCCGCAGCAAGCCCCGCGGTAAACGCAACCTTGAAAGTGACACGATCGTCGCTCGAAAATGCGCGCTATCGCGTGCAGGTCAACCAGGATGGCGATGTATCCAGCATCTATGACACCCGCCTGAACAAGGAGCTGCTCTCAGCCCCCATACGCCTGGCAATCTCGAACGATGCGCCCAAGCAATACCCAGCCTGGAATATGGACTGGGACCAGGAGCAGGCGCCTCCCCGTGCCTATGTCGGCGGCCCAGCCCAGATTCGCATCAAAGAGGCGGGCCCGGTGCGGGTTTCGCTGGAAGTGACGCGGCAGGCGGAGAACTCAAAATTCGTGCAGACAATCAGTCTTTCAGCGGGCGACGCGGGCAACCGGGTGGAGTTCAGCAACGCAATCGACTGGGGAACTCTGGCTGCCAATCTCAAAGTGGCGTTCCCCTTCAGTGCCACTAACGAAGACGCCACTTACAACTGGGACCTCGGCACCATCCAGCGGCCCAATGCCCAAGAGCGGCAGTTCGAAGTTGCGTCTCATCGCTGGATTGACCTGACCGACAAGAGCGGCAGCTTTGGGACCACCATCCTGACCGACTGCAAGAATGGCTCCGACAAACTGAACGACCATACGATCCGGCTGACGCTTCTCCGCTCGCCCGGCATGCCGCCTTCAGAAAATGGCCGCCCGCAAGGATATAGCGACCAATCCAACCAGGACTGGGGTCATCACGAATTCATTTTTGGCGTGGCCGGCCACGCGGACGGATGGCGTCAAGCGCAAACCGACTGGCAAGCTTACCGTCTCAGCGATCCGCTCATCGCCTTCGAAACCACAGAACATGCCGGGCCGCTGGGCAAGAGCTTTTCCTTGCTTCATCTGAATAATCCCCGAATCCGGGTGCTTGCTTTGAAACAAGCGGAGGCGAATGACGACGTGATTCTTCGTATGGTCGAGCTGGATGGCGAGCCGGCGGCCAACGTGGCCGTTTCGTTCGCTGGTCCGGTCGAATCGATCCGAGAGCTCAACGCTCAAGAACTACCCAGCCAAAGCATGGGACCAGCGAACGTGAGCGGTGGAACACTGGTCACCTCCTTCACCGCCTATCAACCGCGCACATTTGCGTTGCGGCTCGGGGCTCCCACGGCGAAGCTAGGTGCGATGCGCTCGCAACCGGTAAGCCTCGACTACGATCTTGCTGTCGCCGGCAATGACGACATCAAGACAGAAGGTGGAGGTTTCGACGGCAAAGGCAACACCATACCGGCCGAAATGCTCCCCACCCAAATTGCCTATCACGGCGTCGAGTTCAAGTTGGCAGCGGCGAAGAGTGGGTCAGCCAATGCAGTCGTTGCCAAGGGCCAGACAATCCCGTTGCCGCGGGGCAGTTACAACCGCGTCTACATCCTGGCTGCATCGTCAGACGGAGACCAGACGGCGGAGTTCGAGGTTGGCAACAAACCGGCAAAGCTGGACATCGAGAATTGGGGTGGGTTCATCGGCCAGTGGGATACGCGGATCTGGAAAAACGAGGATAACCGTAACTGGGCGATTTCTGCTCATCACGCGCCCTGGCCGCCGGCCGACGAGCAAGCCCGGGAGCGGCGGGTTCCGTCGCCGCGCTATCCCGAAGATTACGTGCGGCTGGAGCCTGGATTCGTCAAGCCCGCTGGGGTGGCTTGGTATGCGTCCCATTACCACACTGCTGATGGGCTCAACCAGCCGTACCAATATTCATATCTTTTTGGATACTCAATCGAAGTGCCGCGAAATGCACGGACACTTCGTCTGCCCAACAACAACAAGATTCGTATACTCGCCGTGTCTGTGGCAGAAGAGAATCCTGAGCTGACCGCGGCACAGCCGCTCTACGACACGCTGAATCGTACGGAACCGCCTTCCACTCATTGAGAGCGCGGTTTGGGTTCGAAGTACGCAGGTCGAAAGCAGTGGTATCCCACATTCCCGATTTCCTGTCCAGGTTAGCGGGTTCCACGAACAATCTGCGCCTTTCCTTAAAGAAAGGCGCATACGCTGTCTTGTCCAGGGCTGCGTGCAGGAAATCCGGGACATCTCGCATAAAACGAGCGAGATATGGGGCACCCGTGGATTTGTTGCTGAGCCCAAGTTGGAAAAGCCTGCAATTCTGATTATGAACACTCGGAGGGGCGAATGCCCAGACGAGCTTGCAGTTGTTTGCGGTAACGGCGGCTGAGGCGAAGGGTGGTGCCACTTTCGAGGAGGACAGTGTAGTCGCCATCTTCATCCAGCTTCAGTCCGCGGACGCGGTTGAGGTTCACGATCGTCGAACGGTGAATACGGCAAAATAGCACGGGGTCCAATTCTTGCTCGAGTTCAGCGATGCTGCGTCGCAGCAGATGAGTTTTCCCACCGACGTGCAGCCCGGCATAGTAGTCGGCAGCCTCAATCCAATCGATTTCCGGCAGGCTGATGAACGCCACCTGCCCGGCGCTTTTTATGGTGAGGAACTCCAGCCTTCTGGGCTGATCTTTGCCGCGCGCTATCTTCTGCTTGGCACGATTGACCGCCACGCCGAACCGGGCGTCATCAAACGGTTTCAATAGGTAGTCAAGGGCACCGGCCTCGAATGCGCGCAACGCATACTGATCGTAGGCGGTGACAAAGACGACGGCAGCCGGCACATCCTTGCCCAACAACTCAAGCACGTCAAAGCCGTCGCATTCGGGCATCTGCACATCGAGAAACAGCAGGTCCGGTTGTGCCCTGCGGATCTCCTGGGGCGCGTCGACTCCCGAGCCGCATTCGCTGACAATTTCGATTTCCGGATCCAGCCGCAAAAGCGTGGACAGGTTGCTTCGGGCCAGGGGCTCGTCGTCCACGATGGCCGTGCGAATTTTTCCCGGACCCGCCACAGATTACTCCTTGAATGGTACAGACACGGTTACTTTGACCCCGTCCGGTTCGTGGTTTTGCATATTCACATCGAACCCATCTCCATAGAGGCTTTGCAGCCGGGTTTTCATATTCGAGATTCCGATCCCGGAGCCCACCTTCTCCCAGCGCACAGCCGGGCCGTCGTTGTACACACTGACCATGAGGCGGTCGGCCGCGCGAGACGCTGCAATGCGAATCGCACCTCCCTGCGCGCGCTTTGCGATGCCATGTTTGATGGCGTTTTCCACCATGAGTTGCAGGATCAGCGCCGGGACCCGGGCCAGCAACAGCTCGGTGGGGACATCGACACTTACTTGAAGGCGCTCGACAAACCGCACCTTCTGGATGTCGAGATACTTTTGCGCAAACTCCACTTCCTCTCCCAGTGGCACTTGCTGCCGGGACGAGTCTTCCAAAACGCGGCGCAGAAAATCGCTCAGCCCGGCAATCATGCTGACCGCGGCATCGTTCCTTTTCTCACGTACCAGGCCCGCAATGGCGTTGAGCGTGTTGAAGAGAAAGTGCGGCTCGATTTGGCGGCGCAGGGCGTCGAGTTGGGCTTTGGAAAGCTGCTCGTTCAGCCGCGCGGTCTCCGTCTGCTCGTGAGCAAGTCGCGACCGGGACTCGATTACATAGCCGACGGCAAGGATGGTGGCGTACAAAATCAGCGACGAGAGGACCCCGCTCGAGTACCTGTTGAGCCATATCGGGATGAATGGCCCTTCAGGCCAGGAGTTTGCGTAAGGATTCAGCGCCTTGTCGAGCCACGTCGACCAGGCGGCAAAAACAAGCCCGATGGTAATGCAGGCGGCCAGGTGTACGAACCAGGTCACCACGGGTTTGAACTTTACCGGAGGAAATCGACGCCCGAGGCGCATCACTGTGTCGGTCGCCAGGGCCCAGGGGAGAAAGCAGAAGGCCGAGGTGAAGAACAAGCGCGCCCAGGCATGATGCATGCCTTCCGCCCGCATGACGAAAACGGTTTGCGTGGCAGCGATGAGCCCGAAGCCAGACCAGATCGATGCAATCCATATCCAGCGGTTGGCCTGCGCACGCTTTAGACTAATGCCCATATCCAGATGGTAGTCCCCGGCTCTGGCGGCAAAGCAAAGATGCAGCGAATCGACAGAAAGGTGCAGCCACCGGTATAGCGTTAAACCTGGCCGGCGATTGATACTGCCACATGCTCACGATCGTAAAGATGACAGTGCTAGTCGCAACCCTTCTTGCTCCGCTGGCGGTCCCGGTGCAAGAAAAGGCCGATCCACAATATACCAGTGACGGGCAGCTTCAGCTCCCGGAGTACTACCGGGAGTGGGTTTACCTGACTTCGGGTTTCGATATGAGTTATACCGCGTCGATGGACATGGCCGACCACCATATGTTTGACAACGTCTTTGTGAACCCTGCCTCCTACCAGGCATTTCAGAAGACAGGTACGTGGCCGGATAAGACGGAGCTGGTACTGGAAGTCCGCAACGCGCAGGGGAAGGGCTCGATTAATCAAAAAGGCAACTACCAAGGAAAGCTTATGGCCATCGAGGTCCACGTGAAGGACGAAAAGCGGTTTCCCGGAAAATGGGCGTTTTTTGGTTTCGGCGACGGCAAGACCGCCAAGATGATTCCAACGACCGCTGATTGCTACAGTTGCCACGCCGACCACGCGGCGGTCGACACGACGTTTGTCCAGTTCTACCCGACTCTGCTGCCCATTGCCGCCAGCAAGGGTACCTTCTCTGCCGGCTACCTGAAAGAGACGGCGGTTCCGGAGAAGAAGTAGGCGATTGCCGGTTGCTGGTTATCTCGCTTCCGTCAGAGCGTTTTTAATTGCGGGAAATGTGTTCATGGTTCGGTCCAGAAGCAACGGCAGAAGATCGAGCGGGCGAGCATTGCTGCTGGTTTCCGGAGCGAATTCAAGGGCTTTGATCTCGTCATCCACATCCTGGTCCATTGCGACGATATGAGCAGGGCTAAAGTTCGTACCTCTATAGCTCTTCGCCCATAGCATCCTGCCTTCGGCGATATCCAGGATTCCTCCGTAGGTGGCATCGCCCCTGGTGAAAAAGACCGAGGCCAGGCATGAATTGCGCCTCGCGCTGTAGAAAACTGTGTCGAACCTTTCGGCATGGATCGATGGATCGGCTCGCCTTTGAGCTTCCACGTTTGCCTGCTCCTGCTGCTCATAGACCGAGCAATCCATTTTGTGCTCAGCATTGGTTGCTGCGGAGGCTGCTCCTGAGCCTAAAACCGCCATAGCGAGCAGCGCAAACGTCATCGTTCGACCGGAAAAACCTGCGACATCCCCCATAAGCTGAGCCCCCTCCACCCTGGTGATAGGTGCACGGTAACGCGCAAGTTGGGGGGCGACAATCCCACCTTGGTTATTGGGGAGACGATAATTCTCTTGCCTTTGCAATCATTCAGAAGGGTTTAGCCCCCAAGCGCCGCTTAAGGGTATTACTTTAGAGCGCTGAGCTGCATCTTAAGGGGAGCAGGATTTAACTATGAATTTAAAAGGGAATCTCTCCCGTGATCGGACGAACTGGAAGAAAATAATCTGACATCGACCGGGGGGAGCCATGTCCGCTTCACGTTTGACGCTTTGGTTGATTGGCGTCGCAACATTTGGTTTTTCACTCAACTACGCCGGAGCGCAAAGTGCTGCGACCGGCAGCCAGACTCAAGAGCGGCTCGCGACCGGTGGTCTGATCAGTTCACTCCTGGCGGCACCGGTCGTAGGAGAACCTTATTCGGCAGTCCAGGTGCACGGCAGGGTTCAGACCCTGGCTGACGGGTCTACTGTGTCGCATCACGGACACCATTTCGTTGCGCGGGATGCGGAGGGACGCGTGCACGTTGAAGTCCGTATGGCCGAAGGGCGAAATGGCGAGCCCGATACGGTGATGGTGTTCGTTATGGATCCCGTGGCGCATACCATCACCACCTGGTTGTCGGGTGCACCGAATCATCCGGCCAACAATACCAAGGTTGCGACGGTTTTCAAGATTCCGGCAGCCGAGAACCGGCCCGCGGCATCACCGACAAGGGCAGCCCCATCGGAATCGGCACGTCCCCAACCAATTATCACGACCGAGGACCTGGGAACGAAGCAGATCCAGGGCCTGGAAGTGTCGGGCAAGCGAACCACGACGATCGTACCGGCAGGCCGGTCTGGGAACAGTGCGCCGATCACCAAGACGCACGAAGTATGGACGTCGGCGGATTTGCAGTTGGTGGTGAAGCAGGAATGGAACGATCCGCGCTCGGGCAAGAGGACGGTGGAGCTGGAGAAAATTTCGCGTACCGCACCGGATGCAGCTTTGTTCCGCGCGCCCCCGGGATATGAAGTGAAAGACGCGGTGCAAACGTTGCAGGAGCTGGAACAGAAGCTGGAGGGACTCTCAAATTAGCGGGGCCAAGGCCGATTTAGCTTCGATCCCGGTTTTTGTTGATAATGAAGGTCTATGTCGAAACGAGAATTTCAAACTGAAGTCAACCAGCTGTTGCAGCTGATCGTCCATTCCCTTTATTCCCATCCTGAAATCTTCCTGCGTGAACTGATTTCCAACTCCTCAGACGCGCTGGACAAGCTGCGCCACCTGACGCTCACGGAGGAGGCCTACAAGAGCCTTCCGTTTGATCCTCGCATCGATCTGGAGCTCGATGAGGAGAAAAAGACGCTGAGCATCGCCGATACGGGCATCGGCATGAACGAAGAGGACCTAGCCTCCAACCTGGGCACCATCGCCCGTTCGGGCACGAAGAACTTTTTATCCCACCTCTCCGGTGATGCCAAGAAGGATTCCAACCTCATCGGTCAATTTGGTGTGGGTTTCTACAGTGCGTTCATGGTCTCGGACCGGGTGGAAGTGGTCTCGCGGAGGGCCGGCGAAGACCAGGCGTGGCGATGGATCAGCGATGGAAAGACGGGCTTCGATATTGAGCCGGCGGAGCGCTCCGTCGCCGGCACCACGGTACTTCTTCACCTCAACGAAGAGGGCCAGCAATATGGCAATAGCTGGCGCCTCAAAGAGATTGTGAAAAAGTACTCGAACCACATTGCGTTCCCCATCTTCTTTACGTACGACAAGAGCGAGTGGGACGAGGCGGAGAAGAAGTCGGTCAAGAAGCGGGTCACGGAACAAATCAATGCCGCCAGCGCGCTTTGGCGCCGTTCCAAGAGCGAGCTCAAAGACGAGGACTACAAGGAGCTTTACAAATCGATCACCGGCGACTGGGAAGATCCGCTGTTCTGGATCCACACCAAGGCGGAAGGAAGTCTCGATTACACCACGCTGTTCTATGTGCCCTCGAAAGCTCCCCTCGACCTCTACCAGGCGGAGTACAAGACGGGGGTGAAGCTCTATGTGAAGCGCGTCTTTATCATGGACGATTCCAAGGACCTTCTCCCGCAGTATCTGCGCTTCGTGCGCGGGATTATCGACAGCGAGGATCTGCCGCTGAATGTGAGCCGCGAGATTTTGCAGCAGAATCGTGTGCTCACGAATATCCGGACAGCGAGCGTGAAGAAGATTCTCTCCGAGTTCAAGAACATTGCGGCCAACCAGCCGGAGCTGTATCTGAAGTTCATTTCCGAATATAACCGCCCGCTCAAGGAAGGGCTGTACAGCGATCACGCAAATCGTGAGGCACTGCTCGATTTGGTTCGCTTCAAATCAACCAAGGTTGAGGGGCTTACCAGCCTCGCGGACGTGAAGTCGCGCATGAAGGAGGGGCAGAAGAGCATCTACTACATTACGGGTGGCAGGGATTCCCTGCTGCGCACATCGCCTCTGCTCGAGATCTATAAGAAGAAAGATCTTGAAGTGCTTCTGCTTGATGATGAGATCGATGAGATTGTTTTCTCCGGGATTGAGAAATATGGAGATATCGACCTCAAGGCTGTGAATAAGGCAGCTACCAGCGAAGACCTGAAAGACGAGACGGAGCCGGACAAGGCCGATGCGTTGAAGCCGTTGATCGACAAATTGAAAGCCACGCTGGGCGACCGGGTGAAGGAGGTTCGCGCTTCCGTGCGGCTTGCGGATAGCCCATCGTGCATTGTCTCCGATGAAGACGAACCTTCGATGAAGATGCAGCAGATGCTGCGGGCGATGGGGCAGAAGGATCTTCCGGAGTTGAAGCCGACGCTCGAGATCAATCCTGATCACGAGATCGTCAAGAAGTTGCTGGCACGGTCTGACGACGCGGTCGCTGAGGATGCGGCGTGGCTGCTGTTCGATCAGGCGTTGCTTATGGAGGGCGTGCCGCTGCAGGATCCCGCGGTTTTTGTGCAAAGACTCAACCGCATGCTGAACCTTTCCATTTAGCAGAGAGTCGTCAGGGTCTCCTTGCGTGCAGGACTCAGCCATTAAAACGTCTTGCCACTAGTGGCCTCCGCCTCCGGCGGCTGAAACAGATTCACATGCTGTTTCCATTCGTGCCCAGCACTTGTTGCCTACGCTGATTCCGGCAGCTGTCAAGGCAAGGATATTGTGGCCGCGGGTGGTGGGATGCAGGTCGTCCCAAAAGAGAAATGTGTCCGGGTCAATGGTGGGGATGCCCTGAGAACTGGTGGTTACGTCTGCCAGCGAGTAGCTGGAGGGCGAGGCAACGATTTGGTTGAAGAGAGCAAAAACATCAAGCTGGGCTAGGCGGAGGTGTTTGCGGCGATTGAAGTCGGGCAGGATATCGAGGCCGGTCCTCAGTAGCTGGTTGTAGAGGACGCTTTCCTCTGTCGCGGGAATCGAAGTCGTGGGACTGCCGCTGAGCCGCGGAACCAATCCAAGAGGAGGAAGGTTAGGGATGATGAACTGGGTGGCTCCAGCATCGATGAGGCGCTGGATGTTTGTAAGCTGATTGATGTCTGCTTTGATGACATCGTCCGTTGAGGTGGCGTAAAGAATGTCGATCGCGCCGCCCCAAACGACAAACAGGGTTCTATCGCTGATGACAGGAGACGTCGCGAGATAGTCGGTAATCTGCTGGCCAATGTTGTTGACGTTAACGGATAGTGAGTCTGAGGGGCCGAAGGTGAATAACCCGGTACCACTCCCGGTGGTGGCAAAGCCGTAGGCGTAATCGGTTCCACCGTCGAGCGAGTTCCTGATTATGGGCTTGGACGGCAGCATCGCTGCATACTGTTCAATCCACACACCAAAGTATTTTTGCGCAATGGGCACGGTGTCGTCACCGTCGGTGAAGCGGCCGTCGGTGTAGTCGGCGACGGGTCCTGGAATTCGCTGTCCATACTTGGCATCCGTGAGATGCGCGACGTTGCCCGTGTCTGAGAGGGAGTCGCCGAAAACAACGATTGAGGTGTAATCCTGAGCATGTGCCAGGACTGCGTTAAAAGTGAAGAGGAACGCGGAGACGACGCAAAGGAGGCGGTGGTTCGGCTTACCAGGTTCTCGAGTTAGTCGCATGGGTATCTCTCATTCGTGGAGCATTGGAACATGACCTGGGATTTGACGACAACAGCGATCACATTTCCGGAACGGCCGAAGCAGCTAGTGCGAAGCCACGTTGTAAATCGTGCTGTGGTCCGGCACCAAAGCTCCGACGACCGCGCCGGGAACAAGGAAGGCCGCCGCCAAAAACCCGGCGACCACGTCTCTGCTAAAAAACCCGTCGTTCGACGCGGCGCCGATCACGGCTCCCACGCCCGCGCCGACTCCAGCCCCAATGAACGCGTTGCGCAAACGATGTTTGTTTTTCATGAGTCTCACGCTAACAACGTCTTGCCTCTGGAGCGCCTGCGAACCCGCTTGGCCTTGCACCGAGATCGCCGCGTCGGAAACATTCAGAAATGTGCCGGAGACTTTCCTGGAGTTCCTTTCCAGCACCTGAATCTTCTCCCCCGCTTGCAGCGTGTTTAGGTTCTGCCACGACCTCGGGCCGCTTTGAGCCGACGAAGTGCATGTCGCTGCCAGAACGCAAATCAGGAACCAGATTTTTCGCATACCGCTCCTATCTTGTCTTCTTCATAGTGGCAGCCTGGATTCCATCGTTTCCTCTCTTTCGGCGAGGATCCCCGGTCTCAGAATCGAGACCGGAGGCCACTCGGTTTTCGTGGTCAAAAGAGCTACCAAGTGCGGACTTTTTTCCCAATGCTCCCTAAGGAAAGAATCCCTTCCTTGCCGGCGACGCTGGTGACCACGGTGTCAATCTCGGAGCCGTTTTCCACGACTACGAAGTCCGTGACCACTGGTGGCCTGCCATCGGTAAAGTCGATGGTAAAGGTGCCGGTGCAATCGGGGTTTACCGTGTACTTACCGTTGGCCGGAGTGTGAGTGAAATTGGAGGCGGGTTCACCGGCGATGGTTACCGAGTCGATCTGTTGGAAGGTACCGTCGCCGTCAAAGTCGGCCATCGCCACCCCCACCTGGAGACCCGTGGGCCCGGAAACGCCCGGGATGGGATATTTGGTGCCTTGAAGCGTGAATCCGTAGTGACCGTAAAGAAGTTTGTTGTTGCAACCTTCGACGTCACTTAGCGCGTGTGCTGATCCCGCAGCACCGAGTGTGAGTAGAACCAAAGCAGTCGCATTTGTGAATAGCTTCCTGTTCATAATTCCTCCTTCGTAGTTGTCCGCGATCCTTCTTGTAGCGAGACCCGACCAGGGGAGTCAATCGACCGCGCCTAACCCGCTGCTGACTTGCTAAGAAAATGCTGGCAAAGGAGTTGTGTGATTTCCTGAACTGAGCAACTGGGATAAGATGGCAGCGGGTTAGGGTAAAGCTATGAACCCGCCAGCCAGTTCCAGCCGCCAAGTTCGGACCGGGCTTTTCGAGATCGACCTCGCCTCGGGCCAATTACACAAGAACGGACGAAAGTTACCGCTGCAAGAACAACCCTTTCGTGTCTTGGCCATACTGCTGGAGCGCCCGGGAGAGGTTGTTACCCGCCAGGAGTTGCAGGCAAGGCTCTGGCCAGCCGACACCTATGTGGGATTCGACGAGGGCCTGAACACCGCTATCCGCAAACTGCGAACGGCCTTCGGCGACTCTGCAGGCAACCCGCGATTCATCGAGACTTTGCCCCGGCGAGGGTATCGGTTCATGGCTCCGGTGACCGAAACCACAACAGCAAATGGCTTGCCTGCGATCGCGAATGTGGCGGGGATTCGAGAGGATAATTCGATCGCCGACTCGGAGGAGGCAGTAAGTCTTCCGGATTACTCTGCACTTGCTCCCGAGGGTGGTAAGTGGCCGTGGAAAACGGCTGTTCTGATGACAGCTTTTCTGGTTTTGGCTCTCACCGTGGTTGCATACGTCATGCGCAAACATTCTTCCCCCGGCTCTGGTCCTGCTAAACGCGCAATGCTTGCGATCTTACCCTTCCAGAATCTGAGCAATGACCCGGGGCAAGAGTACTTCAGTGATGGATTAACCGAGGAGACGATTACCGACCTGGGCCAGCTCAGCCCGGAAAATCTTGGAGTGATCGCCCGCACTTCCGCCATGGCCTATAAGCACACGGACAAAACCATCGGCCAGATTGGCCGTGAGCTGGGGGTCGACTACATCCTGGAGGGAAGCGTGCGGCGGGAGGGTGGCAAGGCTCGCGTCAGCGCCCAGTTGATTCGGGTAAGCGACCAGACCCATCTTTGGGCTGAAAACTACGATCGCGAACTCGCGGACATGCTTGACGTGCAGAACGATCTGGGAAGGGCAATCGCGGAGCAGGTCAGCGCTAATCTCACACCGCAACGGCAAATCGAGTTATCGAAGAAGCGCATTGTGAACCCAGAGGCCTACGACCTCTATTTGAAAGGCCGCTTTTATTGGAACCAAAGAACTCCCGGCGCCATTAAAGAAAGCATTGGGTATTTTGTGCAAGCTACCGCCAAAGACCCCAATTTCGCCTTAGCCTACGCCGGGTTGGCCGACGCCTACAACATCAGCAATATTGTCGGTCTGTATTCGCCGAGCGAAAGCTTCCCGCAAGCAAGGGAGGCAGCGATGAGGGCAATCCAGTTGGATCCCTCGCTCGCCGAGGCGCACGCCGCCCTGGGAATGGAGAAATCACATTACGAGTTTGACTTACCAGGAGCAGAAAGAGAATTTCTGAAGGCACTTGAAGTCAACCCGAACTCGCCCTATGCCCATTTGTTTTATTCCAATTGCTTCCTCATGCCCATGGGGCGAAAGGCGCAAGCCATTGCTGAAAACAGGCGGGCAGTGGAAATCGATCCCCTTTCGTTACCGATAAACAACTTCTTGGGCATGACCTACATGATGGCTGGGGATGACGACAGTGCATACCGGCAATTCCAACACACCATCGCCATGGATCCCAGCTTCCCACTCGCGCACGAATACTTTAGCTGGTTTCTGACGACGACGGGAAGATATGAGGAGTCGATCAAGGAGAAGGAAAAGGGCGACGTGCTTAGCGGGGCCAGTCCTGAGCATGCGGCGGCTGAGGCGATTGTCATGGAGAAAGCATTCAAGAGCGGGGGAGAAAAGCGATTCTGGCAGAAATACCTGGAGCTTGAGCTGAAGGCCGGCCAACAACCAGGGGCTAGTGCTTCGCCCTTCATGTTAGCCGCTGGTTACGCTATGACCGGTCAAGCGGATAAGGCGTTTGAATACCTGGAGAAGTCCTACGAGGAGCGTGAAGGGCAAGACCTGACTTTGTTGAAGTTTGATCCTAGCTACAAGAATCTGCGCAGCGATCCGCGATTCTCCGCGATGCTGCGGAAGATCGGATTACCGCAATAACAGCCCTGAGCCGCCCATTCGTTTGTCTGCCAGTCGATGCAGCAAAAGCGGTCGTTGGGCTGCGCCCATCGTTTTCGTCCCACGTACGCTTTGGCGAACGTGGGGCACCCGTCTTTCCATGGAGATCTTGACGCAACAAGCGATTAGTATCACAATGTAGCTATAACTATGTTGGGTGAATTTGAGTACCTGCTGATTACGACTGCCGCGCGGCTTGGCAATGAGGCTTATGGGGCAGTGATTCGGGAAGAGCTTGAGGCCACGACGGGGCGCAAGTGCTCGATTGGCGCGCTCTATACGACCATCGATCGGCTGGAAACCAAGGGCCTGCTGAAGACCTGGATGGGCGAGGCCACGGCCCAGCGCGGCGGCCGCGCGAAACGCATGGTCCGCGTCACTCCCAAAGGAGTGCAGGCGGCCAAGGACTTCTATGACGCGATCACCAGCGCCAGCCGCGGTGTATCGTGGGCCGCTAATAAATTGGGGGTGCCGTTGTGATCGCTGAGCCTTTCATGAGCAGGACGGAGTCCCGGCTGGTGGGTTTTGTGTCGCACCTGCTGGAGCCCAACGAACGTGAAGTCGTATTGGGTGACTTAGAGGAAGGCGGGGAAAACGCCCGCCAATCGCTGGTTGCGATTCTGGGGCTGGTCATAAGGCGGGAGGCGGCTCTATGGAGAAACTGGCGGCCATGGCTGGCAGCGTTCGGCCTCGCATTGCCATTCAGCTTTCTTCTTATGGGGTTCTCCCTCTCGGTTAGCCGCGCCTACCAACAATATGCCGGAGTCCACGTGGGACCCGGATTCGCACTGCTGTTGTGCAACGTGCTGCTGCTGGCCGGGTGGGCCTGGACAGGCGGGTTCGTGGTGGGCGCTATTTCCCGGCGAACGCTTTGGGTCAGCGCAGCGTTGTCGTTCGCTCCCTGCCTGTTCTGCCTCGAGCGCTTCCGGGTGGAGTCTCTGTCGCGGCTTTGCCTGCTGCTGTTTTTGCCGGCTGCGCTTTGGGGAGCGCGGAGAGGTTTGCAACTCGTCTACATCAAGAGGAGCTCCGCCATTGCTCTTGCCGTTGGGGTCACCGCATTGACGATCCCTCTGTGGAGCAGTAGCGGTCTATGGCTTCCTAATTGGGCGCTCAGCTGGCCGGCCTGGTACCTGGTGGCCACCGCACGCAAGGCTTGAGAGGCCGAAATGCCGAGCAAAACTATCTTGAATGTGAACGGCGCGCAACACGCGGTATCGGCCGCTGCAGAGACTCCACTCTTGTATGTGCTGCGCAACGATCTGAAGTTACGCGGTCCGCACTTCGGATGCGGGCTGGCGCAATGCGGGGCTTGCGCGGTTCTGGTCGATGGCAATGAGGTTCGTTCCTGCATCACTCCCCTCTCCTCTGTGGGTGAAAAAGAGGTGATCACCATCGAAGGGCTAGCAGCTGCCTGGGCGGCGAAGAAGGCCTTAAGCCCTGAAGACGCTGCCAAGACGCTGCATCCGGTTCAGCAGGCGTGGATCGACGAACAGGTTCCGCAATGCGGTTACTGCCAAAGCGGGATGATGATTGCAGCGGTGCAATTGCTCGCCAAGAACCCAAATCCGAGCGTAGCCGAGATCAAGGATGCGTTCACCAACACGCCGCCCTCCCCTCACCTCTGCCGCTGTGGCACCTACGCTGCGATCATCGCCGCGGTTCAGCGCGCTGCCAAGGCAATGGCTGCCTGAAAGGGACTATGCCTCCCAAGCCGGAGATGTTCACACCCGCTCTCACCCGCCGCAGCTTTGTGAAAGCGGGCGGTGCTCTCCTGGTCTCGTTTGGTCTGCCACGGGGCCTTTCCGCTGCGAACCCTAATCCCCTGGACCAGGCCCTGATCGAAGCCGGCAAACTCGCTTCCTGGCTCGAGATCCGCAGTGACAACACGATTCTGGCGCGCACCGGCCGGGCAGAAATCGGCACCGGCATGAGCGCGTTCTATCCACAAATGATTGCCGAAGAATTGAGGGTCCAGCCCGAGTGCATCACCCTGATCATGGGCGACACCGACAAGACGCCGGACGGCGGGTACTGCGCAGGCTTCCTCAGCGGGGCAGCGAATGTGCGCAAGGTTGCCGCGTACACCTACCAGGCACTGTTGAATCTGGCGGCAACCCAACTCCATCTTCCGTCGTCCGCGCTTACCGTTGCCAACGGAGTCGTTTCCGGCGGCGGCAAGAGTATCAGCTACGGTCAGTTGGTAAAAGGGCAACAACTTGACCTCAAAATTCCGGTCACGGGCTCGCCGGTAAGATTCGTTTCCCCGGGCAGCGACAGCGTGACCGGATTGGACTGGGCGGGCATGGCTGGGCTGACGGTGGCCGGCGACCCACCGATGAAGCCGGTGAGCGAATTCAAAGTAATTGGCACGTCTTATGCGATGCCCGGTTCACGCGACAAGGTTACCGGCCAGACAGAATGGAGTTGCGACGTGACCTTGCCCGGAATGCTGCATGCTCGCATGGTGCGGCCACCGGCCATGGGCTCAACCTTGATCGCAGCGGGCGAGGTCGATAGAAAGAAATACCCCACTGCGCAGGTAGTGACCAAGGGCAACCTGGTAGCCGTGGTCTCTCCCAATGAGTGGGAGGCCGTCAGCGCGTTGCGGTCGGTCGCCACTAGCAGCAAATGGAGCGGCTGGTCCGGACTTCCGGGAAGCGAGAATCTCACCCAGACGATCCGGGCGCACCCGTGGGGCGCTCCCGATGCGAGCAAAGGGGATGCGGCCAAGGTGGAGGCTGCATTGGGGGAGGCATCAAAAACAATCTCGGTTACGTATGAGCAGCCTTACATCAAACATGCGCCCATCGGACCGTTTGTTGCCCTGGCCGACGTGCGTAGCGATGGAACTGCCAGCATTTGGGCCCAGCCAGGTCATCTGCAGGCATCGCGTGCGCGCCTCGCCAAAATCCTGGGCATACCGGCGGAGAAGGTAGTGGTGCACTTTTTGCCCCATGCCGGCCAGTTTGGCCGTAAGACGTTCGGGGGCGACGGGGCGGAAGCGGATGCTGTCATCCTGTCACAGCTGACGGGAAAGCCGGTGCGGGTGCAGTGGACGCTGCAGGAGGATCTGGCCTGGTCGGTTGCCTCACCGGCATGGTTCTCCGATATCAAGGGTGGGCTCGACGCAAATGGCCATCTGACCGCAGTGTACAGCGCATTCCATTCGCCGCACATGATGGACGCGCGTCCTCTGGGCGCAATCCTCGCCGGCCTGCCCGCCGGCGAGGTCAAGGCGGGCGGTTTTCTGGCGACCGAATGGCCGTACGACAAGATCGAACACCGGTTGGAGCAGGTTTATTCGACGCCCAACCTGGCCGCCGACTCACCGTTTGGCGGGCTGCGCGGGCTGATCATGCGCACCCCAGGCCAGCGACAGCAAAATTTCGCCCTGGAATGCTTGATAAACGAAGCGGCCGCCGCCGCACACGCCGATCCGATTCAGTTTCGCCTGCAGCATACGTCGGACCCACGGTTGATCACGATTCTCAACGCCACCGCCGCCGCCGCGGTTTGGGAGTCGCGGCCTTCCCCTCACCCGGGAGCGCGCAAGACAGGGAATGAGCCTCTGACAGGCCGCGGCGTGGCCATCATGGTTCGGGCCAACGGCTACTGGGTGGGTATCGCGGAGGTTGTAGTCACTCCGGCCACAGGCGTGGTACAGGTAACAAAATTCACCCTCGGTGTCGAATGCGGCAAGATCATCAACCCCCGGCAACTTGACCGCTGCATGCACGGCGGACTGGTCATGGGCCTGAGTGAGGCGCTCAAAGAAGAAGTCACGTTTGACAAGGAAAAAGTAACCAGCACTGATTGGCGGCACTACAAAATTCTAACCATGGCGGAAATGCCGGAAATCAAAGTGGTGCAAATCTCCCGTGATGACAAAGGCTTCGGCGCCGGTGGAGAAGCTCCGAATGCGCTTGCTCCGCCGGCGGTCGTGGCCGCGGTTTTCGACGCCACTGGCGTCGCACCGCGCAGGATACCGCTGACCCCGGCCTACGTGACCAGGCTGCTCCAGGCTTAACGCGATATCAATTGCCGAGGCGGTGCAGAAGCACCGTCGTAATCTGCCGCCATTCGTCATCGAGCGATGTTTCGGGATGAGGCTGGTGGGCGCGCTTGTACCAGTACCCCGCGTTTTCGCGGTCACCCTCCCGGCGATGCAGGTAAGCATGGACCCACGCCGCCTCCTGTCCGGACTCGTCGTCCTGGGCAATGTTGTGAGCGCGATCAAAGTTTCCCTTGGCATCCCACCAAAGAGCCTGCAGCAACGGGGACAAGCTTGCCGGGGGTACTGATTCACGCAGAGACGCACGTAATTCTTCGATGGTCATGGACGCATTCTACGCCGGAAGGAAGGGTGGCGGCATGAGCGGTCACGCTATCTCCATTTTCGGGTTGCGATGCGGGTAGCCCGGCGTTTAGAGTGTGGGTCTCGGGACAACAGGACGATCTTTGATGATGATTCGATCCGCGGGTCTTCCTGTTTTTCTTATCTGGATTGTCTCTGTTGCCTCCGGCCAGGCGCCCCTCATCAAGAATCCGCTGGGCACCGGACCGGATGTTGTTTCCGCCGGACATACCCTTTACAACCGCACGTGCACCGCCTGTCACGGCATCGACGGCGGCGAAGGGGAACGCGCTCCTGCCCTGGTGGGCGACCGGCGATTCTTCCGGCTGAGCGAGGGCTCGATTTTCGAAACAATCAAGGGCGGCATTGGAGGCACAGCGATGCCACCCTTCAACGGCAGCCTGCCGGATGACGATATCTGGCGGATCGTCGTATTCATCCGTGCCATGCGGGGGTCGGCATCAGAAACCGATGTAGCCGGCAACGTGGAGCACGGAAAAGCCGTGTTCAGCGGCAAAGGCGGATGCCTGAAATGCCACATGTTGAACGGACAGGGCGGGACCATCGGGCCCGACCTATCCAACATTGGAGCACAGGTGACGCTGCAACATTTGCGCCAGGCGCTCTCGCAAGAGGGACCAATTCCTGCGGG